>JBCDKD010000029.1:0-57889 GCA_039024275.1 Planctomycetota bacterium | reverse complement strand
TGGGAGGGCGAGGCTCCCGCCGAGCCGCGAGCCACACATGATTCGCGGCTCGGCGGGAGCCTCGCCCTCCCGAGCCATCTTTTCACAGGAGCCCGCCATGCAGTGCCCGAAATGCAAAGCCGAGATGACCGCTATCGATATCGATGGCACCGAAGTAGACCGCTGCGAAACCTGCGGGGGGATGTGGTTCGACCTCGGCGAGAAAGAAGCGCTCAAGGCATCGGACCACGAAGACGCCGGCCGGTTCGATATCGGCAGCCCGGCCATCGGCGAACGGCACAACGCGATCCGCGATTACGACTGCCCGCGCTGCGGTGCGCAGATGATCAAGCTCGCCCACCACGAGCAGCGGCACATCGAGTACGAACGCTGCGCAACCTGCGGCGGCGCGTTCCTCGACGCCGGCGAGTTCGACGACCTCCGCGATCTCACGCCCAACGAGCGTGCCCGCCGGCTGTTCCCGAGGCTGTTCGGTTAAGAACGTGTACGAAAAGGCAGGAGGGGCATCTTGCCCGTCGTTCGGGCACAGCCCGAAACCGTTTGATTCACGACTGCGTCGTGATGACAGGCGGGACGCCTATCCCACTTAAGGCGCTTCCCATATACACTCCAACACCTCTGCAATCGTTTCAAGCGGTAGGGGTGGCCCAACCCAGGATCATGCTTCGCCTGCGGAAAGGGCGCGGCGTGCGGCGATCCGCTCTTGGCGTTCATGCGTCGGCATCGAACGGATGAGCGGGATTACGGCGACGGCGATGGTCGCAAAGCCAAACATGAGGGAGATCGAAAGCGAAGCGTGCTGACCGACCGTGCCCGCGACAAGCGGGCCGTAGATGCCGCCCGCGCAGCAGGCCATCTGGCACAGTGTCATCGCCGAGTTCTTGGCCTGCGGCATGCGCTTGGCGGCGATCGCGAAGGCAAGGGGCACCATCGGACCGCCCGCGACGCCGGCGGCGAAGATTAGCAGCGGGATCATGCTGATCTCGGGCACGACCAGCGTCATCATCATGCAGACGCCCATGCCCAGCCCGCCGACCGCGAGCTGGACGCCGTCGTGGATGCGGCTGCCGATCAGCACCGAGCCGACACGCCCGGCGATGATGCCAAGCCAGAGCATCGCGGTGAGGTTGGCCGCGTAGGCGGCGTCGACCGAGAACTTGCCCTCGATAAACTGCGGCATGAAGACGGTGATCGCCTGCTCGACCGCGACGTATGCGATGATCGCGGGGATCAATGGCAGCAGCAGCGGGCTCAACGCGACTTTGCGGAGCACGGCAAACCCGGCCTTCGCGTCCGACTCGATGATCGGCGTGCCGGGGACCATCGCCGCCAGCAGCAGCGGCAGGGACGCCGCGATCGCGGTGAGCCAGAGCACCGAGGTCCAACTCCCCAGCGCCACCCCCAGCGGCTGGCCGGCCATGAGGGTTAATGCGGCAGCGGCGGCGATCACCGCGTGCATCAGGTTGAGCATCATGCCCGCCCGTTTCGGGAACATCGACGCGACCGCGCCGCTTGCAAATAGTACGGACGACGCGAGACCAAACCCCGCGAGCATCCGCCCGAGCATCAGGATGCCAAGCGAAGGCACGCCTGTGAGCAGGCTCCCGCCCACGGTCGCGCTCAGGCCCAATATCCATACACCGCGCGTGGACCAGCTTCCCATGAGCCGGCCGGTCACAATCGCGCCGAGCAGGTGCCCGCCGAAAAACAGCGCCTGGCATACACCGGCCTGGGCCCCACTCAACGCCATGTCCTGCTGGATCACCGAGAGCATGCACCCAAAGATCGCGATCGACACCCCGGCAAACGCAAGCCCGCTGTACAGCACCGCGACCACCATGGCCTGGCTCATGGGTGACGCGACACGATGAGTCGTCTGGTTGTCATGGACCTTCGATCTTTCGTTGACCTGTTCTTGTGGCTCGGGGCTGTGATTCATGGCTCGGTTGGTATGCTGGTTTTACTTATCCCCGCTTAACACAGCGCGCAGCAATCGCGCGTGCACTCTCATTCAGCGAGGAGCGGATCGAGTTTGTGTAGTCGTGCTGTTGTTCTGTCGCCCGGTTGGGCTTAGCTAGATGGACAACACGTTCGGTTTGGGATCGGCTTTATCCTTTGATGCAAGCTCGCGGTAGTGTCCGCTGCTGCTAAAACAAATCGGAATGTGGCGTCCTCATGTTGTTGCCTGAGCGTCAGGCAGGGGTTGGCAGGATTCTTGTCTCTGCTCAGTTGCTGAGCATGTTGGCGGTACATTACCAACGTTTAAAAGTAGAACAATCGCTGTGCCAAAACATGCAAAAACAGCGTTCTAACGGTTTGCATGATCTGGCTGGCGTGTTGAACGCTGATTATGATGCGGCCGGATTCTGAGACCTCTATGACAAGCTGTGTCACACCCCCTCGTTAAACTCACCCGCATGCTGCCCAGCACCAAAGCCTGGCTCACGCTCACCCTGACGCCCGGGCTCGGGCCGACGCTGATCGCGCGCCTGATCGAGTACGCCGGCGGTGCCGAGCAGGCGCTCGCGCTGACTGCGGCGCAGCTCGCCGAGATCACCGGCATCTCCGCAAAAGGCGCGGGCAAGCACAAGCGTGCGATTGATGCGACCGCCGGCGATACCGTACAGCGCGAGATCGATCTGATCGCGAAGCACGGTGCGGCGCTGCTATCGCTCGATGACCCCGGCTACCCCGCGCTGCTCAAGCAGATCCCCTCGGCTCCACCGCTGCTCTGGATCAAGGGCAAGCTCGATGTTTCAGATAGCTTGTCATTGGCGATCGTGGGTTCGCGCAACTGCTCGCATTACGGCCGGGAGCAGGCGGACCTGATCGCCAACGCGCTCGCGCGCAGCGGGGTCACGGTTGTTTCAGGCGGGGCGTATGGCATCGACATCGCCGCGCACCGCGGGGCCTTGCGTGCTGCCAAGGCGGGGATGGGCCGGACGATCGCGGTGCTCGGCTCCGGGCTGGTCAAGCCGTACCCCGGTGAGCATGTTGGTGTCTTTAAGGACATCATCGAGGGCGATGGCGAACGCGGCGCGGTGATCAGCGAGTTCCCGATGACGGCCGAGCCCCGGCCGGAGAACTTCTTGCGTCGTAACCGCGTCATCTCGGGCTTGTGCGTAGGCACCCTCGTGGTCGAGGCCAGCAAACGCAGCGGCGCGCTGTCGACGGCAAGACGCTGTATCGACGAGCAGGACCGCGTCCTCATGGCGCTGCCCGGCCGGGTCGATGCGCCTCAGTCCGAGGGCTGCCATCAGATAATCCGCGAGGGCTGGGGCACGCTCGTCACCGGCGTCAGCGACATCCTCGACCTCGTTGGTGAGTCTGGCCCGATGCTCGACGCGGTCGCCGAGCAGGCCGAGCAGCCTGTCGGCGCCCAGCCGAGCACAAGCGGCAAAGCCATTGTTGAGGTGCTCGATACGCCGCGCTCGCTCGATGAGATCGTGAACTGGACGGGGATGCCTGCCTCGCAGGTGCAGACCGAGCTGACCCTGCTCGAGATCCGTGGGGCGGTCGCACGGCAGGGCGGGCTGTTCGTAAAGCGGCGGTGACTTGGTCAAATGTAGGTTTGTGCCGTGGTTGGCTCATGGGGGATCGCCTAAACTGTCGGCCCCGACCGAGGCGATGATGTTCCCGATCTACGACCCGACGAACGAAGACGACCGTGCCGGCCTGAAGCGGCACCTCGAAAGCCTGCGCGCCGCCGCCGACCCGGACGGCCAGTGGGCGACGCTCGCGGCGGACCTGGTCCGCGACACGCGCGAGCGGGGCGACGCCGCGATCGTCGAGCACATGCAGCAGTTCACCGACCCGGATTATTCGGCCAGCCGGATGCGCGTCACGCCGGAGGAACTCGCCGCGGCGGATAAGCACTTGACGGGCGGGCTGCGCGGCGCGATCGAACAGGCGATCAGCAACGTGTACGCCTACCAGAAGCACATCAGGCCGAAGGACGCGGACGCCGTCTGGATCGCGGAGGCAGAACTCGGCCTGCGTTGGACCCCGATCACGCCGGTCGGCCTATTGGTGCCCGGCGGCAGCGCGGTGCTGTTCAGTTCGCTGATCATGCTCGCGGTCCCGGCGATGGTCGCCGGGGTCAAGCCGGAGGACATCACGGTCGTAACGCCCCCGCCTTACCGCAAGGAGGGCGAGCCGGCGAAAGATATCTCGCCGATCACGCTCGCGGTGGCGAACATCCTGGGGCTGAGCAAGGTCTACCGCATCGGCGGGCCGCCCGCGGTCGCGGCGTTGGCCTACGGCACGGACACGATCGACCCAGTCAACTTCATCGCCGGGCCGGGACACCCCGTCGTGCAGGCCGCCAAGCTCCGCGTCAACGGCGTCGTCGGCGTCGACGCGTACTACGGCGCCAGCGAGATCGTGACCGTCGCCGACAACACCTGCGATGCCGATGCCGTCGCGTCGGACCTGATCGCCCAGGCCGAGCACGACCCTGGTAAGTGTTTCTTGATCGCGTGGGACCGGGTCGTGATCGATAAGATCACGGCAGCGATCGATCAGCAGCTCGCCGAGCGCGAGCGTAGAGACGCGATCGAGGCATCTTTTAAAGACGCGTCATGCGCGGTGCTCGTGAAAGACGAGGCAGAGGCGGCGGAGTGGACCGATGTCTTCGCCGCCGAGCACGTCAACCTCGCGGTCGCCGACCCGCAGGCGTTCTTGCAGACCATCCAGCACGGCGGCGAGGTCTTCCTCGGCAACTGCCCCGTCGCGGCGGGCGACTACTACGCCGGGCCGAGCCACACGCTGCCGACCGATACCACCGGCCGGTTCACCTCCGGCGTGAGCTGTTACACGTTCATGAAACGCACCGGCACCGTCGCCTACCCCAACGGCATGCCGCAGCGCATCATCGACCACATCGCCACCATGGCCGAGGCCGAGGGCCTGGACGGCCACGCGGCGAGCGTGCGTCAGCGCGGATAAGCCGCTTACGGCTTAGCACGGATCGACTCTAACGCGAATTGGGTGCTAAGCCGCAAGCGGCTTTATCTTCTGTACCTACGCAGCGTTTCCACGATCTTCGCGTGCACCTCTAACGGCTTGGCCACCATCAGCCAGTACGCCTCGTGCACCGCCGTGCCCGCGGTTGCAAACCCGATGCTGCCGAGCCAGAAAACCCGCTGGATCAACGGCAAAATCAGATCGGTCTGCTGGACCTTCTGCAGCGGGCACTCGAAGACCTGCACGTTGAGCACACCCATGACGCGGATGATGCGTTGGTCGGTGAGGACGTAGACCTGCCCGAGCCAGTCGAGCAGCTGCCAAAAGAGCCGGCCACCAATCACGGCCAGCGCCGCGATGACCAGGTCGTGCCGATCGAGCCCGAGGCTGATGCCGCGCGTCTTGAGCTGCCCGAGCAGCAGCGCGCAGAGCAGGGTGATCGCGATAAAACGCAGCGGGACGAGCAGGATGTACAGCGGGCTGGGCTTGATGAGGAGGATGATGATCTCGCCGGGCTGCAGCAGCTGAGCCGGCAACATCGCGTTCGCTTGGGCGAGGGCCGGCTCGGTCTCCGCGGCGTCACCCGCCTCGGCTGCGGCCAGCGCGTGGTCGTGTGGTGTCTCGACGGGTCTGTCTGTATTGAGGTCGAGGGTTTGAACCATTGAGATGAAAGACTGTAAAGGAAAGGTGGGGCGGGTGTCTCACACGCCGTCGCGGCGAAGCCGCGAACACCATTATCCATATCAATCAGGCCTTCGGCCTGACGGCGGGCGAGGCGCCCACCCCACTCAACAATCACCGGTCAGCCCTGCGCGACCTCGGGCTTGAGCGTGACGATCTGCGGGACGTTGCGGTACTGGTCGTCGTAGTCCAGGCCGTAGCCGACGACAAACTCGTCGGGGATATCGAACGCGACGTAATCGATCGGGAAGCTCATCGCCTGCTCGCGTTGTTTGCGGAGCAATACACAGGTGTGCAGCGTGTCCGGCCCACGCTTCTTCAGCTCGTCCGTCACCGCACGGAGGGTCGAGCCCGAGTCCAGGATGTCGTCGATCAGGAGGACGTGCTGCCCGGTGAGCTCGCTGGGCACCCGGCTGTTGCTGCTGAGCGTGACGCCCTGGCTCGTCGTCGCGGTGCCGGGGTAGGACGACGCCGACATCGGGTAGATGCGCATCCGTAGGGGCAGCCGGCGGACCAGGTCGGCGACGAAGATGATGCTCCCGGTCATGATGGGGATGATCGTCAGCGTGTTGTGCCGGTGCTCGGGGTCGGACAGCCCGGTGGCTTTTTCGATATCCGCCGCGATCTGTGCGGCGAGCTCGTCGAGACGCAGAGCGATCTGGTCGGCGGTCAACAGCGTGCGTTCGAAGTCTGCATCCATCGGGCCAGTGTAGCAGCGGCGGGGAGCAGCGGGCACGTAGGTCATTCAATCGGTTTATGGCCGGCATTTTGTAGGCCAAAACGCGCTATCCACGCTTGACCGAGACCGGCCGTGAGCGACAATATGGCATGGCTCGACCCGCCCGCCTGTGATTGCCCATGATGAAACCACGCCTGTTGATGTTGACCCGCCCTGCCAGGGTGGCGATGTACCTGCTTTGTCTGTCCGCGCTCGTATCCGTCGGCTGCTCAAGCCCGACCGAGTACGACAACCTGGGCGCGAACGAAGCAGCCGACACCTTCTCCGGCCCGCGCTACCTCCGCGGGACGATCGGGTCCTACGGCAGCTTCCTCAATAACCAGCCACGCTACGTCGGCGGCTACGGGATGGTCGTCGACCTCAACGCGACCGGCTCTAACGAGGTCCCCGGGTTCCTCCGCACCTGGCTCACCAACGAGATGCTCCGAAACAACCTCGGCTCTGTCCAGTTCGGCACCGAACGCTTCGGGCCCGAGCGCGTCATGGCGGACCTTGGCTCGTCGGTTGTCGCCGTCGAAGGGCTTATCCCCCCAGGCGCGGTCCGTGGCAGCAAGTTCGATGTGCTGGTCACGATGATTGACCAGACCTCGACCTCGCTCGCGGGTGGTCGGCTGTTCTGGCCCTCGCGGCTGTCGATCACCGGGCTCGACCGGAGCCTCGCTTATACCGAGGTGCAGGGCGCGGCGTATGGCGAGCTGTTCGTCAACCCTGTTGCAGACAAGGCCGAGGAGAACCCCGAGTTCCTGCGCACGGCGGTCGTGGTCAACGGCGGCACGGTGATGGAGTCCCAACGCGTGCAGTTCGTGCTCAACCAGCCGAGCTACCGGATCGCCAGCGCGATCGCCGAGCGCATCAACGCCAAGTTCGAAGCGAACGATACCGACAACCTGCCCACCGCGGTGGCGAAGAACGACGGCCTGGTCGAGATCAATATGCCAACCCGTTTCGCGGGCCAGCCCGGTCTGCTGCTCGAACTGATCGAGCACCTGTACCTCGACCCGACGCCCGCGTTTATCCGGCCGACAGCCGAGGCCTTAGGCAACGCGATGATGGTCTCACCGAAAGAACGCGCCGATGCGGTCTCGCTGGCCTGGAAGGGGCTCGGGCCCAACAGCGTGCCGGTGCTGCGGCAGTACTACACCAGCGACAGCGCCGACGCCCGTCAGGCCGCGCTCGAAGCCGGCGCCTGGCTGAACGACACGCAGACCATCAAGCACCTGAGCAAGCAGGCCGCCGAGGGCGAGCCGGCCCAGCGTGTCCGTGCCGCGAACGCCCTGGTCTCGATGACACGCAGCAACGAGGCGCGACAGATCGTCCGCAAGATGCTCGGCGACCCCGACACCGAGGTCCGTCTCGGCGCGTACGAAGCCCTCTCGCTCGTCAGCGACCCCATCATCAAGCGGCTCTCCGTCACCGACGGCACCACGCACAAGTTTTACATCGACCGCGTCCCCTCCGACAAGCCGATGGTCTTTGCACTGCAGGGTCAGGAGCTCTCCATCGTGATTTTCGGCGAGGACATCCCGCTGCGCAAGAACGTCTTCGCCAAGCTCGGCGACAGCATGGCGCTACGCACGCTGCCCGTCGACTCGATACCTGTCGGCCTGACCGGTCGGTTCGAGGGCGACTCCGCGTTTATCCCGATCCACCGCTGCGGCGCACTCAAGATGATCGAGTCGCTGACGCCCGTGTCGCAGGAGCCCGATGCCGAACTGCCCCCGCCGGACTGGCGTGTCGAGGTCGGCGACGCGGACGGCAACACCATGCTCGTGAACATCCGCAGCACCGAGCTGCAGGACGCGTTCGGTGTCGAGCTCTTGAACGTGCCCAACCGTGGCGAGGCGACCGAGAAGCCACGGGCCGTCGCCATGGTCCGCATCGTGCAGTCCGGCGGCACCGATGACGAAGGCAACCCGACCCCGCCCGTCGGTGAGCTGCTCGCGCTCCGCGACCCGGCGATCCCGCTGCCCGTCGCGCTGCGGCACCAGGCGCCCGGCCAGCGCGAGGCCAGGCTGTACCGCATCACGCCGACCGTTGCTTCTCTCGCCTACACGCTCGGCTACAAGGTCGACAACTTCAACACGCAGACCGGCCCGGACCTGAGCTTCAGCGAGGTCGTCCGTGCCCTCTACCAGCTCAGTGCCCAGAACCAGATCGACGCCCCCTTCGACGCCCGGCTCAGCCCCCTGGCCCAGCGCATCGCCTCGGCGCAGAGGGACAACCAGATCGAGTCCCGCCCGGAGATCACCGAGGAAGAGCTTGAAAAGCTCGACGAGGCAGAGGCCCAGCGGCGTGATAGTCGTTTACGGCTGCCTGATGGCAGGCCAGATAGCCAGCCTGCGGATTTGCCTATCGGGAGAGGTGGCGCTGAGCAGGAACCGCAACGCCCGACGATCACCCCAGAAGATCTCGAAAAGCTTGACAACGACCGCGATACGGCTGAACTCGAAAGATAGCTCAGCCTGCCGGAGAGTTGAACGAATTTCGCAGCACGCAGAGCCCATCTGACGATATAGTCTGTTCCTGTGCTTTGGTTTATCGGACGCGCTAGCAGCGTCTAAGCATGTTCCGGAGCAGGGAATACGTCGCCCAATGGACTGGGCGGCTTGGATCACGGCCGGTCGTTTGGATCGGTCAAGCTCAATGACAGGAGGTCGCCGCTGCATGCGTCTGGCCAAGCTCACCCTCGCCGGTTTTAAATCCTTCGCCGACAAGACCGAGATCGACTTCGACCGGCCCATCGTCGGCATCGTCGGGCCCAACGGCTGCGGCAAGTCCAACGTCGTCGACGCTATCAAGTGGGTCCTCGGCGACCAGTCTCCAAAAAGCCTGCGCGGCTCGGCCATGATGGACGTCATCTTCAACGGCAGCGCCCACCGCAAGCCCTCCGGCATGGCCTCGGTCACGCTGACCTTCGAAAACCCGGTAATACCAGACGCTTCGCAGAGCTCAGCGTCGGCGTCCAACGCCGACACTGAACGAAGTGAAGTGTCTGGTACCGTCACCGCAACGATCCCGCGCATCCTCCAACTCGACACCGACGAGGTCGCCGTCACCCGCCAGCTCTACCGCGACGGCACCAGCGAGTACCTGCTCAATAACAAGCGGGTCCGCCTCCGCGATATCAAAGAGCTCTTCATGGACACGGGCATCGGCACCGACGCCTACTCCGTGATCGAGCAGGGCAAGGTCGCCCGCATGCTCGAGGCCAACGCCGACCAGCGTCGGCAGATCTTCGAAGAGGCCGCGGGCATCAGCAAGTTCAAGGCCCGCAAGAAGGAGGCCGAGCGCAAGCTCGACCGCACCGAACAGAACCTCGCGCTCTGCCGGCAACGGCTCGAAGACACCGAGCGTCGGCTGCGCTCGGTCAAGATGCAGGCCGCCCGCGCCCGCTCGTTCCAGGAGCACAAGGCGAGGCTGAGTGAGCTTCAGCTTACGTTTGCACTGGCAGAGTTTCACAAGCTGTCAAACGAGCTCGCCGAGGTCAACGACCAGCTCGAGCAGGCCGAGGCCGACCGCGGTGCCGCGGCGCGCGAGCTCGCTAAGCACGAGGGGGCGTTGGCCGATACCGAGGTCGAGCGCCAGGCGATCGCCGACAAGCTCAAACGGCTGGAGCAGCAGCGGATCCAGAAAGACGCCGACAAGCAGCGGCAGGAACAGAAACGCACGTTCGCCGAGTCGACGCTCGGCGATGTCAAGCTGCAGATCAAGCGCGATGCGGATGCGCTGGAAGAGCTGGACGAGAAGAAGCGTCGCTACGCCGCCGAGCTCAATGATCTGCAGGCCCAAGTCGCCGAGCTGGAGCAACAGAGAACCGCCGGCGAGGCTCGCCTCGAGGACGCAAGACGAACTTATCAGTCGCTGCAGGCCGAGGTCGCCGAAGCGCAGTCCAGCCTCGAAGACGAGAAGCGGGGCGTCAACCAGATGCTCCGCCGAGCCCAGCTGCTGCAGTCCGAGGTCCGCTCGCTGGATACGTTCCAGGAAAACCTGGCGAGCACCCGCGAGAAGCTTGATGCCCGGTCGGGGCAGATCGCTGAGCAACTCGAGTCGATGCTCACAACGCGTGACCGGCTGACCGCCAAGCTCGATGAGGCCGAGTCGCTACTGGATCAAGAGTCGGGCCAACTCGATTCGCAGAAGCAGCTCGCCGGCGCCTTCGGCGAGCAGATCAACCAGCTCACCGAACGCCTTGCGGACCACAAGCAAAAACGCTCATCGCTCGAATCGCGCCAGAGCGTCTTGCAGGAGATGCAGGACAACCTCGAAGGGATCAGCGACCCGGTCAAGGCTGTGCTCGCGCAGAGCGCAGACCCCGCCAGCCCGTTCGCGATGGTCCGCGGCATGCTCGCCGAGCTGATCGAAGCGGATGTGCAGCACGCCAAGCTGATCGAAGCCGCGCTCGGCGAGAACCAACAGACCCTCGTCGTCGATCGCCTCGGCGATATCTGCGTTTCCAATAAAGGTAAAGCCGTGATCGAATCCCTCGGCGGGCGTGTCACACTCCTCGCGATCGACCAGCCCCCGATCCCACCGATCCACGCCGACGCCGTGACGCGCGGTATCGAAGCGTCCGGCACGAACGTTCAACGTGTCATTGATCTGGTCCGGTTCCCTGGCTGGCTGGGCCCGATTGTCTGGCGCGTGCTGGGTCGGACGCTCGTGGTGAGTGATCTCGGAAAAGCCATGCTGCTAAGACATGTGCTGCCGGACGGGTACCGCCTCGTCACTGAAGCCGGCGAGCTGCTGGACGCCGAGGGCAAGGTCCACGCCGGCCCGATCAACGCGGGCAGTGCGGCGGGTCTGATCTCGCGTCGCTCCGAGTTGGCCTCACTGCACGCCGAGCTCCAGGAGGTCGAAGCGCTGATCGCCTCGGACCAGCACACGCTCAGTGCCTTGTCCGGCCAGGCCGCGCATGTCGAAGAGGTCTCCAGCCAGCTGCAGAAATCGATCTACGACCTCGGCGCAAGCCGGGCCGAGTTGAACAGCCGGCTCGATGGGATCACCGGCCAGATCGAGACGCTCGAGAAAGAACAGCCGGCGATCGCGGAAGAAGCCGAACAGGTCCACGCCCAGCTCCGCGAGGCCGCCGACAAGCGCGCGAGCCACGCCCAGGAGCACGACCGCCTCGAGACCGAATCCGAGCAGAAGCAGCACGCGATCGCCACGGTCGAGCAGCAGATCACGGCGAAACGGGATGAGGCCGAGCAGGCCCGTGAGGAGGTCACGACGCAGCGTGTCGCCGCGGGCCAGACCGCGGAGCAGCTGTCGTCTGCCCAACGCTCGGCCCGCCAGCACGAGGTCGCCGCGGCGGATGTCGCCCGCCAGCACGGCAAGCTCGAGCAGCAGCTCGCCGGCTACCGCCTGCGGATCACCGAACTCGAGGCCCAGCGGGATGCCGCCGCCAACACCGCCGCGTCGCTCGACGCCGAGCTGCAGGGCCTCATCACGCAAGTAGGCACCGTGACCGAGTCGCTCATTGAGTTTGATGCGTCGATGCAGTCGACACGCGACGCGCTGAAGCGGCACCGCGGCGAGGTCGCCCGGCTCGATAACACCGTGCACAAGCTCGAGATGAGCCAGCGCGAGCACGAGGTCAAGGCAGACGCCGTGAAAGAACGCACCCACGAACAACTCGACCTCAACCTTGTCGAACGGTATGAGCAGGTCAAAACCCAACAGGCGGAGGCCGCTTCAGCGGCCGTGTCAGAAACCGAAGACCCGGAAACCCTCAACCCCCAAACCCCGGATTCTAAACCCCAGCCCGATCCCTTCGCCATCGACTGGCAGCTCACCGCCAACACCATCGAAGAACTCAAGGGCAAGATCGCCCGCCTCGGCAACGTTAACCTCGGGGCGATCGAGGAAGAGAACCAACTCGAAGACAAGCAGGACGAGCTCGCCGACCAGGTCAAAGACATCGAGGAGGCCGAGCGTCAGCTGCGTCAGCTGATCGAGCAGATCAACAACGACAGCCGGGTCCGCTTCGAAGAGACGTTCAAAGAAGTCCGCGAGAACTTCGCCGGCCCGCAAGGCCTGTTCCGCCGTCTCTTCGGCGGCGGCAAGGCGGACGTCTTCCTGCAGCCGGACGAGGACGGCAGTATCGACGTGCTCGAGTCCGGCATCGAGATCACCGCCAAGCCGCCGGGCAAGGAGCCGCGTGCCCTGTCACAGCTCTCGGGTGGTGAAAAAACGATGACCGCGATCGCGCTGCTCATGGCGATCTTCAAATCCCGCCCCTCGCCTTACGCGATCCTCGACGAAGTCGATGCCGCGCTGGACGAGGCCAACGTCGAGCGATTCGTCTCGATCATCCACAGCTTCCTCGATGTCTCCCACTTCATCGTTATCACCCACCACAAGCGCACGATGCAGGGCTGCGACGCGCTCTACGGCATCACCATGCAGGAGCGCGGCGTCTCCAAACGCGTCCGCGTCCAGTTCGACCAGATCTCCGCCGGCGGCGATGTCAGCAGGGACGTCCTCAACAAGGTCGCCGACGAGGCGGCGCCCTCCGAGCCTCAAGCCTCAAGCCTCAAGCCTGGCGACAACCCCTTCCGCCCCGAGATCGGCCCGCCCCCGGAACCCAATCCCGACACCAACAAGCCCACGTCAACCAAGTACAACATCGAACTGCCCGAGACCGAGGACGCACCGAAGGAGGCGCCGGTTCAAAAGACTAATCGGGAGAAGCTGGCCGATATGCTCAGCGGCAAGGCGGCCGAACCGGGCGACGAATGAGCCGAAGAACCGGTAGTTGGGTTATCCTGCGGCAGTCTTTTCCGCAGGGTTTAAATGGATACCGGCTCACTCCTTTTCTCGTTGTGCTGCGGCTGCTGGGTGGTCCCGCTGATCATCGTGGCCATCCTCTATGGGCTCAGCAGCACGGTCCGTTACGCCTGGTCGTCGCGTGGGGTCGAGCCGGACGGGATGTACTGCGCTAAGTGCCGGTTCGATGTGCGAGGAGCTACGAGCGAGAGCTGTCCGGAGTGCGGGGCGTATCTACTGCACAGGCCGGACGCTCTATCGCCGCGTGGTGGCATCATGGTCAAGGATGTTGACCCGCCGATGAGCCTGGGCATGCGGATGCTGGTCTACCTGCTGGCCGGCTTCGCGCCGGCGGTCGCCGCGGTTGTGTCCTTTGGGATGCTGCTACCGATTAACTATGTACACAACACTTGGATCGAGTTAACTCTGCCCAACCATCCGAGCCTCTACATCGAGATCGATCTCAGATTCGATGCCAAGCGGAGCTGGACCGGTAACAAGCGACCCGATGAGTTTTCCTGTTGGCAGGCTGATGCCGCCATCGTTGATCAGTTCAACAATACTGATCCACCCGATGCTGTTATTGCTCAAGCGGTCTGGGACAGTATCTGGACTGAACAAGGCTTTGTGCTTACCGATGCAGATCTGGCCGCGCTCCGCGATGAGTTTGCTGCGGTGCTGCTCGCCGCTAACGAGTTTAATGAGAAGAAAGCTCGTAAGGAACTCAAGCAGTTCCGGATGGATTGGCACGGCTATTCTGAGCCATCACTTCACGGGCTGTACATTTTGTTTGGTGTATTCGCTGTCATTGCTGCTTTGATTGCGATCTTCTTTCGTGCACAGCGGGACCACGAGGCTATCCATGCCGAGTTCGAGCAGAAGGTTGATCGTGTACAGAGCCGCTATCGAGCGATGCTTGCTGAGAGGCACCAGCCCAATTGACTTCGTATGAGATAAATTACTCAGGACCGCCATGCGCGGAACTGTGACCACAGCCGATCAAATTCGATGCTAAATGCCTCGATCGGGGCTTCTTCGGTCAGCACCGTAACGTTCTCATGGTTGCGGGTTGCGCCGCGGGTCCAGTTGTAGCTGCCGGTGATGAGACGCTGGCCATCGACGATCGCGAATTTGTGGTGCATGTGGTCGGGGTCGGGGTCGAAGCGGGTGGGCACGCCCGCGCGGACCATGCGGGCGATGTCCGAGCCGTCGTCGAACTGCTTATCGTTGTCCGTGATGATGCGGACCTTGATGCCGCGGTCATGCGCCCCGATGATCGTGTTCGAGATCCGGTTGTCGGTGATCGTAAACACGCAGATCTCCAGCGTTTTCTTGGCATTGCGCAGCTCACGGTTGATCATCTCCAGGCCCATTTCGCCTGGCGAGAAAGCGATCAGGGTCTCACGCGGCCTGCCGCCTTTCGCGGGCGGACTCGCCGTATTGTCGACGATCTTATCGATCCGCTCGAGCCAACGCAGCGTGTCCGTCGGCGAGGCTTCTATCCGGTCGCGCGCTAGCCGAAACGCCCGGTTGCGGATAAACGCGAGCCCTTGCCGGTCACCCGAGAACCTAGTGATCACTTCGCGGAGCTGTTTTTCTTCGGCTCCGCTGAGTGCGCCGTCTTTGAGCGTTGCCCGCAGGGCCCGGTCGATGTCTGCCTGCTGCTGTGCATTCATCTCGGCAGCATAGCGTTGTACGGATGTAGCCGCCGTTTAACACCTAGGCGTAATCGCTCTGTCTCTCCGCCCCCGCGTGTTACACGGCGGCTTAGGCAGCATCATCCTTTCGTGACATCGAAGTCGTTCACCGTGTCGATCAACCCACGTAGCGTGCCGTAGTCGCGCTTGGTGCTGGTCCACTGCAGCCGGGTGAGTCCGGGCAGTTCGCCGCGTTCTTCTTTGAGCGGACCGGTCTGCGTGATTTTGCCATCCTTTACCAACACCGCGAATTCCTCGTTGAGTTGATCGATCTGTTTCTCGGTCAGCGGGCGGTGGATGCGGAGCACCTGCGTGTCGCGGACGAACCGTGACGAGTGGTAGTTGCGGTAGAAGTGCCGGACGTGCTCGGCCGCGGCCGCGGTATCGTCAAACAGCTTGTACAGGTTGAGGTCGTCCTTGCTGATCCAGCCTTTTTCGAGCAGCGACTTGCGGACGTAGTTGTCCCAGTGCTTCCAGTAGTCTCCGCCGGGCGCATCGACGCAGACGATCGGCAGGAGCGGCGCCTTGCCGGTCTGGATCAGGGTGAGCGCCTCGAAGCCTTCGTCCTGCGTGCCGAAGCCGCCGGGGAAGAGCGCGACCGCGCTGCTGGTCCACATGAACATGAGCTTGCGGGTGAAGAAGTAGCGGAAGGTGATCAGTTTGGAGTCGCCGGCGATGATGTCGTTCGCGCTGGTCTCGAACGGCAGGTTGATCGAGACGCCGAAGGATTTGTCTCGCTCGGCACCGTCGTGCCCGGCTCGCATGATGCCGTCCCCCGCGCCGGTGATGACCATCCAGCCGCGGGTTGCCATGTCCTTGGCGAACGCGGCGGCGGCGATGTAGTCGGGGTGGTCGATCGGCGTGCGGGCGCTGCCGAAGATGCTGATTTTGCGGATATCCTTGTAGGGGTGGAAGACCTTGAGCGCGTAGCGCAGCTCCTTCAGCGAGCGGGACAGCAGCTTGAGCTCGCCGACATCGGCGTCGTCGTCCGCGAGCTTGGTCGTGGTATGCATTAGCTCGCGGAGGATCTTGCCCCGCAGCTGGTTGGGGTCGGCGCCCAGGGCGACGACCGTCTGGGTTAGGCGGTCGAGCAGGGCCTGGTGGTCTTTATCCTTTGGCATGGCCCGATGATACCGTTCGTGTATGTGTGCCGCGCTATTCCGCTGACTCGATGCTGTTGATCGCTTCGATGACCTCGTCGATGTGCGTGATCTGCAGGTTATGCCGGGCCCGCTCGATGGATACGACACGGACCGACGCCGCGTTGACTAGCCGGTCCTGCAGGTAGGCGACCGTTGATTCGTGCGGGCAGACGCCGTCCCACGTGCCGTGCACGATCACGACGCGGCAGGTGACCCGGTCGAGCATCGACTCCATTGCCTGGTTCTCGTCGGTCAGTGCGAGCAGCTCGCGGTTGGCACGCTCCCAGCCCTCCGGCACAACGACCCGCACCGCGTCGATCAGCCGACGAAACCACTGCGCATCCTTCATGTACGCGTCGCACGCCCCGGCGACCAGCACCAGCCCGCCAACCCTCTCCGGGTACTCGATAGCCGTACGCAGCGCGACGGGCCCGCCGTAGGAATGCCCGACGATGATGGGCTGATGGGCATTCATCTCGGTGAGCAGTGGCTCGAGCGCGGCGGCGTGCCCGGCCAGCGTCAGCTCGTCTCCACCTGTCGAGTTCCCGTAGCCAAGGCGGTCGATGGCGATCAGTTGTGCCAATTCGATACGGTCGGTCTGCTCTAGGAGTCGCATCCAGCTGCCCGCATCGGCCGGTGCGCCGTGAACTAATACGACACGGCCCCCGTCGGGGTCACCGCCTTCACGCTCCAGGTAAGCGATCTGGCGTGTCTCACCGTCCACCCACGGGTATGCCATCGCCTGGTCTGTCGGAGACTTTGCACACGACACACCAACAAACACGATGGTGTACGCGAAGATAAGCAGCGCGGTGAAATACCCCGCGGATTTCCGTTTGTGCATCCAGACCCACCTCATCGGCTTGAGCACGCGTCGGCACTGTTTCAATGCATCCTTCACCCGGGCATCCTAGCTCACCTGGTCGCCCCGTCGACAAGGGGTTTAAGCCGAACGACGGCAGGGCCCTTGTTGCGCGGCTCGAGTATGCAGACGTCTTCGGGCGCGCCGTTGAGGATGAGCCTGCCCTGACGCATGACCGAGACGTGGTCCGCGACCAGCAGGGCCTCGGCCGGGTCGTGCGTGACCATCAGCGTGGCGACCCCCGACGCGCGGAGCACCCGCAGCGTGACCTCGCGGATCTCTTCGCGCAGCGTCGTGTCCAGCCCGGTGAAGGGCTCGTCGAGCAGCATCAGCTTCGGGTTGCGTCCTAGCGCCCGGGCCAGCGCGACGCGCTGCTGCTGCCCGCCGCTGAGCGTGTGCGGCATCTTGCGGGCGTAGTCGGCGAGCCCGACCCGGCCGAGCAACTCGGCCGCCGCCACCCTGCGCTCGGCCTTCGGCTTGCCGCGCATGCCGAACATGACGTTGCGCAGGACCGACAGGTGCGGGAACAGCGCGTAGTCCTGGAAGACGAACCCGATTGCCCGGCGTTCAGGTTTGCGGTGCCGGACCGAGCGATCCGCGCAGCTCACGGTCTCGCCATCGATCTGGATCGTACCCTTCGTGGGCCGTTCAAGCCCGGCAATCAGCCGCAGCAGCGTGGACTTGCCGCAGCCCGAATCGCCCAGGAGGCAGTGGACCTGCCCGGCGTAGAGCTGCAGGTCGAGATCGCAGGCCACCTCGGCACCACGGCCGTACGCGAAACACACGCCACGCACCTCGGCGAGGGGCTTAGCGGCTGCATTGTGCACGGATTCTGTTGCGGCGGTCGTCATTTGTTTTCGAACTTGGTCTTCATCCTACCGGTGGTGGAGTGGTCGGGTTTGTCTCGCCGCCGGTCCGAGAGCAGGAAGGTCAGCACGACGACCGGGATCAGCCCGGTGGCGATGATGAGCAGGGCAGAGAACGACGCGGTCTCCAGCCGCTCGTCGCTGGCCATCTGGTAGGTCCGCACGGCGAGGGTATCGAAGTTAAAGGGCCGGAGCATCAGCGTCGCGGGCAGCTCCTTGACCACGTCTACAAAGACGAGCAGCCCCGCCGCGAGGATCGACACGCTCAGCATCGGCACGTGCACGCGCAGGACGACCCAGGCGCGCGAGGCGCCGAGCGTCCGTGCCGCGTCGTCCAGCGAGGGCTTGACCCTGCCGAAGGCCGACTGGATCATCGCGAGCGCGACGCCGAGGAACCGCGTCTGGTAGCCGAGCAGCACGGCGAAGACGGTCCCGCTGAGGATCAGGTACGTCTCGGGCTCTTTGCCGTAGACGTAAGCGAACAGATCGATCCCCGACTTTTCGGACAAGGCCTCGGTGAGTTCGTAGATCTTGAAGTCCATCCACGTTAGCGGGATGAGCAGGCCCAGCCCGAGCACGGTGCCTGGCAGGGCGTAGCCGGTGCCCGCGAGCCTTGCCGCCAGCGTGGTGACCGGCCCGCGCGAGAGGCGGTGGGCATACGCAACCAGTACGGCGAGGACCATCGCGGCGATACACGCGATCGACGCGAGCATCAGCGAGTTCCTGCCGTGGTCGACAGCGACTTCCCACGCCCGCTCATCGCCGGTCGTGATCGCCATGTGTAGGAACACGCCGGCGGGCAGGGCGAAGCCCGCGAGGACCGGCAGCGCGCAGACGGTGAACGCGGCAAGGCTGCCGAACAGACCGAGGCGTTGCCGTTTGACGCGCTGCAGCCTTGTGGAGAGCTGGTGGTGCCGGGCGCGGTGCCGGGCGATCGCTTCGATCGCAATAGCCAGCACGACAATACCGAGCAGCATCGAGGCGAGCTGCGCCGCGGCGGTCGGGTTCTCCAGGGACCGCCAGGTGTGGTAGACCCCGGTCGCAAGCGTGTCGACCGCGCAGTAGTCCACGGCACCGAAGTCGGCCAGCGTCTCCATCAGCACCAGTGCGGTGCCCGCCGCGATCGACGGCCGAGCCAGCGGTAGCGCGACCGACAAAAACGCGTGCCAGGGCCCACGCCCCAGCGTCCGAGCGGCCTCCATCGCGTTAGCCGATTGCTCAACAAAGGCGGTGCGGGCCGCGAGATAGGCGTAGGGGTAAAGCGTTGCGCTGAGGATGACGACCGCGCCGGCGCGCGTCCGCAGGTCGGGGAACCAGTAGTCGCCACGCTCCCAGCCAAACGTGTCTCGCAGCCAGGTCTGCACCGGCCCGGCAAACTGGAACAGGTCGGTGTACGCATACGCCGCGAGGTACGCCGGCACCGCCAACGGCAGGATCAACGCCCACGCCAGCAGACGCCGGCCGGGGAAGTCGCAGGTCGTGACCAGCCAGGCCGTCGCCGTGCCGACCACCGCGCAGATCGCGCACACGCTGACCGCGATGATCGCGGTGTTCTTGAGGTACCCGGGCAGGCGTGTCTCCGCGAGGTGCGCCCACTCGCCCTGGCTGTCTTGCATCAGGCTGTAGAGCACGACCAGGACCGGCAGCGCGACCACCAAACTGATCGCGACACACAGCAGCGTCCACGGTGAAGGCAGGCCCAGCCGAAAAAAACGCAGACGGCGCTGGCTGGCAGCACCGTCTGCAAGTGGGTCGTTGGGTCTGGGGGTCGGGGCAGGCGCTTTGAGCACGGCCGCCAGCTTACCCGCTTACCGCCAGCCGGCGCGGTCCATGACCCTCACCGCCTCGCGGTTGTTCTCGCCAAGCTCCGACGCGTTGAGCGTGTCGGCCTTGTACTGGCCGAACGCCTTGAGCACCGGGGTCAGCTCGATGCCCTCGACCACCGGGTACTCGTGATTCTCCAGAGCCCAGAGCGTCTGCGCTTCTTTCGTCGTCATGAACTCGAGCAGTTTGATCGCGTTCTCTTTGTTCCTGGAGGTCTTAATCACGCCCGCCCCGGAAACGTTGACGTGGGCGCCCCGGCCGTCCTGGTCGGGGAAGACCAGGCGGATCTTCTTGGCGGCGGCGTTGTCCGCGGCGTTGTCGCCGGCGATCATGCGGGCGAAGTAGTAGTGGTTCGCGACCGCGACCTTGCCCTCGCCGGCAGCCAGTGCGCGGAGCTGGTCGGTGTCGCCGCCCTGCGGGGTGCGGGCCATGTTGTTCACGATACCCTTGGCCCATGCCTCGGTCTTCGACTCACCGAGTGTCTTGAACTTCGCCGCGACCAGCGACTGGTTATAGATGTTCGACGATGAACGGATCAGCAGCTTGCCCTTGAGCTTGGGGTCGGACAACTCGGCATAGGTCTTGACCATGTCGGACGGGACGTCCTTACTCAAATAGATACACCGCACACGTTTGGACAGTCCGAACCAGAGCCCGTCGGGGTGCCGCAGGCTCGCGGGGATCTTCTCGCTCAGTGTCGTGGATTCAACCGCATCCAGCACGCCGGCCTCGACCGCGAGGTGCAGCCGGCCCGCATCGACCGAAATAAACAGATCCGCCGGGCTGAGCGGGCCCTCGCGTTTGATCCGTGCGAGCAGCTCGTCGGCCTTGCCCTCGATCAGGTTCACCTTGATCCCGGTCTTCTTGGTGAAAGCGGCATAGAGCTTGTCGTCCGAGTCGTAGTGGCGGGACGTGTAGATGTTGACGGCTTCGTCGGCTTGGGCCGACGGCGTCACCGCTAGACTAAACATCAGTGCCAGTACGATCGCAGCAATGAGAGTGCGCATAGTTTTTTGCTTTCGTTTGGCCCGGTTGGGCTTCGTGAATGACGTGCTGGTTTCACGTCTTTTACAGGTTGAGCAGAACAAAGAATCACACGCCGATCGCCTCGCGCGCGCTCATCAGGGCGTCGCGGAGCCGGTTGCTTGTGTTCGCCATCTTGCGTCGCTCGGCCATGCCGATCTTGCTGTAGGGCGTGAACCCAGCGGTCCCTTCCACTTTGTGGGGCTTGAGCATCTCCAGGCCGTCCTTCACGGGTTTGAGCACCGCGTCGTACTTCTTGCCGTCGTTCAACGCGGCTTCGAACGGCTTGAACTGGCTGGCGATCCCGATCCAGTTGTGCCAGAAGATCAGCAGGCTCTGATCGGACCAGGTCTCTTCCTCGCTGGAGATCTTCTTAGCCGCGACCTCGTTGGCCAGGCCGACCATGCCGTCGAACTGGAAGCCGGCATTGAATCGGCCACGCTCGGCCAGGTTCTTCTGCAGGCCCTCGACCGACTTGACCAGGCCCGCCGCGAAGGGCTCGGCGGCCTTGAGGTCTTCGTAGCCGTATAGATACGCCTCGATCTTGTGGAAGCCGCGGAACTCGGGGTCGGTCTCACCGCCCTCGAAGGCGTAAGGGCGGGCGTCGATGTCGCTGTCCGCGTCTTCGAAGCACAGCGCGGTCGTTTCGATCTCTTCATAAGGCGGCCGAGACTCGACGTAAGCGGCTTGCGCCTTCTTGAGGTCGCCCGACTTGATCGCGGCGTGCAGTTTTTTCACCAGCGGCAACTGGTCCTTGCAGCGTTTCTGGAAATAGGCGACACCCTTGGTGACGGCTTCGGCCAACGCCGGGCTGTCGCTCGCATGGCTGTGGCCGTGGTCGCCGCCGTGTCCACCGTGGGTCTGGCACCCGGCCGCCGCAAGCGCGGGCAGGCCGATGATGGAGGCTTTGAGCAGGGTGCGTCGTTCGAGCATGTTCGGTGTCATCATTCGCCCTTAGATCGTGATGAAATCAGGTTTTGAGAGTAGTTCTCAATATTCCAACATCGTATCGCGCGACCTATCCGCTGTCTAGGCCGATTGCTCTGTAAGCAAGTGTTGATTTCACAAGCAATCAAACGGCAGGGGCCTGCCGGCCGTATGCTCTTGTGGCCGAAGCTTTTCACCGGAGTTCGAACGATGCCATCCCTTTTATTCGGGGCGTGCCAGCGGCTGCTGGCGGGCCTGAGCCTCTTCGCCCTGACCGCCTCGGTGCATGCCGCCGACTGGCCCCAGCACCTCGGCCCGACACAGGACGCCGTCTCCGCCGAGACCGGCCTGCTCGACAAGTGGCCTGCATCCGGCCCGCCGGAACTCTGGCGGCACGATGTGGGGCAGGGCTACGCGGGCACCGCCGTCGTTGATGGCAAAGTCTTCCTCAACGACCGGCAGCAGGGCGTCGCGGACATCCTGCGCGTCTTCGACCTCGATACCGGCAAAGAGCTCTGGCGGTACACACACCCCGCGCGCGGCCGTGTGAACTACCCCGGCTCGCGCTCTACGCCCAGCGTCAGCCAGACGCACGTCTTCTTGACCGGCGGGCTCGGCCACGTCCACGCCATCAACCGCGAAACACAGAAGCCCGACTGGACCTTCAACATCTACGACCGCTACCCCGACGGCAACAAGATGTTCGGCTTCGCGCCCTCTCCCGTGCTCGTCGATAACCGGCTGCTCGTCAGCCCCGGCGCGGAAGGCGACCCGGTCGTCGTCGCCATCAACACCAAGACCGGTAAAACGGCCTGGGCGTCCGAAGCAACGATCCGAAACACCCAGCACACCCAGCACACGCCCGTCGTCCGAACGATCAACGGCGTCCGCGGCATCACCGCGCGCGACCAGACGCACGTCTACTTCATCGACATCGCGACCGGCAAGACCCTGCTCACCCACAAGGTCTACAACGTCCAGCCCGGCCCGCACGTGACCATCCCCCCCGTGACGGTCATCGGCAAGAGCAACCAGTACGTCTTTGTGACCAACGGCTACGAGAACGGATCGGTGATGCTCGAGGTCCAGAAGACTGCCGCGGGCATGCTCGCCGCGCGTGAACTCTACCGCATCCCCGAGGGCGGGCAGGTCCACCCCGCGATCTACCACGACAAGCACCTCTACCTCAACATCAACGAGAACGCCAACCTCTTCGGGCGAAGCCGAGACGGCGGCCTCGCATGCATCGACGCCAACACCGGCGAGGTCCAGTGGAACACCCGGAACAGCCCCAACCTCAACCGCGGCGCGACCGCTTTTGCGGACGGCAAGCTGTACGCCTTCAACGACGACACCGGTGAACTGCTGCTCATCAACCCCAACCCGAACAGGTTCGAGTTGGTCTCCAAAGTCCTGGCGATCAAGCCGCGCGGCAGGAAGAACGAGGCCTGGTCCCCGATCGTGATCTCGGACGGCCGGCTCGTCATCCGCGACCACCAGCAGATCGTGTGCTACGACCTGCGTGAGAAGAAGTAGTTTCTCAGTGGGGCAGACACCCCTGTCTGCCGTCGGCCGAAGGCCGAATCGATCGAACCTTCCCGGCTTCACCGGGAGGCAGGCAGGAATGTCTGACCCACTTTTTAGGAAGCATATGCACAACCGCCTGCTCGTTACCCTTCTCTGTTTGTCGCTAGTACCGCACGTTTTTGCCCAGGACAAACCCGCTACCGCGCCGCTCGAACACGACCGACACACCCACAAGCACAACCCGCCGCACAAGACCGTGCCGGCCCAGGGCGATCGTTTCCACACCAACCGTGACGGCACCAAACTCGTCCTGCCCGTCGAGGAAGACGCGTTTACGTTCGCGATCTTCGGCGACCGCACCGGCGGGCCCCACAAGGGCATTAACGTGCTCGCCCAAGCCGTCGCGGATGTGAACCTCATCGAACCGGACCTGGTCATGACCGTCGGCGACCTTATCGATGGCTACGCCAACGAGAAGGTATGGATGCCACAGATGAAGCAGTACAAGCAGGTCATGGGCGAACTCATCTGCCCGTGGTTCCCGGTCGCCGGCAACCACGACGTGTACTGGCGCGGGCCCAACAAGCCCGAGCGCGAACTAGAGCCCGAGTACGAGGTGCACTTCGGTCCGCTCTGGTACGCCTTCGAGCACAAGGGCTGCTTCTTCATCGTGCTCTACACCGACGAGGGCAACCCCAAGACCGGGGAGCGCAACTTCAAGAAGCCCGAGTCGCAGAAGATGAGCGACAAGCAGTTCAACTGGCTCAAAGAGACCCTCGGCAAGGCCAAGGACGCCAACCACGTCTTCGTCTTCGTCCACCACCCGCGCTGGCTGGGCATGGACGCCAAGGGCAGGGGCAAGAACTACGGCGACGACTGGAAGAAAGTCCACCAGGCCCTGATCGACGCCGGCAATGTCTCCGGCGTGTTCGCGGGCCACATCCACCACATGCGGCACGACCCGAAGGACGGGATCGACTACTTCTCCCTCGCCACCGTCGGCGGGCACCAGCCCGGCTGGGCGCCGAAGGTCGGCTGGCTGCACCACTTCAACCTCGTCACCGTCCGCAAGGACCAGGTCGCCTTCAGCGCGCTGCCCGTCGGCGCGGTGATAGACCCCAAGGCGATCACCGGCGATGTCTCCGAGCAGTCCGAGGTGCTCGGCCGAGCCATGCCCGCCCGGTTCAAGGAGCCGGTCACGATTAAGGAGGATGGCTCGGTGGATGACACCTTCACCGCGATCATCAAGAATCCCGCCACGTACACGATCGAGGTCGAGATCGTGCCGACCAGCAAGGACAGCCGCTGGCTCATCGGCCCGGACCACCAGCACGCGACGATCAAGCCCGGCGAAGAGGAGGAAGTCACCTTCGAGGTGAAGCGCACGCCGGGCAGGTTCGACACCACCGCACGCGCGATCGTGATCGAACTCGGCATCGACCTGCTGACCGATCAGCACCGCTTCCCGATCCCGGTCAAACGCATCACCGTGCCGGGGTCCCTGCGCGTGGATACCGAGTAACCTCGGACGCAACGTAACACCCAGGCAGTACGCACGAATCGGAATCACTGCGTTTTCATCGTGATCCCACGCGCCCAAGCCCCCCCGCGCACAATGGGTGCGCAGCGCCTTGACCCCCCTCCGCATGGGAGGGGCCAGGGGTCGGCGCCGGGCAGGAGGGACTCATCACGCAAAGCGGCAGGCACGATGTCAGTCAATCGATCCATTAACAAAGCCCCAAACCGAGCCCCCGCGCGCACAGGCCGCAAAAAACCCCACCCCACGCAACGGCACGCAGGCGATACCGATCCACCGGCTCCGCCGCGGCCCTCATTACCCGCACCGCGTGTGCTGATACAGCACGCAAAGCCGCCGTGCGACCACGCGGGGGCCGAGCTATTTCGGTGGTAGATCGAGCGGAACACCGCAAACGTATCTCAAACCCTTCGAACCCCGGGCGTGGTCCGGCGGCCGCCAACCACGCTTCCCCCCACAATCGGCAGCACCCGGCCGCCGCCGCGTCACCACCCGGGTAGGCAGACCTTACTCAACGCATCTGGAGCTTCTGGGTGCTGCGGATGCACGGTCTATGGCCCATCCAACACAGCCCGCACACAGGCGCCCGCGGCCCCTTGTGCGCCGCCCCGGCCGTCTGGCTTGATCACGGATCGGTATCATCAGCACGATGAGCCCGTTTCAAGCATGCCTTGGTTCAATGACGCCACGCGTGGTGGTGATGCTTGGCCTGCTCTGCCTGCTGGGCGGTTGCTACGAGCGTGAAGTCGAGGGTGGCCTGGTGGTCTACCGGTTCGCGGATTGGCTCATCCTGTCGATCATCCTGGCCTGTGTCGTCGCGGTGCCGGCGGGCTGGCTGCTCCGCAAGCTCTACTGGAAGATTTTTCCGTTTGTGCTGCTGATGCTGCCGGTGGCCCTGGGCCTGCTCCTGCCCTCGCTTATTCAGGACCGCATCGCATTCGACGACGAACACTTTGAATCCGTCTCCGGGTTCTGGTTCGACCCGAACCGGATCGATCTGCGCTTCGATGATTTGCGGTCCATCGAGTACGCCCTGGACCCCGGCGATGATCAAGGCAAGCGCTACGATTTGAACTGCTATACACGCGACGGCCAAGTCGTCGTGGTGAACGTCGGTGACCTGATGAAGACCGCGATCGATGAGCTGCTCGACCGCGCCAAGCGGTCGGGGGTCACCGTCACGGGCTACCCGCCAGACTGAAAACGTACCGATCCGGTCAAGGCCGCTACCAGCCCAAAATATCCGCGAGGACCATCAGGACCACCAGGATCAGAATGGTGATGCCGATAACGCCGCCGACCATGGCGAGCCGGCGCTTCCCAGCGCTCTCGATGGCTTGGACCAGGGTGAACAATGCCGCGATCAGCGCCGCGACGACGCCGGTCCCGGCCGCGACCCCGAAGAGCATCCCCGGGCCTTCTTCCAAGATCGGCTCGCGGATATCGCGTTTGATGAGAATCAGCCCGGCACCGACGAGGAAGCTCACGCCGATGATGCCGAGTTTGCCGACCAGCCCCCCGTTGTCAACGGGCCTCTCCTTGCCCGCCTCGATGATGGAGAGCGGGGTCAGGCCTTGCTCACGCAGCTGGGAGCCGACCCGCCGCTCATCCTCTGCTTCGATCTGCCCCTTGTGGAGCTTGGCTTTAGTGCCGGTGGCCTTGTAGTTGTAAAGCGGCATCGGCGCCCCCTTGCTTCGAGTGCAGCCAAGGATGTTTGCGAGTACTTCTGTCTAACCCCCTGTCGGGCATCAATACAAGCACACGTCACAACACAAACGCGTTTCGCGATCATGGATATGAGTCCGGTGAACTCAAACCGATCACCGGAAGATATCGTCTAGCACACGATCGACACCGCGGTCGATCTGACGGTCCGCCTCGTTGTCAACCCGGTTCTCAGCCCGGTCTTTCGCACGGTCCGCCTTCTCTTCGGCTTTATCCTCGGCCTTGGGTGTCGTCTCACAGCCGGCCAACGAGAACGAGAAGAGCGAGATGGCCAGGGCGGTGATGGCGGTGCGGAACATTTCGGTATCCTGTATCGGGGTGAGATGGGACAGAGAGATTAGCTTAACGCGTCGCGTGGTAAGAACCAAGTATGAGTAGGCATACAGCAGTCTCGATCACGAGTCGGTGTCGATCGATGGTCTTCGCCTCATTTGGAGGTCGAGTCACGACACGGATACGCCGGCCAACGCATCATTGAACGTCGCGCTCGGCCGCATCGCCGCCTCGGCCTTCGTATCGTCAGGCTTGTAGTAGCCGCCGAGGTCGGCGGGGCTGCCCTGCGTCGCATCGATCTCTTTCAGGATGGTCTCCTGCTGCAGGTCCAGCTTCGCGGCCAGCTCGGCGAACGAGGCGGCGAGGCCGATGTCTTCGGTCTGGTCGCGCAGCGCCTGGGCCCAGTACAAGGCGAGGAAGAAATGGCTGCCGCGGTTGTCGAGCTGGCCGACCTTGCGGAGCGGGCTCTTGCCCTCGTTAAGCAGCTTGGTGGTCGCTTCGGTCAGCGTGGCGGCGAGTACCGCGGCCTTGGGGTTGTCTGCCTTCCTTGCGACATCTTCGAGCGACACGCCCAGCGCGAGGAACTCGCCGAGCGAGTCCCACCGCAGGTGGTTCTCTGCGACGAACTGCTGCACGTGCTTCGGTGCCGAGCCGCCGGCACCGGTCTCGTAGAGCCCGCCGCCGTTGAGCAGCGGCACGATCGAGAGCATCTTCGCGCTGGTGCCCAGCTCAAGGATCGGGAACAGGTCGGTCAGGTAATCACGCAGCACGTTGCCCGTGACGCTGATCGTGTCTTTGCCTTCCTTGCAGCGTTTTAGTGCGTGCCTGGTCGCATCGATCGGCGCGAGGATCTGGATGTCCAGGCCTTCGGTATCGTGGTCTTGGAGGTAGGCCTCGACCTTGGCGATGAGTTGAGCGTCGTGGGCGCGGTCCTTGTTAAGCCAGAACACGGCCGGGCTGGCGGTGAGCTTGGCGCGCGTGACGGCGAGCTTGACCCAGTCGCGGATGGCGATGTCCTTGGTCTGGCAGGCCCGCCAGATATCCCCGGGTTCAACATTAAATTCGAAAACCGTCTTGCCGTCCTGATCAACAACCTGCACCTTGCCGGCCGACTCGATCTCGAACGTCTTGTCGTGGCTGCCGTACTCCTCGGCCTTCTTCGCCATGAGCCCGACGTTCGCGACGCTGCCCATCTTGGCCGGGTCGAACGCGCCGTGTTCTTTGCAGAAGTCGATCGTCGCCTGGTAGATGCCCGCGTAGCTGCGGTCGGGGATGACCGCCTTGGTGTCGCACGGCTTGCCGTCCGGGCCCCACATCTGCCCGGAGTTGCGGATCATCGCCGGCATCGACGCGTCGATGATGATGTCGCTGGGCACGTGCAGGTTCGTGATACCCTTGTCCGAGTCGACCATGGCCAGCGGCGGCCGGTCGTCGTAGATGGCTTGCAGCTCGGCATCGATGTCACCCGCCTTGGCAACCACGTCGCCGAAGCCGTTGTTGGGATTCACGCCAAGTTCGTCGAACTTCGCGGCGTGCTTGTCGAAGAGTGCCTTGAAGAACACCTTTACGCAGTGGCCGAAGATGATCGGGTCGGACACCTTCATCATCGTGGCCTTCATGTGCAGCGAGAACAGCACGCCTTGCTGCTTCGCGTCATGGATCTGCTCGGCGAGGAAGGCTTCGAGCTTCGCGGCGCACATGAAAGACGCGTCGAGGACCTCGCCCTCGAGCAGGGCCAGCCCGTCTTTCAGGACCGTCTCGCCGCCGTCGCTCGCGATATGTTTGATCGTCACGGTCGTGCCGGCCTCGAAGGTGTGCGACTGCTCGCTGCCGAAGAAGTCACCCTCCGTCATCGACGCGACGTGCGACTTGGAGTCGCTGGACCACGCGCCCATGCTGTGCGGGTTCGCCTGAGCAAACGCCTTGACCGGCCCGGCGACCCTGCGGTCCGAGTTGCCCTCGCGCAACACCGGGTTGACCGCGCTGCCCAGGACCTTCGCGTAGCCCGCCTTGATCGCTTCTTGCTCCGGTGTCTCGGGCTCGGCGGGGTAGTCCGGCACGTCGAAGCCCTTGGTCTGCAGCTCGGCGATCGCGGCGGAGAGCTGCGGGATCGACGCGCTGATGTTCGGCAGCTTGATCACGTTCGCCCCGGGCGTCTTGCACAGCTCGCCGAGCTCCGCGAGCGCGTCCGGGGTCCTCTGCGCGTGGGTGAGCCGGTCGGGGAACTGCGCGAGGATCCGCCCGGCCAGCGAGATGTCCTTAACTTGAACATCAATGCCAGCGGTGGAGACGAAGCTGCGGATGATAGGCAGCAGTGAGTACGTCGCCAGCGCGGGGGCTTCGTCGGTCTTGGTGTAAACGATCTGGGATTGCGTGCTCATGCCGGGTCGGGGGCTCGGGGTGGGAAAGTCATAGCAAAGCCCGGCATTATGGCGGATCAGTCGATAATCACAAGTTGCGGAAGCGTTTGCCCGGACGCGATGCGGTCACGCGAAAATGGAGGCGGGCGTGAGAGTCAGGCCGTCGACGGAGGCCGCGCTGACCGGGGTCTCGCCGGTGAACTTCTGGATTAGGCCGTAGCCGTTGTCGGTCGGGTCGCGGTGTACGATGAGGGTTTTGTTCTCAATATCCACGATCCAGTACTCGGGGATACCCGCCGCGGCGTAGATCGGCATCTTAACCTGCGCATCACGCTTCATGGAAGACAAGGCGGCTTCGATGACGAGCGGGATGTCGTCGGGCCCGGGGTGACGGTGCTTGTAGATGTCGCCATCGCGGCGTTGGACCACCGCGAGATCGGGGTCGAAAATCTGACCACTGGCAAGATTGACGGTGCCTTGGACGAGTAGGTCATAACGATCAAGCAGCGGCGCGAAGAAGCGCGTGAGCCGCATGACAACATTGCTGTGCTCGGGCCCGGCAGGAGACATGGCCGTGATAATACCGTTTATCAACTCAACCTTGTCGCTGGGCCCGAGTGTGCCCGACGCGATCAATTCGAGATAGCGTTCGCTCGAACAGCGCCAGTGCGGCATCGCTTCAAGGTCAATTACAGCACGCTCGGCTTGATCAGCTTTGACGATCATACCCGCATTATATCGACCAACCGCGCCCGTCAATCCCCTAGTTCGTCCCGCACGGCCTTGAATTGTGCCATCGCGAAATCCAAATCCTCGATCGAGTGGGCGGCGCTGATCTGGGTGCGGATGCGGGCCTGGCCCTTGGGCACGACCGGGAAGCTGAACGGGATCACGTAAACGCCACGCGCCAGGAGCTTCTCTGCGAAGACGCTTGCTTTGACCGCGTCGTAGAACATCACCGGGCTGATCGGGTGGGCCCCCTCGAGCATGTCGAAGCCCAGTTCTTTCATGCCGCTGCGGAAGTGCCGCGTGTTCGCATCGAGCTTGTCACGCAGCTCGGTCGATTCGGTCAGGATCTCCAGCGACTTGAGCGATGCCATCACGATGCTGGGCGCGACGGAGTTGGAGAAGAGATACGGGCGGGAGCGTTGACGCAAGAGCTCGATGATCTCTTTCTTGCCGGACGTGTAACCGCCCGACGCGCCGCCGATGGCCTTGCCGAGTGTGCCGGTGGTGATGTCGATGCGGTCGATAACATTGCAGTGTTCGTGCGTGCCCCGGCCGGTCTTGCCAACGAACCCTGTCGCATGGCAGTCGTCGAAGTGAACGAGCGCGTTGTACCGGTCGGCGAGGTCGCAGACCTTGTCGAGCTGGGCGATGTAGCCGTCCATCGAGAAGACGCCATCGGTGGTGATCAGCTTGTAGCGTGCCCCGGCCGCGTCGGCCTCCTTGAGCTTGGCTTCGAGGTCGGCCATGTCGTTGTTGTTGTAGCGGTAGCGCTGGGCCTTGCACAGCCGTACGCCATCGATGATGGAGGCGTGGTTGAGCGAGTCGGAGATGACCGCGTCTTCCTTGGTTAGCAGCGTCTCGAACAGCCCGCCGTTGGCGTCGAAGCAAGACGAGTAGAGGATGGTGTCCTGGGTGCCGAGGAACCTAGAGAGCTTGGCTTCGAGCTGTTTGTGGATTTCCTGCGTGCCGCAGATAAACCGGACGGAAGCGAGGCCGTAGCCCCAGCCATCCATCGCGGACTTGGCGGCTTCGATCACCTCGGGGTGGTCGGCGAGCCCGAGGTAGTTGTTCGCGCACATATTGAGGACGGGTGTTTCGGTCGTCGTCACGCCAACACGCGCGTTCTGTGGCGAAGTCATCACGCGCTCGGCTTTGTACAGGCCCGCGTCTTTGATCTCGTCGATGGTGGTTTGGAGGTGGGTTTGGAAGCTGCCGTACATATTTTGTTTCTCGCTTTTTGAACCGCCAAGGCGCAAAGGCGCCAAGGAAGGCAAAACTAACATTCCACTACAGACGCTGCTTCGATGGTAATCTCGCCTTCTGTTGCGTCAATCAAATAAACACCGCCAGATACTTTTCTGATTCCGGCAATATTTGCAAGCGATGCATCTTTCTCCTTTGAAGTTAGATCAGGCATTGAAGCTTCAATGACATCGCGGTTCCGTACGCTGATGAACCGCCATGAAACTGGTCCTTCGAACCCATGGTTCCAGTGTGCATCAAGTAGCGCTCGAACTACCAATTCGTCGTTTTCTTCCCAGTGGAAGTTGATGATGTCCGCGTCATGATATTCGTGTTGTGTCTTGATTCTGTCCAAGCATGCCTTCCTTGGCGCCTTTGCGCCTTGGCGGTTCAAAATCGAATCACCACTTCAGCACAACCTTCCCGCAGTTGCCTGAGAGCATCGCGTCAAAGCCCTGCTGAAAATCATCCACGTTGAACCGGTGCGTGATCACCGGGCCGATGTCCAGGCCGGCCTGGATCATCACCGCCATCTTGTACCACGAGTCGTACATCTCTCGGCCGTAGATCCCCTTGATCGTCAGCATGTTGAAGACGACGGTGTTCCAGTCGATCGCCATGCCGGCTTCCGGGATACCCAGCACGCTGATCTTCCCGCCGTGGGTCATGTTGGCGATCATGTCTCGGAAGGCGGTGGTGTTGCCGGACATCTCGAGCCCGACATCGAAGCCCTCGCGCATGCCGAGCTGTTTCTGCGTGTCGGCGATGGACTGCCTGGTCACATTGATCGCCAGTGTCGCGCCCATTTTTCTGGCGAGGTCCAGACGGTAGTCGTTGACATCGGTCACGACGATGTGCCTCGCCCCGGCGTGCTTGCAGATCGCAGCGGCCATGATGCCGATCGGCCCGGCCCCGGTGATGAGCACGTCCTCGCCAAGCAGGTCCCACTGCAGCGCGGTGTGTGTCGCGTTGCCGAAGGGGTCGAAGATCGACGCGATGTCTCGGTCGATCCTGGCGGGGTGCTCCCAGATGTTGCCGTGGGGCAGGGCGATGTACTCCGCAAACGCGCCGGGCCGGTTGACGCCGATACCCGAGGTGTCCTTGCAGAGGTGCCGACGCCCGGCCAGGCAGTTACGGCAGCGTCCGCAGACCACGTGCCCTTCGCCAGAGACGAGCATGCCGACTTCGTAGTCGTTGACATTGGAGCCGACCTCGACGATCTCGCCGACGAACTCATGGCCGACGACCATGGGTACCGGGATCGTCTGCTGGGCCCACTCGTCCCATTTATAGATGTGCAGGTCCGTGCCACAGATGCCCGTGCGGTCGATCTTGACGAGCACGTCGTTGATGCCGATCTCCGGGACCGGCACGTCCTGCATCCACAACCCGACCTCGGGCGACGCTTTCACCAGGGCTTTCATCGTTTCGGGCATGGGGCGGCGGTAGGGGTATCGGGGCGGGTCCTCCTTCAAGCTTCTGCAGTAGGGTAGCCGATCAGAAAAACGTTGACACACACCACAGCCGCGAATATGCTTGCGCGGATGCCTCAGAACCTATTCCAACTCGGCCAAAGCATGCTCCTGCAGAACATCCTGTTGGGCCTACCGCTATTGGACCGCGCTGGATAGGGCATTTGCGATCGCCTCATACGATCACCAACACCCTGTCTGGCCGATGCCTGACAGGGTTTTTTGTTGATAATTCACAGCCACCTGCCACCGAGACGAACCATGGCCGACCCCACCCCCATCCGCATCTTCGACACCACCCTCCGCGACGGCGAGCAGTCCCCCGGGGCCTCGCTGAACCACGAGGAAAAGATCGAGATCGCCCGCCAGCTCGAGGCGCTGGGTGTGGACATCATCGAGGCGGGCTTCCCAATCACCAGCCAGGGCGACTTCGAAGCCGTTAAAGCGATCGGCAAGGACCTTGCGCAGACGACGGTTGCGGGCCTGGCCCGTTGCGTGGACCGCGATATCGAGCGCGCGGCCGAAGCGCTGCGCTCGGCGTACAAGCCGCGGATCCACGTGTTCTGCGCGACCTCGAAGATCCACCTGGACCACAAGTTTAAGAAGCCGTTTGAAGCGATTGTTGAGATGTCGATCAGTGGTGTCGAGAAGGCCAAGTCCTATGTGGATGATGTCGAGTTCAGCCCCGAGGACGGCAGCCGGACGAGTCTTGAGGACCTGGTCACGATCACCAAGGCCGTGATCCAAGCCGGTGCCACGACGATCAATATCCCCGATACCGTGGGTTACGCGACGCCCGCCGAGTACGGCGCGATCTTCCGCGAGCTGCGCGAGCGGCTGCCGGAGATCGACGCGAACGGGATCACCCTCTCCTCGCACTGCCACAACGACCTCGGCCTCGCGGTCGCGAACTCGCTCGCCGCGATGGAAAACGGTGCGAAGCAGATCGAGTGCACGGTCAACGGCATCGGCGAGCGCGCCGGGAACGCCGCGCTCGAAGAGCTCGTCATGGCGATCAATACGCGCTCTGATGTCTACGGGAGCTACACAACCGCCATCAAGACCAAAGAGATCTACAAGACCTCCCGGATGGTCTCGAACCTCACCGGGCTGTCCGTGCAGCGCAACAAGGCGATCATCGGGCAGAACGCCTTCGCCCACGAGTCCGGCATCCACCAGGACGGCATGCTCAAGAACCGCGAGACTTACGAGATCATGGACCCGCGGTCCATCGGCGTACCCGAGTCCAAGCTCGTGCTCGGCAAGCACTCGGGCCGACACGCACTGGGCGATCGCGTTAAAGAGCTCGGCTACACGATCGACGAAGACCTGCTCAACCGGCTGTACGACGACTTCAAGGCCCTGGCCGATCGCAAGAAGGACGTCTACGACGAGGACATCGAGGCGCTCTTGGATATCCGCCTGGGCGAGGGGCGCAAGCTCTGGGAGCTCAGGTTCGTCCGCGTCACAGCGGGCACGGACGAGACGGCGATGGCCTTTGTCGAGCTCGCCGACTCGGCCGGCGTCGAGAAAAAAGACACCGCGCACGGCGACGGGCCGATCGACGCGGTCTTCACCGCCATCCAGCGCATCACCGGCGTCACCGTCACGCTCGAGGACTACACCACCCGCGCCATCACCGGCGGCAAGGACGCGCAGGGCGAGGCCTCGGTCCGCATCAACCACCACGGCCACAAGGTCCGCGGCCGCGGTATCAGCACCGACGTCATCGAGGCCGCCGCCGAGGCGTACCTGTCCGCGATCAACCGGATCAAAACAACGGACAACGGCAAGGCCGAGCACGAGGTATCTCAACCATGAGCTTTACTCTTAAGGTTGATGACGAGTTGTCGCTTCGCTTGATCGAGCCACACCACGCAGAAGAGATGTTTGCCGTCGCGGATGCGAACCGCGAGCACATCGCACGGTGGATGCCGTGGCTTACGCCTGGCTACAACATCGGCGATGCCCGGGCCTACTGCGAACGGTCACTCCGCGAGTTTGCCGAGCGCAAGCAGCTCGCGGTGAGTATGCTGGTTGATGGCAAGATCGTTGGCGGCAGCGGCTGGACCGACTGGACCCAGAAGCTGCTTTTCGATGACACGCTCGATGCGTCTTATGCCGACATCGGCTACTGGATCGCACAAACGCATGTCGGCCGAGGCTTGGTCACGCGTGCGGCAAAAGCGCTAACGGCGCTGGCGATCCGGGAGTACGGCATCCGCCGATTAATAATCCGCGCCGAGCCCAAGAACGAGCGGAGTTGGAAAATCCCCGAACGGCTGGGTTATACCTATGAGGGCACGGTCCGTGATACCTTCCGAGTTGATGGTCGCAGGATCGATCACAAGGTGTATTCGATGCTCGCCGAGGAGTGGACACCATGAAATCAACCGTCGATGAAATCCGCGAGCGTTTCGACAACGATGTCGAGCGGTTCTCGGATCTCGAGACCGGCCAGAGCGCGACGATCGATGCGCCGCTGTGTCTTGAACTGATCGCCGAGGCCGCGTCGGTTGTGACGCCACACGCCGAGTCGATCCTTGATATCGGCTGCGGCGCGGGCAACTTCACGCTCAAGCTCTTGCAGCGGTTCGAGGGCGCCGATGTCACCCTGATCGATCTCAGCCGGCCGATGCTGGACCGCGCTCAGGCGCGTATCGGCCGGGCAAAAGCGGGCCGGGTCCGTGCGATCCAGGGTGATATCCGCGAGGTTGAACTCGGCGACCATCAGTTCGATGTCGTGATTGCTGCGGCGGTGCTGCACCACCTCCGCTCCGACCGGGAGTGGTCTGCGGCCTGTGCAAGGGTCTTCGATTCACTCAAGCCCGGCGGTTCGTTCTGGGTCTTCGACCTGATCAGCCACCAGCACGCCCCGGTTCAGGACGCGATGTGGCAGCGGTACGGGCAGTACCTCGCTGGGCTGAAGGGTGAGGCCTACCGCGACGACGTGTTCGCGTACATCGAGAAGGAAGACAGCCCGGTCCCGCTGATGACGATCGTCGATCACCTCCGCTTGGCGGGGTTCACCGATGTCGAGGTGCTGCATAAGCACAACTGCTACGCGGCGTTAGGCGGGGTGAAACCTGCTTGATGCGGCCTGTTGCGATCCGCTGTTTTCGCGAACAAGGCGGGTTTTGATAGCGTCTTGTAAGAGGCATACAAGCCGGGCGTTATCGGTGAGGGACGGCCGACGAGTTGGCCGATACAGTACGTAGTGGCCCGTGGCGGTGCTGGCAGCAGGCCGGTGCCGGGCACGGGGAGGAGACGCGTGGGGCCAGGCCCCGCAGAGAAACAAGGAGCAGCGCTGGATGGGTAAAACCGCCGTCCCGATCGGACCTTCCCCAGTCACCACCCCCGACGACTCCGCTTCGGCTGAGCCCGCACAAGCTTCCAAGATCAAGCACTTCGTCCTCGACACGAACGTGCTCCTGCACAACCCCAACTCGCTCTACATGTTCGACGACAACACCGTTGTCATCCCCTTCACCGTGCTCGGCGAGCTGGACAAGTTCAAAAAGAACAACGACGACACCGGCCGGTCCTCGCGTGAGGTGATCCGCCAGCTGGACCGGCTGCGTGCGAAGGGGACCCTCGCCGAGGGTGTGCCGTGGAACGGGCACGGCGGGATGGTCAAGGTCGAGTTCGCCGACCTGAGCAACTGCGAGAAGCGCCCCGACTGGTTTGTTGAAGACACGCCGGACAACCGGATCATCGGCGTGGCGTGGTCGCTGCACCAGCAGGGCGTCCGCACGGTGATGATCACTAAGGACATCAATGTCCGGCTCAAGTCGGACGCGCTGGGCATCACGACCGAGGACTTCGAGGCCGGCAAGGTCGATATTGACCAGCTCTACGGCGGGTACAAGACCGTGGACGTGCCAAGCGAGATCATCGACCAGCTCTACGAAGAGAAGCAACTCGAGACCGAGACGATCGCGGAGCACCTGGAAGTCACGTATGAGGATGGCAGCGTCGGCGAGAACGAGGTCTTTGCCAACGAGTTCGTGCAGCTCCGCGACCAGTTTGATGAGTCGCACACAGGCCTGGCGCGTCGGCTGGCGGACACGGACCACCTGATCCCGGTGCAGGGGCCGCGGCGGCCGGTGTACGGGATCATGGCGCGGAACGTGCAGCAGACGATGGCGCTGGACCTGTTGCTCGACGACGAGATCAAGCTGGTGACCCTGCTGGGCATGGCCGGGTCGGGCAAGACCCTGCTCGCAATCGCGGCGGGGATGGCCAAGGTCTTCGGGGAGCAGCGTTACGACAAGCTCCTGGTTGCACGCCCGATCATGCCGATGGGCCGGGACATCGGGTACCTGCCCGGCGACAAGGACGAGAAGCTCGGCGCGTGGATGCAGCCGATCTTCGACAACCTGACCTACCTGATGTCCACGCGTGGCGCCGACGCCCAGCACGCCGACTCCAAACCCGTCGAGCAGCGGGTCAACCAGCTCATGGACACGGGCCAGCTCGTGCTCGAGCCGCTGACCTATATCCGCGGCCGGTCGATCCCGCACCAGTTCCTGATCGTGGACGAGGCCCAGAACCTCACGCCGCACGAGGTCAAGACCATCGTCTCCCGCGTTGGCGAGGGCACGAAGATCGTCCTGACCGGCGACGTGGCGCAGATCGATAACCCGTATCTCGACGCGTCCAGCAACGGCCTGGCCTACATGGTCGAGCGGCTCAAGGGCCAGGCGGTCTCCGGCCACATCACGCTCGCGCGGTCCGAACGCAGCGTCCTCGCGTCGATCGCGGCGGAACTGCTGTAGTTTTTGTAAGCCGCGGGGAATAGCGGCGGCCGGGCCCACGTCTTTCCTTATGATGCAGCAGCCGCCTTTTCAGGGGTAGACTTCGAAGATGCCCGACGCAGCAACCGAACCCGACGCCACGCCAGAGCCCGTCAAGCGGGCGGACCACCACGGCAGCGGTGTCGATCACCCCGCTGAGTCAACCAGACCCAGAAAGCGTCTGCGCAGGATCCTGATTCGCGCGATGCTGGCTTTGCTTGTGTTCGGGGTCGTGCTGATTGCTCTGGCGCCGACCCTGCTGAGCACGGGCCCGGGCACACGCTGGCTGGTGTCGGTGTTAAACGACAGGCTGCCAGGCCAAGTCAAGGTCAACGACCTGAGCCTGAGCTGGTTCGGGGGCCAGCACGTCGTAGGCATCCGGTACGATGACCCGGGCCAGGGGCTGGTTGCCGAGATTACGGCGATCGATGCGGGCGAGGTCGGCCTGTTCCATTTGCTGACGGGTAGCCGACGCTTGGGTACGATCGCGCTTCAAGACCCGACGCTCACCTACACCGAGCAGGAGGTCGACGAAACCAAGGTGGAACCCACCAGGCAGGTGGTCAAAGCTGACAAAGCGGAACCCTTCAAGCTGCCACGCGACGCATCGGGGACCCTTTCGGTCTCGAACCTGACCGTGACCTACGTCCCCATTGGCCGTGAACCGATCGTGCTGACGGTGGATCAGGACGAGGTCAGGGTGCCCGACCTGCGCGACATCGGCTTTGAAATGACCGCGATCGTTCGGCAAGGCGATAAGCAGGGGCGGCTGGCGCTGAAGGGTGATGTGCTCAACCTTTTCGACCCCGACGGTGCCGCTCAGGCCGGGCAGGCGGCCTACGACATCGGCTTCGAGATTGACGACCTGCCAACCGACGCGCTGGATCAGGTGGTCAGCGGGTTGAGCGACGCGGTTAAGCCCGGCCAAGCGGTCGCGCTGTTCGGAGAAGGCGATCTAACAGGCAAGGCCACGGTCAACGGCACGATCGAGAAGCTGAAGTCGCGGCTCTCAATCACGACGCCGAAGCTCCGTGTCGAGCTGGACCAGCTTACCGAGAACGATACCCTGATCGCTTCCCCCGAGTCGTACGCCCGGCTCGACTTGGATCAGGATGGTTTCGCGGCGTTGTTCCCCGAGTCGGGCCTGGAGCTGCATAAGCCGACCCGGGTCGATCTCGCATCGATCGAGATGGCGTTGCCAATCGTCGACAAGGCGGTGGACTGGGACACGGCGACGGCGTCTTTGCTTCTCAAGGCGGGCGACAACCTCGCGGTCGTCGATGAACGCGGCGAGCTGCTGGGGATCAACGACTTAAAGATCGTCGGCCGGTCCGAGTCGATCGCGGAAAAGCTTGTATTCAAGCTGACGACCATGCTGTCCGCGGTAGATACCGAGAGCAACGTGACGGAAGAGCCCATCGCGCTGGATCTCGAAGTCTATGAGCCGCTGGAAGAGACGCGGCAGATCGCGTTCTATAGCGAGAAGCTGCCGATCAAGCTGGCCGACGCCCTGGCCGGGCAGGACGACCAGCTCGTGCTCTGGCTCGGCGAGACGCTGGAGCTGGACGCGGAGCTGCAGGGGACGATCGTTGCCGACGCGGAGGGCAACAAGCAGGTCGAGCAGCGTTTCACGCTTCGGCCGTCGGGCAGGGTCACGGGCACGGTGAGCGGGTCGTTCTCGCCTCGGCGTTACACGGCAGAGACACCGGCGGATGAACCGATCGAGGCGGTACTGACCCCCGAGGCCTTTGCGAGCCTGATGGAGATGCTCTCGGGTCGTGAAGGCGAGCCCGCGCTCACGATCGACAAGGACATGCCCGTGTTTATCACGCTACGCGACCCCGAGCGCGGCGCGGTGTCGGTCACCACCCGGCAGGACAAAACGGGGATCAAGCGGTTCTACCCCGACCCGGACCGGACCTACCTCGGCGCGACGGTCGAGCTGTCACCCGCCCGGGTGTTCGACCCGCGGCTGAAGAAAACATACGAACTCCGCGGCGGGTCGCTAACGCTCAGTGCGCCGGACCTCCGCGGTAAGACCACGATCGGCGCGGAGCTGGACCTCTGGGTCCGCCCCGATGCTGGGGAGCAGGGCGTCGGCTCGCTGCTGACCTGGCAGACGACGGTTACCGACCTCCTCGACACCGAGGGCAGCATGCCGCTCGACGGCAAGACGCTGATGCAACAGCTCGCCGCGAGCGGGCAGATGGGCCTGCAGAACGTGCCGAGCGGGCTGGTCGACTCGCTGTTGAATCGGCAGGGCGACCTCGCCTCGATCCTCGGCCCGGTCGTGCAAGAGATGGACGCGGGCTTTACGTACAAGGACGGCCGGCCCACCGGCGCATCCGTCCGGCTGAACTGGGACGACGCCAGCGGCCTGCCCAAGCCCGACGCCTGGGCGAGCATGAGGCCCGCGCAGTTCGACATCGACGAGGACCAGGTCCTCACCGTGCGCGGCGGCGAGGACCTTGAGCTCGAGGTCAAGGTGTCCGAGGACTTCGGGGATCGGTGGATGGGCCGGCTGCATCCGATCCTGTTTGATGCGAAGTCCGGTGACCGGCCGGTCAAGATCAAGATCGATGGCAAGAGTTTCCGCTTCCCGCTGCAAGGCGAGGGGATGAAAGGCTCGCGCGTTGAAGCCAGCGTCGACCTGGGAACGATCGAGTTCGGCAAGCAGGCACTGCTGGGCAAGCTGCTCGAGTGGACGGACCGCCCAGCCAAACACGCGATCTTTGAGCCCGCCAAGGTCTCGCTCATCGATGGCAAGATCAGCTACAGCGAGTTCGACCTCGCGGTGGGCAAGGTCAAGCTACGCCTCGATGGCGAGGTCGACCTCTCCAACGGGCAGATCGTCGATATGGCCGTCCGCGTCCCGGGCGACTCGCTCATCCGCGTGTTTAACGAGCTCGACGGCGTTATCCCGCCCGACGACTACCTGAGCATCCCCATGACCGGGGCGATCCGCAAGCCCGAGTTCGACTCCAAGGGCCTGGGCCGCGAGGTCGCGAGGCTGATCACCTCCGGCCTGATCGAGAAGGAAAAAGACAAGCTGCGCGACAAGATCCGGGAGGGCATCGGCCTCGGTGATAAAGACAGGCCCAAGCCCGATGGCGATGAAGAAAAACCCGGCGAGGATGGGGCGGAAGAACCCGCGAAGGACCCGGTCGAAGAAGCGGCGGGGGAACTCATCGACGGTGCGCTGGACCTGATCTTCAGGCGGCTGAACCGGGACAAAGAGTAGCCAGATTCGATTATGCGCTCGGGTACACTGCACGGATGGAAATGGTGCAGGTCGACAGCTTTGGCGGGCCCGAGGTCTTGAAGCCCAGGACGCAGCCCACGCCCGAGCCGGGACGCATGCAGGTGCGCGTCCGCGTGACGAGCATCGGCCTGAACCACGCGGACCTGATGGGGCGCAAGGGGCAGTACAAGGCATCGACCGGCGAGCCGACGTTTGTGCCCGGGATCGAAGCGGGGGGGATCATCGAAGAGGCCGGGGAAGAAGTGGACGCCTCGCGGATCGGCGAGCGGGTCGTGCTCGCGCCGAACCTGCCGCGTCCGATCGATGGGCCGCACGGCGGGACGTACCGCTCCCACATCCTGATTGACAAATCGCTCGCGATGCTGGCGCCTGATGTGCTGCCGGACGAACAACTCGGCGCGGTCTGGCTGCCCTACCTCACCGCGTGGGGCTGCCTGTCGTGGAAAGACCAACTCGGTGCGGGTGAAACCGTCGGCATCCCCGCCGCGTCCAGCAGCGTCGGCCTGGCCGCGGCGCAGGTGGTCAAGGCACTCGGCGGCACCGCGATCGGCTTGACCAGCAGCCCCGACAAGGCCGAGGCGATCCGCCGCCTCGCGACGTCCCGCTTCGATCACCTTGTGGTCACGCATGATCGCGACGTAGACGGCAACCGGGTGATGCGCCCCTGGCACCGCGAGATCAAGAGCCTGACCGGTGGCAAGGGCATCGATGTGTACTTCGACCCCGTGGCGTCGGGCGAGTACCTGACTGCCGAGGTCCGCTCGCTAGCCAGAGGCGGTCGGATCTATATCTACGGGCTGCTCGGCGATCCGGGCCCGGTGGACCTCTCGCCCATGATCATCCGCAACGCGTCGCTGCACGGCTGGGTGCTCGACGAGATCATCAGAGCCGGCGACACCGTTTGGCGTCAGGCGTGCCACGACATCCTCAAGCACGTGATGGACGGCGCCTTCGTGCAGCACATCGGCGGGGTTTACCCGCTAAGCGAGGCCCAACGCGCTCACGAAGAGATGGAGCGGGGCAGGCACATCGGGAAGCTGGTCTTAGTGCCTTAATACGTGTCCTCGCGGTGTAGCGGGAGACGCGAAGCGTCCCGTTCAAAGCACCTGTCACAACTCGCACGGGACGCTCCGCGTCACCCGCTACGCACCCGCGCAACACGCCGTAGAATCTTGCCATGCAGTACCGCCGATTCGGACGCACGGAACTACAAATGCCCGTCATCTCCACCGGCGGGATGCGCTACCAGGACGGCTGGACAGACAAGCCCCTTAGCGAGGTCGATCCCAAGGTCCACGAGAACCTCGTCGCGACGATCGAACACTCGATCCAGGCCGGCATCAACCACATCGAGACCGCCCGCGGCTACGGCGTCAGCGAAAGACAACTCGGCACCGTCCTGCCCAGCTACCCGCGCGAAGACCTCATCGTCCAGACCAAGATCGGCCCGGAGGACGACCCCGCCAAGTTCACCAGCCATTTCATGGAGTCGCTCGACCGGCTCAACCTCGACCACGTCGACCTGCTCGCGATCCACGGCATCAATAACGACCAGACGCTCCAGCAATCGATCCGCGAAGGCGGCTGCCTCGATGCGGCGCGGGAGCTACAACGCCGGGGGCTGTGCAAGCATGTCGGCTTCTCGACGCACGGCCCGCTGCGCGTGATCATGGCCGCGCTCAACGCCGACCCACGCGACGCGCCGAGCGCGTTCGATTACTTCAATGTGCACTGGTACTACATCTTCCGCCGCAACTGGCCCGCGATTGAGCGCGCGGCCGAGTTGGATATGGGCGTCTTCATCATCAGCCCTTCGGATAAAGGCGGGAAGCTCTACGACCCCTCACCCGAGTGGGTGCGGTGCTGCGACCCGCTGCACCCGATCGTCTTCAACGACCTCTGGTGCCTGGCCCGCCCGGAGGTGCACACGCTGAGCCTCGGCGCCGCCAGGCCAAGCGATTACGACCTGCACATCGAGGCGGTCGAAAAGATGGGTCGCACCGCGGAATTGGTCCCCCCGATCGATGCGGAGCTGACCGAGATGATGCGGGCGCGGACCGGCCTGACGCACCCCGAAGGCATGAACGCCGGGCTCCCCGAACCGGAACAAACGCCGGGCGGGCTGAATCTCGAAGTGATGCTCTGGCTGCGGCACCTCGCCGTCGGCTGGGGCATGGAGGCCTACGGCAAGATGCGTTTCAACCTGCTGGGCAACGGCGGGCACTGGTTCCCCGGCGTCGCAGTTAACGCGAAAGACCAGATCGATCCGCAGGCGATCATGGCAGCGTTGCAAGGGTCGCCCTACGCCGAGGCGATCCCGAGTCTTGCTGCCGAATCGTTTGACCTGCTGGGTGGCGAGAAGGTGAAGCGCGAGAGCGCGGGCTGAGCCCGGTTAGCGCATTTGGCGGAGGTTTTCTTCAGCCCCGCATGTGAATGCGGGGCCCGGCGTGTCATGATTGAATCGGGCACCATTGAATCGGGCACCGGATTCACATCCGGTGCTAGGAAGCATCATCATGCATGTTGCTCTAAATCAACTGCTCAATAAACAGGCCAAGACTCATGTCGGTCGCGATCCGCCCAATGATGATGAACCAGAACAGCACACGGAACTCTGTGAAGTCCACATCCAAATACTTCATACAGAGCGTGATCATCACGGTGAGATAGACGGCCCAGCTGACATAGATACCCAACCCGCCTGTCCCCATGGCGATGTCTAAGAGGACGACGACTAAGAAATCTGATTCCCGAGTGAGCAGTGCGATCGCGAAGACTTTGAGCAGCACCGAGCCGAGCTCGCCAAAACCCGATCCGAAAAGCCAGACCAATATGAACAGGCCAGCGAACAGCAGGACCGAACCGACCACCGCTCCGTATGCGGTCGCGATCGATAGGTCGATGATGATGTCGACCCGGCTGCTGTAGAAATCGGTGAAGACCGGGGCCATGGGCGCCAGGATCACGTTGTTGATCAGCACCAGTGCCAGCCCGATGATGATCAGGATGATTGGGCCCTTGTAGTCCAGCATCCAGTGTGCGGCGTGGGCCTCAGCGGCCTGCTCCATCTCTCGCTGCTGCCTCTTTGTCAGGTTCCCGGCCGCTTCTTCAGGCTCCGCCGCCACCGCCGCGACCGCGGTCTCGGTCATCCGACCTTCCTTCAAGTTGAAGCCGCAGTTCATGCACAGCACCGCGCCCTCGCGGACCGGGGCGTTGCATTGCGGGCACTTGAGGGTGCCGACACTCGATGCGGCTGTGCTGGATTGAGCGGCTGGCTCGTTGGCTTCGTCCAGGTCCAGCTCGTAGGTCCCGTCCTCCGCGACCGGATCGGGCGCGGGCTTGATCAAGACCCCTTCGCCAGGGGCGATTGGAACCTCGAACTCTGCGCCGCAGTGCTTGCAGGGCACCTGCCGGCCGATCAGTTTCGACTGCCAGCGGAAGGCCTTGCCACAGCCCGGGCAGGTCACACGTTCCTGTGGATCACTCATCGCTGAAGCCCCAGCCGTACGACCGCGAGATCACAATGATCTGATACGGATCGTCCTTCATCGTGTTGTGCAGGCCCTCATCCATCGCATCGGAGAACTGCAGCATGACCCAGTAGATCAGCCCGAGCAGGATAAGCAGCCCAACGACGACCACCAGCCACTTCTGCTGCCACCATTTGCGCTGCGGCTCGTTCGCCGCGGCGGCGATCCGCTGCTCCTCGCGTCGTGCAGCCTTGGTGGCTTCGCTCACATAGGCCTCTTGGTCGGAAGGCTCGCCACCGGGCGCGTTTTGAGCGTCTGGCTTATCGGCCGACGTATCGATCACGGGCGCCGGTGGCTGGTGCTCATCGATAGGAGCCTCGTGCTCGGCCGCTTGTGGTTTGAACGCGGGCGGAGGGGCCTCGGGCTCGTTGAGCGCATCGAAGTCCAACTCGTACGTGCCGTCGTCGACGGCCGGCTCCGGCGTGATCGCGACGCCCGGCCCCGGCGCGTCGGGTACCACAAACCCCTCGCCACACTGTTTGCAAGTGACCTGCCTGCCGATCAGGTCTGCTTGCCAGCGGTACCGCTTGCCACAACTCGGGCAGGTGACGCGTTCATTGTCGGATGCTGGCATAACGAGGCCCCTGTGGCGATCGGTGCGGTGCCGATAGTAACACACAAGTGCCCGCCGTTGGTATCCTTACAGGGTCATGTTCCTCATGGATGAGTTGATTTGATATGGCCGTGCCCCTCTACGGATTGATCGAGAACAACCGGCCGCACCTGGCCGACTTCCGCGACGCGTTTGCCGAGGTCGCCGACTCGGGCCAGTTCATCCTGGGCCCATGCGTCGCCGAGTTCGAAGAGCAGCTGGCGCGGTACTGCGGTGTTGATCACGCGATCGGCGTGGGCTCGGGCACCGACGCCCTGATGCTCACGCTCATGGCGTTCGGGGTCGGGCCGGGCGACGAGGTGATCACCTCGCCGCTTTCGTACGTGCACACCGCTGGGAGCATCGCCCGCCTCGGTGCGAAGCCGGTCTTCTGCGACATCAACCCCCGGGTCTACAACGTGGCCATCGAGTCGCTCGAGGCCTGTATCACGGAGAAGACCAAGGCGATCGTCCCGGTCCACCTGTACGGGCAGATGGCCAAGATGGACCTGATCATGGACCTCGCCAAGGCCAACGGGGTCAAAGTCCTTGAGGACGGCGACCAGGCGATCGGCACGAGGTTCGGCGACGCGAAGGCCGGCTCGATGGGCGATGCTGGGATCTTCAGCTTCTTCCCCACGAAGAACCTCTCGGCAATCGGTGACGCCGGCGCGGTCGTCACCAGCGATCGTGAACTAGCCGCCAAGGTCCGCAAGATGCGTGTGCACGGGCTCGAGCCCGGCTACCGGGTCCGCCACCTCGGTGGCAACTTCCGTATTGATGCCATCCAGGCCAAGGCCTTATCGATCAAACTACCTTACCTCGACGAGCAGATCGGGCGCCGAAGGCAGCTAGCGGACCGGTACAACCGCCACCTGGAGGACCTGCAGGTTTCCACGCCTGTCGAGGCCGACAAGCGCTACCATACCTACAACCACTATACGATCCGTGTCCGCAGTGGCGGACGCGACGCGTTGATGGCGCACCTGGATGCCTGCGGGATCGAGTCGCGGGTGTACTACCCCGTGCCGCTTCACCTGCTGGAGTGCTTCGCGTATCTCGGCTACCACGAGGGCGAGTTCCCGGAGGCCGAGCGTGCCGCGAACGAAGTACTCGCGCTGCCTATCTTTCCGGAGATGACTAACGCGCAGCAGGACGAGGTGGTCGAAGCGGTGCGCGACTACTTCCGCGCAGAGTAGTGGGCGGGGGCGTTCCAAGGAGCGGTTGGCATGGTGATCCAGAAAGACAGCCCGGGCAGCAGGCCCACAAGCACCACGCTGTACGAAGGCTTCGACGAGCAGACCGCCGAGGCGCTGGCACAGCCCGAGATGGCGAGCGCTGGCGGCAGCCAGACGGGGCCGATCGTTGCGATCAAGAAGCTCTCCAAGTCTTTCGGCTCGACCCATGTGCTCCGCGAGATCGATCTGGACATCGAGCGTGGCAAGATCACCGTCATCATCGGGCCCTCCGGCACGGGCAAGAGCGTCCTGCTCAAGCACATCGTCGGGCTGATCCAGCCCGATGCAGGCGAGGTCTACTTCGACAACCGTCGTGTGGATGCGCTTGGTGAGACCGCGCTCGTCGAGGTGCGCAAGCGGATCGGGTTCCTGTTTCAGCTCGGTGCACTGTTCGACTCGATGACGGTGGGGGACAACGTCGCCTTCCCGTTGGTCGAGCATACGAAGATGGACGCCGCCCACCGCGAAGCGTGCGTGCACCGGGTGCTCGGCCTCGTTGGGCTCGAGGGCTACCAGGACAAGAACCCCGCGGAGTTGTCGGGCGGGCAGCAGCGTCGCGTCGCGCTGGCTCGTGCGGTGGTGCTCCAGCCGTGCATGGTCCTCTACGACGAACCGACGACCGGGCTCGACCCGGTCCGCGCGGACCTGATCAACGAGCTGATCCTCGCGTTGACTAAGACGATGGGGATCACGAGCGTGGTCGTGACGCACGACATGGCCAGCGCGGACAAGATCGCCGACCGCATGCTGCTGATGCACGAGGGCCGGGTCATCTGCGATGGCACGCCGCAGCAGGTCCGGCAGACCGACAACACGGTCGTGCAGCGCTTTATCAATGGCCAGGCCAACACGGCAGACCTCGCCAATATCCGCCGCGCGTTTGATAGCACGAGCGCGATTGCACCACCCAACGAATCGGCCCGGTAGTCTAATAAGCCATGGAACGACCAAACCCATCCAGTGAGCGCGGCCGCAACATCATCGTCGGCATCACCGCGCTCGGCGGGTTGGTCGGCTTCATGGCGCTGCTGGTCACGTTCGGCTACCTGCCCGCGTTCCTCAATACGCGCTACAACATCACGGTCTATATGGAAGATGTTGCCGGCCTGCGCGAGGGCAGCCGGGTGATGCTCTGGGGCCAAGAGGTCGGCCGAGTCCGGTCGGTTGGCTTCGCCGAGCCCGGCGACCCGGACCGAGCCTTCGTGGTCCTCGCGATTGATGAGGGCGTCGACGTGCCGGGCGATGTGCAGGTCCGTGTGGAGACGCCCCTGCTCGCCGGGGGGCCCGTCGTTTCGCTGGTTGGAAGCTCGCTTGATGCGGCCCTGCTGGCGAAGGACGGCAACGCCGTGCTGACGAATAGCCGCGTCGTGGACCCCCTGATGCAGTTGGAGGTCGTCAGCGGCGACTTGGCCGAACTGAAAGACACCTGGGTCGGGGTCGGCGAGAACATCAATGAACTGTTCGGCGGCGAGGGGGAGGGCACGCCATCGCTGCCACGCGTGGTCATGGGCCTGGAAGGCCGGCTCGAAGAACTCAAGCGTGTCTTCGCCGGCGCGGAGGCCTGGCTTGGTGACGAAGAGCTACGCAATGATGTCACACAGACCGCGGAGAACGCGCGCAAGCTCAGCGACACGCTCGAGAAGGCGGTGGCCTCTTTAGAGGAACGCTACCTCGCGCTCGCGGAATCGGCTGAGGCCCGGCTGGAGACGGTCGATCAAACACTGGAGGCCGCCGTCGAAACCATCGATGGCGCAGCGAGCAGTATTGGCGCGATCGAAACCAACTATGTTGCGCTCGCGGACGATGCGGCCAAGGTAGTCTCTGTGATCGATCGGCTCGTCAAACGTGCGGACAGCAAGGACAGCACGATCGGCATGCTGCTCTCGGACCCGCAGCTATACCACAACCTCACGGACACGGCCGAGCGGATCAAGCTGATGACCGACGAAGCACGCCTGCTGATTGAGAAGTGGAAGGCCGAAGGCCTGCCGCTGCGGGTCTTTAACTGAAACGACAGGCAGGACAGGCATTCCCGCCTGTCATTCGGCGAAGCCGAAAAGATTGACACTCAGGCTTCGCCTGACGACAGGCAGGAATGCCTGTCCTACCGCGACCCTTGTCTGTTCGGCTTTCGTATCATGTGCCACCGATGAAGTACGCGATCGTGATCATGGGTGGCGCGGCGGACCGGCCGGCCGAGGTGCTGGGCGACAAGACCCCGCTCGAAGCGGTCAAAGCACCGACGCTCAAACGCCTGGGCCAGACCGGCCGGATGGGGCGGGCCCGTATGCTGCCCGACGCGGTCGAGCCCGGTGCCGACAGCGCGGTGATGTCCCTGCTCGGCTACGACACCACCAGGCGCTACACCGGCCAGGCACCACTAACCGCGGAAGGGCTCGGCCTGGACCTGCCCGAAGGCGCCTGGGCGATGCACCTGTCCCTGATAGCGGCGCCGGCGGGCGACCTCGTCGCGTACGATGACGACGCTCTGCCCGCCGCGGAGGCGCAGGCGCTTGTGCAGGAACTGCTGCCGCGGCTGAACCTAACCGATGTCGTGGTGCACCCCGGCGTAGGCGCGATGCATGTGTTGGTTGATACGGCTATCCGGGAAGAGGGCTTCCGCGACTGGGCCCCGGTGGTGAGTGCGCCGCCAAGCGTGATCATGAACCACCCGATCCGCGGGCACCTGCCGATCGGTGACGAGCCCGGCGAGTTGCTGCAGCAGCTGATCGCGCAGAGCGCGGTCGCGCTGGACAACCACGAGATCAACCAGGCCCGGCTTGAGATGAACGAGACGCCGGTGACGCACCTCTGGCCGTGGGGGATCGGGCAGCTGCCGGCGCTACCGCCATGGCAGAAACGTTTCGGCAAATCAGCGGTGGTGATCAGCAGAGACCCGTCGGTACGCGGCCTTGCGCAGCTCGCCGGATTGGACGTCATCCACCCGCCGGCCGGGGAAACGACGGAGGGCGGGCTGATCCGCATGAGTGCAGACAGCGTCGAGGCGGTCGAGGCGTACGACCTCGTGATCGTGCACGCGGACGAGCCCGCGCTGGCCGGGTTGGATGGCAACGTGTCGGACAAGGTCGAGGCGATCCACCTGATCGACGAGCATTTGCTCCGACCCATGGAACACGCGTTGGCGGCCCGCGGCGAGCACCGGCTGATGGCGACACCCCTGTATGCCATCCCCTGCGACGACCGCACCGCCGACCCGATGCCCATCCCGTTTGTCATCACCGGCTACAAGATGCAGGGCGTCGTCGAGCGCCCGGTGACCGAAGACGCCGCCACGACCTGCGACCTGCAGGTCGAGTACGGGCACGAACTGATGGAGTTCTTCCTGAAGAGCGGGGTGCGGGGGTAAGGTAGGCTTTCCAGAGGTAGCTTAAACAAGTAGAATTATCTCTTTATTCACTGGGGAACCCACATGCTAAAAGAGATACCGATGGATGCTTTGCTTGTCTCGAAGGAGTCTTTCGACGATGACGAGCCCAGTGAGATTGCATTTTCCAATATGAGTGTTGTTGACCTTCATTTGAGCAACTATTTCACTCATGATGAACTTTCTAAGGATGCAATGCGGGCCTATATGGTCGAATTCTTCTACTGCCAATTGCAGAACGGCGGATTCGCACAGTTTGCCTACAACTTCGATTGGGCCGAACACGTCGAGTATTTAACCGAAGGGCTTGAAGCTGTTGGCGCAATAAAGCATCTTGAGCTTTTTGAACAGATATGTGCGAAGCTGCTTGAAGACGAAGGGCTTGAGAAGCTAAAGACTTTGTTGCAGAGTGATTTCTTTGACGAGAACCCAGAGCGCGATGAAATCAATGACATGGGGGAGGAGTTTTGGAATCTTGAAAAGGAAGAATACCTCGAAGAACTGGTTTCAAAGTGGATTCGATCTTTGCCCAGTTTAGTTGTACTGCCGACTCCGGACATTGAAAGCCTTGTCAAAGAGCGGGTGGAAGTATTGCCTGATCTTGATTCCCGGATTCAGAAAGCAAAAGACGATGCCCCCCAGTTTGAGAAGCTGATTCTTGTGCTGTGTGAGAAATCTGGCCAAGAGCTTGATACGTTCACAGCGGGCGATCCTTCTCATGTTTACGAAGGTAATAAAATGATGGCTTGGCATTTCATTACCGACCAGGGCCACCACCACATGGTCGAGGATGAAGGTAAGGCGATCATGTTCAAGGGCCATACAACGGAAGTTGTCTGCGAGATTGACGCGGAGCTTTTGGATGGTGAAGAAGAGTAGCTTCCTATCTTCCCCAGCCATGCGTCGACGCCTGTTTTGATCCGTCCCACACGGCCTGGGTGCCCATCGCTTGCAACTGATCGAGCTGCCGCCGACCGAGCTTGACGCGGAGCTTGGCGCCGTCGGTGGTGTAGTCGCGGTCGAGGATGACGGCACGCGTCTCAAGGTAGTGCAGCGTCTTACCGTCGTTGTGCGGAACGAACATCTCCAGCTCACGGGTGGTGCCTCGGCTTGCTTCCCGGACGGCCTCGACGACCTTGTCGATGCCGACGCCCGTGACGGCGCTCGCGGGGATCGAGCCCGGGACCTCGCGGGTCAGCATGAGGATCTCCGCGTTGTTCTCGAGCTTGTCGGCCTTGTTGAGCACGACCAGGCGCGGGTTGTCTTTCGCCCCGATGTCGTCCAGCACCTCGCTGACGGTCTCGTACATCCGCTTGGCGTTGGCGTCGGCGGCGTCGATGATGATGAGCAGCAGGTCTGCGTTGACGGCCTCTTCGAGCGTGGCCTTGAAGGATGCGACCAGGTGGTGCGGCAGGTTGCGGACAAAGCCGACGGTGTCGGAGAGCATGACCTGGTCGCCGTCGCCGAGCTTCCACAGGCGGGTCCGGGTCGAGAGGGTGGCGAAGAGCTTGTCGTCCGCGTAGGCGCCGCCCTCGGTGACGGTGTTGAAGAAGGTGGATTTGCCCGCGTTGGTGTAGCCGACCAGCCCGACGGTGAAGTGGTCGATATTCCGCGCGGCGACCTCGCGGGTCTTGCGGGCCTGGACGTCGGCGATCTCGCGTTTGAGCTGGGCCTTCTTGCGCTGCACGATCCGGCGGTCGATCTCGAGCTGCTGCTCGCCCGGGCCGCGCGTGCCGATGCCGGTCGGTGAGCCGCCGACGATCCGCTCCAGGTGCGACCACATGGCACGCAGGCGGGGGTAGGTGTACTCGAGCTGGGCGAGCTCGACCTGCAGCCTTGCTTCAGAGGTTTTGGCCCGCGCCGCGAAGATGTCGAGGATCAGCTCGCTGCGGTCGAGCACCTTGCACTCGACGCGTTCCTCGACCTTGGCGATCTGCGACGGGCTCAGATCGTTCTCGAACAGCACGACGTCCGCGCCGTGGAACGCGACCATCTCTTTGAGCTCCTGGACCTTGCCTTTGCCGAGGTACGTCGCCGAGTCGGGCTTGCCGCGCTTCTGCATCAGCTCGTCGACTACTTCGGCCCCGGCGGTATCAGCAAGCGCGCGGAGCTCCCCCAGCGGGTCGTGCGGGTCCAGCCCGTCGTTGGGCAGCAGCACGCCGACGAGCACCGCCTTCTCCTGAGCGACGGCCATGGATTGTTCGCGTTGTCCGAGTTCCAAAGGGCGTATTTCCTATCAATGGGAGGCGCTCTTGAGCTACTGTTCAGTCATGTTTGGCGGAGTGTACGGAAGCGACCGTTCTGATTACGCCCGTGGCGGTTGTCTGCCAATGACCCTTGTCATGTTCTTCGCGATCACGCTCTTTTGCGGATTGGTGATCGTCGGGCTGTGGTGGTTTAGTTCACCGTAACGAACAGCACAGTGTAGCGGACGTAGACTTATAGACTCTACAAAATGCTCATCCATTTCCGGGAGGTCGAGGCTGCTGTCGAGCTGAAAACCCTCTGTCGCGCGCGGCTTGGCGGGAGCCTCGCCCTCCCGGATATATTCATGTTCGCGGCCGCTTCACCGCGACTCGTCGATCGACCGGCTGTTTGCTAACCCAAGCCACAAACTTGGCGATCTCGGGATGCTGTGCAAGTGTTTCAAGGGTGTTGAACGACTGCTCGAGCTCCTGCTCGGTCAGCGTTGCATGGACGGTCGAATGGCATGGCCGACACAGCATCGCGATGCGCGTGTGCATCTCTTCGCGCTCAAAGCGGACGATCGCGCTGCGTCGGCGGTGGCGTTTCCGCGGGATCAGGTGGTGGCGCGTGAGCGCCAGGCCGGCCCGGCCACAGAGGTCGCAGGCGGGTTGTGCAGGGGGCTCAGGCATACCGATGGTGATGGTAGGACAGGCATTCCTGTCTGTCACAAGGCCGGAGGTCTTATCCGATCCGTATTCGCCTTCGCCGATCGACAGGCAGGAATGCCTGCCCTACCCAGTCAATCCTCACCCAGCGCATCGCTGAGCGCCTGCAGCGGGTCGGCGGGCTCGGCGGACTCCGGCCGTTCGTCGCGCATGATGATCGCGATGAGCTGGCGCATCTGCCGGATCAAGGCGGGGTAGTCTGCCACACGGTGGTCCGCGTCGAGCGCCATCATGTTCTGCACCAGCCGCCCCGTGTCGGCGCTCAGCAGCGGGTTGTACTGGCACGGGTCCGGCGGGGGGACCTTAAAACGGCGGAGCACGATGTCGCGCGGCGAGGCGCCTTTTTTCTTAAAAGGCGGGTCGCCGGTCAGCATGTGGAACAGCGACGCGCCGAGCGAGTAGACATCCGCGCGGTGGTCGGCGACCTGGCCCCGGGCGATCTCCGGCGACATGTAGTACGGGCTGCCCACGACCTTGCCGTCTTTCTGCTTGCTCACCCGTTCGGCGAGGCCGAAGTCGATCAGCTTGGCCTTGCCCTCGCGGTCGAGCAGCAGGTTGCCCGGCTTCACATCGCGGTGCAGCAGGCCGAGCTTCAGCCCGGCATATAGGCCTTGGGCACAATCGATCGCGATCTCGATGGCGTGAAGCTCGTCGATCGGGCCGTCCTTCTGGATCATGCCCAGCACGGAGCCGCCCTCGACGAGCTCCATGATGATGTAGGGCTGTCCCATGTCCTCGGACATCGCGTAGACCTGGGCGACGCAGGGGTGGTTGACCGAGCCTTGGACGCGGGCCTCGCGGAGGGCCCCCTGGTACAGGTCGTCGTCCTTGGACGGCGGGGCGGAAACGATCTTCAGGGCGACCTGCCGGGCCAGGACCTCGTCGTAGGCCTTGTAGACCGAGCCCATCGCCCCGGCGGCGAGCCGTTTGAACAGGAGGTACTGCCCAATCTGGCAGGGCACCTCAAACCGGGCCCCACACTCCGGGCAGGCCTGGTTAGACAGGGGCTTGTAGACCGTGATATCGATGTTGTGGGTACAACTCGTGCAGGTGATCTGCTTGATCCGGTTAACCCTGATTTCGCGATTATCGGGGGGCACTGCACGCTCCGGAGGGGTCATACTAACAGTTTACCCCCATTTCCGGCCGTTGCGAGGACGGTTAAACCGCAGGGTTGTCGGCCGGAGGTTTGCATGCTTTTCTGGCTGTGCTACACTATTCGGCTCGCCACGGCTTGCACCAGCGGCGTTGAATCCACGCAAAGCCCCAACAAGGGACCAATCATGCCCCGCGTCTGCGAATTTACCGGCAAGAAGACGACCACCGGCAACACCTACACCACCCGAGGTAAGGCCAAGTACCTCGGCGGGGTCGGTACCAAGGTCACCGGCAAGACCAAGCGTAAGTTCAAGCCTAATATCCAAACCGTCAACGCGGTCATGGAAGACGGCAGCGTCCGCAAGGTCAAGGCGTCGACCCGCGCGATCCGCAACGGGCTGGTTACCAAGCCGCTCAAGCGTCGCTACGCGTACAAGCCCGAGGCGGCCGAATAGGCCTAAGACGACTTATCGCCGAGCAGGCTAATCCCGATTGACTTGCCGGCTTTTTGTGCTTTAATTTAGATAATAGATAACACCACTCCCCGTCGGGGGCCCCGACCGACGACATGCCTGAGCCAATCAGGATCGGTCGAACCAACGCCCCGGCAGCCCAACACAAGAGCAGACAGACTCGGCAGCGTTCTTTCTTTTGAAGGAGAAGGACAAGCCCGCCGCCTCGTGCGCCACGGCACCAACGCCTGACCGCCGCGTCTATCTACTTGGAACGACCATGAACCCCCCGGGCAACAACGACCGCGAACGCGTGCTTGGCGCAACCGACATCGTGCGGTTGATCGGCGAGCACGTGCAGCTGCGCCCCAAGGGCCGGGAGTTCGCCGGGCTGTGCCCGTTCCACGACGACAAGAACCCTTCGATGCAGGTCAGCCCGCAGAAGCAGATCTACAAGTGCTTCAGCTGCGGGGCGGGGGGTACCGCGTTCGACTTTGTTATGGAATACCACAAGCTCAGCTTCCCCGAGGCGATGAAGATGCTCGCCGACCGCGCGGGCGTCGAGCTGACACCCTTCAAGCCCGGCAAGGGCGGGGCGGCACCGGACCCTAAATCCTCGGACCGACGCAAGCGGCTGTTCGCGGTGAACGAGCTGGCCTTGGCGTTCTTCCAGTCCCAGCTCCAGTCCGCCGCGGGCGAGCAGGCGCGGGACTACCTCGCCAAGCGCGGGGTTACCGGCGAGATGATCGAGCGGTTCCAGCTTGGCTATGCGCCGCACAGCTGGCACGCGCTGTCCGAAGAAGTCACAGCCAAGCGGTTCGACAAGCCCGCGTTCGAAGCCGCGGGCCTGATCGCCAACGGCAACCGTGGGCTGTACGACAAGCTCCGGCACCGCCTGATCTTCCCGATCGCCGACGAGGCGGGCCGGCCGATCGCGTTTGGCGGCCGGACCCTGCCCGGCAACGAACTCGACGACCCGACCGTCGATGCCAAGTATCTCAACAGCCCCGAGACATTGCTGTTCAATAAGTCGCGCACCCTCTACGGGCTTGACCTCGCCAAGCGGGCCATCATCGAGAGCAAGACCGCGGTCATCGTGGAGGGCTACACCGATGTGATCGCCTGCCACCAGCACGGGCGAGAAAACGTCATCGCGGCCCTGGGCACCGCGTTTACTTCGGAGCACGCGACCAAGCTCCGCCGGCTCTGCGAGAAGGTCGTCCTCGTGTTCGACGGCGACGCGGCGGGGCACAAGGCCGCGGACCGCGCGGTCGAGGTGCTGCTCACCAGCGAGATCGATGTCCATGTCGTCATCCTCCCGCAGGGCCAGGACCCCGATGAACTGCTTGCTCAAGAGGGGGGCGAAGAGGCTTGGGACGCGTTGATCGGCTCGGCCCCCGACGCGATGCAGTACCTGCTGTCCCAATTTGAAAACGATCTCGGTCAAACCACGACTATGGCCGGCAAGCAGGACGCCGCAACGTCTTTCCTGACCCGGCTCGCGCGTCACGACATTGTGTCTATGCCCGGCATCCGGCGAGCGCTTGTGCTTGCTCGTCTTGCCCAGCTGCTTCACATGCCCGAGCACGAGGTGCTCGCCGATCTCAAACGCCTCAAGCCTCGCCAGTTCACGCCGGTGATCCCGCCCGTGGTTGAAGACCAACCCGCGGTGGATGGACCGGTAATGGATGAAAGTCCGTCTTTTGACGCAGAAAACGGGAACTTTGAAAGGCCTCAAGGCGATCCGTCGTCTAGACTTCGGGCACTTGCCTCGGCCGAACGTCAGCTCGTCGCCTGCCTGCTGAGGGACAACAGGCTGTTCGACTCGGTGATGCCAGACGGGGCCGATTTTTGCGAATCGGTGCCCCCGGGGGACGTGGCCGGCGAAGGGGCCCGGGTGTACCAACTGCTCCACGACCGCTTTGCGGACGGAGAGCAGGTGACGCTGCTTGGCCTGCTCTCGGAGCTGGCCGAGCGAGGCTGGGACAGCGAGAGGCGCTGGCTGACCCGCGCGGATATCGAACTGGACCCGTTGATCAGCGACGACCCCGCCAGGCTCAAGCGGCTGTTTACCGAGGCCGCCCAAGCCCTGATGAAACACCAACGCCGACTGGCGTTTGAACAAGACCGCCGCTCGCTCGTCGCGACCGGTGAGAAACCCAACGACCCCGTCGCCGCCGCGCTTGAACTGGCCGGACATGCCCAGCGCCTCGCCCAGCAGCGCCGCGACGAGCAGGACCCCGGCCGCATCGCACGCGGCCAATAAGACAAGCACGGTTGCTTGTCAGGAAGTGGGGCAGACACCCCTGTCTGCCAATCCGGCGAAGCTGGATGAAAATCGTGATCGGCCTTTGGCCGACGGCAGGCAGGAATGTCTGCCCCACTGAATACGAGTGGCACACCTGAAACAAGAGGCACATGCGCGGGAAACCCGCAGAATCACGGAGACCGATCCTTGCAACAAGACACACTCAACCCCGCGGTATTCGAGCTGCTCGAGCACGGCAAACTCGCCGGCTTCATCACCTTCGACCAGCTCAATGCCTCCCTCCCCGACCGCTACGTCGAGCCCGACATCCTCGACGAGCTGCTGGTGATCCTGCGCGAGACCGACATCGAGATGGTCTCGGCGATGGCGCTGCCCCTGAGTAAACGGCCTTACGACAAAGAGAAGCTCGGCCTAAAGGCCGAGGTCGCGGCTGAGAAGCAGGAAGAAGTCATCGAAGAGGAAGCCGACGGTGTCGTCGATGAGGCCGTACCCGCACAGGCCGATGGCGATGAAGAGGCAAGCGACGAGGACGGCGAGACCGAGATGCTCACCCCCGAGCAGGCCCGCGCGGAACTCGCCGCGGCGCTCGCCGAGCCCAGCGCGAAACGTATCGACGACCCGGTCCGCATGTACCTCACGCAGATGGGCGAGATCAGCCTGCTGACGCGGGACGAAGAGATCCGCCTGGCGAAGAAGATCGAGATGTGCCGGTACCTCTTCCGCCGCAAAGTGCTGATGAACGACTACTCGATCTCGCAGTGCGTCGAGATCCTCGACATGGTCCACGCCGGCGACCTGCCGTTCGACCGGACGATGAAGATCTCGACCGCCGAGGAGAACGCGAAGGAAAAGATCGCGACGCGGATCCCGAACAACCTCAAGACCATCAAGAAGCTGCTCGAGCTTAACCGTGAGCTGTGGGAGCAGATGGAGACCGAGGAGCTGACGGAGGACCAGTACGACGCGGTCCACGCCGAGATCCGCCAACGCCGCCGGAAGATGGCGACGCTGATCGAGGAGTGCTCGCTGCGGACGTCGCGTGTCCAGCCGATGCTTAAGAAGCTGACCTCGATCAGCCGGAAGATGAACGAGCTGGTCGCCGAGCTGGAGAAGGCCGAAGAGAACCCCGACCGGTTTGACCCGGAAGACGTGATGGTGATGGAAGAGGAGCTCGCGGGCCTGCGCTCGCTCGTCCTTGAAGAGCCTGAAGAACTCGAGGAGCGCGTCGACGACATCCGGCTCGTTTTCGATGAGTATGAAGCGGCCAAGCGCGACCTCTCCGGGGGCAACCTCCGCCTGGTCGTCTCCATCGCCAAGAAGTACCGCAACCGCGGCCTGTCCTTCCTCGACATCATCCAGGAGGGCAACACCGGCCTGATGCGTGCGGTCGACAAGTACGAGTACAAGCGCGGCTACAAGTTCTCGACCTACGCGACCTGGTGGATCCGCCAGGCTATCACCCGGGCCATCGCCGACCACGCCCGCACGATCCGCATCCCGGTCCACATGATCGAGACGATGAGCAAGCTGCGCAACATCCAGAAGCACCTGCTCCAGGACCTGGGCCGTGAGCCCACGATCGAGGAGATCGCAGAAAGCGCGGACATGCCTGTCGTCGAAGCGCGTCGTGTGATGAAGATCAGCCGGCACCCGATCTCGTTGGACCGCCCGGTCGGTGAGTCGGAAGACAGCTACTTCGGCGACTTCATCGAGGACGAAGCCGCCAGCAACCCGACCGACGCCGCGACCAGCGACATGCTCAAGCAGCGGATCGAGTCGGTGCTCAAGACCCTGACCTACCGCGAGCGCGAGATCATCAAGCTCCGCTACGGCATCGGCGACGGATATACGTACACCCTCGAAGAGGTCGGCCGGATCTTCAAGGTCACCCGCGAGCGCGTCCGCCAGGTCGAGGCCAAGGCGATCCGCAAGCTCCAGCATCCCGTGCGTGCGCGCAAGCTGCAGGGCTTCGTGGACAACGGCGTGTACAAGGAAGTGC
>JBCDKD010000028.1:0-63765 GCA_039024275.1 Planctomycetota bacterium | reverse complement strand
GGGGGGGGGGGGGGGGGGGGGGGGGGCCGCGCCCCCGGCCGCGCCGGCGCCGCGGCCCCCGCCCCCCCGCCCCCGCCCCCCCGCCCCCCCCCGGGGCCGCGGGGCGGGGGGGGGCGGCGCGGGGCCCCCCCCCCCCCCCCCCGCTACACGGTGCCTGCCTACTCGACCACATCCGCGTACTTCAGTGCCAGCCTGTCCCAGTACGGCGCCCACAGCTTGTCGAAGTAGTCCAGCCCGGCCTCACGGATGTTCGGCAGCTCTTCCAACGCGGGCGCCGCCGTCGGGTTGTAGCCCTTGAGGTGCCCCTCGCCCACGCGCAGCCTGGGTGAGACGAAACGCCAGCCGCCGTCGCCCAGGACCTCCATGCACAGGGCCGTGCCAACCGGGTCGTACTTTTTCAACTGCTCGCGGGTGTGGATGTGGTTGTGGTCGTGGTCCATCGTGCGGTTCGTGTCGTACCAGGCCTGGAAGATCTCCGCGAAGTACTCGGCCCGGTTCTTGATCGCGTAGGTGCCCCTTGGCCCGCCGAAGTGGATCAGCACCTTGTCCCCGCCGTCCACCATGATGTAGGGCGTCGTTGGCTTGCCGTTGACCGTGATGTCCCCGCCTTCGAGGCAGGCATACAGCAGCTCCCGCGGCTGATCGGGGAACGACTCGGCCAGCGCATCCAGCAGACGGACCGGCTTCTCGCCCGTCACCCGGCGGAAGCGCTGCGCCGCGTAGCCGTCCTGGTACAGCCCGGCCTTCTTCGCGTTCTCGTACGCCGCGGTCAGCCGCTTCATCTGCTCGTCCGTAAACGCCCGGTTCACGACGTGGCCGAACTCATGGACCAGGATCGACTCGTCCTTCATCCCGCCGTCGGTCTCGAGCACGTCCTCTTCCGCGAAGACGACGATCGACTGCTTCCGGCCATTGATCCGCTTGGTATCCAGGAAACCGCGCTGCCGCCAGTTGTAGAAATCCAACGCCTCGCCGGTCTTGTCCGTCCGGTACTGCGGCAGGTCGGAGGTGTTCTCGGTCGCCCCGATGATCAGGCAGAGCAGGCCCAGGCCGCGCACGCGCTCCGCGACCTCGGGATCGATCGACGACATCATCTGGTCGAAGAGGTACGCCGACTCCTTGATTGTGTAGTCGCTGACGTTCGCCGAGGCCGCGATGAGGATCTCCTGGACCGTGGTGGACTTCTTGTAGAAGCCAGGGTCGAGGTTGTAGTACGCCAGCTGCTCGGCCGTCGGCGGGGCGATCGGATATGCGTCCTCACCGCCAAGCGTGGGCAGAGCAGCCGTGAGCAGCATCGTCAACGTCAGCAGCAGTCGGTACATCGTGGGGTCTCCGTATCGTGACCAATGTACGACGCGGAGACGGCGCCTGCATTAACAAGCCTAAGCCAACGCTCCATTCTCTGCGATGTCGCGCAGAACGTGTAGGTCACCCCCTTTTCAGCGCCAGGCCCGAAAACCCCTTCGCGCACAACCAGCGCACCCCCGTACAAACGTATCCTTAGCTCCGGGCGGAAACCTGGAGCGATGAAACAATCCCCTCAACCAGATCCCAGAACTCAGCCCCGTGCGCACAACTGATGCGTCCACGTCGCCTCGCAACGCCGGCAAGGCGTCACGACTCCTACAACAGCCCAACCCCTCCCAATTTCAGTGCACACGCCGCGAGAGACTACGCGTAGATGACCCCCGATCCCTATCTACCCTGCCGACCTTCCGCCTGTAATGACCCACCAAAGCCTCAGTTTGCGGTCGTTCCATTGGGGTAGATGATCGGGTCGACGCTAAAAAAGACATCCGGGGCATCTGCGATCGCTTCGAGCAGGCCGGGTTCTTTTTCAGACCGGACCGATCCATCCGCGTACGCGATGTGCGTCGAACCTGCATGGATCATCTGGAAGTGTTGGCGGTGGTCCATGATGTAGAAGCCATTGAGCCCGTCTTTGCCGTCGCCGGCGCGGCTGCTTGGGTCAGAGCTGGTCGTATCCGCTGTTATCCAGTAGTTCGAGGCATCCCTGACATTGCCAAGGTTGACCGGCTCTCTGGGGTCCCACCTTTCGCCACGCATGCCGTATGTCCAGCGCGCGTTCCAGTCGGCGGTTGCACCAGGCACGGTGATGCTTGGGTCCCACTGACGATCGACACCAGATGGGACGCCTGAACTCGGGCAAAAGAGGAACTCGGAGGAATCCAGGAAACCAGACTCGTAGTACAGAACGCCGCCCCAGGTGTAGAACTCGTTGGCAGCGAACGCGTCGAAATCCGCGGGGATCGGGAGCAGGTCGCTGTTATCGACAGCGTAGGCCGACATCGCAATCCCAACTTGATGTTGATTACTCAGGCAACTGCTCACTCTTGCGGCACGCTGTGCCGATCCCAGGGTGGGCAGTAAAATTGCTATCAATAAAGCGATGATCGAGATCACAACCAGAAGCTCGATGAGTGTAAAGGCACGCTCCATAGTTTTAGATCTAAGTTTATGGAGTGGTTCGCTGTGTATTTGACTTTTAAAAGCACCATGCTCATTACAAGAAGGCTACAAACGGATGAAATACAGCCTACTAAAATATACGCATCTTTTTTAGTCCATCTTTTTAGCAACTCTTTTTCGCGCCCGTATTTTCGATGCTTTTTCGTCACTCATTAGGGATTTCATCTATCGCTAAGCGCTGGGTCGCGGTGACGTTCGTGCCATTCCAGTTGCTGATTTCAGGATCGTTGTATTGCTCTGGCCCCGCGTGACCATCCGCGAATGCAACGTAGCCTTTGCCTGACGTCAGATCATTCCCCGTGTTGTGGAACGATCCGAGGTTGTCTCGGGTAAAGACGCCAGGCACGACGAAGAGGATGGCGTCGTTGTACGGCGCCCCCCCGTAACCTGTGACGCTGAAATCGTTTTCTTCAAGGAAGACCGCCATCTCAGACGGGGACTTGATTTTATCGATCGAAGTTTTGAAGTGTGCACGATCCGCGCCCCTTGCTTCATAGAAGCCGAAGCCAAAAGCACTCGGGCCGCCCGAATAAACATTCTTGGAATAGGTGCGGGCATACTTTGAATCAGAGACAAGCGAGGCGTTGTTCGGGTCAAGTACATCCACGCCGATCGGGCACGTGTAGATATCTGGTGATGAATTGACATAATCGTAGAGGACGCCTGCTTCAATCTCCGCAAGGTTTGAAGGGTCAGGTGTTAAATTCGCTACACCATTTCTGACAACGCCCCAAGCATCAATCCACTCCGCAGCGTTGCTATTGAGGCCATTATTATCGACGTTGTAAGCGGACTCCGCGATCATCAACTGATGCAGATTCGACTTACACTGCATATCGCGTGCCGAATCGCGGGCTTTGCTTAGAGCAGGCAGCAGAATAGCAATCAACAGCGCGATGATCGAGACCACAACTAGAAGCTCAATGAGTGTAAAGGCACGTTTCATAGTTAGATGTAAGTTCATGGAAACTACTCGCTGAGTGTCTGGTTTTCGAAAAGTGCCCTGCCCGTTACAAACAGGACACCAAAAGGAAAATCATCAGTACATATATTCCATCCGTGGATCAGCCACGCCGACGGCGAGCGATCAGTAGGCCACCAAGCCCGAGCAGCGCCAGCGAGCCAGGCTCGGGTACGACGCGGAGTTGGAAGGCACCGGCTTCGATGTTACTGGCCCCTGAACGAGCGATGTGGATATCTTGATTGGCCTCATCGGCGGTGAAGGTTCCAGTGACGATCGTGGGAACAGCGGCTGAGATACCAGACAAGACGTAAACCTCGGTGGTGCTACCCGATACTTCTGCAAATCCCACGCTGTAGGTATCACTCGTGGAGGCATTCGACAGCAACACCTGGAACTCATACTGTGTCCCGATGCTCAGGCCGGTTAGCCTTGCGGTTGAGTTATTTAACCCACCTCCAAACTCGAGCGAGTCTAGAAGCGCATTGCCATCCGCAGCCGACAGGCCTGTGATGACAGTGGCCGGGTTGTATGCATTGACATTGTTGGCATCGTTGCTTTGTCCAGAACGGAATGTCCCAGGCGTTGTCGAGCCCGAGTCAACAACGAATTGCCCGCTGCCGTCGCCTGGGTCGCTGGCAAACGTGACGCCGTTGAGAACAACGGCAGTCGTTGCAACGCCTGCACTAGTCACACCTCCAGGATCACCGTGGCCAAGGTTGACCGCTTCGACGAGCGTGCCGTTGGCCGAGACCTGGTTGACGTTGGTGAAGTCTGCAGACGAGTAGCTGACGACTGCGGCGGACGCCGAGCTGGTTCCGATGATGATCAGTGCCGAAGCGGTTGAAAGTAGGATGCGGTTCATAACAATTCTCCGATTTGTATTGGAGTAATAAAATTGGGCATGATTGCCCCTTGGCGCCGTCCGTTACGGGGCCTGGTTAGTCGTGCTGAGGTGTGTCCTGATTTCATTTAGCGGCAAGACACGATCAAAGATCGCGATCTCGTCCAGCCGCCCCTCCCAGGCCTGGACCCCCTGCCCGGTGAAGGGGTTCCGGCCGATCATGAGCGGCTGGGTATCAGCGTCGCCGGTCTGCCCAGCGTCCCGAGCGTGCGGGATGGTATGGGCCTGCACTTCTTCGCCGTCGATATAAATCCGGACCTGATCGGCTTGAGACACCGTGACCATCAAGTGCGTCCACTGTGCTTCGGGCATCGCCTTGGCTGCCACGATGTCGCTCTTACCGAACAGCGTCAGGATCGGGGCGCTTGCGGGCAGGCCACCCGTCGCTTTATCACCCCGGCCGATGACACCTAACCCAATGCCTCCCCCTTCAACGCGGGTCGAGAGGATACGCATCACATCCTGGTGCCCCGGCTCAATCCAGCACCACGCCGAAATGCTGAAACCTTTGTTAAACCCGAACTCGTCGCGGTAAGGCACCGTGACAGACGATGTTGGCCCATCAGATCGGTATCCCAGTGACCCGCTCGTATCTTCAGTGGCGTAACCCGCCGGATGATTGAGCAAAGACCCTGAAGCCTGGCCGTGAGCACCAAGCCAGCCGTTGTCGAGTACTAAACGCGTATCTTCCTCAATCGGCCCACGCCAATAACACATCGGCCGACTGGCGAGAATGGCAGACTGGTATTGTGTGCTCGGAACAGCACGCGCAAAGCGCTGTGGCGCCGCATCCACGATCCGAGCCTTCCCGCCAGAACCAACCGCTACGGCTTGATCCGTGACAAGCCTGACCGGCTCAGCCGTGGAGTTGGCAACAGAGCGAACCTCGACTTCTCCTTGAAAAACATGAGTAAGTGTCTCACCTTGCTCATTCACCTCGACACCGAACTCCGTACCGATATCGATGATTTGTGCACTCGGTGTGCTAACGGTAAAACCCTTGCTGCTGGGCGTCTCGCACCTACCGACGAGCTTCCCCGAACTCAGGTAGACCGCGTTGTTGTTGTCGGTCAGTTCAATCGTGGCAGGTGCTTCAAGGATGGCGACCGCCCCGGAGGCGGTCGTGATCTCGGCGAAGCCTTGGGCGAGCACTAGCCGCTGTCCGGCGGACAACTGAGTGCCTTGGCGCAAGGCACCAGGGCGGTGGCCACCGCCCGGCTGTTTCCATACCGCGTCGCGCTCGGCGGTTAGGGTGGCGACGATGGGTGGTGGGTTGGTAATGCCTAGGTCGCTGTTGTCTTTGGGAGTGTTGTCTGCGATCTCGGGAGTGTTTGCCGTTTCATCGGGGCCGGTGAGCACGATGAAGAGCACCAGGCCGAGCACGATGATGGCGGCGAATGCGCTGATCAGGCCGGCCCTGGCGCGCAGCTGGTTCGCGGCGAGGTAGCCGGCGAGAACGAACAGCCTGCCCGCGGTGATCGGCTCGTCTTCCGGCTCGTCCTGCACAAACGAAGGGGCATCTAAAAACGACAGGCCGGGCTCGGTGTCTGCCTGCCCCCCGCTGGCCTGCAGTGTGTGCAGGTCCACATCCTTCATAAAACGGTTCAGGTCCGACTGCGTGAGCTCTCGGTGCAGGTGCGTATCGAAGAACGCTGCACGGATGAACGCCTCGCGGTTTCCCTCGTCCTCGCTCAGCCAATCGGAAAGCCACGTGAACTGCTCGGTTGTCAGCTCGCCGTCGAGGTAGTCCTGGATGAGGGCTTTGGGGTCCATCGGTCGGGGTCAGCTTTCCTTGAGGCGTTGTTCGATGCACCTGCGCAGCGCCTCGCGGACGCGGTGCAGCGCGATGCGCACGGCGTTAGGCGACAGGCCCAGCGACTCGGCGATCCTGCCGGGCTTGAGGTCCTGGACGTACCGGCGTTTGACCAGCGCCAGGCTCTTGGGCGGCAGCTGCTCGATGCACCGGGCCAGGGCGTCGCGCTGGTCCTGCGCCGCGGGGGCGAGCCGCTCGGCGGTGTCCGCGAGCCGGCCGATGAGTTCGCTGCTGAACCGGTGCCGGTCGCTGCCGGACCGGTCGAAGAACTGCAGCACCTTGTTGCGGGCGACCCCCATCGCCCAGCCGGTGAACGGGCGGGCGGGGTCGAACTGGTCGAACTTCTCGGTGCAGGTCAGCGCCACCTGCTGGAGGACGTCCTCGACCACCGCCCGGTCGCGGATCATCGCGCTGAGGTAGGCCTCCAGCACGGGCTGGGCCTGCATCCAGAGCAGCGTCAGGTTGGGTTTCGGGTCCGAGGACATGCGGGGCTCCTCCAATACTTCCGCCCCAAGCACGGATCATTTCGGGGCATTTGCAGATTTTTTGAATCGACACGCCGGCTTGGTCAGCCGTTGCGTTGTCTTATGTCCGGGGCTTTTCTTGGCGGGGCGTTGCCCCTCGGCTTCGGACGCATCAAAACGCCTCGGCCGTTTGGGGGGTGCGCCTAAGACCGATCGGTGAGCGCTCGTGCCGTCAACAATCGGCCACGAGCACCCTTGGCAGCTTCTCGTGGTCCACCAGCACGCTGGGGTGCCGCAGGCCGTGCTCGTCCGCGAGGGCGATGACCTCGTCTTTCTGGCACGCCGCGATCTCGACGACCAGCTGGCCCGGTTCGGCGAGCAGGTCTTTGGCCTGCTCAATCAGCGGCCGGATGTAGTCCAGGCCATCCGGCCCGCCGCGCAGGGCGTGCGTCGGCTCGTGGTCCTTCACGTTCGGCTCGACATCGTCCCACTCGTGGTCGGGGATGTACGGCGGGTTCGAGGCGAGGTACGTCAGCCGTTCACCGCGCAGCGGCTCGAGCAGGTCGCCTTGGCGGAAATCGATCCGGTCGGCGACGCCTTGCTCCGCCGCGTTTTCTTTCGCGACCGCGAGCGCCTCCTCGCGGATATCCGTTGCGATCACGCTGGCCTTCGGGTCGGTCTTGGCGAGTTGTTTGGCCAGGGCGATGGCGATCGCGCCGCTGCCCGTGCCGACGTCCGCGATGCGTGGGCCGGCGAAGCCCGGCGTACGCCGCTGGTGCTGCAGCACGTGCTCGACCAGCGTCTCTGTGCTCGGCCTGGGCACCAGCACCGCGGGGCCCACCTTCAGCATCATCGAGAAGAACGGCGCCCGGCCGACCAGGTAATCGACCGGCTCGTCGTTGAGCGCCCGCTCGACCAGCCCGCGATAAGCGGCGCGTTCGAGGTCGCTCGCCGGCCGCTTCGGGTCCATGTACAGCTTCAGCCGGGGCTGGCCGAGCACATGCGCCAGCAGCATCTCCGCGCAGATGCGTGGCGAGTCGATGCCCTTCTGCTCGAAGGCCTGTGTCGTCCACCGCAGCAGGCGTTGGGTTGTCCAGTTCTCCATAGCGTCTAGCGTATAGGGCCTGGCGTCTAGCGTCGAAATACAAGGCAATGATCAGCTTGGCAGTTTGGTATGTGGAAGCGGTTCGCTATACATACTAAGAGTACACTCTAGGATGATAACAGCAGCCTAGACGCTAGGCCCTACACGCTAGACGCTAAACCATGCAAGCCGCACTCATCGCAAATACGGCCTGGCTCGATGAAGAACTCGCGACGCTGCACCACATGGTGGTGGGCCTGCTCGATGAGTCGGTCCGTGTCGTGCAGGTGCTGCCCGAGGGTAGGGCCGAGGGCGAGGTCGTGTCGTTTGGGAAACGCTTGTCCTGGCGTGAGCGCAGGGGCAAGATCCGCAACCGCCGAGCGCTGAATCGGTTGGCCGACCCGCTGAAGCAGGACGGTGTTGAACTGATCCACGCGCTCGACGGCCGGCAGTGGCGTGCCGCGCTCGATCTGGGCAGGCAGCTGGAGCTGCCGGTGGTGCTCTCGGCCAACAGCGGGTTGGATATCGAGCTCGCCACGCGTTGTGCGGGCCGGCTGGTGCCGGGCCAGCACACCCTGCTCTGCGCGACCGAGCCGCTGACGCAGCTGGTTGATCAGGCCGTTGGCGGCCGTGTGCCGGTCCACCACGTGCCCTTCGGCGTGCACGCCGGCAAGCACGCCGACCGCACCGAGGACGAGACGCCTTGCATCGTGATCAGTGGCAACGGGGGTTTTGATACCTATGTCGACCACCTGCTCCGGGGCGCCAAGCAGGCCGTGGCGGAACACCCCGACCTGCAGCTGTTTTTCGACGCCCAGCGTGAACAGCCCCGCGCGCTCTGGCGGGCGATCAGCCGGCAGGGCCTGCTGGCCAACGCGACGCTGATCCCCCGCCGACTGGGTCACCGCGAGTTGCTGCTGCGCGCCGACGCGATGGTCCACCCCCAGCCCCTGGGCCGGTCACGCTCGCTAACGCTCCGCGCGATGGCGCACGGCGTACCCGTCATCGCCTGCGCCGACCCGCTGCTCGACGACCTGCTCGATGGCCGTACCGCGCGCGTGCTCCACGACCCCTCGCCCGAGACCTGGGCCAGCACGCTCATCAGCCTCGCCAACGAACCCACCCAATGGAGCCAGCTCGGCCGCCGTGCACAGCAGTGGGTCGCTGCGCACCGCCTCGCCGCGACCCAACTGGAGCAACTGATCAAGGTCTACCGCCAGCTCACCGGCGAGCCGATCGCTTTCCCTGGCCGGCAGGCCTCCGCCGTGTAAAATCCCCGCCTTGCGACTGATTCAATCCATCCCCGAATTGCGCACGCTCCGCCAAAGCATCGACCAGCCGATCGTGCTGGTCCCGACGATGGGCGCGCTGCACGACGGGCACCTCGCCCTGATCCAGGCCGCGCGCGAGCTCTCCGAACAGGTCTGGGTCTCGATCTTCGTCAACCCGACGCAGTTCGGCCCGCATGAAGACCTCGGCCGGTACCCCCGCCCGCTTGAGGACGACCTCGCCGCGTGTCGGCGTCTCGGCGTCTCGGTGGTCTTTACCCCCGAGCCGGACGAGATCTATCCGCCGCTGGCGATCCCGAGCCGGGTGGATGTACCGGGCCTGACCGCCGAGCTAGAGGGCGAGCAGCGGCCGGGCCACTTCGAGGGCGTCTGCCGGGTCGTGCTCAAGCTGTTCAACCTCTGCCAGCCGACGGTCGCGACCTTCGGTCAGAAGGACTACCAGCAGCTCCGTGCCATCGAGTCGATGGTCGTCGACCTGAACCTGCCCATCACGATCCAGCGCGTGCCGACCGTCCGCGAGCCCGACGGCCTGGCGCTTAGCAGCCGCAACCGCTACCTCGACCCGGGCATCCGCAAGCAGGCGGTCGGCCTGTACAAAGCCCTCAGGCTCGCGGAGCAGCTCATCGAAGCCGACGGCGAGACCGACCCGGCGATTATCGAGCGAGCGATGCAGCAGACCCTGCTCGCCCACAAGATCGAGCCCGACTACTGCGCGATCCGCCACCCGGAGACGCTCGCCGCGATAGACCTGGTCCGCCCGCCCGTTGTCGCGCTGATCGCCGGCCGGCTCGACGGCGTCCGCCTGCTCGACAACCTGGTTATTTAAGGCTTTCCTTTCAGGGGTGCCACATCACTGCGTAAGCAGCGATGTGAGAATGGTGTTGAACTGATCGAAGTGCGTCCGCACACAGCTTGCTTTGCAAGTTGTGTGGCACCCGGCTGTGGATCAAGACGGGCCTGGCGTGGCTGGACGCCTGACCGCGCCGGTCAAGGACGCCAAGCCAAGCGTGGCACAGTTGAAACCGTACGCAAAAGGCGTGTGTCGTGCGCACCAAACCGGTGTTTTAAAGGGTTTTGTCACCCATTGAGGTGATCGGAGGGCCGGCCAACCCCACCAAGTCGGCCAAGGCCGCCAGAACCCTTGGCTGCCTTTGCACCCCTCCAAACACGATATGGGGTCAAGCCAGCGGTGCCACATCACTGCGTAAGCAGCGATGTGAGAATGGTCTTGAACTGATCGAAGTACTTTCGTACACAGCTTGCTTCGCAAATGGTGCCGCACCCGGACGCGGCAACCCCATCATCTGATTTCAGAAACGCGATTCAAACAATCGTTTTTCAAGGAAACCGCTGCCCACTGGCGATGAATGCGGTATCAAGACCGAGCATCGGTTTAATCGGTCGGTATGAAACAAGCGTTTAAGACCTGGGGTCGATCCCACATGCCCAAACTTACCCTCGCACGAGAGCTGTCTTTCACAACCCTCGACGACATCCTGGCCGAGGCCAAGCGCATCGCCAACCAGCCCGGTGTGACGTCGCGTGGCTCGTGGACGCCCGCGCAAAATATCTGGCACGTCGGCCGGTTCATCAAGGCCGGCGTCGAGGGCTACCCGGCCAAGGTGCCGTTCCTCCTAAAGCTCATCGGCCCGCTTTTCAAGAAGCGGTTCACGACCAAGGGTTTCAAGCCCGGCGTGATCAAGCTGCCCAGCCAGGCCGCCGAGCATGTGGTCGCCCCGGTTGGCACCACGATCGAGCAGGCGATCGACATGATCGAGACCGCCATCCAGGGCGCGAAAGACAAGGGCTTCTTGCCGAAGAACCCGATGATGGGAAAGATGACCCAGCAGCAGTGGGTCGACCTGCACTGCCGGCACGCCGAGATGCATTTTGGGTTGATTGAGTTGTAAAGCGAAAGCGATCAGTAAGACAGGCATTCCTGCCTGTCAACAGGCCAAAGGCCTGATCCCGAAACATTCGGCTTACGCCGATCGACAGGCAGGAATGCCTGTCCTACCGCACCCCGTGCAAGGACGCACACATGACCGCCATCTTCACGCCCAAGATCCCGCCCCGCACCCCGGCTGTAGACAACGCACGCAGCTCGGCCGCTGACAAAGGCCCGGGCACGCGTCGCCGGCTGCTCGATGCCGCCGCCGAACTGTTCGCAACCAAGGGCTACCGCAATGTCGCGGTCCGCGATATCTGCGACCAGGCCTGCGCGAATATCGCCGCGGTGAACTACCACTTCGGCGGCAAGGACAAGCTGCACCTCGCCGCGATCGGCCACGCCCGGGAGCGGGCGCTGCAGGAAGACCCCGCGCCGGCCGGGCCCAAGCCCGGGGGCAAGCTCGATGCAAAGACCAAGCTCCGCCGCCACCTCCGCGCGATGCTCGGCCGGGCCTTCGCCACCGGGCCGGCCGGCTGGTACCTGCAGATCGTCCTGCGTGAGATGGTCGACCCGACCCCGGCGCTCCGGCACGCGCTGGACGACCACCTCGGCCCGCACCAACGCCGGCTCGAAGCCGTCGTCGGCCAGGTCCTCGGTGAAGACCCTGATAGTGACAAAGCCAAAGACACCGCCTCCGCCATCCTCGCCACCGCGGTCTATTACCACAGCTGCCGACCCGCGGTGCAGCACCTGCGCTCCGATTTTGTGTTTGACCAGGACACCGCCGACCGGCTGACCGAGGTGATGATGTCGATGGTGCTGGGCGCGATCAACAGCTAAGCGGGTCGTCATGAAACCAGGAGAAATGGAACTGCACCTCTGCTTCGAAATAGGTCAAAGGCGAATACAGCGCGTCAACCACTTCACTATTTGAATCAAGGGTGACGCCCCAATTCCCTTGACTGTAATCCGAGGGGTAGATGCCCGACACGCGCAGGAACACATAAAAAGCCAGATAGAGTGCCGGAAGTGATAGGGCGCCGCCTATAAACGGCTTCAACCAGCGCCTGCTGCGCTTGAGCTCTTGCGTGGTAATGATCGCAACTGTTTGTCCACACTCGGGACAGGATGGCTGAGTCAGCCCGGTTAAAGAATAACCACAGGTCGGGCAATCAAGACTCGGGTTGGGCTTGTCCATCGCCGAGTTCCTTATCAGCGTCAGCACCCTTGATACGCTCGGAGTTTGCCTCTTGTTCCGCCGCTTTCCGCTCCGCCTCGCGCTCGGCCTTCAAGCGCTTGCGGCGTTCGATGATCGCCGGGTGCACGTAGTCGGGGTTTTGTTGCACCGCCGGGTGCTGTTCGATCCTGAACGGCTGCGGCTGGCCGGTGATGATCGTGTCGTGCATGATCGCGTGCGGGTCGCCCGCGATCTGGGGCTTCACGCGGAAGGGGTTGCTGAGCCACGCGGTGTCGATCACGTCTTCCCGCTTCGGTGGGGCGAGCAGCTCCGGGCTGAGCACGAAGACGGTGTCCGCGCTGTAGGTGAGGATCTCCGCCCCGTCGAAGGTCTGCTGGTTGAAGACCCAGCCGCCGCGCGGGCTCGGGCCGATGTAGTCCGGCCGGCTCATCAGCGCGGTCACGCCCGGCGCCTGCATGAGGTAGCGGTGGCTCGTCCGCGTGTCACCCACGGCCGGGTTGAACCGGTCGAACGCAAAGGGCTCGCGGTCGTAGCGGTCGGTCAGCAGCGACCCGACGCCGAACTGCCCCAGCCCAGGCTGCACCAGCCGCTGGCTCGCGCTGTTGGGCCCGGTGTCGCCCACGTTGCGATCGACCGGCGTGCCGCCCACCGGGCCGGCGTACTCCTGTGCAGCAACCCCCGCACTCAGCGACAGCGCGAGCAGGGCGGCGGTCAGGTTGGCGAAGCGGCGTCGCATCCCACCATCATATCGGCAGGATCAGAGATCCAGAAAAGCCCGATTATTGCACCGCCTGGTGGTGAACAAGGCCGTTTTGAAACCACAGATGCACACGGATGAACACGGATGGATTGGAAATCGGTCATGGCGAAGGCAATCAGGGTAGGGCGTTGGGTCGTGTTTTCATCGGGTTCGATCTGTGTTTATCCGTGTGAATCTGTGGTTTCTTCATAGATGCGCTCAGGAACCCATCACGAGGCACCAGCGTTTAGAATTAGGCTATGACTCAGCTCAAAGCCGACCTCGCCGACTTCGACGCCATCGCGGGCAAGCTCGATGCGCTGCGCAAGGCCTTGGGCTCGGTCATCGTCGGGCAGGAAGACGCGGTCGAATTGCTGCTGACCGCGCTGCTCTGCCGGGGCCACGTCCTCGTCGTCGGCGTGCCGGGGCTGGCCAAGACGCTGCTGGTCCGCACGCTCGCCAAAGCGGTCGGGCTCGACTTCAGCCGCATCCAGTTCACGCCGGACATGATGCCCAGCGACATCCTCGGCACCGAGCTCATCCAGGAAGACGAGAAGGGCGAGCGGCACCTGCGGTTCGTGAAGGGCCCGGTCTTCGCGCAGCTGATCCTCGCCGACGAGATCAACCGCACGCCGCCCAAGACGCAGTCGGCGCTGCTCGAAGCCATGGCCGAGCACCAGGTCACCGCGGCGGGCAAGACGATGAAGCTCGACGAGCCGTTCGTTGTTGTCGCGACGCAGAACCCGATCGAGCAGGAGGGCACGTACCCGCTGCCCGAGGCGCAGCTGGACCGGTTCATGTTCGCGCTGGAGGTCGGCTACCCGACGCTGGAAGAAGAAAAAACGATCGTTGCGGACACGCCGAGGATTACATCGGCGGCGAACGAGGTCGGGCCGGTCGTGACGCGGGAAGAACTGCTCAAGTTTGCGGATGCGGTCTGGCGGATGCCGGTGAGCGAGCACGTCGTCGACTACGCGGTGCGCTTGGCACGCGCGACCCGCCCCGATGACAGCGAGGCGCCGGACCAGGTCAAAGCCTACGTCGGCTGGGGCGCGGGCCCGCGTGCTGGCCAGGCATTGCTGCACGGCGCGAAAGCCGTCGCCGCGATCGCCGGCGACCCGACCCCGAGCTGTGAGCACATCAAGCAGGTCGCCCCGTCGGTGCTAAGGCATCGCGTGCTGACGAACTACGCCGCAGCGGGCGACGGTGTCAGTGCCGGCGATGTCGTGCAGGCGGTGATCGGGGCGGTGCAGCCGGCGACGTACGGGTGATTCACTGGAGACTTCGTTATGAAGAAAAGTAATTTGAAATTAATCCTGATTGCTGCATTCGCAGGGTTTTTACTTGGGCTGCTGATTGGCCTTGGCAGGCTGGTGTCCTTATACGAAAATCTACGTGTTGAATATGCAAATAACACAAATGACTTCGTGGAACTGTCATTTAGCTATACCCGTCACTTTGATCAGCATGGTGATTGGCCTACACCTGGAACTTACTCGACACCCGATATGCAATACATCAAGACGCTAAGTGAGTCGCCTAGGGGTGTTCGCACCGACGTTTATGTGGCTGGTTTTGATGATATGGCCGTCGATTTCGAGCTTAGGCCGGATGGCGAGATTCGTGTCCGTCCATTCCCTCTTTAGTAGCGAGTCCACTTTACAACTTCTGCTTGATCGCCTGCATCACCGCCCGATCACGCTCCAGGTCAAACGCCGACTCCTCCCACGCCGACTGCGGGTAAAGCCACACCGGCTTGGTCTTCAAGTTCTCCGGCTCGTTGTCATAACGTGGGAACACATGCGCGTGCAGCGCCGGCTCAAGATTGCCCAGCATCTCGTAGTTGATCCGCACCGCACCGGTCACCTTCAACACAGCGTCGCCCAGCGCGGCCATGTCGTCGAGGAACTGCAGCCGCGTTTCGTTGTCGGGGAAGCTGTTGAGGTCGGCGACGACCGGGTCGGGCAGCAGCAGGCAGTAGCCTTTGAGGAACTGCGTATCGCCCAGCACCGCCCAGCCAGAGGTCATCCGGGCGATCACGTTAGGGTTCGTGCCTTCGTTCGCCTCGGCGACGCGATGGTGGATCAGAGTCGAGTATGACATCAGACAATTCCCTATGTCATCCGAGCGCGGAGGATGTCGTCAATTAATCGGCTGCCATGCAGCACCGCCAGCACGATAACATCGTTCTCACGTATACGATAAATTAAACGGTAGGGATAGATGGACAACTCACGAACATCATCTTGACCTGCTTCGGGATTGAGATGGCCTGATAAAGGCAGATCAATCAATCCCTCGGCACGAATCAATATTCTTTCAACAAAGTTCTTCGCATAGCGATTAGATTCAATCGCAATATATGCGGTGATCGCGTCGAGGTCATCGAGCGCTTGTGGAAGCCAGATCAGTCTGAGAGCCATTTGGACAGCCGTTGCTTGGCTTCGTCGTGAGACAGGAATTCTGTATTGGGGTCACCCGACTTCGCGATACGCTGGCGGATGACTTCTGCAGCGTGGAGGTGATGCTGGATCTCGTCATAAGTTGCATTATCGGGGAGCTGGCTGAGCAGCTCGGCAACACGTTGTTTTGGGGAGGGGGAAACCATGAGCATCCTTGCCGGGTTTGGCTTACCGCAGCACGTCCTTCTCTTCGACCAGCTCGATCGAGGGGTCCTGCATCAGCTCGGTCGTGCCGGGGGTGCGGTACGAGATCATGCGGGTGCGTTTGACGAGCAGCGGCTGCATCACGTCGTTGCCGTTAGCGTCTTTCTCGACTTCGCCGGTGAGCGCGTCGATGACGGGGATCATGATGGGGTTGCCGGTCGCGGGGTCTTTGACGGTTTTGGTTTCGCCGTAGATCCCGCCGACGAAGACCTTGAAGCTGTCGACGTCTTCTTCGGAGACCTTCCAGATGATGGCGGACTGCTTGGTGTAGTTCTTGCCCTTGAAGACCCGTCCGGGCACCTCGAGGGGCGACTGCAGCAGCGGGTTCTCGAGTAGGTTTCGGACTTCTTTGAAGACCGACGCGTCGACGCCGAGGTTGGCGGTGACGATGTCGCCGTTGTTGGACTGGATGACGATACGTGGATCGAAGAAGAGCTCGTCCTCTTCGAAGTTGGTGACCTTGTAGGTCATGTACCAGTACCACTCGATCGAGCCGTCGGGCTTCTCGATCGCGATCGTATCGGGCTGGGTGTACTCGAAGTCGAAGGACCAGTCCTGTGTAACCGCGTCGGGCTGCGGGGTGGCGTCGGCGGGTTGTTCTTCGTCTTGTGCGAGCACGGGCGCGGCACAGAGGGTTGCGGCACACAGCACGGCCGGGAGCAAACGCTTCATCGTCACCTCGGATCAGGGGTTGTTTCAATCGGGCGGCCCGTGCCGCAGGAGGCTACTATTGTAAGGCGATCGGCGTTCGGGTCAATGCCTAACAGCTTGGCTGGAACGGATTTGCCGCGTTGATGGGCGAGACAGGCCTCCAGCCTGTCTCCATCTATGTTTGAGGTGTCGCGTGACAGGCTGGAGGCCTGTCCCATCTGCATCTGGATGAAAGCATGGCCAGCGTGACCAACCTGCACCCCGACACCACGCCCGACGGCGGGGGGCTGTACCTAGGCCCGGTCCCTGCGGACCGGCGTCGGATGGCCTTGGCGCTTCTTTTGATCGGTCGGCCGAGGGAGCAGGACGCCGCGGTCGACCACTTCGAGCGGTTCGCTGATGAGCAGGGGCTGGACCTCAGCACGCTCTGGATCGCTACCGACGACGGTCCCAACGGCAGGATGCTCGGCAGCGTGCTGCTCGTGCCGAACCACGGCTCGACCGCGATGCTCTTCGTCGGGCAGGCGATGGGCTGGTCGGACACCTCGGCGGTCGTGGGCCTGATCCGCGCGGTCTGCGAGGGGCCCGGCCGATCGGGCGTCAGTGTCATCCAGTCGCTGATCGACCCGGGGCAGGTGGTGGAAGGGCAGGTCCTGGAGCGGGCGGGTCTAAGCCGTCTCGCCAAACTGATTTATATGCAGAAGTCGATCGAGCCCGGAGAGCACCGCGTGCCCAGGCCTTTGGCGCTGGGCGGCTGCGAGAACCCAACGATCGCGACCTACAGCGACGCGAGCCACGCCGACTTCGCCCGCGCGATCGAAGCGAGCTACGTCGACACGCTCGACTGTCCAGGCCTGGTGGGTATGCGGCAGACCGACCAGATCATCGCGGGGCACAAGGGCACCGGCCGTTTCAACCCGCGCAACTGGCTGGGCTACTTCGACGAGGCGGGCGAGCCTATCGCCGTGCTGCTCTTGGCGGAAGTCGCGCAGGGCAGCGGTATGGAACTGGTCTATCTGGGTGTTTCAAAGCCCTACCGCGGCAAGCGGATCGGCAGCACGCTGATGAGCTTCGCCGTTTCCGAAACCGCCAGGCTCGGTGGCACGCGCTTGTACCTCGCTGTGGACGACCGGAACGACCCCGCGGTGCGCTTGTACACATCGATGGGCTTCCGCGCTTCAACACGCAAGGTCGCTTACGTGCTGCCACGATAGCGCGTAACGCAATCTGTTGTGGAGGTTTGATTCCGCGAGCGTATCGATCGTGCTGTGGGCATGAAGCCTGCTGCATTGCAAGGCTTGCATCACTTTTAGCGCTACAGATTTCACCTTATTTTTCAACGAAATCTGTGCACACCTGTTATCCACAACACACAAACGTGTGTGACAAGTGGATAAAAAATATTTTCGGCCCTAACGATCACGCCAGCCACGATTTGACCTTGTCAAGCGAGCGCATGACACAAAGTGGTACTTGAATCTCGCGCCACATTCTCTATCTTCATACCCGTTGGCTAAGGACAGCCAACACACCTCTCGATCGATCGGGATACAAAGCATCACCCGCTCTAATCGACCGACTCGAGGTTAAACCGGACGGACCCAACCAGACGTACCGGCGTGAGTGTCACGGCTCTGCCCTACAACCTTACCACCCTTGGCTTTGGCCAAAGAACGCTACAGGAGTGCTCGTGACCACGATCACCCACCCTATCGATACCGATTCCCAGATCACCGACACACTCAGAGACAGCCTCGGGCAGCAGAAGTTCGCGATGTGGTTCGACGGCAGCGCCTCGGTCACCTACGACCACGACGCCCATACCCTGCGCGTCACCGTACCGAATCAGTTCACCCGCAGCTGGATCGAGCGCCACTTCGCCGCGGACCTGCGGGCCGCGGCGCATGCCGCCACCGGCGAGCGTGCCGAGTTGGAAATCCGCGTGCAGCAGGGCCACGCAGCGGATGCTCCGCCCGGTGAACAACCCCGCCCGCGGGTTGATCGCCCTCAGACCAACACCCATCTGGCTCCTGAGCCCCCGGATAACACGGCCAAGCCGCGTACCGGGCCATCCTTCAGGCACCGGCTCGTACAGTTCGTCACCGGGCCGTCCAACCAGCTCGCTTATGCTGCCGCCGTCCGCGCCGCCGACCTGAGCGACGACACCGCCAGCCACCCGCTTTTCCTCCACGGCTCGTGCGGCGTCGGCAAGACCCACCTGCTCCAAGGCATCTGCGCCCAGGCCCGCCAGGCGAACCCCGACGCCAAGGTCGTGTATATGACCGCCGAGCAGTTCACCAACGAATTCATCGCCGCGGTCCGCACCGCCAAGCTCGAGAGCTTCCGCAAGAAGATCCGCCGGCTGGACCTGCTCGCCATTGATGATGTCCACTTTTTTGCTTCTAAAGAAAAGACGCAGATCGAGTTCCTCTGCTGCTTCGAAGAAACCGACCTCGCCGGCTCGCGCGTCATCCTCGCCAGCGACAAGCACCCCAAGCAGATCAAGAGCTTCTCCGAAGCGCTGGTGTCACGCTGCGTGCGGGGTCTGGTCGTCGAGATGAAAGACCCGGACACCGACACCCGCCGCGCGGTGCTGACCGAACTCGCCCGCCGCCGTGGCCTGATGATTCAGCCGGCCGTGCTCGACCTGCTCGGCTCACGCTACGAGGGCTCGGTCCGGGAGATCGAGGGTGTGCTCGCTCAGCTTCACGCCCTTGCCTCGCTGCCACACCGTGGCAAACCGATCCAGCCCGGGATGCCGCTCATCGTTGGCAGAGAGCTCGTTGAGCAGCTGCCCGACTTCGGCACGCCGATCGTCCGCAAGCCGATCCGCTTCAGCACGATCGTCAAGACCGTCTGCAGCCGCCTCGGTGTCGAGGCCAGCCAACTCGCCGGCTCGTCACGGCACAAGTTCCTTGTCCTCGCCCGGTCGCTGTCGGTATACCTTGCCCGCGAGATGACGACGATGAGCTACCCCGAGATCGCCCACGCGATGGGCCGCAAGAACCACTCGACCGTGATCACCGCCGACCAGCGCCTGCGTCGTCAGATCGCCGAAGATCAGCCCATCATGCTGCCCGCCAGCCAGGGTTCGGTGACACCCGCAGAACTCGCGACATCGCTGTCGCGCGAAGTCATGCGGGCGCAGGGCTAAGCCTGGTCAAGACAGGGACAACGGGTGCGACATCAAACGCTTGCCTGAATCGCAGCCTTTTGGTAGGTTCCGCGGCTCGCGTGTGCCGGTTACACCCGCGTACACCGCTGCACTGCGGGGTGTAGCTCAGCTTGGTAGAGCGCTACGTTCGGGACGTAGAGGCCGCAGGTTCAAATCCTGTCACCCCGATTGAGGCCCACCGGGCCGAGAGCGGAAGCCGTGCGGTCAGCACGGCTTACCCGTCAAGCGGGTCGGGACGGATTCCGCGTCAAGCGAAATCCTGTCACCCCGATTGACCCCCCATCCGGTTCAAAACGATTGGTGAACAGAGAATTCATCAGCCCGGAGTTCAACCTTGAGTATCCCGTGGCACGGGGCGACCGTGCCCAATGGGGCCAACAAATCCACTTGCTTGCACCACTGTCTTGCCTCTTAGCGTGACAAGGCCCGGCCTGCCGGTGATCTCGAAACCTTCGAAGCCGTCGTAGTCTGTATTCATCAGGTTGTCTGCCTGCGTGATGGTGCCGCGATAGCCCGGGTCCCAGACGACGATGTCCGCGTCGCTGCCGGGCTCGATCGTGCCCTTGTTGGGGTACATGCCGAAGCGTTTAGCGGCGTGGGTGCTCGCGGTTTCAACGAAACGCTGCAGCGAGATCTTGCCGGTCGACACGCCGTGGGTATAGAGCAGCGTCACCCGGTGCTGCACGGAGGGGATGCCGTTAGGGATCGTCGTGAAGTTACCGTTCGGCGGCTTACCCATGTCTTTCTGGCCGACGTAATCAAAGGGCGCATGGTCGGTCGCGACGGTGCTGACCCTGCCGTCCGCGAGCGCCTGCCAGAGGAATCCGCTATGGCCCCCGGAACGGATCGGCGGGCTCATGACGAACTTTGCGCCCTCGAAGTCGGGCCTTTGGGCGTAGGTGTCGTCGAGCGTGAGGTAGGGGATGACCGTTTCCAGATCGACATCGACGCCCCGCTCGATGAAGGGCTGCGCCGCTTCGACCGCGAGCCGGTTGGAGGTGTGCACGATATAACCCTTCGCGCCGGTCATCTCAAGGAATGTGCAGAAGTGATGCACGCCCTCGGCTTCGACCTGTACCGGGCGTGACGGCTCGTGCCACTCGGGGCCGGTCTTGCCTTCGGATAAGAGTTGCTGCTGCAGCGATGCGACTAACTGTGCGTTCTCGCAGTGGGCGGTGACGACAACGCCCAGCTCTTTTGCGAGGACGCAGGTGTTGTAGAGCTCCTCATCATCGACACCAAACGCGCCCTTGTACGCAAGAAAAACCTTAAACGACGTGATACCGTCGTCAACGACCTTCCGCAGGCCCGCCTCCGCTTCCGCGTCATAACGCGTGGCGCCCATGTGGAAGCTGTAGTCACAGGCCGACAGCCCTTCCGCCTTCGACTTCCAGAGCCGGTAAGCCTCCCACGGGTCCTCATCCCGGCTCGGGCAGACCATCTCGATCAGCGTCGTCGTCCCACCGACCAGTGCTGCCCGGCTGGCGGTCTCGTACGTGTCCTTGGCGTACGTGCCCATGAACGGCAGGTAGATATGGACGTGCGGGTCGATGAAACCCGGGAACACGAGCTTGCCCGTTGCGTCGATCACGTCGGCATCGCCAACCGATGCCGGGTCGATCTCTGCTTCCACGCGCACGACCTTCTCGCCCTCGACGAGCACGTCGGCAATCGCGTCATGGTCCGGCGTCACCACGCGTCCATTCTTGATCAACATGGCCATGGCACAGGCTCCTTGCTTGAAACGTTGCGTTCTTACTCGCTGACCAGATCGTCCGACTGCTTGACAAAGTCGTCCGCGTCCCACTTGTCGTCCTTCGTAACGCCGGCGGGCTGTTCGGCCAGGGCCTGCTTCGCAGCCGCCTGCGCAGCGACCGCCGCACGCTTCTTCTCACGCGACTCGGCCTGCATGCGGACGAGTTCCGCGTGCGTCGTGAAGTAGCCCAGCGCATGACCCTTAAACTCATCAATGGTCTCGAAGCCGTGGCTCGCCATGAACGCGAGCAGCCCTTCGATCATCGGCTTAACCATGCGGTAGCTCATCTTCATGACGCCGGTACAGACCTGGACGGTATCCGCGCCGAGCAGGATGAACTGCGCAGCGTCCTCGCCCGTCTCGACGCCGCCCATGCCGGAGATCGTCCGCTTGCCATCGAACTCGTTGTGGATGAGATCGGCGATCTCTTTCACCATCCGGAGCGCGATCGGTCTTACAGCCACAGACGAGTAGCCGCCCGGCGTCGAGTAGCCCTCCACGGTCGGCATCGGCCGCAGCGTCTTCAGGTCGACGCCGATCACCGAGCGGATCGTATTGATCGCGCTGATGCCGTGGCAGCCCGCGCGGAGCGCCGCGATGCTCGGGTCTTCGATCCGCCCGACGTTCGGCGTCATCTTCGCCCAGACCGGCGTCTTGGCGGCCCCCATGACCCAGCCGCAGACCTCTTCGAGGATCTCCGGGTTCTCGCCCATCGCCATCCCCATCTTCCGCTCGGGCAGGCCGTGCGGGCAGGAGAAGTTCAGCTCCAGGCCGTCGACCCCCGCGGCTTCGCAACGCTCGACGATCTCGAACCATGCGTCCTTGTTGAACTCCTCCATGATCGATGCGATGAGGATCCCGTCGGGGTGGGTGTCTTTGATCGCCTTGAAGTCATCGAGCCAATCCTCAAACGGGGTCGTTGCGATGAGCTCGATGTTCTCCCAGCCGAAGACTTCTTTCTTGTTTTCGCCGGTCAGCTTGCCGTAGCGCGGCGCGACGTTGATCACCTTCGAAGCATCGAGGCTGACGGTCTTCGCGACGACCCCGCCCCATCCCTCTTCAAAGGCCTTATTGATGACCTTCCGGTTCGTGCCGGGCGGCCCCGAGCCGATCACGAACGGGTTCTTGAACTTCAGTCCGTCGACGGTGGTTTCGAGAGTTGGCATTACGAGTCCTTTTTGGACAGGATAAACAGGAATGAACAGGCTAAGGCAGTGTCATGCTGGCAGTTTGAGCACTTTGCGTTTGATTTGGAGGCTTTTGTTTCCAAAGTTCAGAAGCAGACCAACCGGGCGTTGCGTTACAGTCAGGTAATGGACCAGTTGAACTTCATGCGCGGCGGCAAGTTCTCGGATGGATTTCAGCTCAACAATCACGGTGTCTTCAACAAGCAGGTCAGCAAGGTACTGACCGACCGGTTGTTCACGGAAATCGACCGCAATGGCTTGCTGGGCTTGTACCTGTAGCCCCATCTGTTCGAGAGCAATCACCATGCAACGCTCATAGACCGACTCAAGGAACCCCGGCCCCATTTCATTATGGACCTCGTAAGCGGCCGCAATGATCTTCCTTGTCAGGTCTTCGTGTTCCATCCAGTCAATCCTGTCAAAACATCAACCCGCAGCCAACCCAACGCACTCATCCAGCACGGCAATGATAAATTCAGCGTCGTCTTTCGTGATGCACATCGGGGGTTTGAGGCGGATCGTGTTGCCATACAGCCCACCCTTGCCGAGCAGCAGGCCCATCTGCTTGGCCTTCTCGATCGCGGCGGCGCACTCGGCTTTTGCTGGTTTTTTCGATTTACGATCGGTCACCAGCTCGACCCCAACCATCAGGCCCATCCCGCGGACGTCGCCAATGAGCGTATGTTTCTCTTTGAGCTCGGTCAGCCCGTCCTTGAGGTAGGTACCGACGGCCTTCGCGTTCTCCTGGATGCCCTCTTCGTCGATGACTTCGAGGGTCGCCAGGCCTTGCGTGACCGAGATGGGGTTCCCGCCGTAGGTGTTGAAGTGGATGCGGTTGGCGAGGGTGCTCGAGATGTCATGCGTCGCGGTCATCGCGGCCAGCGGAGCGCCGTTGCCGATGCCCTTTGCCATCGTGACGATGTCGGGCTTGACCCGCCAGTTCTGGTGCGACCAATAGTGCTCACCCGTTCGGCCAAAGCCGCCCTGCACCTCGTCGGCGATACAGACGCCGCCATGCTCGCGGACGGTCTTGTAGATCAACTCGAAGAAGCCCTCAGGCGGCACGATCGCGCCGCCGACGCCCTGGATCGGCTCGCCGATAAAGCCCGCGATCTCGCCGTGGGTCTGGTAGTCGATGACATCCTTAATCTCCTGCGCGCACTTGAGCCCGCACGACGGGTAGTCCAGGTCGTAGGGGCAGCGGTAGCAGTAGCCCGCGCGGGTGTGCACGACGCCGTGGTCGGGGTTGGATTTGAATTTCCACGTGCCGTGCGCGGTCAGGCCCATCGTCGTGGCGGTGCCGCCGTGGTAGCCGTTGCGCAGCGCGATGATGGTGTGGTTGCCGGTGTGCTCGCGCGCGGCGAGGATGGCCAGTTCGTTGGCCTCGCTGCCGGAGTTCGTGAAGTACGTCCGGTCCAGCGGCGTGTCATCAGGATTCGCTGGCATTTTGCTCGCGAGCTTCTCCGCGAACTGCCCGATCGTTGGGTGCAGGTAGATCGTCGTGGTGTGCTGCAGCGTCTGGTTCTGCGCCTGGATCTTCTCGATCACCCTCGGGTGGCAGTGCCCGACCGACACGGTCACGATCCCCGCGAACGCGTCGAGATAACGCCGGCCCGTCTCGTCCCAGACGTACTGCATCTTGCCCTCGACGACCATGATCGGCTCGGCGTAGTACGTCAACAAACCCGGGCTCAGGTACTGCTGACGCAGCGCGATCGTCTGTTCCTTGCTTGGCCCATCGTAGGGCCTGGGCTGATGGTCAAACTGCGGCAGCGGGATTGTTCTGCTGTCGGTACTCATTTCGCGGCTCCTTCCTGTTGCTGTTCATCAGTGATATCAACGTCATCCGCCTCGGGTACGAGGACGGAGGGCCGCGTCGTGTCGAGCCCGCGTTCGGTTTTCGTCCCGGGGATCAGGTTGTCGAGCGTGATCCCAAGGATCGCGGCGACGGCCATACCGGTATTACCAATCGCGCCGACGAGATCACCTGAGCCGGAGAGTGTCTGGTTGAGGCTGTCCATCGCGGCCTTGCCGCCGTCCGACCCGAACCATGCCGGCACGCTCAAACCCATGAACAGAGCAAAGCCGCCAATAAACAGGTTGCGGTCGCTGGTCAGGTCGGCCCGCGCGAACTGGCGCACGCCCACCGCGGCGATCAGGCCGAACATCGCGCAGTAGAGCCCGCCAACAACCGGCGTGGGGATCGCCGCCGCGAGCGCGCCAAACTTACCGAAGATGCCTAAGAGGATGAGCATCAACGCCCCGAGCAGCACGACATACCGCGACGCGACGCGGGTCAGCCCGACCAGCCCGATGTTTTCTGAGTAGCTCGTCGAACTGAAGCCGCCGAACACACCTGTCAGCGCACAGCCCACGCCCTCGCAGCCGATCCCGCGCGAGATTTCTTTAGGGGTCGGGTCGCCTTCGCCGGCCATCTGCTTGACCGCGTGGTAGTCGCCGAAGCTCTCGATCATCGAGGCGAGGTAGCCCGCGAGCACCGCGACGATAAAGCCGACCTCGAACAGCGGCATGCCCCAGGGGAAGAACAGATCGCCGACGCGGACCCAGCTTGCCTGATCAAAGGCTGACAGGTTGGGCCTGGCCGCGTGGCCCTCGCCGTACACGCCGAACCCCGCGAGCACCGAACACACCGCTACCGCGCCTAGGATAGCCAGCAGCATCGGGAACATCCGGAACAGCATGCTGTGCCTGGCCAGCACAAACGAAAACACCGTGATCAAGACCAGCGTCAGGATCGCGATCGGCCAATCGCTCGCCGCGACCGGTGCGCCCGCCTGGTACAGCGCCAACCCGATGAGCATGATCACCGGGCCGACCACGACCGGGGAGAGGAACTTCCGAACCAGCCCCATCAACCCCGTGAAGCCGATGATCATCTCGAAGACCGCGCCGACGATCACCGCCCCGGCGATGTACTGCATCGGATGACCCGTCAGCTTATCGTCCGAGTTGACCGACGCGATGATCGCGAAGAACGCCGCGAGGAACGAGAAACTCACCCCCTGGATGATCGGCAGCCGGCTGCCAAGCGTGACCTGGATCAGCGTCGCGACACCCGAGCAGAGCATCACGCTGGAGATCAAGAGCGCGGTCTGGGTTGTGTCCATCCCCATCGCCGGCCCGAGCAGCAGCGGCACCGCAACCGTCGAGCCGAACATCGTCAGCACGTGCTGCAAGCCGAGCACCGCGGCCTTGGGCAAAGGCGGCTTGTCGTCGAGGCCGTACAGGATCTTGGGCGAACTACTAGACATTGGAACGGGGACAGGATTAACAGGATGGACAGGATTTCGATTCATACAAACAGGAAAGAGCAGGATCAAAATGGCTTGATCCGGCCAATCCCGTTAATCCTGTCAAAAAACTACAGCGCCGTAATCGCGTCGTAGGTCTCAGGCCGGCGGTCCCGGAAGAACTGCCATGTATTGCGCACCTCGCGGATCAGGTCGAGGTCCATGTCTGCGGTGACGATGTCGTCTTCCGTACGCTTGTCTGACTGCGCGATGAACTGGCCGCGCGGATCGACAAAGTACGACTGGCCGTAGAACTCGCCGGTGCGCCAGGGCTCTTCCCAGCCCGGCCGGTTGATCGCGCCGACGTAGTACTGGTTTGCGACCGCGTGGGCGGGCTGCTCGAGCTTCCAGAGGTACTCGCTCAGCCCAGCGACCGTCGCGCTGGGGTTGAAGACGATCTCCGCGCCGTTGAGCCCGAGGCAGCGTGCGCCATCGGGGAAGTGGCGGTCGTAGCAGATATACACCCCGACCTTGCCGAAGCGCGTTTCGAAGACCGGGTAGCCCAGGTTGCCCGGGCGGAAGTAGAACTTCTCCCAGAAGCCGGGGTCGCAATGCGGGATGTGGATCTTGCGGAACTTGCCGAGGTACGACCCGTCCGCATCGATCACCGCGGCGGTGTTGTAGTACACGCCGGGCAGCTCCTCCTCGTACATCGGGACGACCAGCACGATGCCATGCTTCTTCGCAAGCTCCTGCATGAGCTTTACCGTCGGGCCATCAGGCACCGGCTCGGTCAGGTCGTACCACTTCGTGTCCTGCTCGGCACAGAAATAAGGCCCGTAGAAGAGTTCTTGCAGACAAACAATCTGGGCCCCCTGATCCGCGGCCTCCGCGATCAGGTCAACATGCTTGTCGATCATCGCCTGCTTGACCTTCTGGATCGGCGAGGTCACGGGTTCACAGAGCGTGGCTTGTATCAACCCACCGCGGACAATTCGTGTCATAGAAATTACTCGTTTCGATCAGACAGGCCGACTCATCAAGTTAGCATGGTCGATCTTCCAATGCTAGTGTTGGCGTTGCATCATTCGTATTTATCACCCCTTGGCCCTTTGCTCAGCGAACAGACACATGGAAACACCCAGCCAACCTGTCGAAGCTTCCAGCCCACTTGTCCCGACCCTGATCGGCGGGGCATGGGAGGATCTTTCCGCTTCCGCGTTTACGACCGTGCACAACCCCTCGCTTGGGTCTGCCATCGCCCGGACCCCACTCTGTGGTGTTGAGGCGGCCGATCGCGCGGTCCGCGCGGCCGGGGACGCGCTGGCCGATTGGTCGCAGACGCCGCCCGTGGAACGGGCCCGCGTCATGTTTGCTTATCGCGAACGGCTCGAAGCGCACCGCGACGAACTGGTCGCCCTGGTGACCCGCGAGCACGGCAAGACCCTCGCCGAGTCCCGCGCCGAGGTGCAGCGGGGCATCGAGATGGTGGAGTTTGCCTGCTCCGTCCCCGCGCTCTTGGCTGGCGAGACCTTCCCACAGATCGCTCGGGAGGTGGACGGACAGACCGAACGGCACCCCGTCGGCGTCTGCGTCGGGATCACGCCGTACAACTTCCCCAATATGGTCCCGCTCTGGATGTTCCCGATCGCGCTGGCGTGCGGCAATACGTTCGTTCTCAAGCCCAGTGAGAAGGTCCCGCTCTCGGCGGTCAGGCTCGCGGAGCTGCTGGTCGAAGCGGGCCTGCCGCCGGGCGTCTTCAACCTGGTTCACGGCGGCAAGGAGATGGTTGACGCGCTGCTCGAACACCCCGGCGTGAGCGCGGTCTCTTTTGTCGGATCGACCGCGATCGCGAAGCACGTCTATACCGTGGGCACAAAGCACGGCAAGCGGGTCCAGGCGGCAGGCGGCGCGAAAAACCACCTGATCATCATGCCCGACGCCGAGTTGGACCTGTCGGTTAAAGCGCTCGCGGCCTCGGCGTATGGCTGCGCGGGGCAGCGGTGCATGGCCGGCTCGGTGGCCATCACAGTGGGCTCTGCCGGGGACGAACTGGTTGACCGCCTTGTGGACCACGCGGGATCGATCGCGACGGTACCGACCGACAACAACCCCGACGCCGCGATGGGCCCGCTGATCTCGGCCGAGCACCGGGACCGGGTTGCCTCGGCATTGGCGATGGCGGACCAGGAAGGCGCGACCCTCGCGCTCGACGGACGCGCCGTTGAGCCGTCCGATGCGTTCCTGCTCGGCCCATCGGTGATCGACCGGGTGACCACCGAGATGTCCGCATGGAAAGACGAGATCTTCGGCCCGGTCCTCTCGGTCGTCCGGGCAGACTCGCTCGACGCCGCGCTGGCGATCGGTAAGTCCTGCCCCTATGGCAACGGGGCATCGATCTTCACACGCGACGGCTACGCGGCACGCACCTTCCGACGTCACTTCAACGCCGGTATGATCGGCATCAACGTCGGTGTGCCCGCGCCCATGGCCTGGCTACCCTTCACCGGCTGGAACCAGTCCTTCTTTGGCGACCTGCACATCCAAGGCAGCGAGGGAATCCAGTTCTACACCCGGCAGAAAACCACGCTGACCCGGTGGTTCAAGTCCCCGGAAGACTCGCACCACGACCCGGTATGGAAGAGCAAGTAAGCGGCCCGCTGCCCAAAGAGGGGCCCCGCGTCAAAGCCATTGATCATGAGTGTTTCAGAACTATTTGCAAACGTCGTTAATCTTGAAACGCGGTCGGTACAGGCTTCAAGGGTGGGTGTAGCGTCCGGGCGTATCGCTGCGATTGAGCCGACTGGCCAGCCGTGTCCGACCTTCCTGCTCCCCGGTTTCATTGACGCGCACGTCCATATCGAGAGCTCGATGCTGACACCCGGCTATTTCGCCCAGGCCGCGGTTGTCCACGGCACGGTGGCGACGGTGAGCGACCCGCACGAGATCGCGAACGTGCTGGGCGTGCCCGGCGTGCGTTTCATGCTCGACAACGCAAAGGGCATCCCGTTCAAGTTCGCTTTCGGTGCCCCCAGCTGTGTGCCCGCAACCTCGTTTGAAACGGCGGGTGCCGCACTGAGTGTTGACGATGTCACAGGGTTGCTGGAGGAGCCAGCCATCTACTACCTCAGCGAAGTGATGGACTTCCCGGGTGTGCTCGCGAAGAACCCAAAGCTGCTCGCGATGATCGCGGCGGCCAAGGAGCGGGGCAAGCCTGTGGACGGGCACGCCCCGGGGCTGCGCAGCGAGCAGGCGCAGCAGTACAGCGATGCTGGGATCACGACGGATCACGAGTGTTTCACGCTGGAAGAGGCGGAGGACAAGCTGAAAGCCGGGATGCTGATCCAGATCCGGGAGGGTTCGGCGGCCAAGAACTTCGAGGCGCTCTGGCCCTTGATCGACCGCTACCCCGGCCGGGTCATGCTCTGCTCCGATGACAAGCACCCCGATGAACTCGTGCGTGGCCACATCGATGCGCTGGTCCGCAGGGCGGTTGCGAAAGGGTGTGACCTCTACAACGCCCTCACCGCGGCGTGCCAGGTCCCTGTACAGCACTACGGCTTGCCCGTGGGCCAGCTCAAGGTTGGCGACCCGGCCGACTTTATCGAGGTCGATTCGCTCACCGAGTTCCGCGTCCTGCGCACCGTGATCGATGGCGCTGTCGTAGCGGAGCGGGGGCGGTCGCACATCCAGGTCGAGCCGGCCAATCCTGTGAACTTTTTTGAGTGTGCCCATCAATCTCCGCAGGCGTTTGCGGTGCCGGATCGGCCCGGCGCCAAGCTGCGTGTGATCGGCGCGATTGATGGGCAGCTGATCACCAGCGAGTTGGTGCTGGAGCCCACCCTTTCCGATGGCTTGGTGGTAGCGGACCCTTCACGTGATGTGCTGAAGCTCGCCTCGGTGAACCGCTACGACGCCGACGCCAAGCCGGTCGTTGCGTTTGTGCAGGGCTTTGGGCTGAAGCGTGGCGCGATCGCCGGGTCGGTCGGGCACGATTCGCACAACATCCTGGCGGTTGGAACGAACGATCGCGACCTGGCAGACGCGGTCAACGCGGTGATCCATCAACGCGGCGGGCTTGCCGTCGCCGCCGATGGCACGGTCAAGACGCTCGCCCTCGAGGTCGGCGGCTTGATGTCGACCCGCACTTGTGATGAGGTCGCGAAGGAGTACGGGGCGTTGTGCGGGATGACCAACGAACTGGGCACGACACTGGCCTCCGCTTTCATGACACTCAGCTTCATGGGCCTGCTTGTCATCCCGCAGATCAAGCTCAGCGATCAAGGCCTCTTTGATTTCAATCGCTTCGCCTTGGTCGACCTGTGGGCCTGACTCAGCTGCCCCGGTAGGTGCTGTAACCGAAAGGCGAGATAAGCAGCGGGACATGGTAGTGCTGGCTGCTGTCGGTCAGGTTGAATTCGACCATGACTGCGGGGTAGAACGTCTCGCGCCCGGTTGATTCGAAATAGGCCCGCGTCTCGAAGTGCAGGCGGTACGTGCCGGGCCGGATGCCGCCCTTGTCGGCAGACAAAAGGTCCCCGACCCTGCCGTCATCGTTGGTGACACCGGTCGCGAGTTGTTTGGCCTGGCCATCCTCGATGAATTCTAGCCTGACGGCTAGGCCCTTCGCCGGTTGGCCCAGGGCAGTATCCAGAGCATGTGTGGTGATCGGGGACATGACATGATTCGACCACAAAAGACTGCCTTTGGCAACGTATCAGCGCGTCAAGCACGCTTGTCTTGGCCATCGAACAGCTTGGCGATGCGCAGGTGTGTGATCTTGCGCTGCTGCTCGGCGGCGATGTGCAGCTCTTTTTCGGGTGGGTTGTTCAGCCGCTCGTCCAGGCTGGCCAGCATCTGGTCTGCGGAGACGCCCGTCGCGCACAGGATGAAGATGTAGCCGAAGGCCTGCTCGTACCGGGTATTGCCCTTTGCCAAGGCCTCGATGGTGCCCGAGTCGGCACCCTCCACGCCCGACTGCTCCGCCGCGGACCAGCGCTTGTTGCCCGCGAACTTCATCCGCAGCGAGTCCAGATCGCCGAGCTTGGGGTGCGCGGCGAAGGCCTCGAGCCAGCCCTCCCTATCGAGCCCATCGAAGCACCGGTCGGCCGACTGGTGCAGCTGTTCAATGGAACCAAATGGCCGATCTTGCAACACCAAGCGGACCCATGACGACGAGCCGCAGCAGCCGAGAAGCGCTTCGTACGCCTCGTCATTAGCCGAACTGTTGAGGTCTTCGAGCAGCATTAGTTCCCTTCCGAGGCGGTCTGCCGCGTGATGATCCGGCCAATTGTTTTACCTGTGGACTGCCCCGCTTCGAAGACCTTTTGGCCGCGGACCCAGACCGCCGAGGTCTGCCCCGTGAGTTCAATGCCGGCATACGGCGTGATCTTATGGCGTTGATGCAGGCGGGCCGGGTCGACTTGCCACGAGCGATCGGGGTCGAATGCGATGAACGTCGCAGGCATGCCCGCCGCGATACCGGCGGGTAGGCCAAAGCGCTTGGCTGGCGCGTGCGACCACCACTCTACTAGGTCGGCCAGGGTGTGGCCGCGCTGCTTCGCGAGTGTCCAGGTGATCGCGGGTCCTAACTCGAGCGAGGCGATCCCGCCCCATGCCTTAAAGAAGTCGCCCGCTTCCAGCGACTTCATCCCGGGCGGGCAGGGCGAGTGGTCCGACGCAACGAAATCGAGCGTGCCGTCGGCGAGCGCCCGCCAGAGCGCCTCGCGGTGCTCGGGCTCACGGATAGGCGGGGCACACTTGAAGGCCGTGCCGCCTTCGGGGACGTCGCCTGCGCAGAACATGAGGTAGTGCGGGCACGTCTCGGCGGTGATGGGCAGGCCGGCTCGCTTGGCCGAGCGGATCAGGTCGGCGGTGCCTGCATCCGCGACGTGGACGACGTGTAGCGGGCAGCCGGTCTCTTTAACAAGCTGGATCAACTCTTTGACCGCGGCCTGTTCGAACCGGCCGGGCCTTGACGCGAGCCAGTTCCGATGATCGCGTGGGTTGTGATCCTGGGTTGAAATGTTTGCCGGCTCGTCCGTTCGTTCGGCATGCGTCAGCAGCGGCGGCGGGTTGGCTTGCTTGCCCAGCCATACCATCGCTTCCCGAAGCGTTCCATGATCGGTCGCGGGGAACGCATCCAGCCCGGAATCGCAGAGGAAGCACTTAACGCCCCACACCCCCGCCTCGATCAGTTCGGGCAAAGCACGGGCACCGCCTGCAACGAGCCCGCCATACAGGCCCACATCGACCGCCAGCTGTTCGCTTGCAGCATCACACTTCTGATCGAAAGCATGCCGTGAGGTCGTCACCGGCAGTGAGTTCAGAGGCATGTCCAGGAGGGTCGTGATCCCGCCCGCCGCCGCGGCCATGGTGCCTGAGTGCAAGCCTTCCCAGGGCTCACCTGGCCGGGGGTCGTTGAGATGCACATGGGCATCAATGAAGCCGGGCAGCAGCGCGGTATCCCCAAGATCGATCAGCGTGCAGGAAGCCCATTCGGGCGGCGTTTGCTCGGCTTCTTTTTGGACCCGTTGGATCAGCCCTCCGCGGACAAAGACCGTGCCGTGGATCGTTTCGCCATCGGCGGTTACTACTGATCGGCTTCTAACCGCAAAGCTTTCAAGTTGATCACGCGCGGAATCCATCTTGGTATCGTAGAAAGGCCCTGCAGGTTGTAAAGGAGTACGCGATGACCCGATTGATCCATCAGAGCTACGGCAAGCACAACGTCTGCGTCAGCAAGATCAAACGCGACCCCGCGAACCCGGACCGCCACACGTTTGTTGAAGCCAACGTCTGCGCGGAACTGGAGGGCGCGTTTGACTCGGCCTACACCGAGGCGGACAACCGCCCGATCATCGCTACCGATTCGATCCGCAATACGGTCTATGCGATGGCGAAAGATGACCCGTGGCAGACGATCGAGGGCTTTGGTCTCGCGCTGGGCCGCCATTTTATAAATCAGTACGACCATGTAGACCAGGCGACCATTTCCCTGCGCGAACACCTCTGGCACAGGCTCAATGATCACGACCACGCCTTCACCGGCAGCGATACCGAGACGCCGATAGCGACGATCGTCGTTGAGCGCAGCGGGGCGATCTCCGTCACGTCTGGCATCGATGATTTGATGCTGGCGAAGACGACTCAGTCCGGCTTTTCTGACTTTGTTCAGGACGAGTATCGCACGCTGCCGGATACGGACGACCGGATCCTGGCGACGGTACTCAAGGCCGAGTGGGTTTACGGCGATGGTGGGGCGGAGGCAAGCGCGTTCGCCGAGCACCGTGTATCGATCCGCGATGCCTTGCTCGCGACGTTTACCGACCATTACAGCGTTTCGGTGCAGCAGACCCTGTACCTGATGGGGGCCGCCGCGCTGGAGAGCTGTTCTGCGATCGATCAGATCACGCTGACGATGCCGAATAAGCACCACATCAAGTTCAACCTTGAGCCTTTGGGCCGGACCAACGAGAACGAGATCTTCGTGGTGACCGACAAGCCCTCGGGCTTTATTCACGCGACGGTGGGCCGGTAAGCCGATCGGTTCAGGTAGACAGCGATGCGAGCGTGCGCGCGAGTGTGGCGACGCCTGCCTCGATGTGCCTTGGCTCGGCGTACTCGTCGGGCCGGTGCGACACGCCGCCGCGGCAGGGGATGAACAGCATCGCGGTAGGGAACCGCGTCGCCATGAAAAGGCTGTCGTGGTAGGCCCGGCTGATCATGGGCTTGTACGAATACCCGCCCGCTTCCGCGGCCTGCGAAAGGGCTTCAACCAGCCTCGGCTCGCACTGCGCGGGTGGGTCGCTGTTGAGGACGTGGTGCGACAGCTCGACGCCACGCTCTCCCGCGATGGACCGCGCCGAGGCCAAGATCGTCTGTAGCACCGCGTCCCGGTTTGCCCGGTCGATATCGCGTAGGTCCAGCGAGAAATCGACGCGTGATGGGATGGAGTTGACCGCGCCGGGGTGGATGGTCAGCGTCCCCACGGTCGCCACGATGTCGGGGCTGCCACTCTGGATCGCGGCTCGCTCGATCGCCGACACCATGAGCGCGGCGGCATTCAGCGCGTCCTTCCGGTCCGGCATCAGCACTCCGCCCGCGTGCCCGCCCTCGCCCGTCACGGTGAAGTTGACCGTGGCGGGCGCCGCGATCGCGGTGACCGGTGCGAGGTCGGTCTGCTCCTGTTCGAGGCGTGGGCCCTGCTCGATATGGAGCTCGATAAACGCCGAGTACGCCGTATCCGAAAGACGGACGGTTTCGAGAGATCCAGCAAAGCCGGCATCTCGGCGGATCGAATCAAATCCCGTGCCGGTCTCATCTCGCAGTTCGGCGAGTTGGTCCGATGAGAGCTGACCACACATCGCTCTTGACCCCGAGCACCCCAGACCAAACCGCGTAGGTTCCTCTGATGTAAACAAGATCACATCGATGGGGCAGGATGGGCTGTGGCCTGCGCGTTGCAGGGCGCGTACCGCTTCGAGCCCGCCGAGCACCCCGACCGTGCCGTCGTACATCCCGGCGTGCGGGATCGCGTCGATGTGTGAACCGGTCCCGATGGCCGGCGCGTCCGGATCGCAGCCCGCCGGGCACCAACGCGCGTAGGTGTTGCCGATCGGATCGATACGCATAGACAGGCCCGCCTGCTCGAACAAACCGGCCAGCCAGGACCTGGCCCGCAGGTCCACCTCGCTGAAGACCACACGCGTCACCGCCGGTACCGGCTCGGGGCACGAACTAAACGTGGCGAGCTCGTTCAGCTCGCCCATCAAACGGTCTATGTCTACGGTTAGATCGTTCATCAACGTCCGGGCTGCCTGTGCTTACGTCGTAGGGCGGTTCACATTCTTGCTGTACAGGTAGGTCGCGGGCTGCCTACCCAGGCAGCCGAACCACTGCGGGCAGAACGCGCCCATCCAGATCACATCGCCTCCGGTCACCGGCTGCCAGTGCTCATCAGCACCCGACCCAAGCCGATAAATACCACCGCCCTCGATCATCAGTAGCCCGTGCTCGTTCACGTGCGATTCAACCAGAGGGAGCGACGCGCCCGGGTCAAACGTGAAGCGGTTGACCTCCAGATCAAACGCGTTGTTCTCCGGCAGCAGCTTGGCTAAACGCATGGCCGGGTCGTCCATGAACGGCTTGGCCTCCGCATCACGCTCGTGCGCGAGATACATCCTCGGCGTATCCGTGCCGGGCAGCGACTCATAAACCTGTTGATGCACCCAGGCCCGCGCTTCACCAATACCCGAAATGACAGCCTCTGAGCCGGGGGGCATCCAGGCATAACCGCCCGCCTCGACAACCGCGTCGCCCACCCTGATCGTGCCTTCAAGGCAGTAGACGAAGCGCTCGTGAGATTCGGGGGCAGGCCCCGCGACCGATTCCGGCGTGAGGAAGGCGAGGTACTGCGTGAAGCCGGCCGAGCCGATCGCCGGCGAGATGAGGACGGCCCCCATCGTCTCCTGCCAGCCAACCAATGCCGCGACCACATGCGAGTCGGGCCCGATCACCGCGTAGTTGCGGGAGACGACTGTCCGGGTTTGCCCGTTCTGCATGCCCGCCATCATACCGCTGCCTCTGACGAGAGGTTCACGATGTACTGCGCGAGTACGTGGACCGCTCGGCCGACATCCTCGGCATGCACCGTCTCTTCGGGGTGGTGGCTGATGCCGCCCGGGTGACGCACGAAGAGCATGGCGGTCCGCGCGAGCCTGGACATCACCACCGCGTCATGCCCCGCGCCGCTGGGCAGGGCGTACGGCGTCATACCCGCCTGCTCAACCGCCTTGTTCAACGCAGCAGAAAGGCCGGGGTCGGTCTGTATCGCCGGCTGATCCTGCGCGCTGCGGCGTCTAAGCTTGACGCCCTCGTCCGCCGCGATCCGCTCCGCCGTGTCGAGCAGCGCGGCCACCGCCTTCTCGCGGATGCGGTCATCGCTGTGCCGGATATCCAGGGACTGTTCGACCACACCCGGCACGACGTTGCGGACGTTTGGCTCCGCCCTGATGTAGCCGACGGTTGCCCTGAGGCCATCGATCGAGCGTGCGTAGTCCGCCGCCGCAACAACCATCTTCGATGCCGCCAAGAGCGCGTCGCGGCGGTGCTCCATCGGCACGGTACCCGCGTGGTCCGCGTGGCCGGTATACCGCAGCATCAACCGGCTCTGGCCCTGGACCCCCGTCACCACGCCGACCGGCAGGCGCAGCGAGTCCAGCACCGGCCCCTGCTCGAGGTGGACCTCGGTATACCCCAGCACCCGATCGGGTCGGTAAGCGTCGTCTTTGATCTGTTTTGGTTTCAGCCCGTACTGCTCGATGACATGGCCAAGCGACTGGCCCGACGCATCACGACGACCAAGCCAAGCGAAGTCAAAACAGCCCGCGACGGCCGCGCTGCCGATGTATGGGACGCCGAAGCGGACACCCTCTTCCTCGCTGAAGCCGATGAGGTCGATATGAAACGGGAGCGGCGTCTCAGCAATCGCCTCGATCGCCTGCAGACCGATCATCACACCGAGTACACCGTCGTACCGCCCGGCGTTAGGGACGGTGTCGAGGTGCGACCCGATCAAAAGCGTTTTTGTTGATTCGGCGGGCTCAGATGCTTGCCGACGGGCGATCAGGTTGCCCGCGTTATCAATCCGGACGGTCAGGTTCACGGCCTCCATCCACCGCCGTAGTTCCGTGTGGAGCTTGACCGTGGCATCACTGAGAAACAGACGCGTGATGGAGCCCGGCGTGTCGGTGAAGCCCGCGATACGGTCGCAACGCTCCAAGACGGACCTGGCCGAGGAATCAGTATCGTGTTGTTGCCACAAGAAAGGCTTGCGGTCGGGACTGATATCGAAGTGACGATGCCGCATAATGGGGGGTAACTTTTCTCACAGGCCTTGCATCTTGCATGTTCAGGCCGATACGATACATAGCATAACTTGGCTGGAGGAGCCTGCCTCCGTCACGTTCATCCCTGTCGCTTGACATGACCAAGCCAACCCTATGTTTCGTCCTCAACGGCCGACCGATCGAGCTGACCGGCAGGGATGCGCTGCTTCCACTCACCGTCCTGCTGCGTGAACGCCTGGGGCTGACCGGCACCAAGGTCGTCTGCGCGGAGGGCGACTGCGGCGCGTGTACCGTTCTTCTGGGCCGCCCGCAGTCTGGAACTGGCGGCGAGGCAGGGCTCGACTACCGGCCGATCGATGCGTGCATCTATTTCGCGTTCCAGTGCCATGGTGCGCACGTGGTCACGGTCGAAGGCCTGGATGTGCAGCAGCAGGGCGAGACCAAGGCGCTCACCGTGATCCAGGAATCGCTCGTGGCCGGGCATGGGTCGCAGTGCGGTTTCTGTACGCCCGGCATCGTGATGGCGCTGCACGGCGAGGTCGAGCGTGGCACGGTCGAACACCCGCTTGAAGAAGACAACGTGCGTTGTGCGCTGTCGGGTAATCTCTGCCGATGCACGGGGTATCAGCAGATCATGGATGCGTGCTCGGCGGTGCCCCACGAAACGATCAGGCGACTGTCCGAGGTCTACAACGAACAAGCCATCCTCCGCCTTCTCCAACAGGCAAGCCACGCGGCGAGCCTGACCATCGCGGTTCCGCATACCGAGGAAGCCTTGCACGACGCCGTGTCGCAGAACGGTGTGCTGCCGCACTGGGCGGAGGACCAAGCTCTGCCAACACGCGACGTCTGCGTGCACATCCCTCAAACAATCGATGAAGCCTTAGCGGTCCGTGAGCAGCAGCCGGGGTGCCTCGTCATCGCCGGTGCGACAGATGTCGGGGTCTGGCACAACCACGGGACGCCCTGGCCGGATCACGTGTTGTCGCTCAGCCTGGTGCAAGCCATCACGGAGTGCGTGGAAGTCGATGGCGGCCTGAGCCTCGGCGCGAGCGCGACCTGGGATCAGGTCATCCGGTGCATTCAAGACCACTACCCCGCCTTTGTCGACATCCTCGAGCGGTTTGGCTCGCCGCAGATCCGTGAAGCAGGTACGATCGGTGGCAACATCGCCAACGGCTCGCCGATCGCGGACAGCCTGCCGTTCCTGTTCGTGGTTGACGCGATGATCGAAGCGGGCTCGCACCAGCGTGGCAGACGACAGATCCCGATCACCGCGTTCTACATGGACTACAAGCAGAACGTGCTTGAGCCGGATGAACTGCTGCTTTCGATTAAGCTGCCTACGCCCGCGCAAGACGAACGGCTGTTCCTTGAGAAAGTCTCGAAGCGCAGGGATATGGATATCTCGACCTTCACCGCTGGGGTCAAACTGAAGCTATCTGATGATCTCTTCACGATCGAAGATGCTGCGGTTGCGTTTGGCGGCGTCGGCCCTGTGGTCCGGCGGCTCTCCGAGGTGGAGACGGCGCTGGTTGGCAAGCCGATGACCGAGGCGACTTTCTTCGATGCAGGGCGGATCGCACGCGAAGCCATCCGCCCGATCACGGATGTACGCGGCCACTCAGACTTTAGACGCCAACTTGCTGAGAACATCCTTCTCAAGGCGTATTACAGCTTTGCAACGCCCGAGGTGGTGCCATGACCAGCCCACGAACGGGCCCCGCGATCCCGCACGAATCCGCGATTGGACACGTGACCGGCACCGCCGATTACATCGAAGACCTGCCGCGCATGGCGGACGAGTTGATCGTTGGTTTCGTGGGTGCGCCGTTCGCGTCCGGCACGCTTATTCGGATCGATACCGAGGCCGCGCGTAAAACGCCGGGTGTTATCGCGGTGCTCACCGCCTCGGACCTGCCCGAGTCGGGTGCCCGCACCTTTGGGCCGATCTTCCATGACGAGCCGTTCCTGGTTGATTCCGAGGTGGATTACTTGGCTCAGCCCGTCGTGGTCATCGCTGCGGAGAACGAAGACGCGTTAAAGCTCGCGCAGTCGCGTGTCGTAATCGACGGCGAGTCGAAGCAGCCAGTGCTAGAGATCGACGATGCGATTGAGCAAGACCGGTATCTGGGTCCAACCCGAGAGATTGCTCGTGGCGATGTAAAGCAGGCCCTTCGTGATGCGCCATATCAACTCGATGGCACGTTCTACTGCAACGGGCAGGAGCAGTTCTACCTCGAATCGCAGGCCACGCGGGCGATCTCAGAGACGGGTGGCCTGATCCGTGTGATCTCCTCCACGCAGAACCCGACCGAGTCCCAGGCGACCGTCGCCGAGGTGCTAGGCTTGCCACTGCACCAGGTGGTCTGCGAGTGCCCGCGGATGGGCGGGGGGTTCGGCGGCAAGGAAACGCAGGGCGCGATCCCCGCGGTGATGGCGGCTTGGGTCGCGCAGCGCACCGGGCGGGCGGCGCGCGTCGTCTACGACAAAACCACCGACATGTGTGTCACCGGTAAACGCCACGCGACCAAGGCCTGGTACCGCGCGGGCTACAACGATCAGGGCGACCTGCTCGCGCTGGATATCATGTTTGTTTCCAACGGCGGGGCGTACGCGGATCTATCTACCTCCGTGATGGAACGCACCATGCTCCACGCCGACAACGCGTACTACATCCCCGACGTCCGCATCATCGGCAAGATCGCCAAAACCAACCTCCCGCCCAACACGGCGTTCCGCGGCTTCGGCGGGCCGCAGGGCGTCGTCGCGATCGAGACGATCCTGCAGGATATCGCTCAGAAACTCGATCAAGACGCGTTCGAGATACGACGAAGAAACGTTTACGGCCACCAGACACGCAACGTCACGCCCTACGGACAGATCGTCCGCAACCACGTCCTGCCTGAGCTCTTTGACGACCTTGCACAACGCTGCGATTATCGCCAGCGAATGCAGCGGGTCGAACAATTCAACGCGAAGAGCAAGACCCAGCTCAAGGGCCTGGCGATGACCGCGATCAAGTTCGGCATCAGCTTCACCACGCGCTTCCTGAACCAGGGCAACGCGCTCGTCAATGTCTATACCGACGGCACGGTCCAAGTCTCGACCGGCGGCACCGAGATGGGCCAGGGCCTGAACACCAAGATCAAGCAGCTTGTCGCGGAAGTGTTCGGGATTGAGCCTGATGCCATTCGTCTGATGACGACTTCAACGGAGAAGAACCACAACACGTCGCCCACCGCGGCGAGCGCTGGGACCGACCTGAACGGCAGCGCGGCGGTCAATGCCTGTGAGCAGATCAAAGAACGGATGAAGGCCTACGCGGCCGAACTACTCGCGGATCAGCACAAAGGCCACCCGGCCAGCGCCGACGCGATCCGGTTTGAAAACGGCGAGCTCTACGACGCACGCGACCCCGAGAAACGCGTCGCGTTCGGCGCGTTTTGCGACCTTGCCCGCCGGGCACGGGTCGACCTCGGCGCGCGGGGTTTTTACGCAACGCCCGGCGTGGATTTCAACCGCGAGACCGGCAAGGGCAGCCCGTTTTTCTACTACACCACCGGCGTCGCGGCGTCGGAAGTCACCATCGACCGCTTCACCGGCGATCTCAGTGTCGACCGCTGCGATGTGCTCATGGACATCGGGCGGATGATCAACCCCGGCATCGACCTGGGCCAGCTCTACGGCGGGTTCATCCAGGGCATGGGCTGGTGTACGACCGAAGAGCTTGTCTATAGCCCCTCGGGCGAGCTGCTTTCCAAGTCCCCCACGACGTACAAGGTGCCCAACGCCACGGACACGCCAGCCATCTTCAACGTCGATACCTACGACAACCCCAAGCACACCATCAACGTGCGGATGAGTAAGGCGGTTGGGGAGCCGCCGCTGATGCTGGGGATCGCGCCGTTCCTCGCATGCCGGCACGCCCTGTCTTTTATTGATCGTGCGACGCTGCCGCCCCTGGACCTGCCCGCGACGAATGAGGCCCTGCTGATGTCGATCACCAAGCTGGTGGGGCAGCAGCAGGCCCAAGCCACCAGCCCGATATCCTGACCATCATGCCCGATGCGGATCACAACACGCGCTTTGCGGAGCTGAAGGGCCTGGGCGAGCGCTTTGTCGCGGTGACACTGGTCGACGCCCACGGGTCGACGCCGTCGGATACGGGCAGCAAGATGATCGTCCGGGCCGGCGGGCACGACCACGGCACCGTCGGCGGCGGGAAGGTCGAAGCGAAGGCCATTGACCTCGCGACCGGGATGCTCGCGTCCGGTGAGCCGACGCAGTTTGTCGATTGGTCGCTCAAGACCGATGTCGGGATGACCTGCGGCGGACGGGTCAAGCTCTTCTTTGAGCGGGTGGACGACTCGGCCTGGCGTGTCGTGGTTTTCGGGGCGGGCCATGTCACCCAGGCGCTCGCGAACCTCCTGGTCGAACTGCCCTGCCGACTGACCTGCATCGATCCGCGCCCCGACTGGTTGGGCAAGCTGCCCGACGGCGTAGAGGCCATCCAGACCGATGACCCGCCTGCGCAGGTCGCTGGGCTGACCGATGACAGCTACGTCCTGTGCATGACCCGTGGCCACAGCGCCGATCGGCCCGTGCTGGAGCGGGTCTTCAGGCTCGCCCGACGCTTCCCTTACCTCGGGGTGATCGGGAGTGATGCGAAAGCGGCCACGCTCCGACGCGAACTGATCGAGGATGGGATCGATGAACAGCAGATCGATTTCCGATGCCCGGTCGGGCTGCCGATCGGCTCGAACCACCCCGCCGAGATCGCGGTTAGCATCACGGCCGAGCTGTTACAGGTCCGCGATCAAGCGGCTCGCACTAGCTGAGTACGGCATCGATTGACTCAAGGATGTAATCGACGTTTTCCTCGTGCGCGCCATCGCCCATCAGGCCGATACGCCAGCACTTGCCGGCAAATGCGCCGAGCCCGCCACCGACTTCGAGTTCGAACTCATCGAGCAGCCGTTTACGGAGCGGGCCTTCCGGGCCCGCGTTTTCGGGCAGTTCCACGCAATTCAGCATCGGCAAGCAGTGGTCCTCATCAGTGACATACGTGAAGCCGCGCTCGAGGAGCCCGGTCTTGAGCTTCTCGTGTACAGCCTGGTGCCGGGCGAAACGCGCTTCGAGGCCCTCGTCCAGAACACGACGCAGCGACTCGTGCAACGCGTAGTTCATGTTGACCGGGGCCGTGTGGTGGTAGGCGCGGTCGCCATCCCAGTAGTTGCCCACCAGCGAGAGGTCGAGATACCACGAGTGGCACTTGCTCTTTCGGGCGTGCACTTTCTCCATCGCTCTTCCGCTGAGCGTGACAGGGGACAGGCCGGGCGGGCAGCTCAGGCATTTCTGTGTGCCCGTATAGGCCGCATCGATACCCCATTGATCGATCTCGATTGGCAGACCGGAGAACGACGTCACACAGTCCATCACCAGCAAACCGCCGTTCTCATGCACCGTGTCGGCCAAGCCTTCAAATGGCTGATGCGCACCGGTCGACGTCTCGGCATGCACCAGCGCGACAAGCGCAGGCTTGAGTGTTTTGACCTGTTCGATCACACGGCCGATCTCAAAGACCCGGCCCCAGTCCTTCTCCATCTTGTGCACGACGCCGCCCGCGCGCTCGGCCTTGTCCGACAGGCGACCGCCAAACACGCCGTTGACACCGATCAGGCAGACATCGCCGTCTTCGACCAGGTTGTCCATCAGCATCTCCGCGCCCGCAGACCCCGTCCCGGAACAGGCAAGGGTCATCGGGTTCTCGGTCTGGAAGACCTGCTGAAGCATCGTACGGACCTCGTCCATGATGCCGATGAAGGCGGGGTCCATATGCCCGATACAGTCCTTGCCCAGCGCGGTGAGCACATCTTGATGAACAGGCGATGGACCGGGCCCATGCAGACGACGGCGGGGAACGTTGAGCATGCTTGTCCTTCTATCTGGTAAACCGATACAGCATATCTACACCTTGAGCAGATTGACAACCACCGAGGCGTTGTTTGTCAAAGCCACGTCTATGCCAATCGATCGGTTCAATGGCCCCAACGGGATCGCCTGAATCAGCCACCCGATCATAGTTTTGGGGTGAATCCGGTAGACTATGCCCAACAATGACTGCGATTCTATTACCTGTGCTTCATCGTGCCTGTAAAGATCTCGATACGGCGAGGGATCACGCATTCGCCGACGCGTTTGGGTGTGGCGTTGATCCGCTCCGCCTGCCTTCGATCGGCGCCAGTCCGATGCGGTCTATATATTTGCCGGCGGTGAACGCACAGCAACCCATCCCAAGCACAGCACGGGCGGCAGACTGCTTCGAAATCTCACCTGGCCAGGAAGGCGCTGGGCGCTCGGTGTTTTATGATGCGGCGGTATGAGTTGTGATCTCTCCCATCTCGATGACGCGGGCGACCCGCGGATGGTTGACGTCGGCGGGAAACCGATGACCCGCCGTGTCGCGACAGCCAGCGGGCTGGTACGTGCTTCATCGGCATTGATTGATGCGATCAGGGAAGACCGCGTCGCGAAGGGGTCGGTGTTGCAGGTCGCTCGGCTCGCAGGGATCCAGGCCGCGAAGCAAACCGACTCGCTAATCCCACTGTGTCACACACTGCCGATCGATGCCGTACACGTCGAGCTTGACCTTAAAGAGGGTGGCATCGCGATCCGATCCGAGGTGAGCACGACCTGGAAGACGGGTGTGGAGATGGAGGCGTTGACCGCCGTCAGTGTCGCGGCGCTGACCGTGATCGATATGGGTAAGGCGATCGATCCCGCGATGACCATCGAACGGATTCAACTCGATACGAAGACCGGGGGTAAGCGCGGGGACTGGACGCGCGACGAGCATCGATTGGATAAGCCGGCATGAAACCAGCGATCCGATTCAGTGTGTTGACCGTGAGCGACCGGTGCGCCTCGGGCGAGCGGGAAGACCTTGGCGGGCCCGCCGTGATCCGCGAGATGACCGAACGCTTCGACGCAACCTGTCTGTTCAGTGAGATTGTTCCAGACGAGCCGCCTCGTATTACTAAGACCCTGCGGTTATGGCTGGAAGACCCCGAACCGCAGGACCTGATTTGGACGACAGGCGGGACGGGCCTCGCGCCGCGCGATGTGACCCCGGAGGCGACGGCGCCTGTCATTGAACGACGGCATGACGCGCTGCTCGAACTGGCTCGCCGGCGGTGCTACGACATCACGCCCATGACTTACCTCTCCCGCGGCATCTCGGGAAGCACCGGCCAGACACTCATCATCAACCTCCCCGGCTCCCCCCGCGCGGTGGTTGAGATGATCGATGCCTTGGCGGATGTCCTCCCGCACGCGATCGAAACGATCCGTGGAGATGTGATCGACAACCACCCCAACCGACCCCGACCGGTGGACGACGCTAAAGATGACACGCCAAGCCGATGAGCAACCCGCAGACAAACCGGCGCTGCGATTTAACCTGCGTGAACTCGTGGGCTCGTTCGGCGACCTTGGTACGTTTCTGCCCCTCTGCGTCGCCCTAGCGGTCACAACGGAACTCAACTTCGCGGCGATGCTGATCGCCGCGGGGCTGATGAATATCGCCACGGGTCTGCTCTTCCGCCTGCCTGTCCCCGTGCAGCCTATGAAAGCGATCGCCGCGGTCGCGATCGCCGAGGGGCTCAGCGGCGGCGCCGTTGTCGCGGCGGGCTGGGGCATGGGCGCTGCCCTCATGCTCGTATCGATCACAGGCCTGATCCCGCTGCTGGACCGGCTGATCCCGACACCCATCGTGCGTGCGATCCAACTCGGTATCGGCCTGAAGCTGCTTCTCCACGCGCTTGAGCATCTGCCCGACCTTCCAGCGGCTGGAGCAAACAGTGTCCTTGTTGCGATCACGGCCGGAGCCCTCATCCTTGTGGGAACCTGGCGGAACTGGCCCATCGTGCTACCGCTCTTCTTAGCCGGGTTTGTCATCATCCTTTTCGAGACACCCTCGGTGTATCAAGCGGTCACGATCAACCCGCCTCAGTTCGAGTGGATCGCGCCTGCCGCATCCGAATGGAAGCAGGGGCTGATCGAAGGCGCTCTGCCACAGCTGCCGCTCACGCTGCTCAACTCTGTCATCGCCGTCTGCGCACTGTCCGGCGATTACTTCCCCAAGCACCGCATTGCGCCAAAGCGCATGGCCTCAAGCGTTGGGATGATGAACCTTTTGTGCGTGGGCTGGTCCGGCCTACCCATGTGCCACGGCGCGGGCGGCCTTGCCGCCCAGTACCGGGCCGGGGCGAGAACCGGCGGCAGCGTGATCATGCTCGGCGCTATCAAACTCGTGCTAGGGATCGCCTTCGGCGTCTCACTTTTGCCACTGCTCCAAAACTATCCGATGGCCATCTTGGCGCCCCTTATCGCCTTTGCCGGCATCTCCCTGGCTTACAATGGATGCCTGGTCAAACATCCCCGGGACTGGTTGGTCATCTCCCCTTCCGCAGCCGTCATCATTGCGACACAGACGCTTTATGGCTTCTTGGTAGGTATCTTGATCACGGCTGCTTTAGCGGCCTTATACGCGAAGCGGTAGGCAGATTCGTGGTTTGATAAATAATCAAAATCATTGGGCTTGTGCTTCGTTTCCCGACAGAGCTTAAAAGATTAAGAGGTCATCTTTCTGGATCGCGTTGATGCCTGAACCAAATCAATCAGAAGAGAAGGCAAAGGCCGATACCGCACACGACCTGCTACAGGGCAGATTCCGACCGCTTCCTCCTTCAGCGTTTCCCGGTACACGATACAGACAACCGTATGACGTCGGATCTCGCCACGATCGGCATCGGAGGGGATGGCCTCAAGATCAATTACTTCTTGCGGCTTTAAAACCAATGCCTGCGGTCGCCAGCCTGGTCATGCTCTAATATCAGGACGTAAAGTGTATTTATGTCTGACACTAACCGGCGAGTTTCTTCACAATGCAAATCACAACACATGAAATAACGATGCCTAATCGATCAATAAGAATCTGGGCCTCCGGATCCGCGCTCCGATTGATATGCTGTTTGATCGCCTTGCTCCTGGCGTCGCAAACCATCGCTAAGCCCAACATCATCGTCATCATCACCGATGATCAAGGCTATGGTGACTTTGGTATTACGGGAAACAGCGTGCTAGACACGCCGAACCTCGACCGGTTTGCTATGCAGAGCACGCGGTTTGACCGGTTCTATGTCAGCCCGGTGTGTACGCCGACGCGGGCAAGCCTGATGACCGGGCGGTACCACCAGCGGACGGGCGCGGTGGACACGTGGAAGGGCCGGTCGATGATGCGGGCCGGGGAGCTTACGCTCGCCGAAGCGCTGCGGGACCTGGGCTACGCCACGGGTATCTTCGGCAAGTGGCACCTCGGCGACTGCTACCCGTTCCGCGCGATGGACCAGGGGTTTGAGTATTCGATCGTGCACAGGGGTGGGGGGCTTGGGCAGCCCTCCGAGCCTATTGAGAACAACCGCCGCTACACCGACCCGATCCTGTTTCGCAATGGTGAGCAGGTGCAGACCAAGGGCTACTGCACGGATGTGTACTTCGACGAGGCCATCGGCTACATGGAGAAGCAGGCCAAGGCGGACAGGCCGTTTTTCGCTTATATCGCGGCGAATGCGCCGCACGGCCCATATCACGATGTGCCCGACAAGCTGTACAGGAAGTACAAGAAGAAGGATCTCACGCCGATCCTGCTGGGCAACGACAAAGACGCGGACAGAGTTGCAAGGGTCTTTGCGATGGTTGAGAACATCGACCAGAACATCGGCCGGCTTATGTCGTCATTGAAACGATTTGGGCTGGATGACAATACGCTGGTGCTGTTCATGCTGGACAACGGGCCGAACACCGAGCGCTACGTCGGCGCGATGCGCGGTATGAAGTCGCAGGTGCACGAGGGCGGGGTGCGATCGCCGCTCTTCATCCGCTGGCCGGGCCGCATCGAGCCGCGCCAGCGGGTCAGGCAGACCGCAGCGCACATCGATCTGATGCCAACGCTTCTGGATGCTGCCGGGTCCGGTGCCCCCGAAGGTGTGGAGTTTGATGGCCGCAGCCTGATGCCGCTGATCGAGGGGCGGGGTGGCGTCGACTGGCCCGAGCGTGCGATCGTACTGCAGGCTCACCGCGGGACGAGCGGTGAGAAGTTCCACCACTGCACGGTGATCCGGGGGCGCTGGAAGATGGTTCGGCCGTCCGGATTCCATCACGAGTCGAGCAAGGATGACACACCGTTTGAGCTGTACGACCTTTTTGCCGATCCGCGTGAAGAGAACAACCGGGCAGACGATGAGCCCGAGGTGCTCGAACAGCTCAAGCGTGCGTACCTCGATTGGTACGCCGACGTTGTGCCGCAGGAGCACATCCCGCAGCGGATCATCGTTGGGACCGAGCACGAGCCAACGACCGTACTCACCCGCCAGGACTGGCACCCGACCGGCGGCGGCAGCTGGGGGAAGACTGGCGAGTGGCTGCTCAGCAGTGAGGCCGCGTACCGGGGTCGCGCGACGCTCTTACTGCATAAGCCTGTCGAAAAGGACCTGCCTGTCGAACTCATGATCGGGAGCAAGCGTGTGCCGGGAACATTCAAGAAGGGCCGGGCCCGGCTAAGCTTTGACAACGTTTCCTTCCCGGCGGGGGACTTCGACCTGTCTGCAACCATCGGGCAGGGCGGTCAAGCTTTCGGCCCGTGGCATCTGGAGCTAACGCGTGAATAACCAAACCCGACGCCACACGGTTCTGAAAGATGCTCTAGGCCATCGCCTTGATGCTTGCGTTGTCTAGCCACTAGAGCAACATGCATGATGATGCTCCATCGCACCGGATGTGAACCCGGTGCCCGATTCAATCACGACACGCCGGGCCCCGCATTCACATGCGGGACTGAAGAAAATCTCCGCCAAATGCTCTAAATCAAGCCAAGCATAGGGATTAAGTCAATGGGATCAAGGCGACTCGTTGTCTTGCTTATCCCGATAAGCCCGCCACCATTGTGCTGCCCGTTGCTTGCACTGCTTGCCTGCACCGCTTCGAATGGGATAACCCCAGTCCTCATAGATTTCATGCCCTGTGATGCTCTCAAAGATCTGCTCACAGCAATCCCCATAACGAAGCAGGTAGTGCCCCTCGGGCCAGTAGCTGCGCCAATGCCCCTTGCAGCGTGTCGGCCGGGCGTCGTCCATATGCGCAATGAGTTGCGGGATCGCGGCCACTCCGAGCTTCTTTAACTCAACCGCCGGGTTGGGCTTTTCTGCCTCCTCATCAAGCGTCCATCCTCTTTGGGAAAAGACGCTGCAATGACCGGGGTCAGTAAATTGACCCGCATCATGATCGCGGAGATGGTAGAGCCAATAGGCAACCTGTTCCGCTTCCGTTAGCTTCGCAATCTCATCCGCATTCGGTTCGACCCACTGGGCGTCTTCTTCAAGCAGACTCCCGTAATGCTTAACCATTGCCTTGGCCTCATCACGATACTTGTAGTCGGGCAACACCTCGATTTTTCCCCATTGTGCTTGAAGGTCTTTGCGAGATCCCCCGCGGTGAGCCCAGAAGATAGCCCCGTTTCTCAACCCGGATGCAATACGCTCGGAAACAAATACGTGTAGCGGTCGCGGCTTCTCAGAACCCACGACGTAGTGACTCGAATACTTTTCCTGTACTTTCAGGGCGTGCTCGTACAACCCGATCGCCTGATCGGTGTCGCCTAATTGATAGGTAAAATGAGCATGACGTGCGGCTTCAACCACATGGTCTGCCAACGAGAACCGCTGATTCACGTGACCAAAGATATCTCCTTCACTATTCTCTTGGGGTATGCCTTCTTCAAGAAACACTTTGCATTCAGCATCGTAATCTGCAACACGGACTCGCCATGCTGCCGAGTAATCAGCGTTCTGGAGATTAGCCCACGAGAACCTGCCTTCCGGGCCTTCATTGATACGTGGGCGCTGTTCGTCTGCACCAGGCTTGCGGAACTGGTGTAGCTCACCATGCAGATCGACAAGCTCAATCCTTTTATCCTCATTATTGATCAACCAGCCACGCCGATCGAACTCAAAGTTCGCCGGGCCGATATCTACAATGACCCACGGCTTGCCCTTGATAAGCTGCGCTTCCGGTTGTGTAAAGATTTTAGACAGCCGTTTAAAGTCGTCTTCTCCAATCAGCTTGCCATCATTACCCTGTGCGTGGATTCCCGATGCATACAAGCAAACCCAAAAAAGAATGCAAGTCCTTGCGGCAAGAGCTCGTGTAAACGGCATCGGTACCCTTCCTTTTAAGTTTGAATCGGTCGCACCAAGTCATTCCCCGAAAACACCCGATGGTTGCTAGCGTATATATATCCTAACCACCGTATGAGGCATCACCAAGACAATTACAACGCAGGCAGAGTTTTGCGAAGGCCCTATCGCCCGTCGCCGGTGTAGATGATCTTGCCGTCCTTCGGGGCCTGCGGCCAGGGCGTCTTGCCCTCGGCCCACTCCTTGGGCTGGGTCTTGCGGACCTCCATCACCGCTCGCTTGACCCAGTCGGGCACGTTCGCGTTGGATTTCTCGCGGTAAACCCACGGCTGGGCCGGCGACATCAGCAGGTCCATCCGCGGCAGCGGCGGGCGCTCGGCGGCGGCTTCTTCCAGACGTTTCTTGAGGGCCGCGACGATCTCGGGGTTCTGCTTCGCGATGTTGTTCTTTTCGTATGGATCGAGCCTGATGTTGTAGAGCTCGTCGTTCATCAGCTTAAAGTCGCCCTTGCGGATCGTGGGTAGGCGGACGCAGCCGGCGACATCGAAAATGATCTCGTCACGAGGGCTCGGCTTGCCGGCGAAGATGGTGTCGGTCATGTCCATCCCATCGACCGGACGCTCCTGCTCGGGGTCTGCCCCGCCAAGGGTGATGAACGTGCTGTAAAAGTCCGCAATAAAGATCATTTCATCGTTCGCGGTCTTCGGGTCGATCGTACCGGTCCAGCGCAGGACGCAGGGTACGCGGACGCCGCCCTCGTACGTGGTGTTCTTTGTCCCGCGGTAGGGCGCGCTGTGCTCGGGGCGCAGGCCGCCGTTGTCGTTGGTGAAGACGATCAGCGTGTCTTTGCCGTAGCCATACTGATCGACCGCGGCGACGATCCGGCCGACCGCGTCGTCGAGGCATTTCAGCGCGGCCATGCGCTTGTCGAGCGTGTCGGTGTAGCGTGGGATCGACTCGAGCGGGCCGTGGATCGCGTTGAAGGGTACGTAGTAGAAGAACGGCTTTCTTTCTCCGGTCGCGCCTTCCTTCTCTTTGTGCGCTGCAATGTGCCGGACGACCTCGTTAGCGATCAGATCGGTCGCGTAGCCCTGCTCATGCACCGGCTCCTGGTCGCGGTGCCAGTCGTAGACAGCGAGTGTCGCCGGGGCGTTGTGGGGGATCGTGAAGTTGGTGTAGTCGATGCCCCAGCCGTAGTGCCCGTACTGATGGTCGAAGCCCTGGCCCATCGGCAGGTGCTCGTCGAGCCATTCACCAAGGTGCCACTTGCCCATGATCGCGGTGGTGTAGCCCGCGTCGCGCAGCGCCTCGGCGAGGGTGCGCTCGTCCGTATCCATGCCGACGATACGCCGCGTCTTCTCGCCCTCGGTGTTGATCGCGAGTTCCATCCCGAGCTTCGCGAGGTAGGTCGGCTTGCCGTAGTCTTCGCTGCGCCAGTCGGTCCAGGTCCGGAACGAGTAGCGCCCTGTGAGGAACGCCGAGCGCGTCGGGGCGCATACAGCGTGGGTGTAGAACTGCGTAAGCTTGAGCCCTTCGCCCGCGAGTTGGCCGAGGTTGGGCGTGATCTCCGCGGGCCCGCCGTTGAAGACGGGCTCGTTCCAGCCGACATCGTCCGACAAGATAAAGATGATGTTGGGCCTAGGGGCGTCGGTGTTGATCGAGGATGAGCAGCCAAACTGCACCGCGGCGAGCAGCACAACCGCGACAGAAAATAGATTTACTTTGACCCTCATAGCCCCCACCGCAAGGTGGGGGTTCGCGTCGCAGTTGGTTTGAACCCCCACCTCGCGGTGGGGGCTATTGGAAGGGTCATTTGTCGTTTGCTTAAACATCACAGATCTCCACGGCTTGTTTGAGTTCTTCAAAAGGGTTTTCTAACGGGATCCACTCGTGCCCAACATAGCCCTTGTAACCGATGTCGACGAAGGCCTGCATCACCGCGCGGTAGTTGATTTCCTGGTCTGGACCGATGGGCCCACGCCCGGGGTTCCCGGCGATCTGCACATGGCCGATGATGTCTTTGTTCTCGTGGATGCGCCGGACGAGGTCACCATCCATGATCTGCACATGGTAGACATCGAAGAGCAGCCGCAGGCCGGGCGAATCCACCTCCCGGATGATCTTGGCGCAGTAGTCGACGTGGTCGCCCTGATAGCCGGGGTGACCGCGCATTTCTTTGGGGTCGCGGGAGTTGAGCGGCTCGAGCACCATGGAGACGCCCAAGTCCGCTGCGTAGGGGGCGACCTGCTTGTAGCCCGCGATACAGTTCGCCATGCCCTGCTCAGCGGTGACCTTGCTACCCCGAGGGTGATTGGACGTGTCGGCCATGCCGGTGAAGGTCATGACGTTGGGGAAGCCGGCGTCTGCGCTGGCCTTGATCCGCTCCTTAAGGACCGCGATATTCTCGTCGTGGAAGCCAGGGTTGTTCATACCTTTTGTGAAGCCGTGCCCGGGTGTCGCGGCACAGATCAGTCCGCGGTCCTTGAGCAGGTGCCACTGCTCCGGCTTGACCAACTCGACGCCCGGCATGCCGAGCTTTTCGGTGTTGTCTAGTAACTCTTCAAGGGTCCAAGGCTTGGGCCCGGCCTTCCCGGTAAAGCACCAGTTCGCGGGGACCTGCCTGATCCGGCTATGCTCCACACCACCGCCACCGCTACGCATCGTTTGGCACCCACTCGCCATCGGCAGGGCCGTGGCTGCAGCGCCTAGTACACCCGCCTGCAAGACACCTCGCCGGGTAAGCCCGCCGCTCGTTCGTTCAGTCGTATTCGTTTGATTCATCTCGGGTTCCTTGCTGCGCTGGATTATGAGCCCGGTGTCACGGTTGTTTTGAATGCCTCGATGGCTCGCTTCATCGACTTCGCGACCTCGGGGTGGTTGGCGATGAGGTTGCTGGTTTCCTTTGGGTCGTCCTTTAGATTGTACAGTTCGATGTTGCCTGCTTTGATGATCATCTTCCAATCGCCTCGCCGCATCGCGGTGCCAAGCTTGGGCTCGTAGCCGAAGAATATGTCGCGGTCGGGGAAGTCGGCCTGCTCGACCACGTGTGCCTTGAAGCTCGTGCCATCGAGCCTGTCTGGATTGGACTGGCTGATGCCTGCGATCTCGGTGACCGTTGGGAACAGGTCAAAGCCAAGGATTAGTTCATCGGAGACCTGCGCCGGCTTGATCACGCCAGGCCACCAGGCGATTGCAGGCACACGGTGCCCACCTTCGTATTGGCTGAACTTGCCGCCACGCCAGTGTTGGTACTCTTTCGGGCTCATCCCTACCGCGCCGTTGTCGGAGAAGAAGAACACGAAGGTGTTCTCCGCGATGCCTAGCTCTTTCAGCGTGTCAAGGATCCGGCCCACCCCTTTGTCCAGCTCTTCGAGCATCACTTTGTACTTCGGGCGGTTGGTGTCGTTGATCGCGTTCTTGCGGTGGTTTGGGTCTCGGTTCTCTGGGGTGTCGGCCGGGGTCTGGTATGGGTTGTGAACCGCGGCGTGGGAGACGTATAGGAAGAAGGGCTTGTCTTTGTTCCGCTTGATGAAGTCCACACTCAGGTCGGTGAGCACGTGCGTGGTGTAGCCCTTGATGCCTTCGGCTTTTTCGAGCCCGTTGCGCCAGCTGCCATAGCGGTGGAAGTCGGTGCCGCCGGTTAGGAAGCCGATGAACTCGTCGAAGCCGTGATGGATCGGGTTGTACTTGTCCTGATAGCCGCAGTGCCACTTGCCGAAGAGCGCGGTGGTGTAGCCGTTGTCTTTGAAGACACGCGGGATCGTTGGGACTGAGGGCAGGATCCCGCTATCCGGTTCGCGGTTCCCGACGATGACATCGACAATGCCCAGCCGCTGCTGGTAGCGGCCGGTCATAAATGCGACCCGCGTCGGACTGCAGACCGAAGAGTTCGTGTGGAAGTCTGTAAATCGGATGCCTTCTTTGGCCATCTGTTCGAGGCCCGGCGTCTCAATCCAGCCGCCGTACATCGCCATATCACGCATACCAAGGTCGTCGGCGAGGATGACCACGATGTTCGGCGGGTGATCATTTGCAGCATGGGCATGGCACGCCGTAATCAGCAACAGTGACAGACCCGCAATCATTCTACGCAGCATGCCATCATCCTCTACTCGATCTGGCCCGATTGATGTGGGTGTGATATTACGAATGATTTGAGAAGACGGCTTCTTGTGTTACGCTACGCTGATCATCGCCAACACCAAAAAACAAATCAATTTTACTATAAGAAGTTGCTGGTAGGTTTTACTGCTGATGGGTGTAGACGCGCACGAGCGCCTGGACCGGGCCCATCTATTTGCAGCGGGACAAACTGTCGATATCAGCGTTCTGGTGCGCTCCGGCCCGATTCAACCGTCTTATCCAGCAGGGCTTTGAGCCTGGCTACGATTTCAGGGTGCTTGCTGTAGAGGTTGGTTGTTTCGCCCGGGTCGTCCTTCATGTTGTACAACTGGCCCGGGGCGTCGGGGTCCTTTTCAGGCAGGCTATACGGCTTCATACCCCAGCTGCCCTCGCGGTTGTAGTTGTTCCCGCCCGAGCCCCTGTGGTCCATATATTTCCAGTCGCCTACCCGGATCGAGAGCTTCTGCGCCCAGTGTGTCTGCTGCAGCAGGAACGGGCGGACCCATTCCTCTCCCTGCGTGCCCAACAGCACCGGCAGCATGTTGAATGAATCTTCCGCCGCATCGTTCGGCAACGATTTGTCAACAATCGCGGCAAATGTGGCGAACAAATCCGTCAATGACAAGGGCTGATTGCTCACCGTACCTGGCTTAACTTTAGCCGGCCACTGCACGATAAAGGGCGTGCGGTGCCCGCCTTCCCAGCCGTCACGCTTCACACCACGCCACGGGCGAGCGCCATCGTGATGATGGTCCTTGCGCATGTAGACCACCGTCGGCACCTCGGGCCCGTTATCCGAGCAGAACACCACCACCGTGTTCTCCGCGATGCCCAGCGTCTCCAGCTCTTTCATCATCTCGCCCACGATCCAGTCCATCATGAAGATGAAGTCGCCGTGCGGCCCTGCACGGGTCTTGCCACGGAACTGCTTCGCGGGGATCGAGGGCAGGTGCACCGCCTGCATCGAGTGCAGGATGAAAAACGGCTTATCCGGCGTCTTCGCGACGTGGCTGCGCATAAATTCAATGGCCTTTTCCATAAACACCAGGTCCACCTCGGAGGCATCGAAGTTCGGAGCAGCGATGCCCCGTCGGAAGTCACCCGTGTACGGGTTCTTCGGGTACTTGTCCTTGTCGATTAGTCCGGTCGGCGGGACTGGGATGCGGTCGTCCTCAATGTAGGCGTAGAGCCAATCAGTCGTCGGGCAACTCGCCGTCCCGTAGAACGCATCGAAGCCGTGGTCGATCGGTCCGCCGGTGATCGGCCGGCTGTAGTCGATACGTTTGACGTTATCGAGCCCGCCTTCGTTGATCGGCTCGCCCGCACGATCGTACGCCGTGAGCCCGATGTGCCACTTCCCAAACTTCCCAGTCGCATAGCCCGCTTCACGGAGCATCTCTGGCAGCGTGTACCGCTCGTCCTCGATCAGGCAGGGCCCGCCCACCCCGGTAAAGACCGGCGATCGGCCAATCCGGAAACACATCGCCCCGGTCATCACCGAGAACCGCGTCGGCGTACAGACCGTCGCTGGGCTGTGCGCATCGGTGAACACCATGCCCCGATCGGCAAGCTTGTCGATGTGCGGCGTAGGGATCTTAGAGTCAGGGTTGTAAACGCCGATGTCACCGTAGCCCAGGTCGTCGGTCAGGATAACCAGGATATTGGGGTGCTCTGCAACGGTGGGCAGCCCAAATAGCAACATCATCACCAAGAATGGCATGGCAACGGCTGGGCGGATCATCATCTAGCTCCGGCTGGAAGGATTGGATCGAAAGGCGTCAACATATTACGGCCGACTAACGATGAAGACGTCTCCGCACTCGACCTATTAGCGTACCACCTAATGATTGCGGCTGGGTGACGGTGCCAAGAGCAGCGCCAGGCGTGATCGAGATCCTCTCCCTACACACACATTTCAATCAGAGTAAGGCCGCGGCGTTTCTGTATAGGCCTATTGTTGGTTTACAGGAATGGATACAGACTCTGCTGTTCCTAAGCATTATCGAGCCTGTTTGCGGTACTGAAGATAAAGTTACGTGCAGAGACGACTCAAGTAAGCGCTGTCTAGCTCTCTACCGTTTCAACTATTGCTTCACGTCTGCTTGCTTGAGCCTGTCCGCGATCGTGGCCTTAAGCCGCTCAGCTTCGTCAAGGTCATCCGTCCGCATGCTGAGCCAGCCCGCCTTTTTCTTAATCTCGAGGTAGACCACTTCGGCGTCGGTTAGAGCCTTCTCCCACTCGCCCATCGCCATGAATACCTTCGCCCTTGCGCGCAGGTGCGGGACCGTCAGCTTCTTGGGCTTCCAATTGCGTGGTGCGTCCGGCGGGGCGACCTGTTCGGTCGGTGCGTAGGCGAACGCCAACCGTTTCGCTTCTTCCAGATCGTTACGGGCCAGCGCTTCCTCGATCGCCTGCTCATCGTGGTGTTCGATAATGTTCTGCAGGGCGTTGCCGTGCTGCGAACTCATGGCCAGGCCGGAGAGGAACGCTGCGATGGTGCCATCCGGCCGAACGACCGCGATGTTGGGCCGGGTGTCGTGGTCGAGGATACCGAGCTGCTGGACAATGGGGTGGTTGATCCCGCCGGGGACGAGCATCGTTGGGGTAACGTCCTCCCGTTTCTTCTGTGCGATGACTTCCTTGACCGCGACGGTGTCGTCCGTCAGGGCTGCAGAGACGAACGCGACATCATCAAATGGACGCATCTGAGCAAACGTCCCGTAGCGGTCAACATGCGGTGCTTTGTCGATCTTGGACCGGAACTCGATGACCGTCCACTTGCCATCGGAGGCATCGGGTAGCCGGACGGGCTCGCCATCGAGTGTTTTCAGCTCGAGTTGCAGTGAGCGGTTTGCGTCTTCGGGCGTGCCGATGGCGAGGAAGTGCCCCATGCGTCGGCCATAGGTCCACCCCGCGGTGAACGGTGGGTGGTACATCCAGTAACGCTGGTAGCGGTCCATGAGGAATGATGTTGCAAGCCAGAGTACCGGGTGGTCGGCGTGCTTGTCGAGTGATGCTCTGCGGTAGGCTTCGTGCAGTTGTCGCTCACCGATCTCTAACGCAAGCACGGACGCCGCCGCGTAGGTCGTAGTGGCCTTTGTTTCGCCGCCGCTTTCTGCGAACTGGTTGACCACACGGGCCGGGTCGGTTTCCTGCACCCGCAAGGCTTCGCGGGCCAGGCAGAACCTCGCTACGAGATCGGTTCCTTCGGGGTAGCCTTGCTCAAGCGCGGCGTTGGCTTGCTCGATCGCAGCGTCAAAGTGTTTGCGATCCCCATCGATCTTCCACAAGCCCATTAGCGCGACGATACGGCGGTTGCGCACGACCCACAGGTCGTTCGCATCGGGGTGGTCTGCGATCGCCTGCCGACACAAGGCTTCTGCTTTCGCGTAGTTGGCACGCACGTCTTCGTGCGTGAGTTGGTAACGCCGTGGGCCGACCGCAAAGCAAGCCTGGATCGCCCGCAGTTTGTCTTCAGGCACCGAGTTCGCGTCGCGCGTCAGCTTCTGCTCGTCATCTGGGCGGCTGCCAGCAGCGGCTTGCCACTCCGGCGGAGCGGCAGGATCAAACACACCGGTTGGGTCGATGATGAGGAAGTCGCCTGCCAGCACGGACTGGAACCAGCTGGCGTAAGTCTGCCTGCTCCATGAGCGGGCCAGGCCGGATCGCAAAGCCCCGTCCCAGCCGCGGTCGGGCCGGACCCGTGTCGCGCCGCTCATGACCATGGCGGTGTAGCCGGAGGGCGTCATCGTGAGCAGCTTGGGCGTGTTACGGACGTAGGTCTTGTAGATCTCGTTGTCCTCGCCGCCGCGCAGGTGCATTGCGGGCCAATCCAGCCCCGCTTTACGGAGCAGGCTCTCGCCCGCGTCAGGAAGGCCGTCCAGGTTGAAGCTGATGAACTGGTAGCGCCCCATCGCGTTGAGCCCGGGCTCTGCCTTGACCTTCTCCCAACCCTCGGCGATCTTCTTGAGTTGTTCCAGCCCGTCGCCTTCCTTGGTCCAGAAGTACAACGCGGTGGTCTTGCCCATGCCGTCCATCGGGAAGCGGTACAGGCGCCCGTCTGATCCTTCAAACCGGCCCACGAAGGGCGCGCCAAAAACCTGGCCAGCAAGCTGGTCCCGCTGGAAGTTGATCATCTCCATGTTGCCGGGCATGCGCTCGGCGATCACGTGACGCAGGTGCTGGATCAGCCCGGCGTCCCCGAACTCGATCGCCATGAGCAGCGCGATCCGTACGGCCTTGACCTCGACCTCCGTGCCCCGGTACCGATCGACCAGCGGCTTGAGCGCGTCGGCTCGGGCCCGCAGGTCCCCGCCTTGCCGGGCAATCTCTGCTTGCGACAGGAGGAGGTCGGCATCCAGTCTGAGGGAGGCGTACTCGTCCGGTGCGGCGGCGAGTTGGCGTGCCGTTTCCAAGAAAGCCCGCCGATTTGTCGTGGAGTTGTCAACCCCCAGTAGGCTCTGTTGAGAGCGGAAGCGGACGCCCAGCACTTCGAAGCGGTTGGGCGCATCCGGGTGCTTCTCAAGCAGGCTACCGGTCTCCCGGATGATACGGTTGTACGCCAGCCGTTTGCGTGCAGAAGATGCGGATTGCCCGGCCTCACCCAGCTTGGTTTGGAGTTCGGCAATCACGGGTGCCGGGATCGGATCGTTCTGCCTCTGAGCATCAGCAGGCGCGGCAAGCAACAAAGCCAATAGCAACGCGATGCAGGACATCCATCGTTGGTGATTCATGGAATAGCCATCCTTCAATCGGGTGTACAACGCCACTACTCGGCGGGCGTGAACCGAATCTCCTTCAGGCTTACACCACGGTTCGGAGCACGGAAGGTCAGCATGATCGAGTTGCGGCCTTCGCGCAGCTCGATCGTCTCGGGCTTGCTCACCTCCCACATGCCCTTCGTATAGGGCAGGCCCGTCTCGACCAGGGTGCGCCGGTTAATGCGGTAGATCAGCTCGAGCCCTTCGGGTGAGACCGTCGAGACCAACGCGCGGATCTCGTACTTGCCGGCCTTGGGCGCTTCGACGCTGTAGCGCAGGATCTCCGGCCGTTTGCCCGCCCGCTGGTAATGGATCTGCATGCCCTCGTCCCAGCTCTTGAGAAACGCCACCTTGTCGGTGTTGTTCTTCGGGCTGGTGATCGCGACGGCAGGGACGGTGATGCTCCCATTTTTGTCGGTCACGACCGCCTTGTACTTCTCAGGGATCTCGACCTCTTTGACTTCGGGCGCACCGATGATCCTGTCCGATTCGCCGAGCAGGCGGGCCTCCTCCGCGGTCAGCGAGGCCAGCTCTGCCTCGGCGGCCGCCTTCTCGAAGTTCGCTTCTTCGACAATCGCCCTCTTCATAAAGTGGGCCAGGCCGTCCCAGAACCCGCCACCCTTGCCGTATTGCCGGATGCTGACGTCTTCTTGCCCCAGCGCATCACCGATCCATTGGGCTCGGAGGACTTGCCGGTAGTCTTTCTCGAACTCACGCGCCTGCGCGTCAAGGTAGAAGTCCATGCCGCCCCACGGGCCGCACCAGTTCATCGACCACCACGCACCCAGGCGGGTGACCCAGCCGTCAGGCGTCCACATGTTCATCGCGGCGTGGCCGGTCTGTGTTGATCGCCGGGCGGGGATGCCGTGGGCCCGGGTGATGAACCGGCCAAAGAACGCGCGCCGGCCGCAGATGCCGCCGAGCGCCAGCGCCTGCTGCTTAGGTAGGCCTAGCGAGTCGTCGTGACGCGTGCTGCAGTAGGGCAGGTCGCTTTTGACCAGGCCGACGTACCGCCACCCCTTGTCATTGGTGCGGTGGTCTGGTCGGAAGTTACGCAGCATCTCCCGGCCCCAAGCCAGCTCCGTGTTCGTGTACGGATCGTTCGTGATGTACCGGCACTCCCACGCGTTGAAATCTTTGAACGCCGGGTCCAGTTCTTTCTCGAGGTAAGCTTTCTCGTAGTGCAGGTAGCGTTCGACTTGTCCCTCGGGGGTGCTGTGGTCGGTAAAGACGGCCGCGTTGATGCTGCCGTCCGTTTCTCTCGCGCTGCTATTCAGCCAGGGCTGGTGCAGCGCGGTGCCGAGCGCGAGGTTGTGGAAGATCGTGCCGCGCTCGCGTGCCTTCTCGCTTGCTTCGAGGATAGCGGTATAGACCTCCATCGCCTCGCCGTACTCACCGCCGTTGGCACCGCCTGAGATGAGCACCAGCTTCATCAGGTCGTCGTCGGCGAAGAGCTTGTCGAGCAGGGCCTTGTGTGTATCACTTTCCTGCGCGAACTCCGCCAGTCCGGCCGGGGTCCCGTGCCGGAGGATCGCGATACGGATGAGCTTGCCATCCAGCGCATCACTGGCCAGGAACGGCTTTACGTCGGTAAGCATCGCACGGGTCGCGGCCAGCGAGTCCGCTTCTGCCTGGGCCTTTGCCGACTCGTAGGCGGCGAAAGCCCGCGGCGGGGCGTCTCCGCCGGGCTTTTCCAGCGCGGATACCGCGGCGCGTGCTTTCTCAAAAGCCTCTTTTTTTTGCGAGTCGAGATTAGGCAGTGCTGCCACGATCTCGGCGCTGAGTGTCTCGAGCATCTGTGCGTAGCCCTGCCTGAGCTCTTCGCCGGTCGTATTGAGCTCGGGCTCAGGTGACTTGTCCGCCGACGCGAGACCAGTGAGGCCCGCCAGCAAGCAGCCGACGAGGCGTAAGACAAACGTTCGGATATGGCTTTGTTCTGCTGCCATGCGGTGCTCCATTCAAGGACGTCGTTAGCCATGACGCCGTTGGCGTACTCGCTATTAACGCTGGTAAACCGGGATGTACCGATTCGGTGTTGCGAGGATAATGATCGACATCGGCGTCTTGTGCGGGTAGTCCTCTTCTTTTTCCTTCCAGGAACCGTCGGGTTTCTGAAGGGAGATCAGCGAATCCCGGATCTTGGGGTACCACTTGGCGTACCGCTCGTCGCCGGCCTGCACCATCGCCTGCATCGCGTAGTAGTGCGAATAGTAGTAGTAGCCGTTGTCCTTCCTTGAAAACACCTTCGGGTCGTTCTCTAGTGTGCTGAGCGCCGCCTCGACCCACTCCGTATCCCGGTTGCCCGCGAGCTGCGCGGCGTAAACCCCGCCGGCGGTGCAGGCGATCGTGTACCCCGGGCCCTGATAGCCGAAGCCGCCGCGCTCCTCGCTGTAGACCTGGTCGCGCAGGTAGCCTGTTACCCGATCAATCGATTCGGTCGGCACCAGGACGCCCGCTTCACGTGCGGAGGCTAGCGACACAAATACCATCGCGGTGACGGAGGTGTCCTGCCCCGCATCAGGCCGGGGGGCGTAACGCCAGCCGCCGAGCGGGCTCTGCGAACGCAGGATGATCTGGACCGCGCGTTCGAGGTATTTCTGGATCTCCTTGTTGTCTTCGGGGTCTTTGGTCATCCCCCAGAGCTCGGACATCGCGATCGTGTACAGCCCGATCTCGTACATCTTCACGCCCATCGCGCCGGTCGGGGAGTCGGCCGAACGCTTAAGCAGGTAGTCCTTGGCCCGGTCGAGCGCATCGCCGTACTTCCCGAACCCAGGGAAGTGCCCCTCGACCATGAACGCCATCAGACCGAGGCTGGTGCCAGCGATGGCGTAGTCGCCGTTGTCCATCGACCACGAGCCATTCTTGTTCTGTGTTTTGATCAGCCACTCCAGCCCGCGGTCGATCGCCTTCTCCGCCTCTTCGGTCAGCTCCGGCGCCTCGTCTTCGTTGGGCAATTCAAACAGCGCATCATTCTCTGCGAACGCCGGAACTGCAGCGAGACAGCAAACAAATCCAAGCGAGCTCAACCATCGATGCCATCGTGTTCTCATCGGGCCAACCTCTCGTAGTAGTCTTTGAGCAGTGCGCGGTATTCCAATGGCAGCTCGCGTGCGAAGTTCTGGTTCAACGCGGCACGGTTTCGTTCGCCTAGCACCTTCCATTCGGAATTTTGATCATCCGGCGTCTCGCCGCTGACGAAGTCGGCGATAAAGCCAGACGTGACCGCGGCCTCGGTGTCGCTCCCCTCGGGGTTATCGCCCGGGGCATCACTCCCAACAGGCGGCGGGATCTTGGTGTTGAGCACGACCGACTGCTCGATGATGAAGTGCCTCAGCAGCTTGTCGGCGCCTTGTTGAGCTTTGACCAGTTTCTTTTTGTCGGACGATTCAAAAGCGGTGGCCGCTTCGACGAGCTGACTGTGTGCCGCGGTCAGTCGTTCGTTGAGAGCGCCTGCTTGGGCCAGTGCGTCGCACCGCTGAACCAGATCATTCTGCCGGTTCAGCAGGTCCGCCATCTGCTCAGGTGTCGCGTCATGCGTTTCGCGAGATAGTCGACGTTGATCACTAGCGAGTGCGAGCACATCAACCAGCTGTACGAGCGCGGGCTCGGTCTGGCTGGTGATCTCGATGGGGGGCAGGCCTTCCAACATCTCGATCACGATGAAGAGTGAGGCAGCGTTTTCCGCCAGTGTCAATGCCGCGAGCTCCATCGCATCGGCTGAAGCGGGCTCTGCCGCAGCCAGGTCTTTCGCCGCATCCTGCATCAGCTCTGCCGTTCGGTTAAACATCGCAACCGGCTTAGGTTCCGTGTCCAAGCTGATTAGCGGGTCGGGCTCCACCATGATCGTTGGGCTGCCCGCCGCCAAAGCGATCGCACGATCCAACTGCTCCGCGCGTTCGGTCAGCGATTCCTGCTGCTTGGCCAGGAGCTTGAGTTGGTTGGTATCAGCCTCCGCGACCCGCTCAAACAACTCGGCCTGCTCGTACTGTGCCAGCGCAGTCTCGGACGTCACGCGGTGCAGGTATTCCACGATCTCGGCGATATAGCTCGTTTGTGCACGGATGTCCTGGACCAGCAACTGCACCTCGGCCAAGGACTCTGCAGCGACATCTTGAGCGTCCAGTGCGTCAAGCTTGTCCCCGGCCTCGAGGGAGATCACGGCGTCTTCGAAGTCGGTCTGTGCAAAAACCAGGGGTGTGCCCACATCCGCCCTGGCCGCGACCAGATCGAGCATGGGTGCGACATCCTCCATACAGCGACGCAGGTTGTTGAGCACGGGAAGGAGGCCGGGCACATCGTCTTCGGTCGTGTCCTCCGTCGCAGTAAGCAGGTCGCGCTGCTCGGCGACGATGTCGGACATGTAGCCGTTGGCAAAGCCGACCGCTCGTTGGAAAAGCAGCAGGTTCTGTAGCACGTTTAGCCGTTCGTTCTGCGCGGTGGCAACCACGTTTGCTTCTGCGAGCAGGTCCGCCGCTTTTTCCTGGTAGCCGATCGCCTCTTCAGCCTGGTTCGCTTTAAGCGCTTCGACCCCGGCGTTCATTGCGCGCTCGGCCTGGCTGAGCCGGCCCAGCAGCGGCGCCAGGTCCCGGTCCCGCTCGGTCTCGTCTTCCCGAAGAAGCTCTGCGACATAGCCGGCGAGTTCATCGCTGAGGCTGAATTGTGCCTCGGCCAGGCTATCCACCTTTTCGTTCTCCGCCGCCGCAATATCGGTCTGTTCGAGCAGGCTGATGACCCGGGCCTCAAAATCCTCGATACGGGACATCCGTTCGCTCGAAGCGGTGACCAGCGTGCCCAGCCCCTGTGTCATCAGCCCCATCTCGACCGACCATCGATCGACGATACCTGTTAGCTCCGCAAGCCTGGTCTCGGCGAGGGCCTGCTGCTCCACGGCCGCTGTCTGATCGCCATTGAACAGTTGTGCCAGGGCCCCGGCCATCGCTTGGTCTGTTTCCTTCAGTAGCGCGACAACGGGTGGTGCCTGCGGGATACCCGGGTCAAACAGGCGTGCTCTTTGCTCGGGGATGCTTGGCAGCATCAGTGTTAGAAGCGCTTTGCGGAGTGCGGTCTGCTGCTTCGCCAAAGCGTCTTGCTTTGCCACAAACTCTTCTGCAGACAGACCTTCAGAGCGTTCCCGCAGTTCTATCTGCGACTGCGTCATCAGCCGCATCTGGTCATGGGTCCGCAGGAGCGTGGTGTAGGCCCCGCTGAGCCGGACGCTGAACTCCGCGTTGAGCAGCGCACGGAACAGATCGGCCTGCTGAGCGATCGCCTGTTCGGTCTTACCTTCACCGATCAGCAAGGCGACACCGCGCATGGTCGAACTGGTCCCTGCCTTCTTCAGGTCTTTTACGCTCTGGATCAGACGCAGCACTGCTAGCGGCCGCTTCTCATACCGCATGCCTGCTTGCAATTGATCGATTAACGCGTCGGTCCACTCGGCGAGTTCATCTTGTTGTTGAACCAGCTTCCTGACTTGCGCACCCGTTGGGTTGGAGGCGGTGTGCCAACGCACCAAGGCTTGGGCCCTCGCCATCATGCGTGCCTCACGGGCGTAGACCTCTTGTGCCGAATCGATCCCGCGTAACAGAACCAGGCTAGCGAGTTCTCGCGCCGCGGTATTTACGGCGTGCGCTGCATTGGCTCGTCCTTCTTGCGCGTTGTTGCGACCCGGCAAGGCGGACTGCTCACGCAACCGTTCTGCCGCCAACGCGATGGGTTCATCGGCGATATCGATCAGGGCGGCACGGATCATCTCAAGCGACTCCGCTTCCGCGGCTTCGGAGATATCATTCGCCGCTAGATCGTCGAGCAGTACCTGCATCTGCATACCGATCTCTTTGAGCTGGTCGCGGATCATCTCCTGACGGATCGCCTCGAGTTGGCAGGCCTGGATATAGCCCTCGTCTTCGATCGGCAGTTCGAGCACGGCATTGTGCGCCGAGCGTTGTTGCCGGTAGATCGCCTGCACGCGCAAGAGCAGCCGGTCTTTCTGTTTCTCGATCTGCTCTAGGTAGTCTTGCTTCGAGAGGAAGGTGATCCGCCGGGTCTCGGACCGTACGACGTGCGGCCCTTCCTCGCCGGGGTATCGGTCAGCGACTTGGATCGCGAACGCAACGGTGTCGCCGACTTTGATGTTCGGGATGGCGTCGCGGTAGTCCCAGTCGACCGCTTGCTCGCCTTGTCCGTCGGTGATCACGTCCCCAAGATCGATAGACTGTTCTTCGAACTGATTGACTGCATAAAACACCGAGACCGAT
>JBCDKD010000027.1:0-64307 GCA_039024275.1 Planctomycetota bacterium | reverse complement strand
TTGCTTGCAGACATAGGGCCAACGGCAGTTTAATCAACCGTTGGCTTTCTAAGCCCCTTATGTTTATAGGCTTGGCCAGGATAATCGTTGACAATAATTAGTTCCTTGTTTGCGTAATCTTGATTAAGGTACATATACACCGCTTCATTGACATATTCTGGACGACCGTATGTTGGCATGACACAACTAATCAGCGGGCTCTTGAGTGACTTGTTACTAATATGCTTCCCATACGATAGTAAATCTGAACTGCTAGGCTTCGTATGAAACTGTAAACCTCCTTAAGCATCGGTTCAGGACCTCCGACCAGGCGGACTGTGCTATCGGCTTACCCGAAAGTTCATGAAGACGGTGGCAGGCAGTTTGTGCCATTTCCGCCCGTTTTTCGGGTTCATTAGCCATTCGTGTCGCGTATCGAATAAAGTCTTCTGGCGAATTGCAGAGCCAACCTGTCTCGCCATGTTCGATCATCTGGCGCCAGCCACCGCGATTGTCCACGATTAGCACGCAGCCACTGGACATCGCCTCTAGTCCGATCCTAGGCCAGTTCTCCGTCGTGTCCATCGGCTGGACGATCACGTCGACCTGCTTATAAAAATCCTGCTGCGACAACTCGGTTTGATTGATGAAGGTCTCTACCCATTCCGGGGGCTTTCCGATCTTTCGCTCACTCTCTGGCCCAAAACCCAGCATCACACCCCGCTTAGACACTGGAGATTCAATCCCCTCCCAGACACGCACTGTGTCTGCTGAGAACTTGTCAGCGTCCTGACGGGAAATACGCCCGATCGTAAACGGCCTGTTGGAACCGTCAGCGATCCTCTGATCTACAGAGACAAACGGGAACACCTCAGTTTCAAAGTACGGCTGGAATGTTAGATAATGGATATCCGGATCAGGGTTGATCTTCCGTAGCAACGCCTGATTTTTTTTTCTGATCTCGTCGTTCTGGAAAAGGAACAATGAGATCTTGCCTTCACGATGCCGGCGCTTCTCAAGATCAAACAGCCAAGTCATACAGTTGACGAATACCGTATAATGGGTATATTGACGTATCGTATCAATTTTGATTAAGAACTGTTCATTACAAAAGCCAAGTACAGGTGCGCCTGGAAGTATCGCATCGAATTGGTTCTGTTGATGAATAATTACACCGATTTCCTCCATCTCTGGATATAAGGGTTCCTGTTTAAAGCCTGCTTTATCAGGGATCAAGTGGGTATTGATACCCATAGATTGCCAGAGAAGGATCTGGTGGTGCAACTCGGTGTTCGCACCGGCATAAAGTCCAGGAAAGCCATACACGAATAGATCACTGCAGGGAGGTGCCCCTTGTTGAAGATGGTTTGTTTCATACCCTGAATCTGGTATGACGCTTGAGACACCCCACTTATCTTTGGGGCATTCCCCATGAATCAGATCAACTCGGCCGTTCTGATCAGTTGCTCGGCATACAACTGATTGCGATCCAATACCATTGCATGACAGGCAACTCGAACAATATCTTCGTCGTGCAAGATAACTGGCATGTTCGGAAGTGCTCAGACGATGCTGCGCGATTGTCTCAGAAATAGATGAGGTGGTGGTTCGCATTATTACTCGCCTGTCATTGGAAACGACTGCGGGTCATGTAAGCCTTCGCCTTCTTTGTCAACACGTGGGATTGATGGTTTCGATTTGGGCCAGTATCCCATCGGGCAGTCTTGTTTGGGATCGCGAGCCTTAGACTTCAAATAGCAGCCGCACGTCGGTTTCTTGCCCTTAATCGATGCAAGCATCGGTCCACACGAATGAACCTCCCCACGTCGCATCTTTGCATGCCCTCCAGGGCATTGTTGACAGACATCCAGTCGTTGTTGATATGCTTCATTAGATAGACGTTGGCCAGCGATCTTCGTGCGTGCGATCGAACTCGCCGCGTGAGAAACTGACTTAAGCATATTGCCAGTTTGGCGGAGTTTTGAAGGCTGGACTTGCTGCTTAGTGATCAGAGATTGAACACGTTCATAATGCTCAGAATAGTTCTCCCGGATACGACGCTCTAGACGATCCGCAAGGCCGCTATTCAACGCCGATGCCTTTTCATTCATGATATGCGTGAAGCCAAACGCTTCGGCACGAACCTGACTCAGGTAGGGCGAGTCGGCCGCGGTCGTCCCCGGGGGGAAGATTGACCAAACGTCAACACCCCGACGGAATGCCACTGCATATGCCGTGTAATGCTCCAACAGTGCATTGGGATAAGTATCACGCTCGATGGGGTGCCCGCCTCGCATTGCCAGCCAAGCGGTGCGGTTTATTGCCTGTTCCGCGACACCTCGAACCTCGCGAGCAACCCGGTGAATTGTATCCAGATCGCGCCCGCCGAAAACTCCACAATGCAGCGTAACAAGCGGGCGGTTCGGTTGTTCTTCATCCTGAAGAACAGCCCGGGTCTTTGCGTCACGAGTGACTTCATCTAATACCCGAGCGCCTAACGCAGCGGCTTTATCGTCTTGCGAATCGGGTTTTAGCATTGCATGCTTCCACGACGGCGGGAGTCTGCGCATAGTCCGGGCCAACTGCTCGTAGCGAGAATCGATCATCTCCTGGAACCTATCGTGCCACGGCAACTCGATTTGCTGGACCAGCAGCGGTGCTTCGAGTAGTTCATCGGGCAGACGTTTCCAGAGAAACACATCCGATTCGATATGCAAGAACGGATCGTGCTGCCGCTCATAGGCCAGCACCTTCCCGAACTTCCAGATTCCAGGGTGGGCGTCGGCTTCGTCAAGCGTTGTATCAACGCGATCAAAAGGCAGGCCAAGATCGTCCACAAGCAACTTGGCACCGTCGCGGTCGGTCACTAGTTCGACCCGATCATGTGTGGCTTTTGCCTGGTGTGCTGAAAGGATCCACGCGTACCAGTAATACTTAGCCTCGGGCCAGCCACCCGTAAATGGGTGCATCACCGACATCGGACGCGACCAGAAGGATTGCACGATTTTCATACCAGCCCCGTCCCGATTCCGCCGCCCATGAGGCCAGCCATCCCGCCGAGGCTGCTGCTAGAAGAACTGGATGCGGATCGACATGGATAACAATAATCACCTTCAGGCCCAAGGGGATATGGCTCCACCTTAGCCGTGCCCGGAACAGTGGTGCCCCCCCCCTCCGGTGGCGGGTCCGCGCGAGAGACAAGGTAACAACCGGAGTAATCATCTTTTTCGGCTGGCCCGAGTTTGAAGCCATCGATTCTGCATGAATATGGTTTGCCGCCAGGTTTAATCTCAAAGCGTGTATCGTTTGTATAAAACAACCTGCCTCCGCCACACTGTGCGAGCTTGTACCAACCCTCGCAGTGAGCGCAATTATCCCAGCCTTGGTTATCAGGACCGTAGTCTGTGACTGTTACTGCAAACGGGGGAATCGTAATCTTTGGTTCAAAACAGATGGGCGCCTGAACACGCCAACAAAGCTCCGAGCCATCGGCGTCGATTTTCAGGACTTTGCCTTCATACGCGCTAAGGTCATTTGTAACAAGGTACTTTTGCGTACCTCCATTAAGATCTGCGAGTGAACCATAGCACCGGTTGATCTGCCAGACTACCTCTGAGTGATCGAGGCATGTGCCGCAGCAAAGGAACCGTTGGGCGGTACCGGTCGGGAACGAGACTACAGGCTCACCCCTTGCCTGGATCGTCTTCTCATCTTCTAAAAACCAGGTGACACGGACACACTTATTAAAAAAGAGGTGGCCCAACTGCAGCGATTTATAAGTCGTAGGTGTGTACAGAAAGGGGTCGGTCCATGCTTCGATATTGGCAGGGTCCGAAGTATCCTTATCGCAGGGGATGACCCCGGCCATCATGAACGGGGGGAATGGCGGGAAGGGAAAGCCTCCAAAGCCACCGCCTGCACCGCCGCCGCCAGGAGGGGGGAAGCCAGGGGGTTCGGGGTCATCCATCCCGCCACGCGACGCACAGTCTTGGCAATTACGATACTGGATCCGTGGATTCGCGATACGTGCAGAGTCGGGGACGCGTTGTTTTTCTTCATCTTCAGGGATGTAATAGCATGTCTCACCATACAAGAAGACGACCCCGTCCTCGGGCAGCGTTCCGCCGAGAAACGACGAAGCCAGCACCCAGACATCGTTAGCCGGATCGATCCGATCATCCGGCTGCCAGCATAGGTAGGCCTTGTAACCAGCAGCGGGCTTGGGCTCATCGCAAAAACACGACTCGCAGTTGAGATATGCATCCCAAGGTGTCTGTGTTTCCTCCACACCAGCAGGAATCCGCTCAAACGGCAGGCTGTCGTCATAGACCGGGACCGAATAGCATCGGCCGTCGATCTTCCAGTAGGTTCGGTCTTGTTCTTCGACCAGGTCTTCCGGCTTGACCAAGTCGTCTTTCGCAACCCAGTACTCGGGGGGATCGTCCTCTTCCTGTTCACAAGGCATCGCCTTCAGCCCGAGTGCACAGTCCCCGCAGTCACCCAGGCTGGTGAGGACAGGGAGGATCACAACGTCTTGTTCCTTGGACGGTGGGGGGATAAGGCTCCATTCGGCATCATCCAAATTGACACCGACTTCAAACTTATAGCAAAAACCATTACGTTCGAATACAAGGGTTGGCCTGCTTTCATTGGGGATTTTTTCGGCATCTCCCCGGCGCATGTAATAGTCCGGCTGGTCTTCGGCTCCTTCCAGTTTCTTCTCATCCTCCGAGCAGAACTCGGCCTTGATACCGTCGGTGCAATCCGAGCATTCCGTGTACTCATTGGCCGCGACATCAAGCCATTTCACATCCGCGCCGGCGGGCAGTTTCTCTAGTTGCCCGGTATTGATCTCAAAACACAGGCCATTGACCCGAATGATGTAAACATGGATCTCACCATCATCCAGGCCGGGGAGGGATGCTTCGCTGATCCACCAATCGATCCCCGCAAGACCCTCGATTTGGTCGTGTCCATCGCACAGCTGAGCCCGGGTGAGGTGCACCCCCATTGGCGGCTCGGCTGGGCCTGCAGGGCCTGCACCGGCGCCACCGCCACCACCCGGGTTGGGCCCCCATCCACCGCCGGCACCACCGCTCCCACCACCTCCGACGCCGCCGCCTTCCGCGGGCTCATCAATGTCGCCACTGCAATCACCGCATGAGTCATATATCGTCGTCGGCTTGAACGTCTCGATCGTCTCACCGTCTTTTTTGTGCGGAAGAACCACGCGCTTTTGATCTGCACGGACCTTCCAACAACAGTTATAAGCCGAAGAATCAATTGATCCGTAATTGAAGATCAACTCATCTTCCGTGACATTGTCCTCGTGGACAAAAACGCGCAGACCATCCTTACACGGAGCGACGCCGCCCGTAAACGCGCCTTGGCCTTGGCAGCGTTCTGCCTCGATCCAAACACAACAATCGTCCCACCAGGGCTTAGTCATGACGTCACACACTTCCCATCAACATTATTTGGCAGATGAAACAGAGCGACGGCCTTGCCATCGGCCGTGTCTACGAGTTGGGCGTCCAAAACCACCGCACCGACACCGATCGGCTGCAGATCAAGACCTTGTGGCAATCCTTCCGTCTTGTCACCACTGCCCTGAACACAGCGGTCTTCACAATCATTGATAGCTTCAAACGTGTTGTATGCGTCGCCTACCCACGGGTTCTGGTCCGGCGGGACCTTCGTGAACCGTCCTTCTCGGAGCGGGCGGACGGCGCAAGCGCTGTAACGCCAGCGATACTCCAGGCCCGGGATCGGGATCGCGTTGGTGATCACAATATCGATCCCACGGCCACAGGTCGCCTTACGCTCACGGATAATATCGACCGTGTCTCGGGTATCCGGTTCATCAGATAACATTGCTGTTTCCATTCTGGCTTGCGCGGTTTTCTGAAGGCTCGGTAGAGGAGATTTCTTCGAGTATCAGGAAGGGGTAAGGCATGCAACGCTCAGAGATGTTGTTTGGTGCAGAGAAAAAGAACATCTCGGTATCACCGGACACGTAGTGGGTCATACGCACCACCGCACCCGGGCCCAGGGGTTGCAGCGCCACCTCAACCCCCGCGCAGTTGCCTTCCTCGTTAGACCCCTGCTTGGGGCGCACCGGAACCCAGTCGCCGCTGCCCATCACGCCTTCGCCCGGGTTGGATAGTTCCAGCGTGTTGTATGCCGCATGTTTCTCCGCAGTACCCTGACGCGCAGACTCCGCATCGCGGATAAACCATGATCCTTCCTGGTCACCCAGGCAGAGGGGGAACACTTCGACCCACGTGTATATCCACCGGGTTTGGCCCCGCGTCGGGCCATCCGCCGGCACCACACCCATCAGCTGCGCCCAGAACCAGTTGTTAGACTTCAATGCCTTAATATCGAAATCGATTGAAACCGGCTGCATCATGACAAACTCCGTATCCCGGTACACGGACAAACCTGCCAGCAGACCTATTGCGGATCCTGCGAGATGTTGTTTGGGGCCGTGAAGTAAACCTCGCGTAGGCCTTCGCAGTTGATCTTGATCCTCGCGTTCTGGATCACCGCCTGCTTACCGATCGGCTGCATCGCGTAGCCCTCGGGCAGGTCAGGGACCTCTTCGTCGTCTTCGTTGATAAGGGACGGGATGTTGTCGCCGCTTCCCTGAACCCCAAACTCGGTGTTATTCGCCTCGGCCGTGTTGTACGCGATCAGCGGGTCCTCGCTGTCATCGGCCCGCACCCACTGGCCCGACTCGATATCGAAAGCCACCAGCCGCACGTAATACTGCCAGCGGTTGTGATGGCTCTCGATCAGGTCCGAGCCCTCGATCAGAACCGCCAGCGGCGGCTCCTTCGCATCGAAGTAGCGCTTGGTGATCGGCCGGCCCGCGCCGTCGTAGCCCAGCCGGTCCGTCTCCGCATCGCCCCACTCGGCCACCTCGTCCGCCGACTGCACCGCCGATCGGTCCGCCGCGTCGTTCATGTAGGTCGCCAGGAGGTGCTCGCCCTGCTGCATCCGCGCAGTCCGCGATGGGCCGAAGAACTCCCACAAGCCGATCGGCGTCGCGGGTATCGTCTCCTGCCCGCCGTTGCTGCGCAACCGCTTGACCTCGAAGCTGGCTTCCTGCCCGTCGTCTTCCTGCTGCGCCTCCGCGATCGACACCATCCGGTACAACTGGTCGTAGCCGGTGTACACCTGACGGCCGGACGGGTACACCGCCTCGGTCGGGACAACAGACTCGAACCGCACCTGCTGCACCTGGCGGACGATCCGTTGGATGCTGATATTGCGCTTGCCGTTGGGCGTGTACGTACCCTGGTACTCGGTCAACTCCCGGCTCAACGAGTCGTATACCGACCGCGTCTCCGCTGCGAAGCTCACCGGCTCCATGTCTTCCAGTTCTTGGGCCTCCGTGTCGTACTGCGGCACCCGCTTACTGACCCGCCGACCCATCGCGTCGTAGAAATACTCGGCGATCATCTTCCCGTCCGACTTGCGCTTTACCTGACGCAGGCGGTTAAACACGTCGTATAAGTAATCGTACTTGCTATCGCTGAGCAGGTTCCCGTTCTTGTCGTACGACAACCCCTCGTACTGGTTGAGGTTGTTGGGGGTATTCGTTTGCGTGACTTCGCTGGTTTCGCCGTCCTCCTCGACGACGACGGATTCGGTTTGGAGCCAGTTGCCGACCCCGTCCAGATCGTAGGTGATCGACTCCTTGAGCCCCTCGACCATGATCGAGACCTCAATCGCGGCCGGGTCTTCGCCCTGGGCCGGTTCCTCGATGACACCACGCTCGACCTTGAGCAGCCGATCGATCGAGTCATGATCGGGGTACAGGCTGCTGCGCCCCTCAGACGCGAGCAGGCGCTCGTACAACTTGTTCGACGACGCGTCGTACGCCGTTGTGAAGCCCGCTATGAGGCCGTTATCCGGCGGAGCGGGGCAGGAGTTTGTACCTATCTTCATTTTATTACTCGACTTTCATATACGTATAGCACCGGACTGCAGATATTCAAAAAAGATATACAAAAGTTCCAAGTAAGCATACAGAAAGTAAGGCGATCTCATTAACCACTATGCGTTTAAGTCGGTTAGTACAGTATTCATAATTTTCCATAAACAACACAAACTGACCAACAAAAAAAACAATGGCTGCTCCATACCAATAGCTATGCAGTCCAGCTATATGATTGACTACGAATATAGGTATCAAGAAAAATGCCCCATATAGTAAATGTAAATTTATATTATTCATGGATATTATAGGCATTACTTTCTTCTATCATAAGCTATTAAACCCGCACTTCCTGCAGGCACACCAATTGTTGCGTAGTCGAACGCGCGCCTTGCCCATAATCTGCTCGCAGCCTGAGACGCACTCTGATTAGAGGTAGCATGTGCAACTACTTTTGCATTACGCACTATCAAAATATTCCCAATCAATGTTGCGGTTGACTTATCGAATGCGATATCCCCAAATCCAGCTTTTTGCTGACCAAGAAGTCTTTTTAAACCAGAGAAAAAGCCATGTACTTCATGCGGCCTGAATAGTGTTGCAGCTTGTCCTTCAAAAATAATTGTCCCGGCATCCCAGTTCTTGGAATTTGCCATAGTCAATGCCCTTGGTGCATTTGGTACTTTCATTCCATATACAGAACCTTCAGTACTTCCCCAAACCCTACCATCGCGCGCGATAGTATTTAAATTATTAGTTTCAGTATAAATTCTTCCTGCGTCACCATATCTGTTTGCTTTAGCTCTACGAAGATAACTTGTGGCCGATCTAATTAACCTTCCTGCAGCAACTAAGCCCCCGCCAAACAATGCTCCTGCTGCACCTCCCACAGCCGTATGAATTACTGCGGAACGAACTATATCACTGGAACTGCCCCCGCGCGAATAAGAGATCGCAGCCCCCTGAAGGCCACCCATAATCGCGCCTTCTATAGCACCTGTCGTTACGGCGGCAGTAAACCCATATGAGATTGTGCCAGCAGTCAGTCCGACTTTACTAGCAGCAGCGGCGCCTATTGGCGCTAACACAGGAGCTAAGCCAATCCCAGCAGCGATACCAACCGCAATCGTTCCGCCGGCAACCCATTTCTGGCCGCGCTCATAACGAGCCATATCGCCGGTCAACAAGCCTTGTTCTGCCTCATATGCACCGTAATGTGCTGCTGCTACACCTCCGCCTCCGATTAGAGTGACCGCAGCAATAATGGCCAATCCTGTGAGCGTGAAAATAGCCTCGCCCTCTGGATCCAGTGCTTCTGTGGGCATCCCGCCCTCGAACTGGTACAGGTTCATCCCGTCCACGTACCCCAGCGGGTCGCGTTGCAGGAAGATGCCCAGCTCGGGGTGGTAGGCGCGGGCGCGGAAGTCGTACAGCCCGGTCTCGGGGTCGTAGTACCGGCCCTGGTACAGGTAGTTGCACAGCGGGTCGGGGACGGTCTGGTTGTCAGTGGTCTTCCAGGTCGTGCAGCCGTCCGGGCCCTTGCAGGGGAAGATCAGCGTGTTGCCGTAGGCGTCGTAGTCGTAGGTCTCGATGATGTCGCCGTCGGAAGCGGCGAGCGCGGCGGTGCGGTAGTGCAGGTCACCGATCGGGTAGAGGTCCTCGAAGTCCTCGGCCGAGCTCGGCCGGTACTCGCGCTGCTGGATCAGCTCGTCGATGTACTGGCCCCAGACGTACTGCCGCAGCAGCGCGGCGTCGCTATTGGTGCGGCTGCCGTTGTCGTACAGGCCCGGCTCGCGCTCCTCACAAGTGCGGGCGCCGTCGTAGATGAAGTCCGTCGTCTGGCCCGTCTCGCTGGTTAACCCGGGCTCGACCGTGCTGTCGCGGGTGTAGGTCAGGCGCGACAGGCCGTCGTATTCGAAGCGCTGCAGCTCGATGCCGGCGTTGTTGACGGTAAACCCGTCGACATTCTTCGTCGGTGTGAGGATGTGCGGATTCCCGGATGATTGCGCGAGCATGACGCGCGTGACCCGGCCCAGATCGTCGATCTCGTAGTCGAAGCCCGTGCCGTTGGGGTCGGTGTGGCCGATCAGGTCGGACGCGGTGTTATAGCGGTACGACTCCTTGCTGCCGTCAGCGTAGGTCATGTCGGTGGTGCGGTCGAGCGAATCGTAGCCGTAGGCGGTGGCATTGCCGTTGGCGTCGGTGAGCTGGGTGACGCGGCTGTTGAGGTCGTAGGCGGTCTGTGTGAGGATGGTGGACTGGACCGCGCCGGTGCCGAGACCATCCTTACGGAGCTGTTGCAGGACGCGGAGGGGACGGCTGGCGGCGTCGTATTGGGTCTGCGCAGTGTTGCCGCGCGGGTCGATCGCGTGGGTCAGGTTGCCCCGACTGTCGTAGCCGAACTTCATCGTGATGGCGTCGTCGGGTAGCGCGTTGCGGTCGTCGGTGAGCCTGCCCGCCTTGGGGCCTTGGGCCGCGGTCATGACCGGGCGGTTGACCAGGTCGTACCAGGTCTGGCTGGCGAAGGTCTCAAAGACCCGGGGTTTTGCGGGGTGCACTTCGACCATCCGCGTGCCGACGACGTTGCTGGCCGCGTCGTAGAAATAGACGGCCGCGTTGCCCAGCGCGTCCTTCTCGCGGACGACTCGGCTGACGCCGTCGTAGAGGATCTCGGTGCAACTGCCGTTGTCGGCCCAGGCCTTGTAAACCCGTCCTGCACGGTCAAAGGTCGAAGCCGAGAGGGTGCGGCTGACTCCGCCCTCCTTGAGATCGGCGAGCCGGGGTATCAGCGCACCGACCTGGTCGGTCCCGAGTACTGGACGCTCGTGATTGTCCTGCCAGTTGAGCGGCTGCAGGGTACCTATCTCCTGGGCTGCCGAGCCAAGACGCTGCCGTTGATTCAGCGGCACAAAAACGGATTCCTGCTGCTCGTAGAGCCGGCCCTGCTGGTCGAATCGGTTGATCGTATCGGCGAGCTGCACAACCTGGTTGGAGCCCGGGATAGCGCCGAACGCCAGGTCGCTGTTATCAATACTGTTAAAATCATATCCCTCAAAATGCTTAGATCGGATCATATTATTGATCGGGTCGTATTGATAGGTCGTCACGTAGCCGGGCTGGCTCAGTTCAACCGTAAGCCGATCGAAGCCATCGTAGCGCATGAGGTAGGGGATGGAAGCAGTAGGAACCTCGAGTGTGCGGTCTTCTTCGTTGATGCTGTTGAGCACGGTCTGGCCGAAAGCCTGGTTGATTTTCATCACACCATCGCTTTCAAAACCGCGGGAGGTGCTCCCCAATCTTGGGCCAAGGACCAGGGTCAAGTTGCCGTTGGCGTCGTAGGTGTAGACCGTGAGCGCGGCGATCGGCTTACGATCTTCGTCGAACAACTGCTCGATCAGCCTTGGAGAGTAACCTCCGTCGCCACCCGTCCAGCGGTTGCCGACGCGTTCGGCGATCAAGAGGTTCCGCTCATCGTAGTCCAGCTCAATGGTATTGCCTTCCGGAGAAACAACAAGGATCAGGTTCTCATTACCGTCGTACCTGTAACGTGTGGTCAGGGTGGTGGTGTGGCGTTGATCGGAGTCGGTGGCCTCCGTGTCCTGCCTGGTAAGGTTGTCCAGGATGTCGTAGGTGTACTCATCAACAAACCAGTTACTCCGTTTATTGCCACCGGGTCCGGTTTTTGTTTCGAGGGACAGGTCATCATTGCTGTTACCGGCGATCTCGAAGTGCTCCCCATCGGTCTTGACGACAATGTCCTGAATATCCCGCCGGATCAGGTTACGGTTAGGTGAGTAATAAAACTCGATCATGCCACTTTCATGATTATCTTGCTTCGGCCCGGTGATCCGGTAGGGTTCGCCCAACTCGGTCCGATCGATCTTGGTTTCTTGACCACGTGGGTCAATGACACGAGTCGGGTTGCCTAGCCCGTCCAACTGCCTGTATCGAGTCGTGATGTTCTGATAGCTGGTACCCGGCTGGCTGCCACCACCACGTTGTGTGATCAGGCTAAATCCCGGCATATCCGCATCACTACCGCCCACAAGACCGGGCACGCTCCGTGGGTTGACATCCGCGTAGACCGCGGCGACAAAACCGTATCTCTTTTCTCGCTGTGTAGGCTCGTACAGTTCTTCTAGGGCTTCCTTCGTGCTGGATCGAATACTCGACTGATTGGCCGGATTATTTCTGGGGTAGCGCCGGATTGCGGTCACGTTGCCCTCGGCGTCGGTCGCGGTGGTCATCTGGCCCGCGGCGTTGTAGGTAAACGACTCAATTCTCTGCTGAGACGCTGTGCGCGGGAGGTTTTGCCCTGTCCTGTTGGTGGCATCAGGGTAGCGGACCTGGATCAGGTTACCGTTGTAAGAGACACGGTTAGTGCCACTAAGCGACCCTTCTTGGGTTACGGGCGTAATCTTGGCTTGCGCAGAAGTGGGGCGCGGCAAATAATCGTCTGGGTTAAGGTCTGCTGAGTTGTGGAGCCACTTCCATCGCGTGGATTCGAAGAGTGATTCAAGTGCGGTGCTATAGTTTTCATCCGATAGGTAACCGAACAATCCTGAACGGATCTGGGGGCTCGCTTTGATCTGGGCGTAGGTCTGATCTTGAAAGTCGTAGTAATACCCCGTCGCATAAGACACGGCAAAGCTTGTCGCGCGCCGAGCCGCCGGACCTAGCTGCGGGGTAAACAACTTATTCTCGTATTGTCGCAGGCTATAAGCACGAGGATCTACTGTAGCAATGATTTGGTTATATAGCGGATCATAAACGTATATTGTACGGAGGATGTCGTTTGAATCACCTGCTGAATGAATAGTCGATTCTTGAATTGCCCCCATCTGACGCCAATCAATCTCATCGTCGCTCAATGAGAGATTGAATACTCTGCCATTATTAATGAACCGTACGATTTTCTTACCATTCGGGAATTGGGTAACGCGAGGTTGCTTGGTCTTGTCATACTCAATAAAAGTGCTGTAAGGGCCGCTTTGAAGTGAATTCTTACTCTTATTATTGTTAAATACGGTGATCTTGCTTGCAAGCTTCGAGTTAAACGGTGTAAATTCATATCGTGTCCTGGCACGGTTTCGATCGGTTACATCTGTGTGCCAATCTCCTGCACTAGATGGGTCTTCATAATCAAACGAATACCAACCTGAACCTACTGTTTCGTACCTTACTCTGCTTTTCCCTTCAAATTTTGTGGCATAGTAATCGACAACGTTCCTGGCTTCAGATTTCTCATAGACTTTATGTGTATTGACTTTCGGAATATCGGGGTCTTTGTATAACCAGGTATTTGTTTGATCCGGGTAAAAAACATGACTTATACGGTCCTCATTGTCATAATCAAATACATAAGCGGTGCCCAATGGATACTTCTGCCCCGCGGTTTCATTAATAGCCGGCAGAATTATTGCTGTAAGATTATCATTATTGTCATACTGAAAATAGATCTCGCGCCCTAGTGGGTCGGTAATACTCGATACTAAGGTCGGATCGGATCCATTGTAGTGATAATCAGCAACCCTTCCAAAAGGATCGGTCACTGTATTTAATCTTACCGCCGTTCCAAAAATTGAACTCCAATCGTAGACCTGTATATTACCATGTCGATCAACAACACTTTTTTGATGATAAGTTGATAATTCAGGATTCCCTGTAAAATTTGAAAAATAAGTTTTAGTCCCATCGTGGGATAACAGGTAGAATTTTTTTCCATCTATTGGCGCGGAGTTGTCTCGCACGATAACAGATCTTGCTCCATAAGCATCTGAGCCGGGGCGGAAAACCGTATGGCTGCCCCCATCAAACGAGCCCATACTTTCAAATTGGAGCGGGGAATCTTCTCCGGTAAATAGCTCAATCGTATTGCCTGTAAAACTAGTGGTCAGATATACGTTTTGGGGGAAATTAAACTGATTGCCGAAAATGGTCTTCCCGACCGCAGCATCCTGAAGAAAGTTCAGGCCAAGCCGCCAAGTAAAGCTGCCGATTGATGGGACGACTAAAAATGTCTTCGTGAAAACGAACTGGCCGGTACCGAACATCACTGTATTTTCTGAGCGGGCCCCGGTAGCGACAGCTGCCATGAATGGCATGTCTTTCATATAGCCAGGCGAGTCGACGCCAAGACCTGCTGCCGAGGGTTGGCCGTTGAGATATTGCGGGTTGCCACAGACCGGGAGGTCTTCCCAGCCGATTGTGGACAGTTCATCCCACTGGTCAACTCTTAGATCACACCAACCATATAACATCACAGTACCCGCGGACTATGGGTTTAATACGGAACACGCAGAAAATAGAACTTTACATTTAGGACGTACTGGCCTTACAACTCTGACGCCGTGAGCTGTGCCAGCCCGCTTACCGCGATATCGTTCGTTAGTGTGACGACACTTGTATCAAGCATGAGTTGGCTAGAGCCAGTCATATTTAGAGTTGTTACGGTTCGGCTGGTACGAGTCTGGGTAAAGTCAGCGTTCCCGCCGTTAAGATTCAGGGTGCCGATCGTGCCAGTGCTGTTGGAGACCAACGAGCCGCTGTATATCGTGGCTGTGGTGATGGCGCCTGACCCCTCTGTACGGATTGCGCCGCCCTGGTTCTGGATGGTGGTGACAGCGCCTTGGAGGGTGCAGGACCCACCAGTCATGTGCAACGTGGCCAGGGTTACGTCCGGGCCAACCGTCACAATGGCGTCGCCGCTTTGGCTGGTGATGTAATTGATCTGGAGTTCGGTCACTTGGGTTGTCGTGTCGCCCGGGTCCGTGCCGAGCGCGACGCTACCGCGATTAACTGTGAGTGTGCTGAGATCCGGGCTGGCCAGGAACAAGCCCGCTGTCGCCCCGCCGCCTGTGTTGCTGACTTCACAGTCGATTGATGCAGCCCCGGAGCCGGTCACCGATAAATAGGTGGTGCCGGTGCTATCGATCATAAGCTTGTCTGAAGTACCGAGGTCGACCTGCAGGGGATCCCCGGGCGATCCGATATTGCCTGAATAATTCCGCACCGTCAGGTCATTAAGGGTTACTGAGGATTGGTCCAAACCATACAAGATCGATGACGAGCCTTGGATGAGCACGTCGTCGTTGACAACCGGCAGCGTTAGGCTATCCCAGTTGGCCAGTGTATTCCAGTCATTAGGCCCATAGTTCTCCGCAGTGGTAGAAATCGCGATCGTCCCGCCGCTGCTCGTCTTGGTGACCGTTGCAGTAAACGGGACACCAGCGGTGTCTGCAGTGAGTGTAAGTGTTCCTACACTCGCGGCCGATATATCGGCTGCAGTGATCGGGGAGCCGAGCGGGTTACCTGAGGCGTTCCAGGCCGAGACCAGACCCTGTGAAACCTCGTCGGCCCCATCACCGCCAACCGCGGTATATGTTGCGATGACATCGGTCGCGATAAGAATATTGAAGACATCATTCGTCGCGATAGTGCCTCCGACTGTTACCTCGTCGATCTGTGAGCCCGCCGCCGCTCCACCAATCCATGTTTTCAGTGCCATGATTGTTCCTTAGTTTGTATGAAAAATGCTAGCCGCTAGCCACGAACCTCTCGTGACTAGGAATACTTTTCAATCGAGTTAGACCCGCTTATGCTGACAAGTCCTCCACTTCGCGCGATTTATCGATATCAGTGATACACTTCTTGATTTTTTTGTAGACCTGTGTGAGTTCTGCAGCGTCGTCGCCCAGCGCGCCTATAATCCCGGATTGGCCATGGCGTTCGATCACCCGGCGGACCTGCGCGAGGCTCTGTTCCATCTGGGTGACGGTATGGAAGAGCGTTTGGCGGATACGGCGGGCCCCATCCTCGGCGGTGGGTTGGCGTTGGCCCGGTGTTTCGAGTAGTGGCATGATGGTTTCCTTTGGAAAGAAGTGGCAGTAACGATTCAAAACAGTTCGCTTCAACGAGCGGCTACGCGCTCTAGGCCCGGATAGGTGCCTGTCTGTCTGTTGGTGCTGGCGTGAATCGCTGGATCTGTTCCTGGACAATCGGCCGCCAGAAGTTGAGACCGCCGTATCGCTGCGCGACGTCGCCGAGGACCTCAGGCCAGCGCGGGGCGATCGGCTCGACCTTGCCGCGGATGGTGTGCAGGTCCTGGAAGCCAAAAACACTGTCGTCTTCGGTGGTGACCTGCTCGATTTGTTCGAAGTCGTGCTCAAATACCGGCTCACCAAGGAAGCGGTAGAGATCAGTAAGTGCGCCGGTGGGGTCGGTCGTCAGGCGCTCGAACGGTACGAAGTGCAGCCGGTCGAGCAGGTCTTGGTTTTGGAAACGTGTCACGGCGTCGCGGATGCGGTTGTACGCCAAGCCGACGGGCTGGTCGTCTCGCATCCAGTGCGCGATCCGACCCTCGGTGGTCTGGAACCGGAAGTAGTTTTCGCTTTCGCCATTGATCTGGCCGCTTGCAGCCTGCTCCCGCCAAAGCCTCTCGAAGCTCGCAAGCACATCGCGTAGATCGCGCACAGGGATGATGATCTTCGCCGGGCGATCGAGGGCGAGTTCCGCCATCTCGAGCAGGCTGACCCAGCCCCGGCATTTATCGATCACCACCGGCCGACTCACATCCGCGTAATAGCTCTTGAGGATCCCACGCAGCACGCGCTGCTTGGCTTGGGGCATCGGGTGTGCCTTGTGCTCGATGAGCTTGTCCCAGTTGTTGCGGACGCCGAACATGACATCCATACACGCACTGGTCTGTGTGGCGTGAACCCTTGGGTTCTGTGCGAGGATATTGCACAGCAGGGTCGAGCCGGAGCGCGGGAGGCCGCCCAGAAAATGGAAGGTGTGTTCGGGCATAGGGTTCGCCTTAGGCCGGGTAGCTGACTTCGGTGAGGGTCGCGCGGGTGACCCAGCGGATGTTGGTACTGGCTGCGCCGGTAACACTGATGTCGAGTGCATCGTTGGTGTTGTCCGCGGTGATGGAGACCGTCCACGAGCCGGGCGAGCCGATGGCGCTGTCGGTGCCGATCGTATCGACGGAACTGATCGTGGTCGTTCCGCCGTCGTTAACGATGACGCCGGCCCGCTGGAATTTCTTGATATTGGCCATGCCCTGCTCGGCGGCGACGATGTACAATTCGAATACCCAAGCCGTATCGGTGGGTATGGTCAGTCGGTTGCTGCTGCCGTCGAGAAAAAGGTCGGTCGCGATGGCGTTAGTTGTTGCGTTGCGCGCGATGAGGGTGGAAACTTGGGCGTCGCCAATTGAAGAGAAACGGCCAGCAGCATGGGCAACTTGGCCATATTTTTCTGCTAGAGCAAATTGGCCACCGAGAACCGACGCGTAATCACTAGTGGCTTGATTGTAAGATCCGCCTGAGATACAGCTATGATTACCACTTGATAAGTTCGAATTCCCTCCAGAAATAACCGAGTAATTACCAGAGGCGGAGCCATACCTTCCTCCAGAAACCGTGGCTTCTTTTCCAGAACATCCATTAAAGCTACCGCCAGCGATCGTGCTGTATTCTCCGGTAGCACCTGAATAGCGGGCTCCACCGATCGAAGCTCCATACGCCGACGCGGTATTGAAGTGCCCGCCACATATCGTTGAGTTTTGACCACTCGCCGTATGACTATCCCCTCCACCCACATAGCTGTCGAGACCACTTGCAGTGTTCCTCTCGCCACCAGCAACCGTAGCGTTATCCCCTGTCGCCGTATTCTTCTGCCCGCCGGCGATGGTGGAGAAGTTACCGGCGACTGCTTCGGTGGTCGTGCCGGTGACCGCGCCGGTGGTCTGGTTGACGACAGAGGCGCTATTGGTGTTGTGTGCCACCCCGCCGCCGACGGTCGCGCCGACGCCGCCGGCCCAGTTGGTGTTGCCGCCTGAGACCGAGGTGTAGTCCGCGGTCGCGGCGCCACCCGCTTCGTTTGAGCTGCCACCCGAAGACACGCTACAAAAGCCGCTGGCGTTATTCCGATAGCCACCACAAACTGTGCTGCGACTTTCACTCGCATTGTTGCGATAGCCACCGCTGACAGTGCTGTAATAACCACTTACGGTATTGTAGCCGCCTCCACCAACCGTGCTCCAGTAGCCACTAACACTACTGTTGCTGCCGCAAATCACTGCGCAATAGTCGCCGCTGGCACTGTTGTATGCACCACCAGTGATTATGCTGCCATAGCCGCTAGCAGAATTGACTTTTCCACCACCAACTACGCTATAGTCCCCGCCGGCAGTATTGTCTTCACCGCCACATAAAATACTATAGGAGCCACTGGCTCTATTCCATCGTCCAGACAAAACCGCAGAATAAGAACCGCTCGCTACATCAATAGCATTGATACGAACTCTTTGCAGATCGATGGCATAGGATCCGCGTGGGTTGCCCCCTGTATCTGCCTGCAATGCACCGGTGTTATTCGGCGAGAGGATTAGGTCGCCGTTAGTGTCGGTCGCGCTGATGGTGTTGCCATCGATCTTGACGTTATCGACCTGTAACGCCGATGATGCAGCATCAAATGTGAAACCAGAGTCGGCACCGAAGGTGCCGGCGTTGTTGAACTGTACCTGTGTGTCCGATCCCGCGGGGTCTCCGGCGGTGCCGACCATGCCAACTCTGTAAACAGTCAGTCCAGAGCCGTTATCCTTCGTAGCGATAGTGTCGGTGCCGTTGACCCGACTCGCGCGGATACGGAACTTGTCCCCCGCCGCGGCATCGAGGGCTAGTTGAACAGTGGCGGTGTTATCTCCCAAAGACGATGTCCGGTTGTACATGAAGCCTTCAGAACCGGCGACCGTTGCGAAACCACCGCCGGTGTCGGTCTCGATCCAGCATTTGCTTGCGCTGCGTGCGTTGCCCGTACTCACATCGGTCGAGACGCGGAAGATGAATATGTAGGTCCCAGCTTCGCTGATCGTCAACTCATCGCTCGCCAGCGAGAAGAGATTTGCATCGCTATTCTTGCGGACGGTGTCGAGGTTGAGCGTGATCTCGGCGGTTGTAAACGTCTGGCCACCCGTAGCGTCGTAGGCGTCAAAGACCTGTGCTAGTGCGCCGCTACCCGCCACGATCGGCACCCAGGACGTGCTGTCCCAGTAGTGCAGCAGTTGTTTGTTCGTTACGTAGACTGGGATGCCGACGTTGGGCACCAGGCTGTCCCAGTATGCGGGGTCGGGGTTCGGGTCGATGTATTCGACAAGTTGGTTTTCAAGGCCGGCCCAAGCACCTGTCGCCGGGGATGCGACGATGTAGCGGTCGCCAGCCGTCGGCGAGCCTGGCGGCGACGTTAACGTGTCGTCGATAACCGCGTACTGCCAGTTGATTAGCTTCTTGAAGTTCTCCTGGATCGCAAGGCCACCTGCACCGGTAGGGGTGGGCGTAATAACTTCTAGTCCTTTGTAGTCTGTGAGTGATGCGGTCATGATGGTCTATATCCGATCAGGTTGTGAGACTGCTATCCAGAACTTGGCCGATTCCACCAAGTCGAGTACAACTGAAGCCTTCATCGCGTGTGGGCCATGGGCACTAACGATTTGTTATGCAAGCCTTGATGCAACTATTCATTCGGTACTAAGCCAAGCAGTAAGTCGGTTTTGAGACTGCTTTTGATGCTGGTTCTTATATAAAGAGCGGAGAACAAAATTTTCAATCATGATTGATTACTTCCAGAACCCTGATATTTAATGCCACAACAACTGGCATGCAAGACTTATCAAGGACTGAAAATACTTACATAATACGGCCATAAAAGAACAAGCAGGCGGCGTAAGATCTAATTGTGTTGGTTCCCAGAATAAATGTATTATCGAGTTATAAAACTCATAACCACTCTATTTTCTCATCTACTTGATACTAGCAAGTTAAGCACAGGTTTTGTATTTTTCTTAGCATTACTTATAGTCAAGCCGTTGAGTTTGTGCGCACAAAGTTGCCGTATCGGCAAGATCTTGGATGATAAGTGCTGTATTGAATGGTGTTATGGCGCTGTTATTTACTTGATCGATTGCATCACAATGCTAGCTACTGTGCGTGGTTTGTGCGCAAACTAGGTGTGGCCTCGTGGCACGGTATTAATTTAATGCTTTTGTCTTGATGGTTTAACTCAGCACTGGTTTTCATCAGCCATGACTAGACTTTCCATGGAAGGATCAATCGCTGTTGATCGAGTGGGCAAGTCGAATCCAGTTTTCTTTATACAGAAATCGGACCTAAGCGTCTATACGACATAAAAACTCAAACAAGAGGCGTAATAAGACGTAGCAGAACTGATTTATCCCGACTCTATAACATCAGTATTGGCAAAGCAGCAATAATATGAACCACCTTTAGGCGTAAGCTGGATTCTAGGGTTTAAGCGAGCCACAGAAGCAGGGCCTACCAAAGAGATAACCGGGGGTAGATTGAGCGCGGTTGACCAATAAATGGACTCATTTCTATGGCTCAAGATGCGCGACCGGTAGCAAAAAATAACCACACATAAGACGATCGTATCTCTTAATAACAAACAGGCTTTAGATGCTATTAATATTGCTGGTAATAATTTACGGATTTCAACTGGAGCTAGGACACCTTCCATAATCACCTGCTGTATCCGCAGCTATGGAAGTAGTTTGAGCATTCCAGCGGGCCGATACGGTTGAGTACGCAAGCCAATGCATAGCCAATGGTATCAAAGTATCGTGCCCTAGTCGCCGCGGCCAGGCCTTCAGCTTGCTCCATAGCTTCTAGCTCGGGTTGAGATCGGGCGAGTATGGCGGCAGGTACCACAGGTCGCAGCCTACCGACGTGGTCGCCTCACACATCCCCGCGATCTTGGCGACGCCGGGTTGTCCACCACGACAACGTCACCGCATCGCAGCGATAGGCCAGGCACCGCTCGGTGTAAGCTAGGAATACCCGCCCGTCCGTCGGGCCATCGATGATCACCATCGCGTCCTGGATGACGCCGGTACCTCGGATTGCGCTCAATAGCTTCGTGGTCTTCTAATGACCATGCGATGTGAAGTCGTTACAGCGGTAGCGATGGGCGAGCGGCCGTACAGCCGGGTCATGTTGCTGCGAGTGTCCGATTCGTCAAGGAAAACAAAATATTCCGGCTCGACATATCGCTGGGTGATCATGAAGTCCAACTGGCGTTACGCAACGTCGGGCCGAAGCTGCTCCGCAGCGATCAAGGGCTTTTTTTAAACGACAAATCCAGCCGCTTGAGCGCTCGGCACACCGTCGACTCGGAAACCTTCACACTCAGCCGGCCCTGCAACTCAAGCAGCATGATGCCCAAGTCAGCCCGCACCAACGCGCGAAGCAGCGCCAAGCCCACATCGGTCGGCCTGGTTGGCCGGCTTGAGCCGCCTTGGGCCGGCTCAAGCCACTGCTCGGCCGCACGTCGGGGTAAGACCGCACTGTTTCCTCATCGTCACAAAGCATCGTGCAACAGACGCAACACTATGCCCGTGATCCAACGCGGCGACGACCTTCCACCTCAAGTCCATGCCGTGCACACTCATCAGAGGCCTATGTGCCGGGAAAGCTTTAGCAGGATAGCCGGGAAGTCGTGGCACAAGGCGCTTTAGCCGCAGTTTTGGACGCAATAAGCCAGGATAATTTTAATTACCGGTGCGATAGAAAGGACCCCCCGCAAAACACAGGGGGTTATCCAAGAGGCCGTGGTCGGATTCGAACCGACGAATCGCGGATTTGCAATCCGCTCCCTTAGTCCACTCGGGCACACGGCCGGGATCGGCTTACTTCACCGAGCCGAGTAATAGATTGTAGACGACTGGGCCAAGTGTGGAAAGCCAAGTATCAGCCCATTCGTTGTTTGCTCGCCCATAGGCCAAGCGCGGGGTTGGCGATGTAGAAGAACGGCTTGCCATCTGTATCGGTGTGCCAGCCCGTGGTTAGTTCAGTCGGGTCGTACTGCGCCGCAGCGTCTTGATAGCTGCGGTATCCGAAGGCGACGGACTCGATCTCTTCTTGCTTCACATGCCCGCCTGGGCAGTAGACGATCTTGAACCTGCCCTCACTAGTACCGTGGATCAGGTGGGCGGCGGCAGAGAGGTTGCCGGCCATTTCCGGATCGTCTTTAATCGCCTGCAGGGTGTGCGGTGTTCCCCTATAGCCATGGCGGCGGATGAGCGTATCGATGCCCGGATCTTCACCAAAGCCATTTAATGCAGGAGCAAGTATGATCAGTTCGCCCTCGTCGGCCATGGCCATGCGCGTGCGATACACCGCCTTGTTGCCTAGCCAAGTCGTGTGGAACTCTTCGGGGTCGAGGTATACCACGCAGCGGTCCAGCGGCTCATCAAATACATCAAAGTTGACCTGCCTCGAAAGCTCCCCGGCCGCCTCGAAGGTCGCGTCGTCATCACCGATGTAGAGGCCGCGCAGAACATTATTGAACGAAACATCCGAGCCAATCACTGTCAAAATGAACTGTATCTTAAGCGCCGGACGCACGAATTGATCGAAACCTGCATTGAGCGCGCGGCGCACCGGCGTATCGGCCCGGCCCATAATCGATTCCATCCCACACACCGCGCCAAGAAAATGGCTTTTATCGATCGTGTCCTTGCCGCCGACACCGATCATCACGTTCTTCGTGTAGTTCGCCAGGCCGATGACCTCGTGCGGGACGACCTGGCCGACAGAGAGGATGAGGTCGTAGTTGCCTTCAAAGAGTTGCTTGTTCACCGCGACCTGTATCGGCTTGACCAGCTTACCGTCGGACAACTCTCCAATAAAGTCAGCAGAGAGTTCGCCCAGATTGCGCAGGTCGTCGCGCCAGCGGTGTGGGAGGATACGGTCCATCGGGATCGCGTCGCCGAACATCCGCTTGCACTGCGCTTGGGTCATCGGTACATGCGTGCCCAGCGCGGGCATCAAATCAATATCCACACGATCACTGAGTTTGTCCCACAAATACGCGGTGATCTCACCGGCCATGGAATTGAGCCGGGTGATATCAGGCGGGAGGATCAGCAAACGTTTCACACGTTTGCCATCAACTTGATCTGCGATGTACTGATCGAGGTACACTTCAAGCTCAGCGGTGTCGATAACTTGATCAGCGTTGCCGGTTGAGAGGAAGTTTGGCATGGCTTAGGTTCTTCTGGGAAGGCGTGATTTTTGGCGAGCCGCAATTCGTTTGTCACTACCGGCCCGGCAGAGGCCTCGCTCTCCCGATCAATCATATCGATTCGAATCGTTCCAATTACCTTTTGACCCGTGCATTCCCTTCCCAGATCGACCAGACCTGGTCCTCGTCCGCTGGCTGGCCATAGTCGGTCAATAGCGTTGCGGCGAGGGCACCGCTGGCCCAGCCGAACCGTGAACACTTATCCAGCGGCCAGCCTTTAAGGATACCGTAGAGGAGCCCACCAACGAAGCCATCACCGCCACCGATACGGTCAACGACGCCGATCGCACGGGGCATAATGACTTCCCAGTCGTCGCCGCAGTTCACGATCCCGCCCCAGTGGTGCACGTTCGCGCTCTCGACTTCACGCAGTGTTGTCGCATACACCGACGCAGCGGGGAACTCGTCCTGCACCCTGCCGATCATGCCCTTGAATCCATCGATCTTGTCGGCGATCCCCTGACCACCCGCCTCCGGGCCCTCGATCCCGAGGCAAAGTTGGAAGTCCTCCTCGTTGCCGATCAGGATGTCGGTCAGGGACGCGATCTCGCGGAAGGTCGCATGAAGCTCATCCTCGCGCCCCTTCCAGAATGAGGCACGGTGATTGAGATCAAAGGCGATCTTCGTGCCATGCGCTTTGGCCTTCCTGGCGATATCGAGGCAGAGTTGACTGGTCTTTGGCGACAGTGCGCCGATCAAACCAGACAGGTGCACGAGTTGGGCACCCTCTTCACCGAAGATCCGGTCGAGATCGAAATCATCCGCGCTGAGTTCCCGGCCGACCTCGCCCGCACGGTCATTCTGCACGCGGGGGCCTCGCGAGCCCGCGCCGCTGTCGGCCATATTGATCTGGTGGCGGAAGCCCCAGGGGTTATCCTGCTCGAGCTCGGGCCCTTCGAAGGTCATGCGGCGGCTTCCCAAGTCGTCCTTGATGAAATGCGAGACCGGGCTGCCCTTCACGAACGCGGTCAGGATGTGTACCGACAGGCCGAGGTAGCTCGCGACACTGCCCACGTTGGATTCGGCGCTGGTCGCTGTCATTAGGAATCGTGTGGAGCAGTGGAACGGCTGGCCGTTATCCGGTGTGAATCGGACGCCCATGCTTGTTGGGATCACCAGGGCGTATTTTGCGTCTTGTTTCAGTTCGATCATTGTTCGTTGTTGGGGTTCAGTGATTAGGGCTGAGAGGGCGAGACATATCGTGGGTGCAACTCGATCCCGAAATAGTCTTTAGCATTATTAAAACATATGTCCGCGATCAGCTTATCGAGCATAGCGGTATCGTCGGGCAACTCCCCATTTTCGACATCCGTGCCGACTAAGTTGCAGAGTATTCTTCGGAAGTACTCGTGCCTCGGGTAGCTGAGCATCGACCGCGAGTCGGTCAGCATGCCGACGAAATGCGAAAGCAGACCGAGGTTACTGAGTGCGTTGAGCTGGGCGGTCATGCCTTCTTTCTGGTCGTTATACCACCAGCCACTGCCGAACTGCATCTTGGACTTGATGCCTTGATCGTTGTCTTGGAAGTTGCCGAGCATCGTGGCGAACAGATAGTTGTTGACTGGGTTGAGGTTATAAATCACGGTCTTGGGCAACTCACTACGCTCGGAGAGCTTGCCGAAGAGACGGACCAGTCCAGGGCCTTGGGGCTCGTCGCACATCGAGTCGCAGCCAAGATCCGGACCGATATCGCGGAAAAGCCTGCGGTTGAGGTTGCGGATCGGGCCCAGGTGCATGTTCATTGTCCAGCCCTTAGCTGCGTTGAGCTTGCCGTAGAATTGAAACAGGTAGCCGACGAACTGCGCGGTCTCACGTTCGGTTGCGTCCGTACCACCACGCACTTTCTTGTATACCGCCTCGACGTCGGCCTTGGTAAAGTCGATATCGGGTAGGCTCGCGATGCCATGATCAGACATCCGGCAACCCGCATTATGGAAAGACTGGTGCGTTTCTTCTAGCCGAGTAAGCAAATCGTCGAAGCTATCACCATCGATACCAAGTGTATCGATGTAGTCATTGAAAATCGACTCATCGAAGATCTTGTTCAGGGTATCTGGGCGCCAGGTCGGGCCGACAACGGTCCCAAGCTCGCTGCCTGTAATCGCCCTGTGGTGTTCGAGTGAGTCCGTGGGGTCGTCAGTCGTACCGACCATCGCGATCTTCATGTCGTCCATGATCGACCAGGTCGAAAGCCCGGGCAACTTCGCATTCGCCTCGTCCCAGATCTCTTTGGCTGTGTCTTCGTTGAGCAGCAGGTCGATACCGAAATACCGCCGCAGTTCCAGGTGCGTCCAGTGGTACAGCGGGTTGCGTAGCGTCTGCGGGACGCACTTGGCCCAAGCCAGGAATTTATCGAAAGGCTCGGCGTCGCCGGTAATGTAGACCTCATCGATCGCGCAGGCCCGCATCGCCCGCCACTTGTAATGGTCGCCCTCAAGCCAGATGTCCGCGAGGTTGTCGTAGACCCGGTTGCGCGCGATGTCGCCGGGGTCCAGGTGCGTATGGTAGTCATAGATCGGCTGCACCGCCGCGATGTCGTGGTATAACCTCGACGCGGTGTCGCTGGTCAGCAGGAAGTTGTTGTCTAGAAATGCCATGGCGAACCTCAGATCGTCATCGCATTAAAGCCGCCATCCACCACCAACTCGGCGCCGGTGATGAAGGACCCCGCGTCCGATGCGAGCAGCAGCGTCGCCCCGATTAATTCGTTCGGGGTGCCGAAACGGTTCATCGGTGTGTGGCCCATGATCTGCGCGACACGCTCGGGCGTCAGCACCTTTTTGTTCTGCTCGGCAGGAATGAAGCCTGGCACGAGGATGTTGACACGGATACCTGCTTCGGCCCACTCGCGGGCGAGGTTCTTGCTCAGATTGTGCACCGCGGCCTTACTCGCCGAGTAGGTGAATACCCGGCTTAGTGGCGTCACGCCCGACGCGCTGCCAACGTTGACAATCGAGCCGGTCTCGCCCGCGTCCAGCCAGTGCTTAGCGAAGACCTGGCAGGCAAAGACAACACCCTTGTAGTTGATCGAGAGGATCCAATCGAGTTCATCCTCGGGGATGTCCACGAAGGGCGTCGCGGAGTTCACACCCGCGCCGTTGACAAGGATGTCGACCCGACCAAATTTTGCCAGTACATTCGACAAGAGCGTCTGCACGCTGGACTTGTCCGACGTATCGCACTGCTCGAATACCGCCTCGCCCCGGGCGTCAGCAATCATGTCGAGGTTGGTGACCGCCTTCTCTTCACTCCGGCCGACGAGCACGACCTTCGCCCCCGCCGTCGCCAGCCCGCGGGCCATGACACCGCAGAGCACACCGGTCCCACCGATGACTACGGCCACTTTCCCGTCCAGTTTGAATGCGTCTAGATCGCTCACAGCCCACCTTTCGTTGAGCCGAGTATCTTACCGGTTGCGGTCTGAACGCGAAAGTTCGCTAGGAAATTAACCGGCTCAGACAATCACTTTCACGATCAGCCACCCCCCCGCGACCGCTGCTCCGGCGTACATCACGGCGGTGAAAGGTTTCTCCGGGATCCGGTGGTGCATGACGATCCCCAACAACGAGCCGATCGGGACGAAGAGGGCGAAAAAGAACGACTGCTTGAAGGTCTCCAGTGTGATCCAACTCAGCAGGAAGATGTAGCTCGGCAGCTTGGCTATGTTGATCAGGAAGAAGTACAGGACCAGTGAGCCCGTGAGCAGACGCTTGCCCATGCGCTGGTCGAGCCAGTAAATGGACATGATCGGCCCGGCCGCGTGCGCGAGCATAGAGGTAAACCCTGCCGCCGCTCCGAAGCCGGCACCCGTTGGCTTGTTGCCGGGTAGTGTCGGTACCCGGCCGCCGAACGTCCGGTACACCTGCACCGCAACCATGAGCAGGCAGATCGATCCGACAAAAACAGAAAGCACATTACCGATGTCGTCTTTCGAGTCGGTTGACTCGCCGCCGAACATCAGCAGGTACAGCAGGAGCGTGCCGAGCCCGATGCCGACGAAACCGCCGAGCAGTGCAGGCCGGAGGTGTGGCCAGCTACGCTGCTTACGGTGCTGATAAACAGCGAACGTGTCGGCGACGATCAGGATCGGCAGCATGACGCCGAGTGCCAACCCGGTCTGGTCCTTCGGGAACGCATTCGCAACGAGCGGTACCGCGAGGATGCCGACCCCGCCGCCAAAGCCGGACTTGGCGATCCCCATCACGATCACCGCGGCGATGACCAAGCTGAAATAGACCCACGCCGATGTGTCGGCGGGTGGAGTGGGTAGCCAAGATGCTTGGTATAGAAGCATGTTTAAACACGAAGACACGAAGGACACAAAGAAATTAGCTTAAACCAAGAGACACCTTTATGTTCTTCGTGGTTAGGAATCAGACTAATTGTGTGATTTGTCGTGCAAGTCTAAAATCGACGGGGGCGTCAATCTTTCCATTAGGCTTGGCCGCACTACCAATGATGAAGCCGTCACACACGGGCTTGAGCGGCGAGATTGATTTGGTATCCGCCCCACTGCCGATTAGTACTGGTGCATTACCGGCATAGCTTTTAACTTCCGCCGCGTGACTCGGGTCTGTCGGCTTGCCTGTTCCGGTGCCCGAGACAATCACCGCATCTGCACCGGCGCGGTGGACCAGCTCTTCGACTTCATCTTGTAGGAACCGTTGTGCCAAAGGCGCGGCGTGCTTCACGCGCACATCGGCCAGCACCGTGATATCCACACCAAGCTTCAGGCGATACCGCATGATTTCTGCGGCCCGGCCCTCGATGATCCCTTGATCAGTAACCGCTGCACCGCTCAGTACATTGACACGGATGTACCTCGCCCCGACCTCGGCGGCGATCGCTAACGCCGACATCCCATCGTTCCGCAGCACATTGATCCCCAGCGGCAAATCAGGCACGGCCGAGCGGATCGCGCTGGCGGCTTCCGTCATCGCCTTAACCGTCTCCTGCGGAACATCGTCTTTAAAAAACGGCATGTCCCCGAAGTTCTCCATCATCAGGCCGTGGGCCTCGGCCTGATGCCACGTCCGGGCATCCGCCACTGCTGCATCAATCACCGCCTCAAAATGTCCCGCAAAACGCGGGCTGCCCGGCAGGGGCGCCAGATGCACCATCCCAACCACCGGGTGGCTCACACCTGCCCATTCTTCCAGAATCGCTTTCATCCGACACCTCGTCTTGCAGGATCGTTCAGGCGATACGATACTCTGTCATCATGTCGTACGGATGACGGCAATAAAAGCGACTGCCAGCGGGGTTTAATCAACCGCGCAAAGGCATTTCCCATCACGATTGCAGCGGTCTCGCCGGTCAGCGTGCTGCAGGATGATGGCAAGGACAACCGCACGCTGACCCAAGACACTGAGATTGGCCTGACATGCTGCCCAAGGAACCACCCCGCCGCCCGCAACTAGGCTTCCTTTACCTGCCGCCCTATCGCATCCAGGGCGTCTCAATCGCCGGGGAAGCCACCGCTGTTCAGGTCCCCGAGCTTGATATCGGCTTCGACATCGGCGAGTGCCCGCGCGCGATGCTTACGTCAAACCTCGTCGCGATCAGCCACGGTCATATGGACCACATCGCTTCGCTGATCTACTACTTCTCGCAGCGCTCCTTCCAGGGCATGGGTACGGGCAAGGTCGTATGCCACCCCGACCTCGCCCAGCCGATCCACAACCTGATGGGTGCGCTCGTTGATATCGAACGGCAGCGCACGCCATACGAAGTCGTCACGATGAACCCGGAGGAGCAGATCCCGCTCAAGGGCAACGTCGTGCTCCGCGCCTTCTCGACGATCCACACCGTGCCCTCGCTCGCCTATTCGTGTGTTGAGATGCGCAGCAAGCTCCGTACGGACCTGGTCGGAATGCCTCAAGAGCAGCTCATGCAGCTCAAAGACAAGGGTGAAGAGATTACGGAGATGCACGAGATCCCGCAGGTGACATATATGGGCGACACGCTGTGGGGCAAGCACTTCGAGCGGCCGGAGGTACTGGATGCCAAGGTGCTAATCACCGAGTGCACCTTCCTCGAGCCTGGCCACCGCAAGCGCGCGGGGATCGGCAAGCACTTGCACCTGGATAATATCGTCCAGCTGCTGGAAATGTTCCGCGGCGAGCATGTCGTGCTGACACACATGTCTCGGCGGACGAACCTGTCGGTGGTGCGCAAGACGCTGGAGAAGTACGTGCCTGCCAGCCTGCGCGACAAGCTGCACGTATTGATGGACAGCCGGACGAACCGCGCGCGGTACGAGGCTCAGCTGGCCGAAGCAGAATTGAGGGAATAGATCGAATAGCCGCGATGTACGCATCGCCGGGCCTGCGACGCGTAGCGTCGCGGCGATTGGACATGCCGCAGCAAACCCCAATTCGAGTTGCGGTCTGTGCTGACCCGCCACACGAGGTGCCGTTGCAGCAGCGGGCGGACGAAATCGCACGGTCACTAAAGATCGAGAAGACAAAAATCGGCCAGCCAGACTGCGAACTGCTGCTTGCGGTAATGCGGGATCGCCTTGAATTGCGTGTGCTGCATGGTGAAGCGGATCTGATCGGGGGCACGCCGGTCGCCGCCGACCTCACTGGGATCGACACAGCGTCGCCGGCTGGCCGCAAGCTCGATGTGCCGCTACTGAAGGCGGTGGGAATTAAAAAGGGCATGAAATCGCGCCCATCCGTAATCGATTGCACCGCAGGCCTTGGGGAAGATGCGTGGCTGCTGGCATCGCACGGCTGTATCGTGACTGCGCTCGAGCGTCAGCCTGTTGTTGCCGCACTGCTTGAGGATGCAGTACGACGCGCCAATAGATCCCAGCCCGATGTCGCCAATCGTATCACGCTACACAGCGTCAACGCGTCCGAATGGCTGGCATCAACCTCCTTGCCCTCGTCAAATGTGATCGATGCTATCGTCCTCGACCCGATGTTCCCGCTGGTTCGAAAAGCTAAAGAACGCAAACCGATGCGAGTGCTGCGGATGCTGGCTGGCGATAACGACGACGCGCCCGACTTGCTTGACACCGCAGTAAACACCGGGGTCCACCGCGTCTGCGTCAAGCGGCCACTGAAGGCCCCGGCGATCGCCAATGAAAAACGGCCCGCACCTGATGTGGTCCACAAGGGCAAGGCCGTTCGTTTCGATGTGTATCTCAACCATTAAGCCGTCACCGACTCGCTGCTGATGTCCGGCTCGTCGTCGGCGAGCAGGCTCGTCGGCTTGGCCGGAGCGGGGCCGGTCGTTGGGCCCTGGCCCTTGGTACCGATCGTTAGGATCGGTGCGGCGACCGCGATCGAAGAGTACGTCCCGACCAGGACGCCCAACAGCATCGCGAAAGCGAAGCCATGGATCCCGTCGCCGCCAAGCACGTACAGCGTGCCCACCGCGAGCAGCGTCGTGCCCGAGGTCAGCACCGTCCGGCTGATCGTCTGGTTGATCGAATCGTTGATGATCTCAGGCGTTGCCCGGCTGAGCCGCCCGCGGTTCTCACGGATGCGGTCGAAGACCACGATCGTATCGTTGAGCGAGTAGCCGATGATCGTGAGGAACGCCGCAATCATCGCGAGGTTGATCTTGAACGGGTCGAGCATCAGGAACTGTACGACCGGCGAGTCGGGCCCAAACTTGTTGTAAGCAAGCCCCGCCAGCGCGATGACACCCAACGCGACGCATACGTCGTGGACCAGCGCTGCGATCGCGGCCAGGCCGTAGCGGATCGAGCCGAACCGGATCCAGATGTAGACAACGACCGCGAGCAGCGAGAGGAAGATCGCGACGATCGCCTGCTGCTGCATCGTGCCGGACACCTGGCTGTTAAACACGGTGATGTTGCTGAAGCTTGAGTCACGCTGTAGCGCGTCTTTCAACACACGCCACTCCGTACCGGCCAGGCCCGCATTGAGCATGGTCTCGTCGCCGAACGCGTCGGCGTCATCGCCAGTCGTGTAGTCGGTCCGGCCGTTGTCGTGAGCGACGACGATGACGGACTTGTATAAAACGTTGCCCGCATCGTCGAAGCGGTCGACACCGTCACCCGCCTGGATCTGTTCGACACCGATCACCCTGAAGGTCCGCTGGCCCAACTCGTCATGCGGGGGCTGGCGTCGCATCCGCTCGATACGCTCGGTCAGTTGCTGCGTGCTGAGCGCGGGGGTCATGTCTTCAACGAGCATCGCCACTCCGCCGGCAAAGTCCGGCAGGTTCTCGCCAGCCAGGCTATCGGGTAGCTGCTCGAATACCTCGCTGAGCACACCCGATTTCATCGGCAAGACGTACTCTTCCGCGACACCCTCGTACGCAGTCAACGCAGACCCCTCGAACTCGACCGTACGCACCGTCTGAAGCACGTCATCGAACGCGATCTTCAAGAGGTCAGCGACGGCCTGGCTGTCGGTGATCAGCGTCGCAACGTTGAACCCGCTGGCGACCTCCGGGTCGTCTGTCTCGCCTGTCGAGACAACCTGCACTTCCTTGAGCAGCGAGAAGTCGGGCAGGGGGTCCGGCTCGTCGAGCCCATCGGCGGCGGTAAACTGCTCCATCGCCGACGCGTTGCGCTCGTAAGCCGACTCGATCGCGGCAAGGACCTCCGCGGCCTTCTCGCTCTCGGGGGCGTAGGTCTCGCCGGCCTCGATCGCTTCCTGCACCTCGGTCGAGAGCAGCGCGACCTCTTCGATCCGATCGCGCGCCTCGCCGATATTCAGGGTCAGCAGCACGGGGTCGCCGAATTCGTCTTCACGTTCGCCATCCTGCTTAAGATCGAAACCGACGGCCGTGCCCGAGCGGAACTCGATATCGAGCATGTCCACACCGCGCACCACGATCGCCTCAAACAGACCCAAGCCAAGCAGCAACGCGCTGATCGGCAGGACGAACTTCGCCTTGCCGATCCAGTTGACTTTCGGGTGCAGCAGCTTGTGCATTGCGGGGATCATCGTCGGCAGCATCTCGAGCGTCTTGGGCTTGCGGTAGCGGATGTAAAGATCGATAAGCACCCGCGTGCAGAAGAGGGCCGTGAACAGCGTCGCAAGGATGCCGATGCCCAGTACGACCGCAAAGCCCTTGACGTCAGATGTCGCGGTATAGCCCAGGATCAGACAAGTGATCAGCGTTGTGATGTTTGCGTCCAGAATGGTCGATAACGCTTTGCCATAGCCCTGCCGCGCCGCGATCTCAACGTTGACTTTGCGGTCCATGAGCTCTTCACGGATGCGTTCAAAAATGAGCACGTTCGCATCGACCGCCATACCGATCGTCAGCACCAGGCCGGCGATGCCGGGCAGGGTAAAGGTCGCCTGGGTCATCGCGAGGATGCCGAGGATGATGACCATATTGGCGGCGAGGGCGAAGTTCGCGACCATGCCGGCGAAGAAGTAGTAGATCGCCATGAAAATGACGACCAGGATCAACGCCGTGACCGAGGCCTCCAGGCCGGCCTTGACGTTGTCGGCACCCAGTCCCGGGCCGATCGTTTGCTGGCTAACCGGGTTCTCAGAAAGCTGGCCCTCGAGTGAGCCGGCCCGCATGGTATCGCGGAGGTAGTTGATCTCGGCCTGGCTGAAGTCGCCAGAGATCTGCACGCCGGTCGTCAAACGAGCACGGATGCTCGGCGTCGTGAGGACCTTGTCGTCGATGAGCACCGCCATCGGGCGCTGCAGGTTGTCGCCGGTCATCTTGCCCATCAGCGAGCCGCCCTTGCCATCAAGCGAGAAATTCACGACAGGCCGGCCTAGCTCGCCCGGCCCGCTGTTGACGCCGGTGACCGACCAGTCCTGGTCGCGCGTCATCGACAAGTTCACTTCGTTGTGCAGCAGGATATAGAGCCGGCCGGCGTAGGGGCGGGCGACGACGTTGCGGCCCTGCGGGTTGCCGAAGAAGTTCTGCGTCGCGTTGCGGCCCTGGCTCTGCACAATCGGGTCGATGTCCAGCGACTGCGACAGCCACTCTTCAACCCGTTCGCGGTCTTCAGCGTCGTCGACGTACTGCTCCAGATCGTCGATCTCGAACCATCGGAACTCGGCGTCCGGCCGGGCACGCGGGCCCTGCTCGTCCAACTGCCCGTAGAACGGTGAGACCAGCGGGTCGCTCGGCTCGGCCGCGACGCGGAACTCAAGCACGCCAGAGCCGCGCAGGAGCGCGATCAGGTCTTCCGGGCCGTCGAGCGGGCCCTTCACAGCTTCGTACGCGATCAGCGCATCGTACGCCGCCTGGATGTCATCGGCACGGTTGGGGTACTGGTCCAGCAGCTTCTCGAGCTTCTCCTGCCGGGGCGTCAGCGTGCCGGCCTCCTGCTCGGCGAGCGTCAGCTCGCGCGGCGGGATCAGCTCCAGCAGTTCGAACTCCTGCATGTTGAAGCTGTTTTCTGTGAGCAGCTTGGTCTCCTTGACGCGGAAGTTATCCGCCGCGTCGAAGTAGAAGTCTTCGGCCAGGGTGAACACCTCGAACACATCGAGGTTCGCATCACGCTCGTCGCGTGGGATCGCGTTCCATGCGGCGGCGGCATCGTTGTACCGTTGGTTCGCATCCTCACGGTTGACAAAGCTCTCGCGCAGCTGCTTGAGCTCCTTGAGCAGGGTCTTGTTGCCGCCTGCGAGATCGGTCAATTTTTTATCGCCCTCCGCCCGGAGGGCTTCATCCAGATCGCCCTGCGTCAGGTTGCCGGCTTTTAGGCGTTTCTCGGCGTCTTCTAACGCCTTGCGTGCATCGCGTACCTCGGCGGTGGCCGACGCCATCTGCACCTCAATGCGGTTGCCGGCAACCTCCTTCCAGATCAGGTTGCGGACGCCGCCGGGGTCGACGCGGTCCGAGAGGATCGCGATGGTCTCTTCGATGACGACGGATGCGTTTCGGCTGGAGTCGGGGATGACGACGTCGTAGACAAGCCGGGTTCCGCCGGCCAGGTCGATGCCGGGCTTGAGCCGGTCTTCAGGGCCGTAGACGCCCGGCACCCAGAGCAGCGCGACCGCGCCGAACAGCACGGCGGCGATCAGCGAGACGCGCCACCAGTGGATATTCATCGCGTAGAGCACCGCCGAGCCCAGGAACAGCGCAGCGAGAATCAGTAGGAACGTGATAGCCATAATTGGATTTCTTCTTGGGGAGTATGTTCGGATGGATAGGGTCGGCAAACAAGCCGGATCGGGATCACAAAGCGGAGCAGGGGCTCGTGATCACGGCGATCGGCCGGCGGTCGCAAAGGGGACCGCTATTGCCGGCGAATGGGCAGAAGAAAGGGTCGATTCACACCAGACCGCTGGCTCGCAGAAACAAACCTGCTCCAGCGCGGCCGGTTGTTGATCATCGTCCTGCTCGGCCTGGGTCAAGCCGCGCGGCGAGACCAGGTACGACGGCATCTTGCCGACATCGACCCCGGTCTCTGAGTTGTTCGGCTCGTCATCCCCCGCTTTAGACGTGTCCGCACCGACACCCACCCCTGCGCTGAGCAGCAGGGAGGCGAGGACGGCTTGGAGCATTTCGAGCATGATGGACTCTAAGGGTATTGGTTAGGACTCGTCTTTGTCCTTGTCCTTGATCACTTCGCGGATCGCTTCTTTGGTGAACTTCATGCGGGTGTTGTTGTTCTCGTCGACCTTGACGACGACCTCGGTGTCACGGACCTCGACGACCGAGCCCTTGATCCCGCCGATGGAGACGACCTTGTCGCCCTTGGCCATGGTGGCGAGCAGTTCCTGCTGCTTCTTACGCTGCTTGCGCGAGCCGCCGCCAAGCATCATCATGAACAGGATGACCGCGCCGAAGATCAGCAGCATAGAAAACAGGCTGAAGCCGGGCGGATCGGCCTGCGGGGTATCGCCGGCGGCGTTGGGGTCGCCTTCTGCGGTACTGCCCTCCGTCGTACCCGTCTCGGGCTGGGCCAGGAGCAGCGGTGGTCCATCAAGCGTGGCAAGCACGGTTTGCATCAGTTGGGCTCATCAAAGGAGTCGGGACCGGCCCGGCACGCCGCCGGATTGGCCGCTCAGCCCAGACCGACCACGGGCCAGTCTCGGGCGAGCAAGGACCAATCATTGTGAGCGATTGCGGCCCGGATGTCCAACATGAGCCGTTGAAAATGCCGGAGGTTATGGAGGCTCACCAGCGTCGGCCCCAGCATCTCGCCCGCCTTGAACAAATGGTGCAGGTACGACCGGCTGTAGCCCCCGGCACAGGCGACGCAGTCGCAGCCCGGGTCGATCGGCCCGTGATCGTCCTTATGGGACGCGTTGCGCAGCTTCACCACCCCCCGCCGGGTAAAGGCGTAGCCCTTCCGCCCGTTCCGCGTGGGCAGCACGCAGTCGAACATGTCCACCCCGGCCCGCACCGCCGCCACGATGTCCCGCTCGTAGCCCACGCCCATCAGGTAGCGTGGTCGGTCGGCGGGCAGTTTGGGCGCGGTGTAGTCGACGATGCGATGGATCTCTTCCGGGGGCTCACCGACCGCGACGCCGCCGATCGCGTAGCCCGGCGTGTCGAATGAGCAGACACGGTCGATGCACCAGTCGCGCTGGTCGGGGTCGGTCCCGCCCTGCACGATCGGGAAGAGCGCCTGCTCGGCGTCGCGCCCGCTGCCTTGGTGCGCCTTCATGCAGCGCTCCAGCCAGCGGAGCGTCCGCTCGTTGGCGACGCGCAGGCGATCAAGGTACGCCTGCCCATCCACAACAGCCGGCGGCCTACGGACGCCGGGCGCATTCGAAGTTGCGTCGTCATTTACTCCCCCGCTGTTCTCTTGCCCGGCTTCCGTAGGCCGCCGGCTATTTTGAGCGTTCAGCACGAACGCTTCACGAGAAGGCGGGCAGTCGTCAAACGCCATGATGATGTCCGCGCCCAACTCGTGCTGTACCTGCATCGAGCGCTCCGGTGGGAGGTCGATCATCGCGCCATCGAGGTGGCTGCGGAAGCGCACGCCGTCGTCGCTGATCTTGTTCATCTCCGCGAGCGAGAAGACCTGGAAGCCGCCGGAGTCCGTGAGCATCGGCCCCTGCCAGCGGGTCCAGTGCTGCAGCCCGCCCTGCCGCGCGATGAGGTCGCTGCCCGGCCGGAGCATGAGGTGGTAGGTGTTGCCGAGGATGATCTGTGCACCCGTGTCGCGGACTTGGTCAGGGATCAGCCCCTTGACGGTGCCCTGCGTGCCGACGGGCATAAACGCCGGCGTATCGAACGAGCCATGCGGCGTCGTGACCCGGCCGACACGGGCGTGGGTGTTTTGGTCTTGCTTAATCAGTTCAAAGGTCAACGCGGGCATCGCGACAATAGTAACGCACCGCGTCCAATCACTGATTCAACCGATCCGTGTCCTGCTGCAGGATCTTCTTCTCCCGCTTAGACAACGACTGCAGGCCCTGTTCAGAGACTTTAGTAAGGATGCGATCGACCTCTGCGCGGTACTCGCGTTCCTGGTTCTGCTTTTTCAGCAGCTTCTTTTCCTTTTTGAGTTCAGCTCGGCTGGGCTGTGACTGCCTCTGGATCGCTTCAAGCACGGGGTCAGGCCCGTAGCCAGAGATCGCCTCGTACTTGAGCATTTGGAGCCGCTGCAGGCAGCGGAACAAGCCGAAGATGGCGATGAAAAAGAGAAGACGTTGACCACCAAACAAGCCGAACAACGCGATCACAATCGCACCGCCAATCCCAATCTTAGCCGCGAGGTACGAGCTCTTGCCATAGCCCATCCTGCGCCACATCACGATCTGTACAAGCCGACCGCCGTCGAAGGGATAAAACACCAACACCAGGTTAAAAAGCAACAGGTAGTAGTTGATCGCGAAAGTGAACGCCAGCAACTCTTGCAACAGCCCGTCTGCAGGGCCTACCCAGATCGACAACGGATTGAATCCTACAACCGGTCCATCCGCCGCAAAGAGAAGCAAGATGTACGCAGCGACGGCGAGCAGCAGATTGACTAATGGTCCACAGACTACCGTTACAAAGTGAGCCCAAGGAGTATCTGGGGGGCTGGTATAAGCCAAGCCACCTAATGGCCAAAGCAAGACTTCATTAGCTTCACCTCCGACACGACGCGCACCAAAGCAGTGGCCAAACTCGTGCAGCAAGACGCTCAAAAAGAGCAAACTTAACCACTTGATTGACAGGACCAAGTCGCCACCATCGATCAATTCGTAGACCACGTAGCCCAAGAACAAGAAGTGCAGCTTGACCACTATGCCAAAAATACGGCCGACCGAGAACGACCAATCAAGCAGCCGCATCAGCTTCATGATCTGATCATTGGGCGAGACACCCCGCTGCTGGTAGGAGTCGCCACCAGGGCGATCGTCCCAACTCAATTCACACCCCCGCTGCGTTGACGATCGGTTTCGCTCTGTAAGGTCTTGCGTTCCTTACGGCTCAGGCTCTGGATGCCCTGCTCGCGCACCTTATCGAGTATGCGGTCAATCTCAGCAGGGTCCGCGTTACGTTTTTTTGAAGACCCACCAACAGCACGCCGTCCTTGATTTGACGAAAAACGATCCACAAAACTCAGAACGTGCGCGTACCGGATCAGCAAGTAGCCTGCTAGGCAACCCCCAAGATGCGCAGCCTCTCCACCCGCGTTCGAGCCCCGCTGGAATCCCCTAAACAGAATCGTAAATACGCCAATGCCCACGATGACCCAAGCAAGTGTCTTTAATCGCACAGGGATCGGCGGAAACAGCAGTTGTACCGTCGTATTCGGTGCGATGACTGCCGCGCCGACTAATACCCCCAGCACACCTGCTGATGCACCAATCAGTGGCACAAGTGGACCCGCCAGAATCAAACCAACAGCCCAGAAAAAAAGGTATGCCAAAGAGCCGATTGCCCCACAGATCAGATAAAAAATCAGGAATCGACGGGATCCTAGATAATGCTCAACCATCGGCCCAAAGAAAAAAAGGCCAAGCATGTTAAAGAGGATGTGCCCAAAGTTTGCATGAAGAAACTGAAAACTCAAAAACCGCCAAGCCTGATAATTCTGAATTGCAAAGTAGCCGGAGAAATGCCCCCAGAGCTCAAGTGGACCCATTAGCCCAAGACTGACTGGCTTACCTTCCAGATTCGTAAATACCAATTGAGAACCCATCCCACCACTAATCAATATTTTGTCAAGCAAAAACACGCCGACATTGATCGTGATGAGCCAGAATACAACGGAGCGGCCACGCAGTGCCGCGGTTGACAGCCCTCGGCCTGCTCCAGAATCATCTCGGTGGTAGTCACGCTCTTGCCAGCCCATGGTCCCTTACTCGGTCAATTTCAAGCTTCGCCTGCATACTAGGCGGCGGGCGGGTCGTCCTCCGCCCCGCTTTTGGCTGGTGGCTCCAGCGCGGGGGCGTTCTTATCAAAGAGGCCCAGCGACCAGGGCCGCTTCACCAGCAGGTAGCCGAAGATCGCCCCGCCCAGGTGGGCCGCGTTACCCCCGGCGTTGAACCCGACAAACATCGACCCGATCGACAGCAGGATAAAGACGATCGCCAGGTTGCGGACGGTCACCCACATCGGCGGGATGATCAGCTTGACCTCGTCTTTGGGGTAAAGCATCGCCGAGGCGACGAGCACGCCGAAGATCGATCCGGACGCCCCGACGAGCCAGGCGTTCTGGCCGTTGATAATCGTGGGGTTGAACGCGAAGACCGCCATCAGCCAGGCCCCGCACGCCCCGCAGAGCAGGTAGAACGCGAGGAAGCGCCTGGGCCCCCACCACTTCTCGATCAGCGGTCCGAAGACATACAGCGCCATCATATTCATGCCCAGGTGCAGCAGGTTGCCGTGCAGGAACTGGTAGGTGAACAGGCGCCAGAACTCGTAGGCGTTGATGCCTTGTGGGACGTTGAAGTTGCCGTAGTAGCTGAGCAGGCCGATCGCTTTGGAGGTGCCGTTTGCGCTGGTGACCTGCACCGTGAAGATCAGGTTGAGCCCGTAGAGCACCAGGCATAGCCCGATCAGCCAGCGCACGACGACCGAGTCGGTCAGCGTGGGGATCGGCACCTGTTGTTTTGAAGCTACCACCTGTTCCGCCATGTTGGGATTTTAGATGGGATGTAACAGCGGTGTAGCGGGCGACGCGTAGCGTCCCGTTCCGAGATGTCATACATGATTCGGACGGGACGCTACGTGTCACCCGCTACACCGTCATGATTCAGCTCACAGCGTCGAGCGCCGGGGCGACGTACACGCTGCGGATCTTGCCGCCTTGCGCAAAGGTCGACATATGGTCGCAAGGGTGGGCCAGTTCGCCCAGGCCGAAGTCTTCCTGGTACCAGTCGTCGATCTGCTTGAGCACGTCGTCCGGCAGCGGCGTGCCATCACACCCGATCGCGTAGTCCTTCACGTCCTCAATACTCAGGATGTTCGGCTCCACACTCACAAAGCCCGGCTGGCTCGCAAGCCAGCGCATCGCGAACTGGCGGAGGTTGAGCCCGAGGTCGTGAGCAAGCGGGCGGACCATGTCGTTCTTCTGGATGCCGTAGATCAGCCAGTTGCGGTCGCGGAACTTGCGGTGGTCGCGCTCGGGGAATTGGTGGTCGGGTGTTTTGAACTCGTCGTCCAATATGCCCGAATTGGTCGGCACCCGCGCGATCACCCCGCCCTTACCGGTATGGCTGCAGATCTCGCAGAGCTCGCGGCCGAGCTCCTGCTCGTACATGTTGAAGACGGTCTGGGCGGTTGCCGCGCCGTACTTGAGCAGGCCATCGTGCCCCTCTTCGCGCCAGCCGATCGCCGGCCCCAGCGCGATGCCCCACTCTTTGATCTTCCCCTGTCTTTTGAGCGTGTCCATCGCCCCGAGGACCTCGTCGTTGTAGTGGTGGTGGCGGATGTTGTGGGCCTGGTACAGGTCGATACAGTCGATGCCCATGTGGACCAGCGACTTCTCGCACTCGGCGATGATCGCGTCGGGCGAGAAGTCCTGCTTGCGTTCGCGGTGGCTGCCTTCTTCGCCGGGGTCGGAGACAAGGTCGTAGCCGTACTTGGTCGAGACGGTGACGTTGTCCCGGCCGGCGTAGGCGATGGTGTCCTTGAGCAGCTTTTCGGCCCGCCAGTTGCCATAGGCCGGGGCGGTATCGAAGAAGGTGACCCCGTGGTCGTAGGCCTGGTTCTGGATCGCGATCGCGTCCTCGTCGCTGATGTCGATCCACCAGTTCACGCCGAAGGTGAAGTTGCCAAAGCCCAGCAGGGAGACGGACAGGTCGGTGCCGGGGATCTTGCGTTGCTCGATAGCCATGGTGTCTGCGCTCCTACAGGAAGTCTGTACGACTTATTGTATCTGCACGACACTCAGCTGGATGCAAAGGTTTCAGGCCACGGCAAAAGTTGGCCCTCAAGAGACGCTGCATCATCGTCTGCGGGCTGCTGCTGGCCGGGTGTGACGCCGGGCTGGGGCTGGAGGCGCTGAACCCCGCCGTTACGCTGGATGATGACTTCAAAGGATTCCTTGAAGGCCGCGCCACCCAGGTTTTCATCGACACCGTAGAGCATGCGGGCCCGCTTGGGGATCGACGCCGCGGGGTCGCCGCCGGCGGTGTCCATGAGCTCGAAGATCGCCAGCCAGGCCTCCCAGAACGGCGCGGGCTTCTCGGGACGCTGGTTGTAGTACTGCACGACTTTCGAGAAGCTGCTCATCGCCGACTCGTAGTGCGACGCCTGCTTGTTCTGCTGGTAGACCGCGAGGTGGGCCCGGCCGGTGCGGATCAGCACGTTGAAGTTGTTGGGGTATAGCTCGAGGATCGGCTCCATGATATCGATCGCATCTTTGCCCCGGCCTGCGAGCATCAGCGACTCGGCCAGCGGCATCTGGTACGCCGTCATCTTCTTCTCATCGAAGCCCTGGCTCTTGGCCCACTGCTCCAGAAGGACGCCGAGGTCTACCGCCGCGTTCGCGAAGAAGCGGATGTTCTCCCGCGCGGTCTCGCGTTGCACTTCGAAGGCAGCCGCCTCGATCGCACGCTTTTCCCGATCGATCTCGGCACGGATACGCTGGAGCACGCCGTTGACTACCGCCGCCGCAACATCGGGCGACTGCTTCATCATAACCTCGGCCTGCTTGGTCATCTCGTTGGTGCGCTTGGCGTCCAGCAACGTAAGGATGCGCTGCTCCTGCGCCGACTGGACCAGGCCGTTGAGCGTCGCGACCGCGCCGTCGGGTTTGGGCTGCAGGGCAGCAAGGTCCTTGTACGGTCCGGCCGGGCTGTACTGCGTCTCGAAGCCCTTGAGCGAGTCCATCGCCTTGTCGGTATTGCCCTGGTCGGCCTCCATCCCCGCGAGGACGACGCGGCACGCACCCCGGGCCGTCACCGCCGCAAAACGAAGCGTTGTTTCACGCGCGTTCTCCGCGACGTCCTCCGCGTCGATCATCACCAGTTCGGCTTCCTCAATAATCAGGTCACGTTTCCGTGTGATGTCTTCGGAAATCGCGTCGTGCTGCTGCTGCCAGAGCTCTTTCTTCTTGTTGTACTCCTCGATCTGTTGCGCGTTCAGGCCGTCGGGCGGCGTGTTGAGCGGCTCGGTCGCCTTCATCAGGCGCAGCCGGTCGGACTGGCTGCGGTAGTTGCGGTGAAGGGCGTAGACCATCTGCCGCTTGGCCTGGAAGTAGTCGCGATGCGTGCTGGGGAGGGCGCCGTAGACCTCAGCGGCCTCTTCCAGCCCGCCGTTCTTCTCAAAGAGGTGGAAGCCCGCGTACAGCCGGTTGTTGTGCGCCGCCTCGGACTGAGGCCAACGCTCGTTGATCAGCTCGAAGGCCTCCTTGTACACCGCGCGGACCTCGGGCTCGCGGATGCTGTCTTTATTGAGTGCGAGGTCCATCGGAAGCAGCAGCCCGATCGTGAAGGTGATCGCCTCCTCGGCTTTGTCCGCCTCCGGCACACGGACGGCTACGCTGAGCCAGGTCTTGCAGACCTCGAAATAAGGCTGCCACCCGATGTTGCGGTCTTCCTTCTGCATCTTCGCCAACTCGGCGAGCCAGTACTGATTGGTGCCAAGATTGAAGAGGCCCCGTGCCAGAACCGGGCCGGGCTCTATTTCGTCCCCGGTCAGCGTCGTGTTGAACACCACCGCCCGGTTCAGGATCTCCTCTGCATCCGTCAGCTGCTGGGCGATCTGTGCACGCCACCGCTCGGCCTCGGCGGGGATCGCCGGGGGTGCCTGCATCGCCGCCTGAACCGCCATCTGTGCCAAGCCACCTCCTTGGCTGGTGAGCTGCTCGCCGATACCCATCCGCACCGCCGCGGGCAGCGCCGCGGGGTCTTGTTCGTCGCCGACCTCTTCCGTCCAGCGTGTGAAGAGCACCTGCTTGAACCGCGGGTCGTCGTCGTTATCGATCAGCGGGATGTAGGCCTTTTCGTAGGCCTCCGCAACCTTAGCCGGGTTGTCCTCGGCCTCGATCATCAGGATGCGGAAGAGCATGTCCGCCGCGAGCAGGCGGGACACGACGGTTGCATCGGCCTGCACGTACTGGTGCGAGCCCATGCCATTGAGGATCGTCTCGGCAATGTCTTGCTCGTCGCCGTTGTACCGGCCGAACGCTTTGGCCAGCGTCGCGAGGTAGCCGTGGTGCGTGCCTGGGCTCTCGGCGATCACGGGCTCAAGATAAATCTCGACACCATCGTCGATATCGTCGATGTCATCCGAACGGACCAGCGTCTTGCCGCTAAGCAGCTTCGCGGTCAGCTTCGTGCGCTCGTCCTGGGCCAAGGCAGCGCTGCACTCGTCGACCACGCGGTTGCGCAGGCGCGACTTCTCCTGCTTCGCGGTCGGCAGCTGGCCACGGACCCGGTCTCCGGCGGCGAAGTATGCGTGGTCATCAGGCAGCAGCGACACGCCGTGCGCGGCGTGCGCTAGCCAGTACGGGGTGTTGATCGAGTCGTAGTCCTCGAGCTTGTATAGGATCTGCATCTCTTCGAGCTTCGATGTCAGGCCTTCCTCATTACCCCTCCGGTTGGGGAGGACGGACAAGCGGTTGGACGCTTCCATGGTGACCTGCAAGGCCTCGACCATCGCGTCTTCAAACGCCTGCTTCTGCTCGTCATTGGGCTGACCGAACTCGTAGTGCCACTGCACGTTCTGGAAGTAACGCGGCAGATACCGGTCGATCAGCATCTCCGCGAAGTCGGTCTGCCAGATCGGGAGACGCTCGTCGTCTTGGTTATCTACGATCAACTGCCGCTGCGCTGCGAGCAGCCCCTCAAACGTCTCCCGGCTCTCAAGGAAGAGTTGATTGGCCTGCGCGAAGTCCTGTGTCTGGCTGGCCTGGGTCGCGCGGGCGAGCAGGTCGCTGGCGATGAATTCCTTGAGCGAGACATCGAGCGCGAGCCGGGCGATCGGGTCCTCGGGCGGGTCGACCTCGCTGAAACGCAGCAGCAGGTCGGACATGCCCTGCTCGCGCAGGCCCTGGATGTACTGGTCGTCGCCGTTGCGCAGCGCCTCGATCTGTGCTGCAGCAGGCAGCACGCTGCCCAGCACGCCGGCGGCAGCGGTCGCGATGAGCGGTAGGCGAGTAAAAAGTCTTCGTCGAGTTCGCATCCCGTTTCCTATCACTAAAGGCACTGATCGTCCCCAAATATCCTAGCGCCGGCACGTTTCCACATCCGGCGATCGGTCACTGCGCAAACGTGACCCGCTCCAGCTCCGCATTCACACACGCGTTGTACACATTCAGCACATGCTGCCAACGCACCACACCCTGCGGCTTGATCTTCACTAAATCATCGCTGGCCATCTGCCCCGCCTGAACACGCCCGGCCATGTAGTCCGACAGCTCCGACACGCCGTCTACCGCGAGGCCGTTGACCCGAAGGCTGTAGGTCACGCCGTCATCAGACGACCTCAGGTCGACCAGCACGGGCGTCGGCGGGGGCAGGTGCTCGTGTTCGGTAGTCGAATTGCCGGGGAGCCGTGCCTGGAGCGACGCCTCTTCGATCTGGAAGCTCGCGGTCACGACAAAGAAGATCAGCAGCAGGAAGACCACATCGATCATGGAAGTGAGCTTGAGCTCAAACTTCTGCAGGCCACGGCCCTGACACTTCTTCCGCTTGCGGGGCGGGGTGTTAGGCGTCGGCTGATCAACGCCGGCGGGGCTTGTCTCGATCGGGTTACGGTCTTGCGGCATCGTTGCTCCGGTTCTCCGCCGGTAGCACGCCGGCGGTCGGGACTCAACGGCTTAAGGCGCGAAGCCAACGTTTTCCAGCTCCGCCGAAACGCACGCGTTGAACACATTCACAACGTGCTGCCAGCGGACCACGCCCTGGGGCTTGATCTGTACGACATCATCGATCGCCATCTGCCCGCCCGAGACGCGGCCCCTCATGTAGGACGCGAGGTCGGTAGCGTTGTCGATGCGCTGGCCGTTGACGAGGATGGCGTAGGTCACGCCGTCGTCGGCGGAGGTCAGGTCGATATTAGTCGGCGGGTCGAGCTGGTCCTCGGGGCGGTCCTGCGCCGAGTTGCCGGGCATCGTCGCGAGCAACGCGCCCTCGTCGATCGTGAAGTTCGCGGTGATCACGAAGTAGATCAGCAGCAGGAAGACGACGTCGATCATCGAGGTCATCTGCAGCTGCATGTCCTCGCCGCCGACGCCTTTCTTGCGCTTCTTGCGGGTCGAGACGTGGTGCGGCAGCTGCTCCTCGGGGATCTCGATCTCAGGCGTCTCGGGCTTGCCGGCATTTCCGGGGGCGTTCGGGCTGTCTGGACGTTCGGCCATGTTCGTTGCGTTTCCGTCTGCTGATCGATTGCGTATTGGTTTGTTTAGTCGTCACCCTGGTACGCGACCAGGTGCACCGGCGTCGCCGCGGCGAGGTCCCCGCCGAGTTCTTCGGCCATCGCAAGCTGCAGGTTCGTCATCACTGGCAGGACCTGGGCGTAGTACACCGCCGCGTCCACACGCAGCTGGATAATCGGCGGCTGCTCGGGCCCAACCATACGCGCGCGGATCATACGCTTGGTGAACTCGCGGAACTCGACCATCGCCTCTTCCTCGCCGATCTTCCACTTGTTGTGCTGGCCGATCTGGACAAACTCTGCCTGACCGGGCCGGGAGAGGACCTCGATCTCAGACTTGCCCGGGCCTAGCTCGTCTTCGAACTCCGCCTCGGGGATGATGTTGATGGTCACGCGCCGCTCACCCTCGGGGGGGTAGACGAGCGGGTTGTCCAGGTCCGGGAGCTGGATCGGCGGGTTCTCGTCGGTAACGATATTCATCACCAGCATGAAAAACACGATCAGCAGGAAGACCACGTCGATCAGCGTCGTGATGTTCAGCTTCGGCTCAACAGGCCCTCGTCTGGTGACTTGTGACATGGTCTAGTTCCTGGTTTAAAAACGGTACTGCATGAAGCATCGTGGCTTCGCCGCGCGTCAACGCCATTGCATTAAGCCGGCTTATCAGGCCGTGAGGACGACGAACTGCTGGGCTTCTTCTTCTTGCCGCTGGGTTTGAACGGCGTGATCAACTCTTCGACGATCAGCAGGCCCTCGGCACAATGCGCGTCGACCTTGTTCCGGATCAGGGAGTAGGCGGTCAACGCGGGGATCGCGACGACCAGGCCCCAGAAGGTGGTGACCAGCGCGGTCGAGATACCGCCGGCCAGTTCTGCCGGGTCTGCCGAGCCGCCGCCCTCGACCAGCTTCTGGAAGGCGACGATCATGCCGAAGACCGTGCCGAACAGACCGATCATAGGCGACACGTTGCCCATCACGTTGAGGTACTCGATCGGGCGGAGCATCTTGACCGCCTCGGCATCGCCTGATTCTTCGACGGCACGCTCCATCGCGGAGTAGCCGTTGGCCGCTTCACTGAGCGCCGCGCTGGCGACCTTGCCGAGATACGACTCTTCTTCTTCCGCGAACTCGATCGCCTCGCGGTATTTCTTCTCGGAGAGCAGCTGCTCGATCTCGTCGCGGGTCTCCTCGGGAATAACCTGGTTCTCACGGAACTTGAAGATCAGCATGAGCGTAAAGCCCATCACCACCGCGGACATCAGAAGCAGCAGCATCGTAATCAGGTTGCCCAGCAGCGGGCTGGAGTTGGACCAGATGAAGGCCTGGAACCAGTTCATCGTGGTCGGGGTTTCTTCATCCTGTGCCGACGCCACGGCGGGCCAGAGGGCTGCGATCAGGGTGGCGGCGGAGTATTTCAAGGTCGGGGGCATGGTCTGGCGTTCCTCGGGGGTCGTTTGTGGCGTGACGGGCTGGAGTTTAGATATCGTAACGTCACTGCCGTAGTTGTGGCGTATCGGGCCTCTTGCCGGGATGTACGCCGGCATCATGCCGGCGGGTCGGTTCTTCAGGCCGGCAAGGTGGGCTTTGGGCCGGCCTGTGGTTTAGGCGGGTTAGGGCTGGTCGTCTTCGGGGAGTTCTTCTCCGATGATCTGGTAGTAGCGTTTGCGGTACTCGGGGTACGCCTGGGCGTCATCGATCACCAGGTGCACGCCGCCGCCTTCATCGCCGCCGAAAAGAATGCGGTTATAGATATCTTCCCGCTCGATCTGTTTGTGCACGTAGGCGACTTCGAGCCGGGCCGGTGCAACCAGCGGGTGGGCCTGCCCGGCACGGTCGAAATGGATCACAATCCGCATGAAGGTTAGGCCGGCGTCGCGGTACATGTCCTTGTCTTCGGCCTGGTCGGCGAGCATGAGCTGAGCGATGCCCTTGATAAAAAGCTTCTCAGGCATGTCACCGGGGTTACTCAGCCAGGGCTTGATCGCTTCGAGCGTACCCTTCGCATCGCCTTTGGCCAGTAGTTCGATCGCGTCCCACTTGCCCTCGGGCTCGTTCTTACGCTCAAGCATCTTCCAGACCGCGTCGGGCATGATGGCCTTGGATTCGGCGCGGGCCTGATTGGCCTTTGCCTCCTGCTTACCGACCGGGTCATCGACCTCGGGTAGCGGCGCGTCAACGCCGACCACCTGCCGGTGGTAAGCCCGCAGCAGCCTGCGCTGCTCGCCCTCAGACTCGCGAACGACGGCCATGATCTGCTCACCGATGCGCTCACGCTGGTTATCGTCCGCCTCTTCCAGCGACGCGACGGGTGCCTTGGACAGGAAGTACGGGTCCGCATCCTCCGCGGCGAGCTTAGAATAGATCGCCGCGGCGTCGACGGGCTCACCACGCTGGTCGTAGACCTGAACCAGGAAGTAGCCGGCGTAGTGTTTGATCCAGGCGGCCCGGGCACCACTCCAGACGTTCTCAAGCGAACGCTGGGCTGCACGCAACTCACCGGCCTTGATCGCATCGAGGCCGGCCTTGAACTCGGGCACGGCGTCAATAGAGAGCGTCACCACGTCGGTAAGGTCGACGGCACGGTCCCCCGCGGCGGTACGGTATTTCAGCTTGCCTTCCTCGACACCGATCAGCGTCACGCCGTCGATCAGCGGGAAGCCCTCGCGTTGTAGCGAGTCGGCCACACTCGGCATCGCGATAATGGTCACTAGGGCGAGAACAAGAATAGGGACCGGCTGTATTTTCTTCATCAATCGTTTGAGCATGCGGTCTGAGCTCCACCCCCGGTATGTCTTGGCCTGGGTGATACCGTAGCCTCGGTTTTAAACCCGTCGCCTCCGGGCTATCTGAGGTTCAGGTCCCGGGCGCCGATAAACTTGTAATTGCCGCCGGTGTCGTCGGCGATCAGTTGCAGCGTGCCGGTCAGGCCCGCGCGGACCAGCGGGTCCTCGTAGAGGAACTGGATCGTGTTGAACTTGGCCGGAGGCTTGGCCTTGTTGGCCTTGCGGATCGCGTCCATCAGGTCGTCTTGGAAGATCTCGTGCTGGGTCGCGCCCTGGCCGCCGCCGGTCAGGTTGTCCGACAGCAGGAACACCAGCTGCGGCTTGTAGCTCAGGCCGCGGAGGATCGCGGCTTCCACGTTCTGGCTGCCACGGCCACCGGTTTGGAACTTGAAGTTCTCAAGCGAGACCCACTCCCGAATGTCTTCTTTGAACTTGGGCGTACATGCACGCAGGCCCTTGACACCACCGCCGCCAGGCACTTCGTAAACGCCTTCCCCGCTGAACATAATGATGGTGATGTTCTGCGCGGGCTTGAGTTCGTTAACGACGCGTTTCAGTTCGTTGACAACAAATGGGAGCACATCGACCATCGAGCCGGAGGCGTCGACGATGAACGCGATGTTGCGGGCGTTGCCGCCGTTGCCGAAGACGTCAGCACCAAAGTCGCCGTTGCCCGTTGTATTGCCTAGCGGCCCACCTGATTGCCCGCCGGCGTATGTCAGGCCGACCAGCGTCGTAGGGATCGGCGTGTCCGTCACAGTGGGCGTCGGGTCGGTCACGACCGGGTCAACAACAGGCACGGTCATCGGCGTATCCGCAGACTGCTCCTGCACTTCCTCGATCACCATCGGCGCGCCGGGCGACTCGCTTAGCTTGGAGTTCGGGATCACCGGCTGCTCTTCTTCCGCTTTGATGATCGTCTGCCAAACCAGGAAGAAGGCCACAACAATCAACGCAACGTGGAAGAGGATCGAGATGCCCCATGGCATCAATGCGACCAAGGTCTTGCTGATTTCCTCACCCACCGACTCCTCTTCCTCATCGAGGAACTCATCGTCCAGTTCCGGATCGGTAGAAGACTGCGGGTTGCTGGGGGGGGTGTCTCTGCTGGATGCGAAGCCTAGAAGCATAAACCTGTCCTTCTTTCAATCGATGCTATGCTTTTGACGCGATCCACGGATCGTGGTTCAGTAACGTAATTGTAAGGCATACAACGGCTAGATGCACATTCGATCTGGCGAATAAGTCGTCACATTTACCGCAGATTCAGCATCTGCTGGGTGATAAAACGTGCTTCGCCGCCAGTCTCTTCGGCGATCCTGTCAAGCGTGCCCTGCAGGCCGTGACGGACCAGCGGGTCCTCATAGAGGAACTGGATCGTGTTGATCTTTGTTGGGGGTTTGGCCTTGTTGTGTTTATGGATCATCTCCAGCAGGTCGTCCTGCATCAACTCGTGCTGGGTCGCACCTTGGCCACCGCCGGTGAGGTTATCCGACAACAGGATGATGAGCTCAGGCTCGTAGGAGAGGGCCCGGGTCATCGCGGCCTTGACATGGGCGCTGCCCCGCCCGCCGGTGTCGTAGTTGAAGTTCTCCAGCGCGACCCACTCCTGGATCTGGGCTTTGAACTGGGGCGTCATCGGACGTATGCCTTTGATACCCCCGCCGCCGGGCACCTCGTGGACGCCCTCGCCGCTGAAGAAGATGACCGTCGCTTCTTGATAGATTGTGCGGCCATTCTCAACGCGCGGCTGCATCTTGTTGACCACGCGCTTGAGCTCGTTGATCACGAAGGGGAGTACATCCACCATCGAGCCCGAGGCGTCGATTAGAAAAACGACTTCATCGGCTGTACCACCAAAGATCGGATTCTTGTGATCACCCTGGTTCGGGCCTTTGAACTTACCGGTCAGATCACTGAATGACTTACCGGTAAAAGGCTGCGGCGCGGAGAAGTCGTTGCCAATCGTCGTGATATCGACGGGTTCGACCGGCGCGATCTCCACCGCGAATGCCTCGCCGCCACCAGTGACGATCTCTTCTGTTGGGTCCTCGGTCGGATCGGTCGTAAAGGTTGTCAGCTCTTTCGCGGTAGGCAGGTTTGGTACGACCGGTTGCTCTTCGGGCCCCTTGACAATCGTTTGCCAAACCAGAAAAAACGCGAGGACAATCAGCGCGACGTGCGCGAGGATCGAGATGCCCCATGGCATCAGCGCGGTGACTGTCGCGCCGATCTCTTCGCGGATCTCAGACGCTTCATCAAAAAGCTCTTCATCTGTGATGGGATCGAGTTGATCGTCAGCAGATAAGCCGGTGGTTGCACGTCGGGTCATCGGTTGTCTCCTGTGAAGTATCCGTGGGTAGGCTAAACGGATTACGTTGTATACACAGTAAAAAGGTAGGTCCACGCATTGAACAGCAAACGGATGGGCATGTAAAGCGCAAAATCAAAAAAGTACGATTTTACATCCGCGTAGTAATCCAAACGGATTCAAAAATAGCTTCAACGTGTATTGCGATAGACATCGGGACGGAGGTGTTGAAGTACGGGGATGGCTCTGCGTACTTCATCCGCTTTACTCAGATCAATCGCGGTGACACTAACGCCGGGCGTGTCGTCGTGCTCGACGAGTACGCTGCCCCAAGGGTCGATGATCGTGCTGTGGCCGTAAGCTTCGAAGCCATCGGAGAACCGTCCGCACTGCGCAGGGGCAACGATGAAGCAGCCGTTCTCGATCGCTCGGGCGCGTAGAAGAGTGATCCAGTGCGCCTGCCCGGTCGCCTTGGTGAAGTTGGCGGGGACGAAGATGAGCTTTGCACCTCGTATGGCAAGAGCGCGGAACAGCTCGCCGAATCGCAGGTCGTAGCAGATGGTTAGGCCTGCTTTGTAGGCCGATAGATCGACGATTACGGCTTGATCGCCGGGCAGGTAGCGGTCTGATTCGCGGTCGCCGTTGTCCGCATCGAGCGAGACGTCGAAGAGGTGCACCTTGCGGTAGGTCGCGGCGATCTCACCATCGGGTGTGATCAGCACCGAAGTGTTGTAGGTGCGCTGCGGGTCTCGGCTGGTCTCGCCGATCGAACCGAGCAGCAGCGTCACATTCAGCGCTTTGGCTAAGGCTGCAAACCGCTTGGACATCGGACCGGGAATCGGTTCTGCCGCTCGGAGATAAGCGTCAACCCCATCCCCAGCGACACGCAGGTGCATCACCTCCGGCAGCCCGATGAGTTCGGCCCCCCGCCCCGCCGCATCGCGGACCAGCCGCTCGGCTTCTGCAAGGTTCGCCGCAATATCCTCTTGGCTGCTGAGTTGGACCAGGCCGACCTTCATCGCCACAGCCTATCACTTCGCCGCGGGCTCGATCGGCGGACGCACAGCCTTGCCATCGGACCATGTGCCGAGGTCCAGCGCCGCCTCGCCGAACACAAGCCCGCGCCGATCATCGTGCCCGTCCGCCACGGCCTGCAGCGCGTCAAACCAGCGCCAGAGCGCATAGTCGAACGCGTCCGCGCTGCCGCGGCCACGCCCGGGCTGGTTTGTCCAAGCGACCGGCACGGAGTGTCCCGCGATCAGCGCAGGCTCGCCGTGAGTGTCCGACCGCAGCAGCAGGCGACGCTTGTCGGTCGCATCGACCTTCTCCGCCGCGTCGAGGATCCGCTGACCGGCCTTAGGGCTGACAATCCAATCGTTCTCCACATCAATCACCAGCATCAGGGTCCCCTCAGCAATCGTGCTGTGGTCCTCGCTGATCGATGGCAGCAGCGCACCGAGCCCACGGTCAGCCTTTGTGTCACCGGTCTGCAGGAGCATCAGGGCCCCTGGCGCGGGCAGGCCGAAGTGCTCGGGCCTCGCCGCGAGGTTGGCGATGATGGTCCCACCGAGGGAATGGCCGATCATAGTCAGCCGGTCTGGATCAGCCTTGGCGTGATCCAGACCATCGCACTTGGCGACCGCCGAACGCGCAGCTTTCGCTGCCTCGGCTGTAAACGTTTTGGGGTCGACGAGGCCTGACGCCTGGTATCTGGGAAAGATCACAACGTTGCCGCGCTTCACCGTGTGGTGGATCCACGACCGGTAGCTGGCGTAATGCGGCAGGTTAAGGCCGTGAACAAAGAGCACGACAGGAAGCGGTTCTTTAGAGCGATTCCGGGGTTCGAGGATCCAGTAGGCCTCCGCACCCTCACCGTAGATCGTCACACGCACATCCACGAAGGTATAGTCCCTGCCACCAAAACCGGCCAGAGGCTGACCCGGGGGCGTGGGCTTTGACTGGACGTTTGCAGAAGCGGAGGTGATCACAATGACCACCACGAGCCAGATACTCCCAGAGTGGAGCCCGTTAGAAAACCTCATTGCGGTATTTTAAGCAGTCGATCACCACCCCGTCTGTCTCACGGAGACCAGCCATGCCACAACTGCCCTGCCTCGCCCTTCTCGTGCTCGTCATGAGCCTGTTTCCCGCCTGCACCACCCCCGACCAAGGAGGCGACGTGTCTTCAACCTACGGCACCCTGCCCCAGGGCCAGGCTGCCAAGCTCTACACCCTCACCAACGTCAACGGCTTGACCACTACGCTTACCGACTTCGGCGCGACCTTAGTCAGCCTCGAAACCCCGGACCGCGATGGCGGCCTCGCCGATATCACCGTCGGCTACGACACGCTGGATGGCTGGGTCAACGATGGAAGCTACATGGGGGCGTCCGTCGGCCGGTACGGCAACAGAATCGCCAACGGCAAGTTCACTCTTGACGGGACCGAGTACACACTCGCACAGAACAACGGCCCTAACCACCTGCACGGCGGCAACGTCGGCTTCAATAAGAAGCTCTGGCAGGCCAAAGCCTTCACCAAAGATAACGGCTCGGGTGTCGCCTTCACCTACATCAGCCCGGCTGGCGAAGAGGGCTACCCCGGTGAACTGACCAGCACTGTGACCTATTTTCTCAGCGACGACAACGAGTTGTACGTCGTATTTGAAGCAACGACCACCGCGCCGACCGTCGTCAACCTCGTGCACCACACCTACTGGAACCTCACCGGCGACCCGAGCAACACCATCCTCGACCACAAGCTCATGCTCCTCGCCGACGGCTACGTCCCGACCGATGTCGGCGGCATCCCTAACAATGGCATCCAGCCCGTCGAGGGCACGCCCTTCGACTTCCGCTCGGCTACCGCCATCGGCGAGCGGATTAACAGCAACGATTTACAGTTGATCAATGGCAAGGGGTACGACCACAGCTGGGCGATCAACGGCGAGCCTGGTGAGCTGCGCACGGCGGCTGTGGCCTACGACCCGGGGTCGGGCCGGATCATGCAGATCAAGACCGACCAGCCCGCGATCCAGTTCTACACCGGCAACTACATGGACGGGTCCTCAACAGGCAAGGGGGGCGTGCCGCACAAGTACCGCACCGGCTTCTGCCTTGAGACGCAGGTCTTCCCGGACTCGCCGAACCAGCCCGGCTTGAGCAACGCGGTGCTACGTCCCGGCGAAACCTACAAGCACACGATGGTGCATGTGTTCAAGACAAAAACGGAATAAAAGCGGTGTAGCGGGCAACGCGAAGCGTCCCGTGCGAATCAATTGAGATGGCTCGAACGGGACGCTTCGCGTCGCCAGATAGACGGATGCAACTAGGGTTTATACTCCGGATTCTTCTCCGTCGGCACGGGCGCGTTGGTTTCTTCCTGCCAAGCCTTGAGACTACGTTTCAGTTCGAGCATCCTGAAGACTTCGTTTTTAGAGAGATCGTTCTGTTCGCCGGGGTCGTTCGCGAGGTTGAAGAGCTCGACCTCGCCGGTCTCGAAGTACTCGATCAGCTTCCAGTTGCCCGCACGGATCACGCTGCAAGGCGTCGCACGCCAAGGGGGACGCTGGGCTTCGGCCCCCTCGCCGCCGGAATACCCTTGCAGATACGCGGGAAAGTGGAAAAAGATCGCCTCACGCCCTAGCTTCGCCTTCGGGTCGCGCAGCACAGGCATCAGCGAGACACCATCGATCGGCTGGGTCGTCGGCAGCTTGCCCCGCCCCGCTTCCGCAAGCGTCGGGAAGAAATCGAGCAGCAAGACCGGCTGTTTGGAACTTGAGCCCGGCTTCGTCACTCTTGGATACTTTACAAACAAGGGCACACGGATGCCGCCCTCGTAGAACATGCCCTTGCTACCGCGCAGCGGGTGCTGATCGGTATACGTCCCGTGCCCACCGTTGTCGGACGTGAAGACCACGATCGTGTTGTCCGCGACGCCATGGGTCTCGAGCGCGTCGAACAGCCGGCCGAGGTACTTGTCCATGGCCTCGACCATCGAGGCGTACTTCGGGTTGTTGTGGCGCTTGCCCTTCGGCCGTGCTTCTGCGCTTATGAGTTTCTCCAGGTACGGCTGGATCGGCGTATGCACGTTGTAAAGCGGCAGGTATAGGAAGAACGGCTTACCCGCGTCCTTCTGCCGACCGATGAAGTCCGCCGCCTCGCGCGTCAGACGCTCGGTCAGGTACTCGCTTTTCGGGCCGTCCTCAAGGTACTTATTCCGGTATGGGCTGAAGTAGGATCGGGGCGACCCGCCGTGATGGCCAGCGATGTTGATATCGAAGCCATGCGCTTCGGGCCCGCCGGACTCGCCTTCGCCAAGGTGCCACTTGCCGATGCTCGCGGTCGTGTAGCCCGCGTCCTTGAGGACCTCGGCGATGGTCACGAACGTTGTATCCAACTCGGTCTTGTTCGGCGTGGGGATCAGCACGCGGTCGCTCGCCTTGCCGCGGTCAGGGTTGCCGACGGTGTAGACGCCGGTACGCGGCGCGTACATACCGGACATCAGCGCTGCCCGGGTCGGCGCGCAGTTGGCACAGTTGGCATACGCCGCGCTGAACACCATCGACTCGCTCGCGAGCTTGTCGAGGTTCGGCGTCAGGTAGTAGTCGCTGCCGGTCACGCCCAAGTCGGCGTAGCCCAGATCGTCGGCGATGATGAAGAGGATGTTCGGACGGTCGTCGGCATGAGCCTTAGAACCAAGCGACAGCACCAGCAGCAGGGAGAAAAAAAGCTTCATGCCAACAGTCTACGGCACTAAGCCGTCAACGACTGCAGCCGACCGGTTGCGTCACCAAACTCCGCGACATCCACATCCATGCGGTCTAGCATCGACATATACAGGTTGCAAAGCGGGGTTTCTTTCCGGTAATTGATCAGCCTGCCGGTGTCGATCGAGCTATTGGCCCGGCCGGCCATGATGATCGGCAGGTTCTCGTGGTTGTGGCGGTTGCCGTCGCAGATGCCGCTGCCGAAGAGCACCATCGAGTGGTCCAGCAGCGAGCCTCGGCCATCGGGCGTGTCGGCCATCTTCTTGACGAAACGGGCAAAGCCTTCGGTGTAGTACCTGTCGATGCGGCGGATCTTCTCGACCATCTCCGCGTTGTTGCGGTGGTGACTGAGGGTGTGGTGGCCCTCGAGGATGTTGAGTTCTTCAAAGCGCTTATTGCTGCCACCATTGCCGAGCATAAACGAGCTGATCCGCGTCACGTCCATACGGAACGCGAGGATCATCATGTCGTACATCAGGTCGATGCGATCGGTCAGCGTTGTCGGCGTCTCGGTCGGCGGCGGCGTGTCGGGCAACTCGATATCGTCGCTGCTTTTTGCCAGCTGCACACGGCGCTCGATCTCGCGGATCGAGGTCTGGAACTCGTCGATCTTGTTGCGGTCGTTCTTGCCCAGCTTGCGCTCCAGCCGCTGCGTGTCGTTCATCACGTAATCAAGGATGCTCGCGCGCCGGCGGAGGCGGTCCTGCTTCGCGGCCTCGGCTTCGACGTTGCCGACCTCGCCGAACATCCGCTCGAATACCGTGATCGGGTTGGTAATTTTCGGCACGGGTGTGTCCTCATCGGCCCAAGACACATTCGAAACGTAAGCACACGAGTAGCCCGAATCACACCGGCCCGCTGACCGGCCGCGCTCCATGCCGATCTCCAGCGACGGCAAGCGCGTGTTCTCACCGATTTGCTGCGCGGCAAACTGGTCGACACTGACACCGATACGGATATCGTTGCCAGAGGTCTTGCGGGCCTGCGCACCGGTGAGGTAGGTCGCCGATGAGCGCGCGTGGTCGCCCGGCCCGTCGCCGTTCGCCCGGGCCTTGTCGAGCGTCAGCCCGGTCATCACGTTGACGTGCTGGCGGACGCCCTCCAGCGGCTTGAGGGTCGGAGAGAGTTCGTACCGTTTGCCCGAGCCGGTCGGCAGCCAGTGCTCGTAGTTGACGCCGTTGGGCGCGAAGATGAAGGCCATGCGGGTCGGGGTGGCCCCGCCGGCGGTGGGCGCGGCGAGGGCGGACGAGGCCGTGCCCATCGCATCAAGCATCGGCAACGCCATCGCGACGCCCAGGCCCTTGAGCATGGTCCGCCGGGACATCGGCCGGGTCTGGCCCGTGATACTGAAGTTCGTCTGGTGGTCTCTGGCGGGCTTGGTCATGGCTGGGTCTCCCTGCCTCGTGCTTTCCGGAACGCGTCACTTAGGACGACGGCCTCGATCAATGATTGCATACGGTAACGGTCGTTTTCAACCGACCGAACGATTTTTTTAACGGTAGGCCGATCAAAAGGCTCGTTGCCGCGTCCTACAGCGTAGGTGAGCATCTTCTTGACCAGGTTCTCGACAAAGTCCCCCTGCCGGTCGAGCATGACCGCCTTGAGCTCATTCGGGCCGTTGAAGGCGACCCCGCCGGGCAACTCGCCGGAGGCGTCGATCGGCTGGCCTTGCTCAAGGTCACGCCAGGCGCCGATCGCGTCGAAATTCTCCATCGCCAGCCCGATCGGGTCCAGCCGCTTGTGGCAGACCGCGCAGTTGGGGTCCGCGACATGGGCGGCGAGCTGCTCGCGGAGCGACTTCTCCTCGCCGACCTGCTCGGTCGCGATCTCGAGCGGGGGGACGTCTGGCGGGGGCGGCGGCGGAGCCGTGCCCATGAGCTGGGCGAGCACGTAGTCGCCCCGCTTCACCGGGCTGGTGCGAGTCGCGTGGCTGGTCACGGTCAGCGTGGCCGCCATCGTCAGGACGCCACCCCGCGGCGAGTCGGCGGGAAGCAGCACGCGCTTGAAGTCTTCACCCTTCACGCCGCGGATACCGTAGTGCTCAGCCAGCTTCTGGTTGACGAAGGTCCGCTCGCTGTCCAGGAAGTCGATCACGCTGCGGTTCTCACGCAGAACATCCGCGAAGAACAGCTCGGCCTCACTCCGCATCGCGTCACGCAGTTCGGGGTCGAAAGACGGGAACTTGTCCGGGTCCATCTCCAGGCCGTCGAGCTTGCGGAGCAGTAGCCACTGACCCGCGAAGTTCTCAACCAGCGCGTCCGAGCGCGGGTCCATCAACATACGCTCGACCTGCTGTTTAAGCACTTCGGGTTTGCGGAGCTGTTTAGCACGCGCGAGATCCAGCAGCCGGTTGTCGGGCATACTCGACCAAAGGAAGTACGAGAGTCGGGAGGCGAGCTCGTAGTCATTCAGCTCATAGATAAACCCCGAATCGTGCGGCCTGGGGTTCGCGATCGGCCGGTAGAGGAAGTTCGGCGAGACCAGCGTCGCGGTCAACGCGAGCCTCACCGCCGAGTCGAAGTCGTCGCCAGACTGCCGCGCCTCGCGGTACAGGCGGAGCAGCGCGGCGACCTCGCCGGTGTCGGCCGGCCTGCGGAATGCGCGCGATGCGAAGCGCTCGATAATCTGCCGAGCGGCCTGCGACTCGGTGATACGCTTTCGGCCGTCAACACCGGGCAGCCGGTTACCCTTGTCGTCCGCAGTGGGCTTAAGGAAAAAGACTTCGTCGTAGAGCAGCGCCTCCTTGTTTCGGATCGGTCCCGCGACCGTGATCGAATCGATGTAGAGGTTGCGGTCTTCTCCATCGATCACGGTGTCATTCGTGAACCGCACGCTGACGGGCTGTTTGCCACGCTTCACCTCGCCGCGTAGCGTAACAACCTGCGCCTTGCCGCGGCGTTTGGCGGTGATATCGGCCGATCCGAACGCTGTCTTGCCCACCGTGACCGCGATATTCGGGCCGATACCATCCACGAGATCCCCGCGCGCCCTGACGGTGACCTCGTATTCGCCGTCCTCAGGGAATCTGAAGTCGCCCCAGACGGTGCCGCTGGTCCACAGGGCCTGCCCGCCGTCGTCGAGCTCCGCACCGATCACGCTGCGCTTGAGGTCGCGCACCGCCCTCGGCTTAGGCTCGGCCCGACCGGCCAGTGATAACTCGATTGCACGCTCCGCGCTCTCCAGGAACTTCTCGAGCTGCAACGGCGACATCGAAAGCACATCCGCGATGTTGTCGAAGCCGTAACCGCTATCGTCGGTTGGCAGTTCCTTGGCGAGGTCGTGCCGGGCGGGGTCGATACCGAGCAGGTCACGCATCGTGTTGCGGTACTCGTTGCGGTTGAGCCTGTGGATCGTGTACCAGCCGGGGTCGGGCGCCGCGTTTTCGGGGTAGTACTGCGAGGCTTCGGAGACCCACTGCTCGATCGTCAGCCTTTCCTGCGCGGTCGGCTGGGGCTTGTCCTCCGGCGGCATCAGGTCCAGATTCATCACCTCGACGACCGTTTCCCAGTCGTCCGCGGTGTTCATGATGGACTTGATGTCGCCGGGCATGTCCAGCGCGACCCCGCCCTTCTTCTTACCGTCGCCGTGGCACTCGTAGCAATACTTCTGGATCAGCGGGCGGACCTCGTTGGCGAGACGCGCTTCGAGCTTGACGGCGAGGGGGTCACGCTTGGCATTAGCCTTGGCTTTTGCTCTGATCGGATCGAGCGTAGCCCCCGGAGCGGCACCCCGGGCATCGGGCTGCCAAGTGAACAGCCCGGCGGTCAAAGCGACGGCCAAGCCAAGCAGGACCAGCGCTGCAACACGCCGGGTTCCTTCATGTTTTTCAGTGTGATCACGCATAGACAACACAGACGGACATAAGCGCGACGAGGGGCAGGCAACCCTATTACAACATCGAACTGTTCGGCTGCCAAGGTGAACAAAAACAGGCCGATGCGTAAAAGCGATCGGCCTGTCTCTTGTTGTGCTCTGATGTTCTCTTTGGATGGCTTACTCGGCCTTGTCCGCCTTGGCCTGGATCTTCTGCAGGAACGCGAAGCGGCCGTTGGCGTTCCACTCGGTGATGATCAGGTTGCCATCGTTGTCGAACGACAGGCCGTGCGGGGCGTTGAAGAAGCCCTCGGTCCAGTCCGCGGGGGCCACGCGGTAGTTCGCCCGCTGGCCCTTGTTGGGGTTGTCACCGAGCACGCTGACGACCTTGTTGTCTTTATCGAGCACGACCGCCCGGCCGGCCAACTCAGCAACTGCGGCAAGATCGCCGTGGAAGACGACCGCACACGGCCGACGAAGGCCGGTCGTTGTGACCGCGATGAACTCGCCCTCGAGCGTGAACGACTGCAGCCGGCCGTTCTCACGGTCCGCGATGAGCAGCGTCGGCTCGTCGCCGCGGTAGTCGACGTTGATCCCGTGGCAGGTCTGGAACTGGCCATCGCCCTTGCCGCGGCCGCCGAACTGCCGGATGAACTTGCCTTCCTTGTCGAACTGGTAGATGAACTGCGAGGCGTAGCCGTCGGCCATATAGATATCACCGTCCGGACCGACCGCGACACCCGTCGGGTTGAAACCGCCGGCGGGCGACTCCTCCGGCTTGCCCAAGCGCATCACGACCTCCCCATCGAGGGTCAGCTTCACCGCCCCCGCCTTGTTCCGCTGGCCGTTCTGTGCGCCATAGAGAAAGCCCTTGCCGTCTTCTTCGACATAGATCAGGCTGTGCAGGCCGTGCTCACCCTTCGCGATACTCTTCTTGACGCTGCCTTCCTTGTCGTAGACAAGGATGCCAAAGCCGTCCTGGTTGGCCGAGTTGAGCGTGATGTAGATGTTGCCGTCCTTGTCGACCGCGGCGCTGCCGTGCGTCGGGCCGAAGTGCTCGCCGACAGGCACCTTGGCCCAGCCGGGGATGGTCTTGTACTGGTGCGCCCCCTGACCGAGGACGACAGATTCGGTCAGCGCACGGCTTGGACGGTCGTTGTGGCTGTGCGTGTGGCCTTCGTGCGCGAGCGCAGCGGGTGTGAAGGCGAGGGCGGCGGCGAGGATCAGGTTTCTCATCAGCTGTTCTCCGTGGAAGTGGTTCGTCATTACAGGCAGGAATGATAACAGCGTTGCCGCATGCAATGGCAAGGAGGAGCGAGGCTGTAAGGAGATCCGCGCCGGGTTCCGGGCAACCAGGGCTGCCAACGACAGTTTGGCAGCCTTGTGACCGTGCGCGGGCTACAGCCGCACCCGCTCAAAGACCAAGATCACCGTCATCAGACCCCGCGGCCCGCCAAACACCCCTGGGTGTGATCAACCCTGCCAGAAAAGTGGCGGCCTTGCAGGCTAACAGGGATGCAAAAGCGCCCGCCATCGCACGGCCCCTGGGGGGCTTATAGCGATCTAGCGTCCGTGGGCGTCGGCCACCCCGCGCTCCAAGGCCGCTGATCTACACGGAAAAGTGACTTAGGCGAACAGCTCTTTCTTCACGTACCCGTGCACGTCCGTCAGGCGGAAGTCCCGGCCTTGGAACCGGTATGTCAGCTTCTTGTGGTCGATCCCCATCAGGTGGAGGATCGTCGCCTGCAAATCGTGGATATGGATCGGCGTGTCCGCGACGTGGGCGCCCCACTCGTCGGTCTCACCGACCACTGCGCCGCGTTTCACGCCGCCGCCGGCCATGAAGATCGTAAAGCAGGTCGGGTGGTGGTCACGCCCAAGAAAGCCCTTGTTGTTCCGCGCCTCATTCATGACCGTGCGACCGAACTCGCCGGACCAGACCACGAGCGTCTCGTCCAGCAGGCCGCGGCGCTTAAGGTCCTTGATCAGTGCGGCGACGGGCCGATCGGTTTCTTTCGTCTTCTGAGGCAGCTTGTTCATAATGTCGTCGTTTGGGCTCGTCCCGTGGACATCCCAGCCCCAGTCGAAGAGCTGGACGAAACGAACGCCGGCCTCGCTGAGACGGCGGGCCAGCAGGCAGTTGTTCGCGAACGACTCCTTGCCCGGCTCAGCGCCGTACATCTCCAACACGTCGGGCGACTCGTTGCGGATGTCCATCACCTCGGGGACGGACGTCTGCATTCGGAAAGCCAGCTCGTACTGCTCGATCCGCGTCAGGGTCTCCGGGCAGTTGAACTCCTTGGCCTGCTGCTCGTTGATCTTGTTGATCGCATCGATGGTACGCCGGCGGGCCTTCCGGTCCACACCCTTGGGGTCGGACACGTAGAGGATCGGGTCGCCTTCGGACCGGCACTGCACGCCCGAGTGGATCGACGGCAGGAAGCCCGAGCCCCACGCCGCGCCGCCCGCAGACGGGTTTCGGCCGCCAGAGACCAGCACGAGGAACGCCGGGAGGTTTTCCGACTCGCTGCCCAGGCCATACGTCAGCCAGGAGCCCATCGACGGACGCCCCTGTAGGAAGTGACCGGTGTAGAGCAGGAGCTGCGCCGGCGCGTGGTTGAACTGGTTGGTGTAGAGCGACTTCACCACACAAATGTCGTCGGCGACGGTCTTAATATTCGGCAGCAGCTCGCTCATCCACATGCCGGCCTGGCCGACCCGCTCAAACTTGTAGGGCGACCCAAGCACCTTCGCGTTAGGTTTTACGAACGCGGACCGGCTGGCGTAAACCTCTTTGGGGGCGACCTCGCCGTGGCGCTTATTGAGCAACGGCTTGTAATCGAACAGGTCGTGGTGGGGCGGCGAGCCAGCCATGTGCAGGTAGATGATCCGCTTGGCTTTGGGCGCAAAGTGGGTAGCGGCCTTGAGGAGCTCTTCTTCAGAAGGGCCTGTCGGCGCCGAGAACGCGTTGTCCGTTAGCAAGCCCGCCAGCGCCGCGGCTCCGAAGCTCTTGGTCGCCTTGCCAAGGAAGTGTCGGCGGGTGATCGCCTGGACGCGCTCCTGGTGCAGCATCGGGTTGGTGTAGTGGTTCTTCATGGCTGTCAATCTCGGGTTAGCCGCCGGGCAACGCCCGGGGGTCGGGCGCTCTGCATGGCCCGCGTTAGTTGTAGTTCGGCCCCCGCGTGTTACGCGGCGGCTATTTCACTCACGGCTTGTTGATCAATTCATCCAGGTTCAAGAGGACGTTGCCCACAAGCGTCATCGCGGCGGCCTCGGCGACGCCCATCCCTTCGGGCAGTTCGGGCGACGGACCGACCGCGGTCTCCATGGCGGCGTCAAGGTTCTCACGGTAGTCTGCCAGCGACTGCTCGTAGACGTCGCGGAGTGCACCGAGTTCGATTGGGCTGGGCTCGCGCTGCAGCGCCAGCCACATGCCGTGCCGGAGCTTATCGTCCAGCCGCTCACCACCCTCCGCGAGGATGCGTCGGCCGAGCATCTGTGACGCCTCGAAGAACGCGGTATCGTTCAGGGTTACAAACGCCTGCAGGGGCGTGTTCGTCCTTGAACGCTTCGCAGTGCAGACATCACGCGAGGGCGCGTCAAACGCGGCGAATGACGCGTAGTGGGACCCACGACGCCAGAACGTGTACACGCCCCGCCGGTAGAGGTCCGCGCCTTTGCTCTCCTGCTGGACGAACCCGTTGAACGCCTGCGCACCAACGCCATCTGGCAAGTAGGGTGTCACCGAGGGGCCACCAACACGTTCGGTGTTGAGGATGCCCGCGATCGCAAGCGCCTGGTCTCGGATCTGCTCGGCGGTCAGCCGCAGCCGGGGGCCACGCGACATCCACCGATTGAACGGGTCGGCTTCGAGCTTCTCAGCGGTGTGCAGCGAGCTTTGGCGGTACGCCGACGACATCACGATCATTTTGATGAACGACTTGATCGACCACGCGAGGTCTTGCTGGTAACTCACCGCGAGGTAGTCGAGCAGGTCTTTATCACTGGGGTAGCTGCCCTGGAACCCGAAGTCTTCGGTAGTTTCAACCAGGCCGATGCCCCAGAGCTGCTCCCAGATGCGATTGGCTTGGACACGTGCGGTCAGCGGGTTATCCTCATGGACCAGCCACTTCGCCAGGCCGAGGCGGTTTTTCGGGTAGTCCTCGGGAAACGGATTGAACGCGTCCGGCGTGCCGGGCTCGATGATGCCGAGTTCTTTGTCCGGCGCAAGGAAGCTGCCGCCCTTGAACAAGTAGGTCTCGCGTCGGCGCTCCGCAGGAAGGTCTTTCATAACCAACGCCGTCGGCGCACGGTTTTTTGCGTCGTTGTATTTCTTTTCGGCAGCGACGAGGCTCGACTGCTCGGGCGTAGGCTTGGGTGCGTCCTTGGCTTCGGGGTCTTTTGGCGCAGCGAAAGGCGACTGGCCCGCCTCAGTCAGCACCTGACGGGACCGCTCAACCTGCTTCTTCAGCTCATCAATCTGCGTCTGCTGGTCGGCGGTCGGTGCTTTGATGAACGGCGCATCGTTGGGGAGGTCTCTGTCTTCGGTCTGGTTAAAGAAGGCGAAGAACTGGAAGTACTCGTCATGAAAGATCGGGTCGTACTTATGGGTGTGGCATTGGACACATGCCATCGTGATACCAAGCCACACCTCGCCGGTCGTATTGACCCGGTCGATCACAGCGGCGACACGGAACTCCTCGTTGTCCGTGCCACCCTCGTCGTTCGTGAGCGTGTTGCGGTGGAAACCCGTCGCAATGAGCTGCTCCAGTGTCGGGTCGGGCAGCAGGTCGCCGGCGATCTGCTCGATGGTAAACTGATCGAAAGGCAGGTCGCGGTTGTACGCATCGATCACGTAGTCACGGAAACGCCACATCGTCCGCGGCCGATCCTCGGAAAAACCCTTCGAGTCCGCGTAGCGCGCCTTGTCGAGCCATTGCTGAGCCCAGTGCTCGCCGAACTGTGGTTTAGCGAGCAGTTCGTCGACGACGCGCTCGTACGCGTCGGGCGACGGGTCGCTAATAAACGCTTTAGCCTGGTCGGGGGTCGGAGGCAGGCCGATGAGGTCTAGGTACACCCGGCGGATCAAGCGGCTTCGGTCGGCTGGTTCGTTCGGCTCAAGGCCTTGCTCAGCGAGCTTAGCGAAGATAAAGCGATCGATGTTATTGCTCGACCAGCCTTTGTCCTGCACATCGGGAGCTTCGGGCTTTACCGGCTTCACAAACGACCAGTGGTCGGTGTACTCGGCACCCTCCGCGATCCAACGCTTCAGCGTCTCCACCTGCTCGGGCTTAAGCTGCTGCTTGACGGAGTCCAGAGGCGGCATGCGGCGGGAGGCCTTATCCGTGACCAGCACCTCGATCACGGGGCTCGCGTCCGGGTCGCCGGGGATGATCATCTCCCAGTCGACCGCTTCTTCGCGGATGTCCAGTCGGAAGCCGGCACGCTTCGCTTCAGCGGAGTCTTGGTCCGGCCCGTGGCAGAGGTAGCAGTGATTTGAAAGGATCGGGAGGACCTCACGCGCGAAGTCGACCTTGGCCTCACCATCTACAGCAACGGCTTCATCCGCAACAAGGCTGATCTCGACGCGTTGATCTGCTGCTGCCGACGGGTTGTCGCGCGAAGCTCGCTCGCCGCAGCCGGCAGCAACCATCAGGATCGGACATAGAAGCAGCATCTTGCGATATACGGTCATCATGAGATTCCAGCAGTTCGCCCTAAGCATAGGCCACATAGAGTATCAGGGGGAGCCAAAGCGATGTGGGATTTGCACACAGTCACGTTCAAAGGTAATATATATTTTTACATATCTGGATGTAACGCATCGATGGCAAAGCCTATCGTACACCCGTTGAGACACTTTACCGATCCTAGTGATTACAGCTTAGCATGCACAATTTCGCATCGATCTCAATAGGCCGATCACAAATC
>JBCDKD010000026.1:0-64592 GCA_039024275.1 Planctomycetota bacterium | reverse complement strand
CTCCAAGAGAAAACTAGAAATGCTTCACAAACATATCGCTCCAAATAGGCCTTAACCAGCCCCCTTTAGTGGTATTTTCACGTCATGCCGTTGAAACCGGGCCGGCAGCGCCGGTGAGGGCGGGCGGATCGACGTGTTCGCGGGGCGCTGCCTTTGGCTTCTTGCGTGGCCGCTTCACGTAGGCCCGCCTGCGTTCGTATTGGAAGTCTGCGGGCTGCTCGACCTCGTGGCCATAGAGCAGCCCGCCGCTCATATACGCGACGAACTCGTTCCAGCCGTGCAAGTCCGCCGCCCCGCCGTCGCGGACCCGCCAACACCGCCGACACTTCAGCCGCCGGCGGCCCGCCCACCGGTCTATCACGCCCGGCAGCCACTCGCCGCTCAGCCCCTCCACCGCCAGCCCCTCCTCCACACCCAGGTACTGCCCGATCGTCCACACCGGCAGCGGCGCGTACAGCTTCGGCACCGCCTTCCCGCAGCACGGGCACGTCCACAACCACCCCCGGAACCGCAACGCTCGCTCCCCCTCACCATGCTGACTCGGGTACGGCATGAGCCTCGGCACGCGCTGCACCACCTGCTCAAACGCCGACGGGATCTTCTCCGACAACCCCGTCCACATCGACCCCCACCACCAGGCCGGCGGCCGGCCCTTGCTCGCGCCGGGGTCCAGCGGGTGATCGCTCCACACGACCGGCACCTCGCGCCCCCGCCGGTTGTGCCGCCCCGGCGGCTCGTACCGCACCTTCAACGCGTACCCCGGGTCCTCAAACGCCGCCCACTGCAGCCGCCCGTCGTACGTCCGCCCCCGCCTGCCCAACGTATCCCGCTCGACCCGCGACCGCCCCGCGCCCACCGGCAGCCACCGCCGCATCCCGCCGTAGTCCCGCCCCAGCAGCGCCGCCGCCTCCGTCAAAGGCACGCCCGGGTAGTCGATCCGCACCGGCCCGCCGAGCCGCTGCAGCACGTCCCCATCGAGCACGATTTCATGCGCCACTTGTGCGCGGACGGGGTCGCCGCAGGAAGAGGATCGAGGGTGAGGATCGGGGTACCCCCCTCCCTGGAGGGAGGGGTCGGGGGAACTTCCGGGGGAGGGTGCCGAGCCTTCGATCCACCTGTCCAAGCCCTGGCTTTCAAAATGATCCGACACCCTCCCCTGCCCCTCCCTCCAGGGAGGGGGGTTCAAGTCGCTGATCATCGGCAGCGGTTTGTCTTCTTTTTCGCGCTGGGAACAAAACCAGTCCAGATAGTGCCGACGCACGCCCTTGTCAGGCGAGGGCACGGCGACGCTGAGCACCTGCGGCAGCTTCGAGACTCGGCCATGCACCGCGCTGCGGGACTCGGCGAGCATGATCAGCGTGTCATCCCCCTCGATGAACCCCGGGTCGCTGAGCCAGTCCTGCATAATCGCGATGCGGTGACGGTCGGCCTGGCCGAGCTTGGTGATGTCGCCATCCCCCGCGGGCATCAGGAGGTCCGCCGCCTCGATGAGGATGATGAGCTTAAAGCCATCGCTCTTGCGCAGCGCGTGACGCCGTGCATGCTGGGCGCAGAGGGTGAGTTGCCGCAGCAGCTCCAACGCCACCGTCGGCTTACCCGTCGCCTCGTTGATGTGCTGGTCGAAGCTCTGCTCGAGTTGCTGCTTCTTCTTGCCCGCGTCCGGGTCGGTCAGGGCCTTGAGCGTGAAGTGGTCCGGTGAGAGGCCGGTCTTCCAGGTGATCCATGCTTCACGGAGCCGCTTGTGGTCGCCGGGATCGACGCAGCGGATCGGGCCGTTGAGCTCGTAAACAAGCACAACCGTGCCGGGGATATCGCACTGCTTGCAGAGGTACGGCATCAGCGGCAGATACTCGCCGGCCAGCCCATCGCCCTGCTGCTTGTCCGCATCGTCGAGCTTGCTGGGCTTCTCACCTACAAAGAAGAGGTCGTGCACATCACCCGTCACGAGCACGCTGCGCGACTGCCCGGCGTTGACGATCCGCGCGAGGTCGCTGAAGAAGGCGTACTTGGGGGCGTCGGTTGGCATGACTTTACTCTTGTAATTCATGAAACCACAGATGCACACAGATCAACACAGATCAAGCCAAATGAATTGATCGGTGTGAATCCGTGTGAATCTGTGGTTTCAACCTACTCCGGAAGCTTCGACTCGCCCTCGGCCTGCTCGGGCGCATCCTTCGAGGCGCTATCCGCTTCGCCGGCCAAGCCGATCAGCTGGTCGAACTCATCGCTCGCCTTGTTCTTTGTCGCGTAGGCGATGAACTCGGCTTCCTGCGCCTTGGTGTCGGTGCCGGCCAACTCCTTGCTGACGGTTGCCTTGGCCTTCATCTCCTCACGCAGCTGCCGCATATCGGAAAGCTCTTTGCTGGTGCGGTCGGAGCTGATCCCCGCGAGCATGTCGTTGAGCTCGGCCTCTTCCTTGGCCGTGATGATCTCGGCGACGGTGGTGGCCTGCTCTTCCTTGAGGTCTTCGATATCGCGCAGCATCTGCTGCAGCTGGATCTTGTGGCCGGAGATCGTGCCGTCGAGCTCCTTGACGTCTCCTTCAAGCTCGCCGATGTGGTCGGTCTTCTCGGTGATCTTGACCGAGAAGTCGTTGAAGGCGTTCATGCACGTCTGGTAGTCCTCGCCGGCCTTGATCTGCTCCATGCCCGCGCCCGTGGCCTTCATCTCAGTGACAACCGTACGTGCCTTGGCTGCTGCGCCCTCCTTGAGCTGCTCCAGCCGGTTGACGTCCTCGGTCAGCGACTTGATCTTGCTCATCTTCGCTTCGTGCTGGACGATCAGCCGGGCGATCGCGTCCTTGTACTGCTGGACGCTCTTGCGCTTGGACTCGATGATCTGATCGAAGGTGGCGTTGACGACGTGCGGGCTGGTCGACACGGCGCGGCGCGCGGCGTCGATCCTGCCGGTGACGAGGTAGCCCAGGGCTCGGAAGTATCGGCCGATCGCTTTGAACATGAGGGGGTCTCCAAATGGCCTGCGGCGGTTGTTTTTAATCCACCATCGTTATGCATCCTACATCGTCGCGATGGCCGGTGCGGCCTTAGCAATCGCTGGCCGGGCGTTTATGCGGCCCTAGGCGTCGTCATCGATCACGTCCGCCTCCGACCCACCAGCCGGTTTGTTCTTCTCCAACCGGTCGATCATGGTGTCGTACTTGCCCAGCACCTGCTCGATCTTGTCGTGCAGGCCCTTGAGCTGGTCGTCCTGGTCGGCGGTGATCCGGGTCAAGGGCTCGAGCCAGCCCTTCATCAACGCGAACTGCTCCTTCATCACGTAGAGGAATGTCGCGGGGATCTTGTTGACGACGGTGATCTCCTGTTGGGATGGGGCGGCGTTAGCCGGCGGGCTAGTCCCGCCGCGGGGTTGAGCGAGCGCTGGCACGGGTGCTGAATCTCCCCCCGCGTTAGGCGGCGATAGGGGTTGAACCACGGGCAGGTTCCCGAGCTTCTCGGTCAGCTCGTGCAGGGCGTCGAGCGTCTTTTTGTCGAGCTTCGCGGTGACGCTGGTCGGCGTCTTCTTGGTGGGTTTTTCTTCGATCGGCTGTGGCTGAGCCGTCGCGGCCCTCGCCAGCTCGTTGGCCCCGGCGTCGAGGGCATCACGGATACCGTCGAGGCGTTCGCCGAGGCTTGCGACTTGAGACAACACCGGTGCGAGTTGTTCGCCGAGCGAGGGCTGCTCGTCTGCCTCGGCGTCGGCCTGGCCGTTGGTCTCGGCGAGCTTGGTCACCGCCCCGCCGATGGCTTGCTTGATCCCGCCCAGGCCCTGGTTGAACGCGGTGAGCTGGCCGACGACCGCGGCGGTGCTGTCCCCGCCCATCGCGTTGACCGCGTTGTTGCGTTGGAAGGCCTGCCTGATATCGGTCCAACGCTGCTGCTCTTCTTCCGTGATGACGCCGATGAGCTCCTTGAACTTCAGCAGGTTCGCCTCGGCACCGGTGGTCAGCGTCTGCGCATCCTGCTCGTAGGTCGCGATGACCAGCCGCATCAGCTCCTCGTCGTTCATCACCGGCACGACCTTCTCGGCCAGCCGGTTCATGTTCCGGTACGAGCCCTGCAGCAGGAACGGCGGCTCGGTGCGGTACTGGTCTTCCTGGCCGGCGCTGAGGATGTACTGCTGGTTGACCTTGAGGATGATGTCGCGGACGGTGAAGAGCTTCTGCATCACCGAGGCCATCTCCTCGATCTCCTGCGTCGCGTAGTTGCCCTCGAACTCGAGCCCCTCTCGGCTGCCTGTCTCGGCGTACTTCACGATCGCGTACACGTCCGATTGGCTGCGCGTTGCGAGCGGGTTGAGCGTCGGGTTGGAAGTCAGGCAGTTCTCGAGGTAGCTGAGCTTAAAGGCCTCGCCGTGCTCGCCGATGATGTCGCCGAGGTTGTAGGTGTCCGCCCGGTTGGTGAGCATGTCGGGCAGGCGGAAGCTCTCGCCGCTCTCGGTGTACGGGTTGCCGGCCATGACGACGGCGACCTTGCGGCCGCGCAGGTCGTAGGTGCGGGTCCTGCCCTTGTAGACGCCCTCGATCCTTCGCTGAGCATCGCAGAGCGAGATGAACTTTTGGAGTAACTCTGGGTTGGTGTGCTGGATGTCGTCGAGGTAAATGAGCACGTTGTCGCCCATCTCAAAGGCAAGGTTGAGCTTTTCGACTTCCTCGCGGGCCGAGGCGTTGGGCGCTTCGGCAGGGTCGAGGGATGTGACGCCGTGGCCGATCGCCGGGCCGTTGATTTTCATGAAGACGATGCCCAGGCGGTTGGCGATGTACTCCATGAGGGTCGTCTTGCCGTAGCCGGGCGGCGAGATGAGCAGCAGCAGGCCCATCCGGTCGGTGCGTTTGTTCTCGCCGGTCGTACCGATCTGCTTGGCGAGGTTGTCGCCGATGAGCGGGAGGAATACTGAGTCGATGAGCTTGTTGCGGACAAAACTCGTGAGCACCTTGGGCTCGAACTCTTCGAGCCGCATCTCGTCGCGGGCATCATCGATGAACTGTTTCTTCAGTTCGGTGTACTGCTCGAAACGCGGCACGTCCTCGGCGGCGAAACGGGCGAGGCGCGACATAAAGCTGTTGAAGTGCAGCTCGATGGTGCCGCTCTGGATGTTGCCGTGCGACCCAATCAATCCTTCGATCGATCGGCGGACCGAGACGTCGAGCACCCGGCCCAACTCGTTGCGGCCCTCATAGATCAGCGCGGCGGCCTCGTCGAGATATTCCCGTAGCGCATCGACCTCGGCGGGCGAGGCATCCCCATCAAGGAACGCGCTCAGCCAGTCGCGGATCAGCGTAAACTTCTCGACCGGGTGATCATCGAGGTCCGCAAGCGACTGTTCGAAGTCGGTTCGCTTGGCACCGTCGGTGAGCTGGGTTTCAAAAGCTTCGACCAGTGCGGAGGCCTCCGGGCTGGTGACGAAACCGCTCGCATGGGTGGTGAGCTGATGGAAGAGGTAGCTGCCTGCCTGCTCGGCCAGCGCCGCGTCGAACGCCGGATGGTCCATCGCAAAGTCTTTGAGCAGCGACTGGGCCCGTTGGATATAGAGCCGCTGCTTCTGTGCCTCGGGGAACAGCCGGCGGACGGCACCGAAGCCGACGAGTTGAGCCCGGAGCAAGGCACGCTCGGCGTTGTTGCCACGGGTCAGCCAGAACATCGAGGCGATCGCGCGGGCGGCGCTGGGGAAACGCAGCAGGCCGATGGAGGTGCCGATCACGGCGAGTTCACGGACGATCTTCGCGGCGTCGGCGTCGTGGACGCCTTTGGTGTAGCCCTCGCTGTAGCGTGGGGCCATGAACTTCTGGACAACGGTGAGTAAGTCGTCGTCTTCAAGGGCGTTGAGGTCTTCAAGCGCTGGGATGGACCCGGGTGCTGAAGCACCCCGGGACGAGGTTGCGGCTTCGTAGATCAGGTAGGCGAGGAACTCCGCGCGGTACACCTCATCGGACTCCGATACGACCTCGCGGTCCCAGACGGGTCGCGTCGCGTTGAAAGCCTCGTCGGTGATCGGCTCGAAGAAGCGCGTGCCCGCCAGGTGCAGCTGCATCTGGTCGTCACGCATGACCGTCGTAAGATCGATGTTCTGGATATTGATCGAGAAGCGGTGCTTGCCGAAGCGGATGACGTTGCCGCCCTCCTGCAGTTCGTTGCGGTCCTTGAGTTGGCGGACCGCGTCCTCTCGGATGGATTTCAAACGTGACTGAATATCGTCCACCTTGACGGTGTCGTCGAGCTCGCCCAGCTCTTCGACGATATCGCGGAGCTTGTCGATCATCAGGTCGCCGGCGTAGTAGCCGTTGATCTGCTCGACCTCGTCCATGGATTCGACACGCGACTTGATCCCGCCGAGGATCCGGTCCGCGGCCTGTGCCAGTGCGTTGGCCCGCTTGTTGCGTTTCTCGACGAGCTGGACCTTACGGTTTTCAAACGCGTTATAAACCTCGTCCCGCTTCTCGGTAAGCTGCAGCACAAACTCATCAAACTCCGCGAACCGCCCTTCCAGCTCCTCGACCTGCACCATGACCTTGGTCAGGTACTGGTCGGTCTTCTCGGGTGTGTCGCAGAGGTCCAGGAAGTTCACGACCGACTGGTTGAGCAGCTTGAGCTGGCTGTTGAATTCGGCGATGCCCTCGGTCTTGCCCAGCTCCTGCGTCTTGTTGCGGAGCTTGGTCCGCGAGGCGTTGAGCTCGGCGAAGATCGCGCTGATGCCGTCGATGATGGCGGTCCTTTGGGTGGCGTCATCGATCTTGAGGTTGCCGACGATGTCGATGAGCATCTCCAACTCGCCGGAGGTCTTAAGGATGGCTTCTTCGAGCTCCTTGGCCTCGGTGACCTTGGTGACGGCTTCGATCCCGGCCTCGTGCTCGCTTGCGGCAGCCTCATAAGGCGCGAGTGAGGCGTCCTGCAGCAGGAAGTCAACCGTTCGTTGGCTCAGCGACTCGACCTGCTCCTGCACGTCTTTCTCAAGCTCATCGATCAGCGTAACATCGGCGTAGCGCAGCTCCTTGAGCCCGATGATCCGGCCGCGCACGCCGCGGAGCGAGCCGAGCGCCTCGACGTAGACGTTGATATTGTCGTAGATCCGAGTCGCGTTGCGGTTGACCAGGTCCTTGGCTTCCTGGGCGACAGCATCCGTCTGCTGCCGGGTGTTCTTGCGGATGCGGGTGACCTTCTCGAACTCGCCGACAGCGGCCTGCGCGGTATCGCGGATCTCGGTCAGCGTCTTCGCCAGGCCATAGCACGCCTCGTCGCCGAGCCAGAAGAACGAGTCGAGCAGGTCCTGCGTCGTCGAGACGATGTCCAGGTACAGTTCCGCATACGGGTCATCCCGGTCGATGAGCCCGAGCACCTGCGTGCACTCGGCCATGCCGCGGACGATATCGCGGTTGCCGATCTTGTAGAGGTAGCTGTCGCTCTGCTCTTCGGGGACGAAGTTGGGCCCGACGATCGGCGTCTGCCAGACCTGCACGGCGTGGTGCTTCTGCGGCTCATCATCGGCGATGAAGTAGACGAGCGTGCCGTCCTCGAGGAACGAGTAGCCGTTGCAGATCGTCGGCGTCTCGACCTTCTGCCCGATCAGGTTGTATGCCATGAGCACGTAGGTGCCTGAAAGCCGGTTGTAGAACACGTAGAGGTGGTCCTCGCCGTTGGGCGCGGCGACACGCTTCTCAAACGTCAAGTTGTCCGGCACGTTGGGGAAGGACTGCAGCTCGCCCGTCGCGAGGTAGTACCCGCCCGCGAACATCAATCCGTGATCATCCGGCAGGAGGATCGCGGCGTGCCCGAGCGCGTCGCAGCGGTGCACTTCCTTGAGCTTATCGTTGAAAATGAAGTAGCGGTGTGTGCGCTCCTGGTACGGGCGGACCCGAAGCAGGATCAGGTGGCCATCCACGACGTACTCGTACTCCGCATCGTCGAGCGTCTGATCCGGGTCGTCGACGGGCTCGGCGTAGATACCCTGCCCCGTGGCCGTATTGTCCTCGATCTTGATGGTCAAGTCGCCGTGGGTCGTCTCGACGAAGACACGGTCGTCGATGGCGATATGCGGGTGTGCGCCGGAGCGCTGCTCGTCCCTGCCGGCACGGGTCCAGCGGAAGTCGTGCTGATCGGGATAGCGGACCTCGTGGTCGGATCGGTTATCGAGGTACTTGATACCACGTTCGTCGCCGGTGCCTTCAAAAGCCCACTTGAACGCCTTGAAATCGTTCACATCCCGACCCACGCGGAACTTCATGTACAGGAACGGGCCCTTGACAAAGAACTTCGCGAACGTGGTCGTCTTGTAGTACCGGTACAGGTCCGCGAAATCCTTCTCGAACGCTTCGTTGTTGAGGAGTTCCAGCGGCTTGGGCTCGAACTTACCGTCTACGAAATCGAAGCAGGCGAACACGTCCGACAGATCGATCCCCTGCTTGAGCCCGAACTGCACGTTGTAGCCGACGAGGACCTGCTTACCGATGGCGACCATGTCGCGTGGGATGCAGTTGTGGGCGGTGGTAATCCGGTCGGTGTTGGTGAGCTTGAACTCGATCGAGCCGAAGACATCCTTGCGGGCGGTATTGAGCTGGTCGAGCTTGGTGCGCAGCGCGCCGCCCTGCTCGTTGAGCCGGTTCTTGATGACCTCGTAGGTACCCTGGTCGAGCTGCTCGCCCTCGGCGTGGCCGGAGGTCGCCGGCTGTTGGGTTGTTTCGCTTGGTTCAGCCATGGCTCAGCGCGATGGGGTTTGATTGATACGTATTGCTGACGGTTGTCCGGGAGGGCGAGGCTTATCCCCCGCCACCGGGTTGGCCGGGGCACGCTAGCAGTGCGCCCGACCGGTCCCCGGAAGCCCGGTTCATCCGCGTTAATTCAGCAGCCCCAACGAGCCCACGGTCTGGTCTTCGACGCCGGCCTGCTCGGCCAGGCCAAGCAGCTCGGTGATCTGTTCTTTCAGCTTGCCGCCCTTGTCTTTGGCCAGGAGCTGCGCGGCGAGCGCGGCGATGCTCAGGTTCTTCGCGTCTTCGCTTTCGATCCCGAACCGGTCGATGAGCTTCTGCAGCTGCCGGCCGAAGTACTCGCCGTCGCCGTTGAAGAACGTCGACTTGATGTCCGACAGGTGCCGGCTGGAGTCGAAGAGCCGGTCGGCACGCTTGCCCTGGGTGACCGAGTGCAGCAGCGTGTCGAAGATCTCGGTCTCGCCGCCGATGATGTCGATCTTGGCGGACTTGAGCGCTTCGCCGAGGATCTTTGCCTGCTCGGCAACGATGTCCTTCTTGATGTTGATCTCGGCGAGTTCGACCTTGAGGTCCTTGTCGAGCTGGAGCTTGTACTCCTCGTGCTCCTTGCCGACGCCGTCGAGCTTCTGCATGGCCTCCGCCTTCGCGGCGACGCCTTCTGCTTCGGCGGCGTACTTCTTCTGCATGCCTTCCGCCTGCGCGTCCAGGCTCGCACGCTCGGCTTCCGCCTCGGCCAGGCCCTTGGCCTGGATCGCCTCGGCCATCGCCAGGTCGCCCGCGGCCTCCGCCTCGGCCTTCTTCTGCACGACCTCGGCTTCCGCCCCGCCGTACTTCTGTACCGCCCCCGCCTTGGCGTTCATCACTTCCGCCTCGGCCAGGCCGGTGGCGGCCTGCTCGGCGCGGGCCGCCTCGGCAAGCTTGATCTTGCCCTGCGCTTCCTTCTCAGCGGCGGCACGCTTGGCCTCCGCCTCGATCAGGATCTCGTCCGCCTCGAACTGGCTGGCCAGCTTGCCGGCCTCGGCCTTCTTGACTTCCTTGACCTTGTCTTCCTCGGCCACCGCCTGCGCCCCGGTGACCTGCACCTCTTTGGCACGCTTGGCCGCCGCGATCTCTTCGGTGTCCTTGATCTTCTCTTGCTCTTCCACGACGGCCCGCTCGACGACCACACGCTCGCGGATCACGTCCTGGATCGCCTTCTTCTCGACCTCAACAGCCTTGTCTTTCTCGATGACCGCCAGTTCGACCAGCCGCTGCCGCTCGGTCGCCTCGAGCTGCTGCTCCCGCGCGACGCGTTCGGCCTCGACCTTGTCCGCCTTCTCCCGGTTGCGGGCCGCGATGATCACCTGCCGCTGCTTGTTCTCCTCGGCGACTCCCAGCTCTTCCTCCGTCGCGATGCGGGCCTTCTCCGACTTGTACCGCTCCTCTTCTTCGACCTTCTTGGCCTCGGCTTCCTCGCGGGCCTGCACGGTCTCGATCTCACGCTTCTGCTTCGCGACCGCGTCGGCTTCCTGCCGTTCCAATTCAAGGATCGCTTCACGCGCCTCGACGTCCTGCTTCTTGATCGTCTTCTCTTTCTCACGCGCGATGTCGTTGGCCAGCACCGCCTCCTTGGCGGTCAGGTCGGTGATCTTCTTGATGCCCTCGGCGTCGAGGATGTTCTGCGGGTCCAGCTTCTCGAGGTCGGTCTGCTCGAGGTAGTCGATCGCCGCGTCGTCGAGGATGTAGCCGTTCAGGTCCGTGCCGATGTGGGCAAGGATCTCGTCCTTGAACTTGTCACGCTCGGTGTAGAGGTCGGTGAAGTCGAACTTCTTGCCGACGGTCTTCAGGGCCTCGGAGAACTTCGCGTCGAAGAGCTCGAACAGCTTGTCCGGGTCGGATGCACGCTTGACGCCAATGGAGTCGGCGACCTGGAGCACGTCTTTCTCGACGTTGTTGACACGGATGAAGAACGCGACCTTGATGTCCGCACGGACGTTGTCCATACAGATCAGGCCCTCGCTCCCATGCCGGTAGATCTCGATCCGCTTGACCGAGATGTCCATGACGTCTGCACGGTTAATCACCGGCACGACGATGACGCCGTTGAAACTGACTTTTGCCTTGCGTCCGCCGCGGATGACGATCGCAGTGCCCGGCTCGACCTTGCGGTAACAGTTCACCACCAGCAAGAGGAAGCCGAAGAAAATGAGTACCCCGAGACCCACAAAGATCGTGATCGCGATCAAGCCTGAGTTTGCGAGCAATGCCATTGTTCCGTCTGCCATAGTGATCTCCATTTCAGAATCCCCGAACGATATAAATCCCTTGTTGATTTCGATCGATGACGATTACCGCCTCGTCACCTTTTTGCAGCTCTTGTGCAGCATCTGCGGTACGCACATTCAGCCGCAGTGGCGCACCGGCGGTCTGTACCTCGGCCTGGCCGGTGTTGGTGTTGGCAACCGCGGAGATGATCCGGCAGCGCTGCCCGATGAGTTCAATCTTGCCTGCGTCTTCGCCGCTACGGAGCTGCTTGAGCAATGTCTTAAACGGCTGGGTCAGCAGCTTCGTGGCAAACAGCGAGCCGATCGCCATCGGGACAAGCAGCGCGATCTGGACCAGGAGCCCCCACGCCCCGATATACGGGTGTAACAGCACGCCTGAGAGCCATAGCACGCCGAGAAAGACCGACAGGAGGACCATCAGCGGGACTTCGCCAACATTAAAGAACTTGGCCAGTCCTAAGCCACCCGGCCCATGGTCCGCGTCTATTTCGAGGTCCGCCTCGCCATCCAGGTCAAAGTCAAAATCCAGCGAGTCGGGTGCCAATGCGCCAAAGATGACCAGCAGCCAATAGCCAACAACACAGACAAGCATGATGCTCAGGCCGAAGTTAACGGGGCTCGTGATGGCGTCAATAAACTCGCTCATGGTGTCTCTAACTCGCCGCAACTGCGCGGCATGATCGCCTCGGGTCAGGCGGCAAACCTGCCCTTTGCCCGGGGCTTGGGTTTCGGGTCGTTCCTTCGACGCGGCCGGCCTGAAAAGCCCGGCGAGATGGCCCCTCGATCCTTCGGCGACACAAGCATACCGACCCCGGCCCTCCCGCGTGTGATAAAACCCGCCCCCCGACCCGCGGGAGCGGGTTTGGCGGCCTGTCAGAGCACGAAGCGTAAGCGAGTGGCACCAATCTGCCAGAACTTGTGCCACTCGCTTAGGACGTGTACGAGGAGTGTGGAATAGCCGGCGGGCTACGGACGCCGGACGCGAGAACACGGGGGCTGTTCAGGCAAGCAACCGCTTGCGTGTCCGGGGCCCATAGGTGCCCGGCTGTGGTGCGTACGTCTCGGACACGTTTTTACGCTTCGTGCTCTGAATGAAGGCAAACCCCGCCTACGATACGCCCATGGCCCAGGCCTTCCTCATCGTCAACGGCGTGCTGTACATCGGCCTGGCCCTGTGGTGCACGCTGCTGCCTATGAAAACCAGCGCCGCGATCGGGTTCGGCCTGCCCAACAGCTCCGCCAAGAGCGAGTACCTGGTCGTCTACGGCGGGCTCGAACTGGCGATGGGCGCCTTCTTCCTGCTCTGTGCATTCAGCCCGGGCATGACCGAAGCGGGGCTTTGGTTCGGCCTGCTGACCTACGGCTGCCTGACGGCCTACCGCTGGGCGACGATCATCACGCTCAAGAGCCTGAGCATGTTCATCTACTCGATCGTCGTGCTCGAGACGGTGATGGCCGGCCTGGCCGCATGGCTGGTCTGGCGTCAGGTCTCGGCGTCTTCCTGATCTGCGAGTTTATTGCGTGATGTTCCCGTATTCATGGAACCGTCATGCGATAGGATGCAGGCTTCGATACGACCTCGGAGCCAACCGATGCCCTACATCCTCGGCGGAATCGTCCTGCTCATCGGCGGCAGCATCGCCGCGTACTACCTGGCCCGGTTCATGAAGGGCAGGCTTGAACTCGAGCTCAGCCGCGACACCGCAAACTCCGAAGAACTGCTGAGCGGCAGGGTCAACCTCATCGCGAAGAAGGACATCCGCGGCCTGTTGAAGGTGTCGCTCGTCGCCCGTGAGAAGCGCACCAAGCGGGACAGCGACGGGGATAAGACGACCGAGTACGTCGAGGTGTACCGCTACGACCACGTCCTTGAAGAAACACGCGACTTCCAGGCGGGCTTCGAGCAGGGCTACAACTTCGACCTGCTCGCGCCGACCAGCGCGGAGGTCCGCTCGGGCGGCGCGGCGCTGAAACAAATGGCAGACGGCGCGGGCGACGGCGTGATGGGCGGCGTGTTGAAGGCGGCGGCAGGCGCGGCAGGCTTCTTCGCCGGCAAGCTGTACTGGCACGTGGAGTCGCGTCTGGACGCAGACGGGGTGGACTTGTATGCGAAAGAGAAGTGCCAGGTGAACCTGAAGGGGTGAGGCTGTTCGCGGGTTGTGTGCGCGGCGTGTGCAGGGGGTTTTGCGTGGTTTTTGATGTTTTTTGGTGGGGTCCTTTGCAAGCGTTGGACGCGTGAGTAGGTGCGCTGTGTATGCGCGCGGGGGGGGTGATTGGGGCTTCAGTGAGCAGGGACGGCTTGGCTTGGAACGCCGGGGGGTGTCGCTGAGAGCCCCCGGGGCATTGCTGCGCAACGCTACGGGTTTGGGCGGGGTGTGCGCCGGGGCGCGCCGATTGTGCGCGAGGGGTTGGGGCTGTTGGAGCGAGACGAAAACGCAGAAATTCCGGTTAACGGGTACCGCTTATGGATTAATGAGGCGCTGCCAGTGCGCGGTGATGGCTTGGGGGTAGGCATCGCATTCGAGTTCGAAGACGCGGCCGGCGAGGGTGTCGGCGGTGTCGTGGGGGAGGACGTGGCAGGCCTTTTGCAGCAGGATGGGGCCGGTGTCGTAGGTGTTATCAGCGAGGTGGACGGTGCAGCCGGACTCGGTCTCGCCTGCGGCGATGACGGCTTCGTGGACGTGGTGGCCGTGCATGCCTTTGCCGCCGAACTTAGGCAGCAGCGATGGGTGGATGTTCAGCACGCGGCCGGCGAAGTCGTCGGGGATCACCAGCAGCGAGAGGAAGCCCGCAAGGCAGAGCAGGTCGGCCCCGTCACCGCGGCAAAGCTGGAAAAGCTCATTTGAAAACGCGTGTTTGTCTGAATAGTTTTTACGCGGCAGCACATGCACGGGCAGACCGCGCTGCCGAGCACGCTCGATACCCTTGCAGGTGGGGTTCGAGGCGATGACGCAGCCGATCTCGGCATCGAGTGAGCCGTCCTCGATATGGTCGCTGAGGTTGACCAGTGTCGTACCCCCGCCGGACAGCGCGATGGCGAGCCGGGGCCTGCGTGGGGCGTCGGTGTCACGTCCGGGTGGCGTCATGGCGGTACGATAGCGGGTTGTGTCAGAACGTCCATCCACACGACGTGCCACCCGCTTGGCGCCGTCTCCGACGGGGACGCTGCACCTGGGCAACGCGCTGACGTTCATGGTGAATTGGGCACTTGCCCGGCGTCTGGGGTGGCGGGTCATCCTGCGGATCGAGGACCTGGATACCGGTCGAGTGCGCGGCGGCGCGGACCAGGAGGCGATCGACGTGCTGCGCTGGTTGAGGATGGATTGGGACGAGGGGCCGCTGTATCAGAGCGCGGATTTATCGCCATACCAAACCGCGTTACAAGGCCTGCACGACCAGGGGCTGATCTACCCCTGCGATGCGACGCGCAAGGAGATCGAGTTGGCGGCGTCTGCCCCGCACGCCTCGGATCAGGAGACACGCTACCCGGGGCTGAACCGGCCGACGAGCGGGCGGTATGTCGCGGACCGTGGCACCCCCGGATTGCTGGCGGATGATTCCTACGCGTGGCGTCTGATCGTTCCGGACAGGCATATTGATTTCACGGACGAGTTGCAGGGCGCGTACGCCGTCAATGTCCAGTCGCAGGTCGGCGACTTTGCACTGGCGACCAAGGCGGGGCTGCCCGCGTATCAACTCGCGGTCGTGGTAGATGACGCGCGACAGGGCGTCACGGATATCGTGCGTGGCGACGACCTGCTCAACTCGACGCCGCGGCAGGCCCTGCTCTACCGCCTGCTCGGGCTGGGCGAGCCGCCCCGCTACTGGCACCTGCCGTTGGTCACGGGCGCAGGCGGTCGGCGGATGGCGAAACGCGACGACGCGGCCCGTCTGACGACTTACCGCGATGCGGGCGTGCCGGGCGGCCGGGTCGTTGGCCTGCTCGCGAAGTGGGCCGGGCTGACCCAAGCGTACGAGGAAGTGTCGGCCGACGAATTCGCCGACCGGCTTAACCCCGACGAGATCGGGTATGCTCCGCCGAGTTTCACGCCAGAGGACGAGCAATGGCTGATGTCAACCCGTGTCTAAAAAACGCCATCCAGTGGTCCATGCAACTCGTGCTGACGCTGGCCCTGCTGCCGAGCCTCACGGCTTGTGGCAACGGCGGCGAGCCCGCCGACACCGCAGGCCCCGAAGCGGGTAGCGACCCCGGCATCGTCGAGACGGTCGATGTGACGCTGAAAGGCCAGACCTTCTCGCTGGAACTCGCGTTGGACCACGCGTCACGGATCCAGGGCCTGTCCGACCGCAAGTCGATCGCGGAGGACGGCGGGATGCTGTTTATCTTCCCCAGGCCTGTGCAGACGATGTTCCAGATGCGGCGGTGCTACGTGCCGATCGATGTCGTCTTTATCGATGAGGACGGTTATATCGATTCGCTGCACGCGATGCAGGTCATCGAGCCGATCGGCAGCCCGCGATGGAAAAACCCCGCTTCGGGCTATCCCACGGCCGGTCCGATCCTGTACGCCATCGAACTCGCCGGTGGGAAGATCGAAGAGCTGGGCCTGCGACGCGGCGAGAAGGTCGAACTGCCCGAAGCGGTGCTTCAGTTAGAAGCCCAATAAGTCGATGTCTCCGATAACTGTCAAGCCAGCGAGCTTGTAGCGGTCATGAGGAGGCTTCGGATGAGTCGGATGTTGGTCATTAGAGATGTAGGTGCCTCTCAGGACAACGTGCCTAGCGGGGTGCAGAAGGTCCTTTCGCATTGGCGCGGCCGGGATCGGCCAAATATCTCCGTGCAGGCGGTCGACCGCGTGCTCGAAGAACCTGAGATGCTTAACGATATCGAGTCGGTCTGGCTGCTGCTTGATAACCCCACCGCGGGGGACCTCTTCGCGATCACCGGCGAATGCGAGGACCGCCACCTGCCCACACTGCTCACCCGGCCCGGTGGGACCGAATCACTCGGCGAGCAGCACGCCGAGGGCATCGTCGCCTGCCCGCCCGGCACGGCACCGGAAGAGGCCTGCATCGTCTTACAGACCCTGCTCAGCCAGGCGCCGACCCTCGCCGCGATGCGACGCGAAGTCAAGGTCCTGACCATCCAACACCGGGGCCTGTGCTCACAGATCGGCAAGCTGGACGAAGAGCTGCGCATGGCCGCGCAGTTCCAGCGCGAGTTCCTGCCCGGTGAACTGCCAAGCCTTGAGGACCTCTCGTTCCACGTGCTCTACCGCCCCGCCGGCTACGTCAGCGGCGACATCTACGATGTCCAGCGGCTCGACGAGCACCACATCGGGTTCTTCGTCGCCGACGCGGTCGGCCACGGCGTGCCCGCGGCGCTCATGACCGTCTACATCAAACGATCGCTCCGCGGCAAACGCATCGACCCGAACGCGCCCGACGGCTACTGCCTGCTCACCCCCGCGCAGGCCCTCGCGCAGCTCAACGCCGACATGATCAGCACCCAGAACGGCAAGGTCCGCTTCGCGACCGCCTGCTACGGTGTGCTCGATACCCGGACGATGACCCTCACTATGGCACGCGCCGGGCACCCGTTCCCGATGCTGCTGCGCGGCGAGGACGACCGGGTCGAAACCGTCGAGCCCGAGGGCGGCCTGCTCGGCGTCTTCGAGGACGAGGCCTACGAAGAAGCCACCGTCCAACTCGAACCAGGCGACCGCCTGCTCATCTATAGCGACGGCTTCGAGTGCGCCTTCCCCGACGACGAGAACGTCAACGACAAGGGCGTCCGCAAGGTCGCCAACGAGAACTACGCCAAGGAGTTCCTCGACCTGGGCAACGGCGACCCTGCCGCCGCGATCAAGCGGCTCGAAGACAACCTCGATGGGCAGGCCGGCTCGCTCAACCAGAAAGACGACCTCACCGTGCTGTGTCTGGCGGTGTCCAAAGAAGCGGGCTCGCTCCGATTCAGACGCTCGAATGTGGCGTGAGCCCCGTAGCTCCGGGTGGGAACCCGGAGCTAGGAGCACTCGTATAGACGATTATGAGTGCATCTGGGTGCTCCGGGTTCCCACCCGGAGCTATCGTGACTAATCCATAAAACCCGACTCACGCAGCAGCTCCATCGTGACCGCTGTCTCACCGCTTGCCTTGCCACGCATGCGGTGCATCTGATGCACAATCGTCTTCGCGAGGATGTCGGCCTCGATATTGACGCGGTCACCCGCCTCGCGCTGAGCAAGCGTGGTCAGGCCGAGTGTGGCGGGGATGAGCGCCACATCAAAAGTCGCCCCACTCACACGGGCCAGGGTGAGCGATACGCCATCGATCGCGACCGAGCCGCGCGGGATGATGTAGTCCATCAGCCCCTCCGCCCCCGCGTCGGGCTTGAGCGTGATCCGCCACTCGCCACCGTCGGTATGGATCGCATCGATGACCGCCAGCCCGTCGACATGCCCCTGCATGAAGTGCCCGCCCATCGGCTGGCTCGGCGTCACCGCGGGTTCGAGATTGACAGCTTGGCCAACACCCAGCGCACCGATGGACGTTTTCATCAGTGTCTCGTGGATGACATCAAAGCCAAGCGCTTCGTCGGTGATGTCGACCGCGGTCAGGCAGACGCCGGAGACACAGATCGAGTCGCCATGGTTGACCGGGCCCCGCAGCTTGCCGCGCTCAACGGTGAGGCGTCGGCCGGTTTCGGTGGGGGTCGAATCGAGGATCTTCGCGGTGGTTTGGACGATGCCGGTGAACATAGGCGGTGTTTAGCGTTTAGGGCCTAGCGTTTAGCGTAGAGCCAAATGTGTTGAGGTTGGTGAGGTTTTTGGTCACGTAGGAATGGTATCATGCTCCGCCTCGTCGGCCGCGATGTCCCGTTTCCGACGCGATACGCTAGGCCCTAAACGTTAGACGCTCAACATGCAACGCACCCACCACTGCAACGAACTGCGCAAAGACCACGTCGGCCAAACCGCCACCCTCGCGGGCTGGGTCAACAACTACCGCGACCTCGGCGGGGTCCGCTTTATCGACCTCCGCGACCGCGAAGGCGTCACACAGATTGTCTTCCACCCCGAGAGCAAGGACGCCCACGCCTTGGCACAGAAGCTCCGCCGGGAGGACGTGATCACCATCACCGGCAAGTGCATCGACCGCGAGGGCGGCGCGAACCCGAAGCTCGATACGGGCGACATCGAGGTCGACTGCACCGATGCGGAGGTCCTCGCCGACGCCGCCACCCCGCCGTTCATCCCCGATGAAGCCGAGAAGGTCGGCGAAGAGACGCGCCTGCGGTACCGCTACATCGATATGCGTCGGCCCAGGGCCCTGAACATCCTCAAGACCCGCCACCGCGTCGCGAAGCTGATGCGCGACTACTACGACGAGCAGGGCTTCTACGAGATCGAGACGCCCTTCCTCTGCCGGTCGACGCCGGAGGGAGCCCGCGACTTCCTCGTCCCCTCACGCCTCCAGCCGGGCGAGTTCTACGCACTCCCACAGTCGCCACAGATCTTCAAGCAGATCTGCATGGTCGGCGGCGTCGAGAAGTACTTCCAGATCGTCCGCTGCTTCCGCGATGAGGACCCACGCGCCGACCGGCAGGCCGAGTTCACGCAGCTGGACATGGAGATGTCGTTTGTCTCGCAGGAGGATGTGATCGCGACGAACGAGGGCATGATCCGTAAGGTCTGGAAAGAGGTGCTGGGTGTTGAGCTCCCGGACCCGATCCCGCACATGGCCTACGCCGAGGCGATGGAGAAGTACGGCAGCGACCGGCCGGACCTGCGCTTCGACATGCAGCTCATCGATGTCACCGAGGCCTGCGCGAAGACAGACTTCAAGGTCTTCAGCGGCGCGATCGCTGCGGGCGGGATCGTCAAGGCGATCCGCGTGCCCGGCGGCGCAACGATGTCGCGCAAAGAGACCGATGCCCTGGCCGAGTTCGCCAAGGAGTTCGGGGCAGGCGGCCTGCCGACGACCAAGATCGAGGGCGGCAAGCTCGCGACAGGCGTGGCTAAGTTCCTCGAGCCGATCACGGACGAACTGATCGCGGCGACCGGTGCCGAAGATGGCGACCTGCTGTGCTTCGGCGTCGATGCCAAGCCCGCGACCGTGCACCGCGTGCTGGGCGAGCTCCGCGTCAAGCTCGGCCACGACCTGGGCATGGTCAAGCAAGGCGACTGGCAGTGGGTCTGGATCGTCGACTTCCCGATGGTCGAGTGGGACGACAACGCCAAGCGGTGGAAATCACTCCACCACCCGTTCACCGCGCCCAAGCCCGAGGACGTCGACAAGCTCGAGTCGGCCGACCACAACACGATCGCGTCGATCAAGTCCAACGCCTACGACCTCGTGCTCAACGGCAGCGAGCTGGGCGGCGGCTCGATCCGTATCCACCGCTCGGACGTGCAGGGCAAGGTCTTCAAGCTGCTGGGCATCGACGACGACGAGGCCAGGGCCAAGTTCGGCTTCCTGCTCGACGCGCTCAGCTACGGCGCCCCGCCCCATGGCGGCATCGCGTTCGGCCTGGACCGGATCGTGATGCACCTTTGCGACACGACCAACATCCGCGACGTGATCGCGTTCCCCAAGACACAGAACGGCGCCGACCTGATGACCGAGGCCCCCTCGCCGGTCGATGACGCGCAGAAGAAAGAGCTCCATCTGCGAACAGTCGTGCCGCAAAAGTCGCCTGCCGGCACATAAGTTGTGCGATTAAGGAACTGCCCTAGCAGGTGCGGCGTAGAGAAGATCTCGCCCTGAGGTCCCCCTGCCTGCTAGGAAACTTGATGCTCCAAAAGACCACGTGCTGTTCCCTCCTCATCGTTACATTGATGTGTGGCTGTGTGTCTGTGGGAGCGCCGCGGGAAGACCCGGCCGTGCTTACCGAGCGGGCGACCGCCGCGATCGCTGAGACCGGTGGCGAGCTCGCCAAGCTCAAGGCATTCGACGCAGAGGTAGGCCTGCCAAGCGGCTTGACCAAAGAACAGGCCGACCAGCTCAGCGCTGAGCTCTGGGACATCTACAAAGCCGGCATCACCAAGGCCGCAAGCAAACAATCTGAAACGCTTGGCGAACTACCCCCTTCGATAACGGAATTGATCGAGCAGGCGGGAAACGGGCGGGTACAGATCGCGGCACGGATGATGCTGCTGCGCGAGTTTGAGATGCCGTTCGTCTTGATCCGCAAGGAGCCTTCGGGGGTGCCCGATGCCGGCCGGCCGATGTTTATCTGCACGCACGGCGGGGGCGGCAAGGGCGACGCAGAGGGGCCGCATGCCTGGAACGTCAACACCCGAGAGTGGCGGACCCAGACCCAGTTCGCGATCAGGTTGTACGAGCCCGAGGGCCTCTACTTCGTCCCGCGCATGGCCGACGACCGCAAGGGCCGCTGGCGGCACGCGCACCACCAGGACCAGTTCGAGCTCGCCATCCGGCACGGCATCCTGTTCTGGGGCGTCGACCCCAACCGCGTCTACAAGCTCGGCATCTCGCAGGGCGGCTTCGGGTCGGCCATCCTCGGCATGTTCATGCCCGACCTATTCGCGGGCATCAACCCGATGGCGGGCGGCGTCGGCCTGGGCAACCCGCCTGAGAACCTCCGCAACGTCGCGACGTTCCACTCCGTCGGCGAGAAGGACACCATGTTCAACCGTGCGGGTAACGCGATCGCCACACACGAACGCCTCGAAGAACTGCGCGAAAAAGACCCGGGCGGCTATGTCAATCAGCTCGACGTCCAGCCCGGCCGGGGCCACGGCATCGACTACCGGCCTGGGGCCCCCTGGATCGCCAAACACACCCGCAACCCTTACCCCGAGGCCGTGGTCTGGACAAGCAAAGAGGTGGACGGCCGACGCAGGGGTTCGATGTACTGGCTCGAACTAGAGGGCGACGACTTGAAAGGCACGATCGCTCTGACCGCCCGGATCGACCGCGGAGCCAACCGGGTCGATATCACCGCGTACCAGCTGGCCCTGACCAACACCCAAGGCGATCCGACACAGATCGGCGAACAGACGTCCGAGGCGAAGCCGCTAAAGGGCGCAAGCCTGAACGTCCTGCTCAACGACAAGCTGCTCGACCTGGATCGGCCCGTGACGGTCGCCTGCAACGACAAAGTCGTCTTTCACGGCGGAGTTGAGCGTGACGGCGACACCCTGCTGCAGACCCTGGTCCGTCGGGGCGATCCGAACTACGCCTTCCCGGTTCGGATCCCGATCGTCATGGAATAATCACACATGATCTCTGACACCGGGGCTGTGTGGGATTAACATAAGGGATTGCTCGCCTCGATCTGGAGACCGCCATGCGCCCGTTGTTCTGTAACGCTCGTGTCCCGCTGCCTGTACTGCTGCTTGCGCTTTTCGCGGTGCCCGCTGCCGCGGGAGAGGTGACCGTCATGAGCTACAACGTCGAGAACATGTTCGATGTGTTCGACGACCCCTACACCAGTGATGAGGGGGCGGATGTCAAACGCCGTGGCGAGATCGAGGGCATCGCCAAGGCGATCAAGGCGTCTGATGCGGATGTGATCGTGTTCCAGGAGCTCGAGAACGAGTTCATGCTCGAGGGGATGGTCGACACCTTCCTGCCGGACGAGGGCTACAAGTACATCGCCTGCCAGCGGACCAACTCCGGACGGGGTATCAACCTGGGCATCATCTCGCGTTTGCCGATCAAGCGACTGACCAGCCACCGGTTCATGGAGCTCAAACACCCGGACGTCCCCGAGCGCACGTGGAAATTCGCCCGCGACGCGATGCTGATCACGCTCGACGTCGGCGGGACGGACCTGCACCTCTTCAACCTGCACCTGAAGAGCAACAGCTCCCGGCCCGGCGACGAGAACTCAAGGTTCTGGCGGACCTCCGAAGCGATCGCGGTCAAGCAGTTGGTTTCCGAGATGGTCAAGAAAGACCCGGACGCGCTGGTCCTGGCGCTGGGCGACTTCAACTCGAACATCGAGACAAGGCCCGAGCAGCCACGCCCCTGGCCCGCGACAGAGCACATCCGCAAGCCCGAGGCGGACGGCACACAGCTACTCAACGACGCCCACGACGGCATCGACTACGGAGACCGCACGACCCTGCCCGGCGGTGACCGTTACCCAGCGGTTGTCTTCGACTACATCTACGCCACGCCAAAGCTGCACACCATGCTGGTCAAAGGCAGCGCCAAGGTGATCAGCGACCCTGAGCTGACTTCGGGCAGCGACCACCACCCGCTCTACGCGACGTACGACATCCCCACGCAATCAGATTGAAAACGGCTAGCCGACCAGCCCATCCGGCGTGCCGGTCGGCTGGTTGAGGTAGGGGTTGGTGAGGCGCTCCTGGCCAATCGTGGTGCCCGGGCCGTGCCCGGGGAGCACCTTCGTTTGATCCGGCAGCGTCATCAGCTGCTCGTTGATCGATTGCATCAGCCTCGGGCCGTCGGAGGTCGGGAAGTCGAACCGGCCGATCGATCCGGCAAAGAGCGTGTCGCCGACGACGGCGAGGTCGTGCTCGTGCTGGATCAGGCTGATCCCGCCGGGGCTGTGGCCGGGCGTGTGGCGGACCTCAAACCGCATGCCGTTGAGTTCGAGCGCCTCCCCATGGTGGAGCAGGCCCGTCGCCTCGGGCGCGACGACCGGGTCAATCATCGCGGCGCTCAGGTTCAGACGGGTGTCGGTGAGGAAGCCCTCTTCGTCCGCGTGGACCAGGATCGGCACCTCCGGGTGGCGGTGGCGCACCACGTGTAGTCCGCCGATGTGGTCCAGGTGGGCGTGGGTCAGCACGACCCTTTCAACCTTGAGCCCCTGCTCATCGATCGCGTCCAGCATCGGCTCGGGGTCAAAGCCCGCATCGATCATCCAGCAGGACCCGCCCACCGAGAGGACGTAGCAGTTGGTCTGCCACTGGCCAAGCGCAAAGGTCTGGATGTGCAGGGGGGTATCGGACACGGGGGAACTAGTCTACCGCTGGGGAATCACCAACGCGAATCAAACGTTCGGGAGGGCGAGGCTCCTTCCGTGAAACCGACTCACGAGATAAAGCTCTTGCTCTTTTTCCCGGTCAGATAGCTCTCCACCACGGTCGAGCTCAGGTCGTCGCTGGCACAGTAAAAAGCGGTCCCACGGGTCAGGCGGGTCATCCGCTCGATGAAGTCGACCCAGTCCATGCCCCAGTAGTCCTCGATCAGGGCGAAGCTGGCAAAGCGGATCCCAGACTTCGCGCACATCATGGCTTCCTTGAGCGTCTCGCTCGCGGTCCGCTCGTCCGGCGGATACAGCAGGTACAGCATCTCCTCGCCGGATTCGGGCGTCGTCTCGACGTGGGCGGTCGGCTGGCCGTCCGTGATGATGAAGACCTGCTTGTTCGCCGCGCCGCTACGGCGGAGGATGCGCCTCGCCTCTCGCAAGCCAAGGTGCAGGTTCGTGAAGTGAAGCGGCAGCGACGAGGGGTCGGCCTGATCGAGCGGCACACGGATCCGCACCTGGTAATCGCGGATGCTCACCGGCTTGGGCATGATCAGCGGCACATCCTTCTCTTGGACACGCTCCGCCAGGGAGTAAAACGACACGAAGTCCAGCGAGTCCTGCGGGAAGCGCTGCCGGATCAACTCGCTCAACCCCAGGCAGACACGCTTGGCCTGCAGGAACCGGCCGTACCGGTACATCGAGCCCGACAAGTCGATCAGTACAACCGTCGCGCAGTCGCTCCGCCCCTCCGTCTCATGGACGACAAAGTCGTTCATCCCGAGCTTGAGCGGGAGGCTGCTATGGCCCTGCGCGATCGATTCGGAGTTGTTCACGAGCGCGTTGCGCAGCGTGGCGTTGAGATCGATATCCGACAGCGGGTCGCCAAACGTATAAGGCCGGCTGCCCTCGGTCCGCTCGCTGGTCTTTCCCGACTGGTCGGTGCTGTGGCCATCGCGGTTGCCACGCTTGAGGTTCTCGAAGATCTGCAGCAGCGCCTGGTGCTGCATGCCGTGCACCATCCGCGCGGTGAGCTTGAGCTGTGTGTTGCCGTTCTCGTCGGTGACCTCTTCGAGAAGGCCCGCGTCGATCATCTGCTGAATAAGGTCCTGCTCGTCGGGGTTCTCCAGGTTCTGCAGCGCGTCCATCGCCTGGTCGCCGTACTGCAAAATAAACTCGACCAGTTGTGGGGAAGGGAACAGCTCGTCCGGGCCGAGGAAAGGCTTACCGTCGAATGGGCCGTAGGTGTGCTTCACAGGTGGATTGTAGGCACGGTGTAGCGGGCGACGCGAAGCGTCCCGTTCAACGGGTCTACCACGCTTCGCACGGGACGCTTCGCGTCGCCAGCTACACCGTTCTATAAAGGCGTTTTCTTCGGCACACCCGGCAGGCGTGGGTACTCCGGCGGGGTGCTCGAGCCCTTGATGATCGATACGATCACCAGGTCGTTCGCGAACGACTCGGGGTAAGCATCGATCACCGCCAAGTCGCTCGCACCCAAAATTGTCAGGGCGTCCCCTGCTTCCTCCAACTCCTGCTCGGCCCGCGGCCCCTTCATCGCCAGCACCCGCCCGCCGGTCTGCACCAGCGGCATCGCGAACTCCAGCAGCACGTTCATCGGCCCGACCGCGCGGTTGATGCACGCGTCGTACGCCTCGCGGTGCCCGTGGGCCTGACCCGCCGTCTCGGCCCGCTCCTGCAGCACCGCCGCGTTGGTCAGCCCGAGCGCCTCGATCGCCCGGCGGATGAAGTCGGCCTTCTTGCCCGTCGACTCCAGCAGCGTCACCCGCAGGCTCGGCCGAGCGATCGCGACCGGCACCCCCGGCAGCCCAGCCCCGCTGCCTACATCGATCACCCTGCTTCCGGGGGACAACTCATCCAGGCCCGGAAGCACCGTCAGCGAATCAATCACCAATCGACGCCACGCCGCCTCCTCCTCTCGGATCGCGGTGAGGTTGGTTCGGGTGTTCTCGTCGAGGACGAGGGCAAGATACCGCGCAAGCTTTCCAAGCTGCTCAGCTTTCAATGTGAGACCGAGTTCGGCTAGTTCTTGATGGACGAACTTGGGGATCAACCAATGGACTTTATCAGATTAACCACCTGATGGCAGCTATTGAATACGATTGAACGATCACGTGCCGACGTTATGATCGCATGGATGAACTCAAAGCATCCGGGATCTGGGAAGCGTTTGATTATCTGCTGCGACGGCACATGGAATACGCCCAAGCAAGAGGACCACGGCCTGCCTGCACCCACAAACGTCTACAAGATCTACTGCGCGGTCTCTGACTCGAACCGCAATCCGCAGCAGAGATTGACCAAGCCGCAGTACTGCTACTACCACACCGGGGTCGGTACCGAAGGAGGCTGGCTCAGCCGACTGCTCGGTGGGCTCTACGGCAAGGGGATCGACCAGCATATCCAGAGCGCCTACCACTGGCTTGCAAGGCATTATGAAGCAGGGGATGAGATCTATCTTTTCGGCTTCAGCCGAGGGGCGTTTACAGTCCGAAGCCTGGGGGGGATGCTCGCCCGCTGCGGGTTGTTGGACCTGACGAACCTTGGGCCCGACCCGATCGGCGGGGTTAGGCCCGAGTTCAACCCCGATGACACCGGCGATGCATCAGAGGCCGAAGAGGACGATGCAACCGGGCAGACCCCTGCCGATCCAGACGCATTCAATGACGAGGTCAGGCGGTCCTGGATGCGGGTCAAAACGCTGTATCACGAACGGTATCGCGGCGGCGACTACCCGTGGTTCATACAGATCGGGTACACACTCAAAAAACTGTTTAAGCCTGACCCGCAGACGACGGCGGGCGAGCCCGAACCCAGGCGTGTCCCGGTGAAGTTCCTGGGCGTGTGGGACACCGTCGGGTCGCTCGGCGTGCCCGATGACCTGCGCTACCTCTGGTTTCTAAGCCCACCTCGCCGATGGAAGTTTCACGACACCGAGATCACGGGGCTAGGCGAGTTCAATGAAAACCCTACGATCAAAAGCTGTGTGATGGTCGCTCGTCAGGCCCTCGCGGTCGACGAGATGCGTGCAGGCTTCACACCAACACGCTGGCAGCGGAAGGCCGGTAGCGATCGCGCCCAGCATTTAGACATCCAACAGAGATGGTTCGCCGGCGTGCATGCCGATGTCGGGGGCGGCTATTCCGCGTGCGGGCTTTCCGACCTGGCTTTAGACTGGATGATCCAGGAGGCGCACGCGCAGGACCTGGAGTTTGATAACGTGATTTACTCGCAGGTCCAAGGTGATCCACAAGGGCCTATGCACAACCCACGCAAGGGCATGATGAAACTGATGCGTACCCGGCCCAGGGCGATCCCAGAGATCGCGGGGCCACATGGCCCTGGCGTACACCCTTCGGCCAACTCACGCTGCCAGTACCCCCCTATCACGCAATCACCGTATCGACCGACAGTCCGTATGGACAAGCCGATGCGTAGAAGCCGCATCGTCTATGCGACACAGCACTGGGCGGAGACAGGGCTGTATCTACTGCCAGGCAAGTATCGATTTGAAGCCCATGGCATGTGGTCGAAAGGCGGGAAGTATGCTTGTGCCGCATCGGGCCTGGGCTATTTGTCCCTGATGAAGAGTACGCTGGGCATGGCCATCCAAGACATGACGGGTAGGATCGAGTCTGTCTTTAGGAGGTTCCCCGGGATGGAGCGATTGAAGTTCCCTTTCACGCTCCGCCACACGGAACTAGGCCGCTTCCGCCTGATCGGGGTTGTCGCCGAGCGCTTGCCTAGCCCGGACCCGTCGGGGTCGCCGCCTGATTATGAACCGATTGAGATTGGGCAGAAAACAGGCGTAATCCAGGTCCATCGGAGGGGTTACTTATATGCGTACCCGAATGATGCCTGGATGTCATATCAAAAGAACCGCGGCAGTGTCACACTCACGGTGCAACGCATTTGACGGATGAAGTGACACCTACCACGATTGGGGTTGTTGATGCCTCCTGTGTTGAGAGACGATGAACCGGGCCGTTTGCTGCAGCAGTACATGGCCTTCCGCGACCGGGTCACCGCGGGCCCAGAACTCCGTAGCGATGAAGCCCGTGAGATGAGAAGGCTTGCACACATGCTGCGGATGATCCCCGCGCCTTCGTGGCGAGAAGGAAAGCCGCTAGGCTCCAAAAACTTCGCCGGCGCTGGCTGGCGGGCTACCGCAGGGGCGAGGCCAACAGACCTATTCGATCTGTGTGCGAAGGTCCATGATTTCGGGTACGAAGCGAACGGGATCAGCTTCACCAGCATCAGTCAAGACAGGTCCGAGCGTTCGCGCAAGTCCAAGTGTGACTACATCTTTCGGCAGATGGCGAAGTCGTGTGGCGTTGTCGATGATCTAGAAGACGTTTTCCTATCGCTTGGCGCCCGCCTTGCATTCTTGGGTCGCAACAGCCTGCTCTTCCGATCAGGCGATGGGTTCGTTAACGTGATCGGTGACGAACGATTCAGTAGCTCACAAGGCCATCGGGTGATCCCGTTTAGTGAACTGAGCGCCGCGGATCGCGAAAGGATTGAACTCGAGCCATCAGACCCCAACGAGAATGGCTGGCCGACCCGGCACGACTATACGGCCGAGTTGCCAATCGATCGTACGCATAGCACTTGGTGGGGGCGGTGGGCGCAGGCCAAGTACGCGAGATGCTGGAAACGTGTCACAAGCCTATCTGAGCGAACACGTTTTAATCCTCTGACATTCTGGTTCTGGTGATCCTGAATCACGGGCTTTGACGGGTTACTGAAAGATCGCATCCGCGTTATCAAACTCGAAGCTCGGCCTTGCCAGCATCTGTGGCCGCCTCGCCGCGAAGTTGATCACCAGCCCGACCATCACGAAGGTGAACAGCATCGACGAGCCGCCGTAGGAGATCAGCGGGAGCGTGATGCCGGTGATGGGCAGCAGGCCGACGGTCATGCCGATGTTGATGGAGGCCTGGGTGAAGATCATGCCCGCGAAGCCGACGCAGGACATGCGGGCGAAGGGGTCCTTGGACCGCGCCGCGACGAGCAGGATCGACGCGACGAGCACGCCGTAGAGCGCCATCGTGCCCAGCCCGCCGAGGATGCCCCAGCGGTTGACGATGACGGGGAAGATCATGTCGTTGTAGTCGAAGGGCAGGTCGTTGTAGTCGATGATGGTCGCGGCGCGCTCCATGCCGTAGCCCGCCATGCCGCCGGCGGCGACCATACGCTTGGCGACGTCGGCCTGGTAGCCCTCGTCCTTGGTCATGCGGTCGTCGCCGATCATGTCGAAGTACATCGCCTTGATCCGGTCCTGCTGGTGGCTCTTGAGGACCTGGAACGAGTCGGGCGCGAAGACCGTAATCACCACAACGCCGGCGACGATCGCGCCGGAGATCCCCAGGATCGCACCAAGGTGCCTGAGCTTGGCCCCCGCCGCGACGAGCATCACGAACAGCGTCGGTGCGAACAGCAACGCCGAGCCGAGGTCGGGCTCTTTCAAGATCAGGATCACGGGCACGAACATGAACGCGAAGGGGATCAGCAGCCCGAACAGCGTGCGGTGGTTGTCCCGGAAGCGCAGGTACCACGCCAGGCCAAGCACGAAGCCGACCTTCGCCATCTCCGAGGGCTGGAAGTTCATGAACCCGAGGTTGATCCACGCGGTCGAGCCGTTGCGGACCGGGACGATCGAGCGCGGCACGCCGGGGAGGATGACGAAGATCAAGAGCAGGATCGCGATGATCAGGATCGGGTACGCCATCTGCCCGATCCACCGCGGGCTGGGGACCATCATCACGACCATGGCGAAGAGCGCGACCGGCAGCCAGCGCGACGTCTGCACCTCCGCGTGGCCCGGCGAGACCGTCGCGATCGCGTTGCTGCCCAGCCAGGTCAGCATCAACGCCGCGAACAGCGCGTACCACCCCGCGTGCGGCTTGAGCAGCACGACCAACTGGCGGACGAATTGACGCAGCGTCGGGTTCATCGGGTCGGGGGCCAGTCCAGGTACTGGTGGCGCTGAAGGGCGTGGACGACTTGATTCACGATCGGGCCGGCGATCTGCCCGCCCGACCCGGCGTACTCGACGACGACCGCGATCGCGTGCGTCGGCCGGGGCGCGCCCTCGGGCTGCACGAGCGCGACGACCCAGGCGTGGTCGCGGAGCGACCGCTCGATCTCGTCCTCCTGCGGCTCGCCATCCCGGTTGTAGTCGATCCAGCGGAACCTGCCCGGGTCGGCGGTCCCGGACTTCGCCATGATGCGGACGCCCTCGACGTTGAAGAACGGCTTGCCGTTGACCTCGGCGACATCCGGGTGGCTCAGGTGGTGCGTCGTGCCCTGGCGGGTGGTCGCGCTGAGGTGCATCCCTTCGAGCGCCATGTCGCGCGCAGTGGTGGTGATGGCATCGCTCGACGCACCGCCTGGGCGGGTCGGTCGTGCCGGCGAGACGACAAGCCTCGGTTGTTTGCTCAGGTCGCTTGCGGCAAGCCGCATATACGCCGTCGCGGCCTGCAGCGGGGTCATCGCGATGGGCCCCTGGCCGATGGCCATGAAGCAGACCTCGTTGTGCTCGAGGCCCCGGCTTGCCGCCCCGACATTGCCGGTGATCACCTCATTAAGCCGGATGTCGGGCGCGACCCCGAGCCCGAAGCCGCGGTACCAGTCGGGCAATCGGTCACGCCCGAACCGCTTGATCAGGCGCTCCGCGAGGAGGCCGAAGAACGGGTTCGACGAGACCTGGATCGCCTCGACACCATCGATCTCGCCACGCAGCAGCGCGTACTTCTTGAAGTACCAGTCGCGGTAGACCGTGGGCTTGTCTTCCCAGAGGTAGCCCGGCGTGTCGATGCGTTCGCTGCTTCCGAACACCCCTTCCGATACCGCGGCCGCGAGCACCAGCGGCTTGAGCGTCGAGCCCGGCTGATACGGCACCGACATCGCGCGGTTGAGCATCGGCTGGTTGATCAGGTCGTTCCACAAGAGCGCGCTGTCTTCGGCCAGCAGGTCCCGCGGGGCGTCGGGCATCGACACCGCCGCGAGCACATCGCCCGAGGCGACATCGATCACCACCGCGGCGCCGTTGTAGGGCTCGCTCAAACGATCGGGCGGGTCGTCTGTTTTGAGGTGCCAGGGCAGCACCGTCATCAGGCCGAACTCCGGCGAGAGGATCGCCTGGACCTGAGCCTGCAGACGGATATCGACCGACAGCACCACATCCCTGCCCGCGCGGGGCTCGATCAGGTGGGTGACCTCCCCGGTATCGATGTTGTAGGTGCGCAGCCCGCGCGAGCCACGCAGCGCGGCCTCCATCGACTGCTCGATGCCCGAGCGCCCGAGCCGGTCGCCATCCGCGTAGCCGCGCAGGTGGTACTTGCCCTTGCGGTCGCGCAGCGGCTTCGCGTCGACATCTTCCTTCCACACATCACGCATCATCCCGATCAGGTGCAACCCAACCCCCGCGACCTCGACCTCGATCGGCTCGTCGTTGGCCAGCGGGCCAGGCAGGGTCGAGCGGTCCAGCTCGACCGTCATCCGGTCCATCGGGTACCGGCGGAGGGTGGTCCGCCTTAGCTCGACCATGGTCCAGGGCAGCTGCGGCCTTGCCTGCTCATCGCCCGCCAGCGCGCGGTTGCCCTCGTCGATATAGTCCTCGATCAGCAGCCGCAGCTCATCGGACAGGTCCGTGATCAGCGAGTGGTGCTGCGTCTCGGCCGCGATGGGCTTGGCAACCTCTTCCAGCGGCACGGGCTCGCCACGCTCTTCGGACTCCTGCTCCTGCCAGCGACGCCAGAGGTAGTTCTGCAGCGACTGGATGCGTTTGACCGTCCGGGTCTTGCGCTCGTCGAGTTCCGCCTGGCCGATACGCGACAGCTCCGCGAGCGTGGTGAACATCGCGCGGGCCTGCTCGTCGTACTCCTGCTGCAGCGCCGCGACCCGGGCCTCACGCTCGGCCTGTGTCATCTCGGTCCACGCCAGCTTGTCGCGCGACGCATCACGGAACGCGTTCTTGTACCCCCACCGATCAGTCAGCAGGTCGAAGTGGACCGCCAGCTCCCAGCCCGGCTCGTCCTCGGCAAGCACCACGCCGTTGCGGTCCACGATCGAGCCGCGCTTGGTCTCGATCTGCAGCTGGTCGCTGAGCTTGGCCTCGGCGGTCTTGCGCGCGTCCTCGTGCGTCTGCCCGGTCGCGAGCATGCTCATCTTCGTGCCGAGCACGAACAGCACCACCACCATCACCGCCGTCAGCAGCAGCAGCCTGCGGTGGAACATGCTCGGCAACAGGTCTCGAACGATACTCCGCAAAGGGCCCATCCTTAGGCTGGTATCCAGGTGGGACGGGCGTCCCGCCCGTCTCGGGAAGGTGGGACAGGCATCTTGCCTGTCACGGTAGAGCAGCGGCGCACGTACACCGCGCCCCCGATCCCCTATCGACACTATTTTAGGCCCCCGGGCAAAAAGCGGTTATCAGGCTACTTCCTCGGCCTTATCCGTCAGCACCGCCAGCGTATTACCCTTCATCTGGGCGAACCCGCCGCTGATCTGGACCCTGGTCTCACCCTCGGCCCCGGTGACGGTCAGCAGCCCGGTGCCAAGCTTGACCAGCAGCGGCGCCCGGTTGGCCATGAACCCCATCTGCCCGTCGTGGGCGGGGAGGTCGACGTAGGAGGCCTCCTTCTCGAAGACCTCTTGCTCGGGGGTGATCAGGCTGCAGGTGATGGTGCCAGGCATGGGGGTTCCTTTCGAGAAGCGGCATCATAGCGGAGGCAGAATTCTGCCTCAAGCCTGTTCTTCTTCGTCCAAAGCCTGCTTCGTCTGAGCTCGTAGAACCGTGAGGTCTGTCTCGATCACTTTCTAGACAATAGTGTGGTCGAGTTGGTCGTAGACATGAATGATGATGTTTCGGAAGGCCGCGATCTCGGCGGTGTGATCGATCTTGGCATGTACGTCCGGGGCGTCACGCTTGAGCCGGTTCAGCGCTTCGCCAACCACCGCAAAACGACGCTCGACTGCGTCACGGATTTTGGTATCAGCCAGGTAGTCTTCGTATGCCAGGCCATCGACATAGCTCTCGATGAGTTTGATCGATTCCAGCATGCCGCTGAGATGGGCCAGTCGCCTAGGCGGCATAGAGCGGCCTCCGCGATTCCTCAACACCCTTCAAGAAATACGGGTTTTGGATCGTCGAAGGATTAACCAAGTCAACCTTGCAACCAAGCAGTGCTTCTGCGGCATGGATGAAGCCGATGTACTGCTCCAGCGCGCTTCCGCTGCCACTCAGATCGAACTCGGCCAGCAGGTCCACATCTGAAGTGCCGGGATCAAACGCGCCTGTTGCTACACTGCCAAAGACTTCAAGGCGGGTCACGCGGTAGCGAATGCATAGCTCTCGGAGGGCATCGAGGCTGTCTTCGATCACACGGTGCATGCAAGTATTTACACCAACGCGGGCAGGTGCTCTCGGAGGAACTTTCCGGTGTAGCTCGCTTCGTGCTCGGCGATGGCCTCGGGCGTGCCCGCTGTCACGATCGTGCCGCCGCGGTCGCCGCCCTCCGGGCCCAGATCAATCAGCCAGTCGCTGTGCTTGATGACGTCCATGTTGTGCTCGATCAGAAGCACGGTGTTCGCACCCACCTCGCGGTCGGCGGAGTCGTCGACCAGCCGGTCCAGCACGGCCAGCAGCTTCTTCACGTCCGCGAAGTGCAGGCCCGTCGTCGGCTCGTCCAGCACGTACAGCGTCCGCCCCGTCGACCGTTTGCCGAGCTCGGTGGCGAGCTTGACGCGCTGCGCCTCGCCGCCGGACAGCGTTGTGCTGGGCTGGCCGAGCTGGACGTAGCTCAGCCCGACATCGTTCAGCGCGGTCAGCAGGCGTTTCACATCCGAGAAGCTGTCGAAGAAATGCAAGGCCTCCTCAACGGTCATATCCAGCACATCGCTGATGTTCTTGCCGCGGTAGGTGATCTCCAGCGTCTCGCGGTTGTATCGCTTGCCCTTGCACACATCGCACTCCACGAACACATCCGGCAGGAAGTGCATCTCGATCTTTTTGACGCCCTGCCCCTGGCAGGCCTCGCAGCGGCCGCCCTTGACGTTGAAGCTGAAACGCCCGGGCTTATACCCGCGGATCTTCGCTTCTTTCGTCTTCGTGAACAGGTCACGGATCATGTCGAAGACGCCGGTGTACGTCGCGGGGTTCGAACGCGGGGTTCGGCCGATAGGGGACTGATCGACCTCGATGATGCGGTCGATGTTGGTCCAGCCTGTCAGCTTGTCGTGCTCGCCGGGCTTGATGCGCGAGCCGAGCAGCGCCTTCTTCGCGGCCTTGAGCAGGACCTGGTTGACGAGCGTGGACTTCCCGCTGCCCGACACGCCGGTGACGGTGACGATCCCGCCGAGCGGGACATCGACATCGATCTTTTTAAGGTTGTTGTGGCGGGCCCCCTTGATTTTCAGGCACTTTTTGTGGTCGAGCTCACGCCGTTCATCCGGCACCTCGACCAGCTCGTCCCCACGCAGGAACTTGGCGGTCAGCGAGTTGGCATCGCGCTTGACCTTCTTGAGCGGGCCGTGCGCGACGACGGACCCACCATGCTTGCCCGGGCCCGGGCCGATGTCGATCAGGTAGTCCGATGCGTTGATCGTGTCTTCGTCGTGCTCGACGACGAGGACGGTGTTGCCGATGTCGGTGAGGTGGCGGAGGGTCTTGATCAGCCGCTCGTTGTCGCGTTGGTGCAGGCCGATGGTCGGCTCATCGAGCACGTAGCAGCAGCCGACGAGCCCCGAGCCGACCTGCGTGGCCAGGCGGATGCGCTGCGACTCCCCGCCGGAGAGCGAGCCGGTGTTGCGCGACAGGTTGAGGTAGCCCAGCCCGACACTGAGCATAAAGCCGAGCCTGGCGCGGATCTCTTTCAGGATGGGCTCGGCGATCTGCGAGCCCTCGTTACTCAGCTTGAGTGTCGCGAAAAACTCCGACGCTTCTTCGATCGTCATCGACACGACATCGTGGATGTTCGAGCTCTTGAGGCTTTTACCCCTGCCCGATTCGAGGAACACGTTGAGCGCCGCGGGCCTAAGACGCGCCCCACCACACGCCTCGCAGGGCGACTCGCTGAGGTAGTTGCTCAGGCGCTGCTTCACGAACTCGGAGTCCGTCGACTCGAAGCGGCGTTGCAGGTTCGGGATCACGCCCTCGAACGCGTTGTCGTACTTCTTCTCGTCCCGGTCGTTCGTGCCGTGCATCAGGATGCGCTTGATCGGCTTGCCGAGCGACTTGTACGACGCGTCCGGGTTCACATCAAACGCCTTGCAGAACTTGCGGATCAGGCGGTTGTAGAAGATGTTCATCCGCTTGCCGTTCTTCCGCCAGGGCTCGATCGCGCCCTCAGTCAACGACAGGCCGCTGTCGGCAACGACCAACTCCTCATCAAACTCAAACACCGTGCCCAGCCCCGCACAACTCGGGCACGCCCCATACGGCGAGTTGAATGAGAACAACCGCGGTTCCAAGTCCTCGAGTGCGTACTCCGGGTGCTCCGGGCAGGCGTAGTTCTCGCTGAAGAGGGTGTCGGTGTAGGCGGGTGCCGAGTTTTGTGATTTAGAATCCGGGGCTTGCGCGGCGATAACGACCAGCCCGTCGGCAATCTTCAGCGACAGCTCAACCGCGTCCGCGACGCGGGTCCGCAAGGCATCAGGCTCGGGTTGGTCGCCTTCCTTGGCCTCAGGCAATTCCGGGGGCCTGATCACGATCCGGTCCACCACCGCCTCGATCGTGTGCTTCTGGTACCGCTGCTTCTGCGTCGTAAAAGGCGTGCCCGCCTTCTTGCTCGTGATATCGCGGAGGTCCATGATCTCGCCATCCACGCGGGCGCGGACAAAGCCCTGCCGGATCATCGCCTCGAAGACCTCCTTGTGGTGGCCCTTCTTGCCGCGGATCAGCGGGGCGAGCACCATCAGCCGCGTCCCCTCTTCGAGGGCCATCACGTGGTCGATGATCATCGTCGCGTTCTGCGACTCGATCGGCTTGCCGCAGACCTTGCCGGTCTTCGGGTCCACGTGCCAGCAGCGTGGCTGGCCGGCCCGGGCAAAGAGCAGGCGGAGGTAGTCGTAGATCTCGGTCGTCGTCGCGACCGTCGAGCGGGGGTTGTGCGAGGCGGACCGCTGCTCGATCGCGATGGTCGGGGGCAGGCCCTCGATCGACTCGATGTCCGGCTTCTGGAGTTGGTCGAGGAACTGCCGGGCATACGCCGACAGCGACTCCATGTACTTCCGCTGCCCCTCCGCATAGATCGTGTCGAATGCCAGCGTCGATTTGCCGCTGCCCGATAGGCCCGTGATCACCACGAGCTGGTCGCGGGGGATGTCCAGGTCGATGCCCTTGAGGTTGTGCTCGCGTGCGCCACGGATCGAGATCTCGGTCAATGCCATATGCGGCGATTGTAGGCGGTCTCGACTCCGCCGGGTCGGCTAGAATGCTGTGCGATGACACAAACCGTCGAAGCCATCCCGCAGGACGCCGCGGCCGCCGAGGAACACGCCGTCATCCTCTTCGATGGCGTCTGCAACATGTGCAACGCCAGCGTGAATTACGTGATCGATCACGACCCGCATGCACGCTTCCGCCTCGCCGCCCTGCAGTCCGACATCGGCCTGGCCCTTGCGTCGGAGCACGGAATCGATGCGGGCGAGCTCTCTTCGATCATCCTGGTGGACTCAGGCAAGGCGTATATGCGGTCCTCCGCCGTGCTACGCATCTGCCGGAGGCTGACCGGCCCGGCGAAACTGCTCTGGCCGTTCATCCTCGTCCCAACGTTCCTGCGTGACCCGTTCTACCGATTCGTTGCCAAACGGCGCTACAAGTGGTTCGGTAAGAAAGACGCCTGCCGGCTGCCGACGCCCGAGGACCAGGCGCGGTTTCTATGAAGAAAAACCCGCGCTCGTCGAGCGTGGGCTTCTATCGTTTGAGTTGATTGAAGAGCCCTAGCCCTACAACGTCGCCGAGGTGTAAGGCAGCAGTCCGAGGTAGCGGGCACGCTTGATGGCCTGGGCGACCATGCGCTGCTCGCGGGCGTTGAGGCCGGTCTTCTTGCGGCTCTGGATCTTGCCGTTGGGTGTGAGGAAGCGGCGGAGGTCTTCGGCCTGCTTGTAGTCGCAGTAGGTCGTGCCGTTGGACGACTTGAAGATGACCTTCTTGGGCGGGGCCGAGGTGAATCCGGAGAACTGGGTCATGGCGTTGCTTTCCGTCGTGGGTTAGTAGCCCCCCTCGATAGGTTGGGGTTCGGCCAACACGGCCGAACCGAGGCGGGCGACGGGTTTCGGGCCGTAAAGTGTAGCTGGGATCGATCGGCCTGCCAAACCTCAAGCAACGCCTCGACGGGCAAACCCCTCTGACCCGCCCGTCGAGGCGTTGCTCGGCGGCTTCAGACAATCTGCATCGGGGCCCTGTCCGCTTCACTAACGTGCCAGTTGATCGTTGCGCCGGCCTCCATGAGCCGGTCACGATAGGTCGGTAAAAACGGCCGCTCGGTGTTGGTGTGCCCGGCCAGCACGACGGTCCGGCCCTGCTGTTGCAGATCGAGGATGTGGTGGTGCTGCATCTCACCGGTGACATAGGCGTCCGCCACCACAGGCTCGAACAGCTTGCCCCCAGCGCCCGGGCAGACCGCGATGGTGCGGATCGACCGGCCGCCGCTCGCGACTTTGACGTGCGACATGCCCAGCCGTGCCTTAACACGCCGGGCCAGTGTTTCGGCGTCAATCGGTTCATGGAGGGTCAATAGCCGACCCGCCCCCGTTTCTTCGCCGACTTGTGCTGGCTCCGGCTCTAGCTTGAACAGATCAATCGCGGGCTCCTCGTAGGGGTGCGCCTGCCGCAAGGCGGTGATGACAGGTCCAAGCAGCGGACCGCTAACGATCATCTCCATACGCCGCTCTGCCACCGTTTCCCGTTGGCCCACTTTGCCGATCGCGGGGTTCGCACCCTCGATCGGGCGGAAACCGCCCTCGCCCGGCGCGGAAAATGAGCACGCTCGGTAGTTACCGATCCAACCCGCCCCGGCGTTGGCCATCGCTTCGCGCACCGCCGCTTCGTTGTCAGCCGGCACGAACACGACGACCTTGTATTCATCGCGCCCGCTCGTGTTTGGTTCGATCGGTCTGCTCGCACCCCCGCCAAGCCCTTCGCAAAGCCAGTCGTTCATCCCGCCTCGCACTGCATCAAGTGCCGTGTGAGGGCTGTACACCGAGAGCCCTTCTCGCACGCAGTGCAGTATCCGGGTCTGGCTCCACGGGCCATCATCGGTCAACCGCTCGAGCGGGGCGAAGATGGGCGGGTGATACGCCACGATGAGTTCGCAGCGTAGCTCAATCGCTTCATCGATCACCGCGTGCGTCAGGTCGATGCAAATCAAGCCATTCGTGACAGGTTGTTCTTGAGAACCAACGTGAAGCCCGACTTTATCCCATCCACTAGCAAGGTGCTCAGGGGCCACCTTGTTGAACACCGTTATCAGGTCTGAGAGTCTCATGCCGGGCAGCATAACGCCTGTGTTCCGCATTGTGCAGGCCCGGCCGACGCGTGGTCGATATCCATTTGGTCCAGAAGCCGTCTTAAGGAATGCCCTGCATGGACCCGCTCAAAACCACGCCAAAAGGCCCCTCACCCGCTGAACTGCTCGCGAAGATGCCGCGTCGGCCGCTGTCCGCCGAGCAGCAGGCCGCTGCGCTTGAGAAGGTCCAGCAGCAGGCGACCCAGCGGGTCAAGCTCGGCCAGCAGCTCTTCGAGGCCGCGGACGCCCGGATCAAGCAGCACCAGAAGATCCTCGACGAGATCAACGACCAGCAGCAGATCCTCCGCGACAAAGTACAGGACGACGTCGCCAAGTCGCTGCAGAGCTACGACCAGTGGATGGGCCGGATCGACGAGAGCTTCACCAAGTCGGTCCGTAACATGACCCAGAGGCTGGACCAGCTCGAAGAGACCGTCGCGGGAACCCAGCACGAGATGCAGGACATGCTCGCCAAGGCCGGAGCCCTCCTGCAGCAGACCCAGACGCTCTTGGCCGAGACGTTCGGCGACGCGGACGAGATCGCCCAGGCGATGCAGGCCTCGGCGGACGCGTCGCACGGCTACGACCTCGACGCGCTGTCGGCTTCGCCACCGCCCGATCTGGATACACCCGCTCCCAATGACGAAACGGAAGTCATCGAGGTCGATATCGTCACGCCCACCGATGAGATGGGCATGCCACAGGACGCCGAAACGCAAGCAGACGGGGACGACGTCTTCGGCCAGGTCCTGCGCCGCCTGCGTTCGGAAGGCGATGACGGCCAGGCCGCGGCGTAAACCGGATCACATCAGTAGGCACGCAGCAGTCGGCGCGGGCTGTTCTCGCGGATGCGCTTCGAGAACGGCTTGTCTTGCACGCGGCCCTGCTGCCGCTGCCAGCGATCGAAGACAGCTTGCCGTGCGGCGACGCCCGTCTTGGGGAAATCCGTGAAGACCCCGTCCACGCCGGCCTGGAGGTACGCCTCGATCTCAGACTGGCCGTCCTCGAAACCCGTTCCATCCAGGGCGTCATCGCGGAACGTCCAGATGTGGACGAAAAGGCCGCGGCGGTGGGCTTGCTCGATCAGCTGACACCGGCCGTCCACGATCTCGATCAGCTTCTTGTTCAAGCCCAACCCGGCGATACCTTTGGGCAGGCTGTCGAAATCGATCGGGTCGCTGGACAACCAGACCACGGCGTCATCCGTCATCTCTGCAATCCGCTCGGCCTCGTTCCGATCAAAACACTGCAGGATGATCGGGGGGCAATCGCCTGCTTGGCGAAAAGCTTCAACCGCGTCAAGCACGGCTTGGCTTGGATCAAGCCCCGCCGCTCGGTGTTCCGCGGGCTTTTTGATCTCGATGTACAGGCCGGCATCATGCCCACCTTCATCGAGGCGGTTGGCTAACTCAATTACTTCGCTGAGCAGCGGCACGTGCTGCCTGGTCTTATCCGCGGGGTTGCGGTGATTAACGGGCTGAACCGCTTGGAGCGACTTCAGCTCAACCAGCGTGAAGTCTTGAACGAACCAGTCGCTGCGACCATCGCGTTCTCTCCGACGGCTCGCATAACGGGCTTGACGAGCGACATCGGTCGTCGTGCTGAGGAACAGGTCGTGCCTGCACACAACAGCACCGTCCCCGGTCAGCACCACGTCCGGCTCGATATAGTCGGCTTTGAGCTGGATCGCGCTCTCGTAGGCGAGCAGTGTATGCTCGGGGTAGTTCCCCGAGTCGCCGCGGTGCGCGATGATGATCGGCGGCTCGCCATTGAGTGTGGCCCAAGGATAAGCTTCCAGCGAACTCGAACAGCCGGTGGACAGGCCTAACAGAATAAGCAGCGACAAGATTCGTACCAGCATCGATCACTCCCCGATTACATGTACCGGCCGATCATATCACCCCACAGCGGTCGCGGGCAGGTGCAAGGCCTTGCTCAGTTGCCGCAGGGCCTGGCGGATACGCTGCTCGTTCTCAACGAGCGCCAAACGGACATAGCCCTCGCCACGGGCACCGAACGCGGCGCCGGGTGTCAACGCGACGTCGGCCTGCTCGACCATTGCGAGGCAGAAGTCGTTAACCGACCCATCGAAAGGCTCCAGGTGCTTGGGGTTGACCTTGGCCCAAACGAACATCGAGGCACGCGGGCTCTCGACTTCCCACCCGAGCCTGCGCAGGCCGGCGACAAGCACATCGCGGCGGTAGGCGTACTTCTGCGCCTGCTGCTCGATATGGGCGTCGCCCTCACGCATCGCGATGATCGCGGCGATCTGCACGGCCTGGAAGATGCCGTAGTCGTAGTAGCCCTTCACCGTCGCCAGGGCCTTGATCATCTGCGCATTGCCGCAGCAGAACCCGATGCGCCAGCCGGCCATGTTGTAGGGCTTACTCATCGTAGTGAACTCGACACCGAACGCTTTTGCGCCGTCTGCGGTGAGGTAGCTCGGGGCCTTGTAGCCGTCGAAACAGGTCTCGCCATAGGCGAAGTCGTGCAGGACCATGACCTGGTGGCGGTTAGCGATCTCGACCACGCGGTCAAAGAAAGCGGGCTCGACCGTGATCGCGGTGGGGTTGTGCGGGTAGCAGAGGATGATGCATTTGGGCTGGGGCTGCAGCGTATCGAGCACATGATCGATGCGGTCGAGAAACGCGTCGTCATTGCCCAGCGGCACCGAGACGGTCGACGCCCCGGCCAGGATCACCGCGTAGGTGTGGATCTGGAACGCAGGGTCGGCGACAACCGCCGTATCGCCCGGGCCCAGCAGCGCCAAGCACATGTGGCTGAAGCCCTCTTTCGAGCCGATCGTGGCGATGACTTCGGTGTCGGGGTCGAGCTCAACGCCGAACTTCCGCTCGTACTTGATCGCCATATCCCGGCGGAGGTTGTAGACGCCTGCCGAGACCGAGTACCGGCTGTTGCGCGGGTCCAGCACCGCCTCACGGATCTTGTCCACCACCGGGTCCGGCGGCGCGTCCGTGGGGTTGCCCATGTTCATATCGATCACATCCGCCCCGGCCTTGCGGCGGTCATAGATCATCTGCTTGAGCCTGCCCAGCACGTACGGGGGCAGTCGCTCGATCCGGGATGCGAGTTTGATGTCCATATTGCTTTCTCGGGCAAACGCAAACACATAGTTTACCGAGTTGATCCTAGCCGCCCCGCTCGGATAAATGCCGTCTCGTGGTATTCATGTATTTAAGATCCCTTCAAGAGCGTGGACAAGAAGTTGGGGTGGGCATCTCGCCTGCCATTCGAGCAAAACTCGAAACGATCCGACCTACGACTTCGTCGTGATGACAGGCGGGACGCTTATCCCACCTAAGACACTTCTCGTACGGGTGCTAGGGGTTGCGGATCGCGTCGCCCTGCCGCTGCCAGGCCTGATTCAACGCCGGGTCCAGGACAACGATATCCGCCTGCTCGATGAGTGTTCGCGCGAGCTGCCGCATCCGGAGGCGTTCCAGTTCGCGGCGCACCGACCGCTCCAACTCGCCCCGGACCGACGCCATCTCCGGCGGGTCCTCAGGCTGGACGACCTGCTCGAGCCAAAGCAGCGCGTAGCCTTGATTGAGCGCAATCGCCGGGCTCAGGCGTGCCTCAGGTCCATCCATTTTTAGCCCCCACAGCGCATCACGGATCGCCTTGGGGTAGGTCGGGTCCGCGGGGCTGATGGGCGACAGCAGCCCGCCCTGGCTCGCGCTGATATCCGTAGAGAGGTCGATCGCGAGGTCGGTAAAGGACGCCCCGCTGATCACCTCGCGTCGTGCCTGGTTCAAAGCATCAAGGTTCTCCGACGTGATCAAGCGCACCTCGTAGCGCTGACCATAGCGCAGCTTGTAGGCCTCCTGGATCGCAACGTCGTTGATCTTGACCTCGTCACGGACGAGGCGCCTAAGGCCCGCATTCCGCTCAAGCATGCCGTCAAAACGCTTCTCGTCGAGCCCACGCTGCGAACGCATCTCCCGCATCAGCCGGGCCGCCCGGTCCGGGTCCGTATCCAGCGAAGCGAGCAGGATGTTGCGCTCGGCTTCGATTTCTTCTGGCGTGAGCCGGATCGCCTGCTGGTCGAGCCTGCCCTTGACCGCGCGGTCGATGAGAATCTCCGCCAAGGCATCCCCGCCATGGGCCGGCACGATCAGACGGTAGATCTCGGACCGGTTGACCGCTTGGCCGTTGAGGTAGGCGACGGGTGGGTCGGCGTTATCGATTCGGATTACAGCGTCGGCCGACCCATCCCGCGGGTTTTGTGTCGCATTCGACTGGCAACCGACCAGGAATGGTGCGACAATTAAGGGCAGCATTATGGGCAGGGCGTCACGCATAGGGGCACGCTAGATCCGGCACCAAGCGGTGTCAACGCCCAGGCCTCTGTTTGGAGCACACCATGTCGGAGACGTCGCCGAGCACCGAGAAGTTGATCCTCTGCCCCTACTGCGGCCACGCGCAGTACGGCGGCGAGCGATGCGAGGCCTGCGGCGGCCTGTTTGAGCCCCTGAGCCGGCGTGCAACGCAGCTGGCCATGGGGCCCTGGTATATCCGGGACAAGAACCAGCCGTTCCGCCCCGGGTGCAGCTACGACATACTGAAATCCATGGCCAAGGCGGGCAAGATCAAGTCCACCACGGTCATGCGGGGCCCGACCACCCGGCAGTTCTGGTCCATCGCCCGCAACGTGCCCGGCGTCGCGCACCTGGTCGGCTACTGCCACGAGTGCGGGCACCATGTCAGCCCAAGCGACGCGAAGTGCGGGGCCTGTGGCGCGATCTTCAAGGAGTACCGCGAGCGGGATTCCCTCGGCCTGGCCTACAAAACCGACGAGGAGGCCCAGTTGGGCCAGACCATGCTCGACGCGGAGATCCGCGGCGAGCCGGTCCCTGCCCGGCAGATGCCCGGGCCCGCGAAAAAGGCCAAGCCCAAGCCGGCGAAGATCGACGACCTGCTCTCCGAGGTGCTCGACCTTTCCGGGGATATCGGGCCAACCACGCCCAGCGTCACGGCGTCACCGGCCCAGGGCGCTCCGGCGATCGCGGGAGCCACGCCCAAGCCCAGCAAGCCCCCTGCGGCAGGCAGTGCCAAGGCGATCGATTTTGTGACGCCCGCCAACGCACCACAGACCCCCGCACCCGCGAGCGCGTTCGATGTCGAGCCTACCGCGGACCTGCCCGAGTCTACAGGGATCAGCACGCTGGGCCTGGTGATGATCGGGCTCAACATCATCGCGATCGCATCGATCGTGGTGATCTGGCTGATGCTGCGCTAGCCCGGCGGCACCTTTCCACCCTGGAATACCGGCCCGATAATCCGGACCGCCCGCTCCGCTTGGGCGAGATGCTTATCGGATTGCCGATCAAGCAGTAGGCAATACCGCCTAGGGCGGGTCGCATGCAGGCTTTCCTGATGAAACACTTCCTCCTCATGCTCGGCGTGACGATCTTCACGAGCATCGTTGCCACCGCTGTGCCGTTCTGGGGGGTCATGCTGTACTACGGCTTCGCGACGCTGCGGCCGCAGTCGCTCTGGGCCTGGGCCCTGGCCGAGGCACCCCAGGTCCGCTGGTCGTTGACCGCGATGCTGATCGCGATGGTCGCCACGCTGGTGAACCTGCCAACGATCCTGGAGACGTTCCGCAGCAACAAGGTGCTGACGCTTTTGTGCCTCTACGCGGTCCTCATGCTGATGAGTATGCTGACCGCGTTTGATCCCGCTACCTCGTGGTTCTGGGCCCAGGAGTACGGCAAGGTATTCGTGATGTTCTTCATCGCGACCCTCGTGATCCAGCGCTTCTGGCAGGTGCGGGCGATGCTCGTGATGGTCGTGCTGTGCCTGGGCTACATCGCCTACCACTTCAACTTCATGTACTTCTTCCAGGGCCAGCGCCTGGATATTTTCCACGTCGGCTTCGGCGGGCTCGACAACAACGGCGCGGGCCAGCTCCTCGCGCTGGGTATCCCGTTCGCCTACTTCCTCGCGACATCCCCCGCGGGCAACTGGTCCAACACAAGGCGCGTGGTCGGCGTCGTCATCGCGCTGCTGCTGATGCACACCGTCATGATGACCTATTCGCGTGGCGCGATGCTGGCCGCCGCCCTCGGTATCGTTTGGCTGCTGATTCACCACCGCCCCAGGCTGCAGTCCGGCATCCTGGCGGCCGGGCTTGTCATCGCGATCAGTGTGATGGCGGGCCAGGAGATCAGGGACCGCGCCGCATCCACCGCGGAGTTCCAGACCGATGAGTCCGCCCAGTCAAGGTTCGATTCGTGGGCCGCGGCTTGGGAAATCGTCTGGGAGCACCCGGTCCTGGGCAAGGGGATCCGCAACTCGAACGACTACAGCCAGAACTTCGGCGCGGACCGGGCCGGCCGAACCATCCACAACCAGTACCTGCAGATCGCGGCCGACTCCGGCATCCCGGCTTTAGCCGCCTACCTCGCCATGCTGGGCATCGGGATTTACGGCTTGAGCAGGGCCCGGCGACGGTGCATCAACGCGGAATACTTCTTCAATCACAACGAGCCAGACCCCGAGGGGCCGCACGACCAACGCGGACTCGTTGACCGGGCTCGAGACGCCGGCCAGCTGTGCCTCGCGCTTCAGACGGGCCTGCTGATGTTCTGCTTCTCCAGCATGTTCCTGTCTGTCGAACTGGTTGAACTGCCCTGGCTGCTGATCGCCATGTCGGGCATCCTGCCGATGGCCGTCGATCGGCGTCTCGAAGGCCTGGGTTATCAAGCGGAGGACCAGCAGCGGCCGCGTGTCTACACACCCCCACCGATCCATCACGCGCCCAAGGCAAAGCCGGCGCCGACACGCAAAGCCGCCTGAGGAGCCGCGCTGTGACCACGCTATCGAACTCACTGGACCGCCGACTCGCGCAGGCCGTCGCGACAACGGGGCGGTGGAACGACGCGGGCAAGCGTCGGCTCGTGATCGCGTGGTTGACCGGCACGGTGGACTTCTTCGCCCGTGGGGTGTTCTGGGCGTGGCGTAACCGCAAGTACATCACGCCCCTCAAGCTCGCCAATATGGCGGTGGTCAACCTCGAGTTCATGCTCAAACGCGAGCGCCTCATCGGCCGGCCGTACAAGATGAAGATCGAGTCGACCAACATCTGCAACACCCGGTGCCAGCTCTGCCCTACCGGCTTAGGGCTGCGTGGCCGACGCAAGGGGCGGATGGCTTACGAGCAGTACACCGACCTGATCAAGCAGGTAAGGCACCACCTCTTCGCGCTGGACCTCTCGATGTGGGGCGACCCGCTTGTCGCGCCGGATATCTACAAGATGATCGGCCACGCGCACGACAACGGCATCTGGACCTACATCAGCTCGAACCTGCACGGCTTCAAGATCGAACCCCGCAAACAGCGTGACGGCTCACTGGAAGAGATGGACGACGCGACTAAGCTGATCGCGTCAGGCCTGGACATGCTCACCTGTTCACTCCACGGCGCATCGCAGGAGACCTTCGCGATCTATCAGCCGGGCAAAGACTTCGGCGATGCCCTGGCTAAAGTCCGCCACATCGTCGAGACCAAGAAGAAGCTCGGTTCCAGCACCCCCGCGATCCAGCTCAACTTCGTCGTCACGAAACACAACGAACACGAGATCGAGCCCTTCCGAGAAATGGCTGAAGAACTGGGCTGCAAGCCGGTCTTCTCGACCGCGTCGATGAACATACGGTTCCTGGATAAAGATAAGAAGCTGACGCCGCTTGGCCTGGCGGACGACGTGCTGGCCAAAAAAACAAAGGACCACCTCGAAGGCTGGTTGCCGGAAAACAAGGACTACGTCCTGAGCGCCTACGACGAGATACGCGAGACGGGCGAGCACCGCGGCGAGCAGTTCAACGGCAGCAAGGAATACAACTGCTCCTGGCCCTGGCGCCAGAGCGTGATCAACTGGGATGGCTCGGTCGCGACCTGCTGCGGCTCGTTCGAGGAGCGTGAAGACATCGCCAGCGTCGTCGATCAGCCGTTTGCCAAGGTCTGGAACAGCGAGAAGTACCGCCTGGCCCGCCGAAGCTTCAAGAGGAAACTCTCCGCAACGCAGTCGGAGGACAACCCCTGCGCCGACTGCCCGGGGTTCATGCTATGACTAAGAGCAAGGCCGCACACTTCCTGACCAGCGACAAGTGGTACTGGCGCATGCGACGGTACCTGGCGCCCGGCCTGCGCAACGCGATGTACCTGTATTTCGACAAGCTGGATGAAGCGGTGAAGCCCGGCGTCCGCTGGCTCGATCTCGGCTGTGGCCGGCAGGTGTTCCCGCCATGGATCCAGAACCACCTCGACACCGAGAACCGCATCGTGACACGCGCAAGCGAGTTCGTCGGGGTCGACCCGGACGCCGAATCGCTCGCGAACAACAGGCTGCCAATGGTCAAGCATCACGGCTCGGCCGACCGGGTCCCCGAGCCCGATGCGTCCTTCGACCTGATCACGGCGAACATGGTCTTCGAACACATCAAGGAGCCCGGCCGTGTGCTCAACGAAGTGAGCCGGCTGCTCAAGCCAGGCGGGACGTTCCTGATGCACACGCCCAACGTGTTCTACCCGGTCACACTCGCCGCGGCGACAGTCCCCTTCAGACTGCGTCAATACATCACGGCCTGGCTCGAGTGTCGGCCTGTCCGAACGGTCTACCCGACCTGGTACCGGGCGAACCGCTGCGGCACGATCCACAAGCTCGCTTCGGAAAGTGGGTTGGAAATCGTGGAACTGAAGCGCACCGAAGATTCGCCTGAGACCATCGGGCTTGGCCCGCTGGTTGTTTTTGAGCTCTCGCTCATCGCGCTCACGCGGACGCGTCTGCTTAACGCGATGGCAAGCAATCTGATCGTCACCTTCGCCAAGCCGGCCGAGTCTGCATCGCTTGCCCTGCCCGTGCAAACCGAGCAACGACCACTACACAACAAGGCACCCCGTCGGGAGGCGGCCGCATGAGCAAACCCATCAACATCCTGCACACCCGGACCGTCACCGGCTCGGGCGGCGGGCCGGATAAAACGATCTTACGGAGCGCTGCCCGGCTCGATCCATCGCGTTACAAAGCCATCGCAGCCTACCTGCACCCCGCAGGGGACACGGGGATCGAGTCGCTCCGAGGCACCGCGGCGCGCTTCGGGATGGGCCTGCACGCGGTCCCTGAACGCGGGCCGATCGACTGGCGGTCGGTACGCCTGCTGCGCGACCTCTGCAAACGCCTGCACGTCGACATCTGGCACGCCCACGACTACAAGACCGATATCCTCGGCCGCCTCATCAAGCGCTGGCACCCGATGAAGCTCGTCACCACTATGCACGGGTTCACCGGCGAGACATGGCGTACCCGCCTCTATGCCAAACTCAGCCACCGCGCGCTACGCCGCTACGACCGGGTCCTCGCGGTCAGCCCGCCTCTGATGCGCTACGCGGCCGAGCACGGTGTGCACCCCGACAAGCTCCGCCACGTGCCGAACGGGATCGACCTGACAGAGTACAAACGCCGGCAACCGCGTGAACAAGCCAAGTATGCGCTGGGTCTACCCAAAGACGAGCATGCGATCGGCGTAGTCGCCCGGTTCAGTGTTGAGAAAGGCGTCGACCGCGCGGCCCGGCTGTTCGCGCAGCTCTTTGCCCTGCGGCCCAACCTGCGGCTGCACCTGATTGGCGAAGGCGCCGAACGCCAACAACTCGAGACCCTCATCGATGCCTTGGGGCTGACGTACCGGGTCCGGTGGTGGGGTTGGCAACGCGACACACGGCCGATCCTCGAAGCGATGGACACGCTCTTACTGCCCAGCCACACCGAGGGGCTGCCCAACGTGCTGCTCGAGGCGATGGCCATCGGCCTGCCTGTCGCGGCGACCCCGGTAGGCGCGGTGCCAAACGTTATCGACAACGGTTCGTGCGGCGTGCTTCTAAGCAAGGACGAATCGCAATGGGCGGGCCAGGTCCTGCCGCTGATCGACGAGCCGCTCATGCGGGAGCGGCTGCTCTGCAACGCGTGGATGCGTGTCAACGAACGATTCGATTTTACAAGCCGCATGGACAGGGTCGCGGCGATCTACGACGAGTTGGTTGGCCCGGTGGACAGCCTGCCGCTGCGTCTCCCAGACGGCCATCAATCCTTACCGATCGCGGCCTGAGGTCATCATGCAGAAGCCTGCACCTATCCGAGTGGCTCTGTTTGCTCATAACGAGGAGCGCACCATTGCGCGTTCACTGCGTCACTTGATGCGGGAGTTCGGGCCGTTTGACGATGCCGAGGTGCACGTCCTGATGAATGGCTGCACGGATCGCACGGCGGAGGTCGCGACACGGATCGCATCAAAACACGCCGGCAAGATCGTGCCGCACGTGCTCGCGATTGGCGATAAGGCCGCGACCTGGAACGCCTACCTCTACGAGATCAGCCCCGCCCATCCAACCGACGCGGTGCAGGTCTTCATGGACGCGGACATCTGGCCCGAACCGGGGTCGCTGGAGAAGATGGCGATCGCGCTCGCCGAGCGCCCGAATGCTTCGGTGATCGGCGGCCTGCCGATGTGTGGGCGAAACCGCGACCGCTACCGCAGGCTCGCGATGGACAAAGGGCTGGTCTACGGCGGTATCTACGCGACCCGCGGGTCCTGGCTTAGCTGGGCCCGTGGAGTCGGCTTCCGCATCCCGAGGGGGCTGATCGCCGATGACTCGGTCCTGACCAACGCCTTCACGACCCTGCCCAACGACCTGCGTAGGTCGGACTTAAAACGCGTGCAGCACCTGCCCGACTGCGGCTACCGCTTCGAGCCGATCCGGCCCTGGCGGTGGTCGGATATGCGTAAGTACGTCAACCGCCAGACCCGTTACCGCCTGGGCAGCGAGCAGCTGCGCGTGCTGGGGTGGCGCTGGCCGGATGAGATGCCGGAAGACGCCGATGGGCTGAACCGCGAGGTTCTTTCACAACTCAAGGCTATATCCAAACGGACAGACTGGGTTGCGATGCGACTACTAAAGCAGCTTGAGCAACGATACGACAAGCAAGCCGCTTAGACCGACGCTTCGGTCACACGCAGCACTTCGTCAACCGTGGTTAAACCCTTCGCGACCTTCTGGAAGCCGTCCTGACGCAGGGTGACCATGCCGCCCTCGATACACATCCGGCGGAACTCGGTCACGTTCGGATTGCCCGCGATGCGGTCGCGCAGCTGGTCGTTGAGCAGCAGCATTTCGTACAGGCCGACCCGGCCGGAGTAGCCGGTGTTACGGCACTTGTCGCAGCCCTTACCGACCCACACCTCGTCGATCGAGACCCCCTGCATCGCAAGATGCTCGGCGATATGGTCGTCAGGTGGTTGCTGCTCCTTGCAGTGGTCACAGATCTTGCGGACCAGCCGCTGGGCCACGACCGCGTTGAGTGCCGTGCCGATCAGGTAAGGCTCTACACCGATGTTGATCAAACGCGTCACGGCGGAGGGCGCGTCGTTCGTGTGCAGCGTCGAGAGCACGAGGTGGCCGGTCAGCGATGCCTGGATAGCGATCTTGGAGGTCTCGCCGTCACGGATCTCACCGACCATGATGACGTCCGGGTCCTGACGCAAGAGGGCGCGGAGCGCGCCGGCGAACGACATACCGATCGACTCGTGGGTCTGGGTCTGGTTGATGCCGCCGAGGTGGTATTCGACAGGGTCTTCGACCGTGGAGATGTTGAGCTTCTGCCGGTCCATCTGGTTCAGCGAAGAGTAGAGCGTGGTCGTCTTACCCGATCCGGTCGGGCCGGTGACGAGCACAATCCCGTGGGGCTGCTTGATCTGCTGCTTCCACATCTGCAGCATGTCCTCGGACATCCCCAGGTCGTCGAGCTGCACCTGGATCGACCGTGTATCAAGGATACGGAGTACGACCTTCTCGCCCGAGACCATCGGCAGGGTCGACATACGCAGGTCGAGCTTTCGGCCGTGCACCATCGCTCGGATACGGCCGTCCTGCGGGATGCGGCGTTCGGCGATGTCGAGGTTGGCCATGATTTTCAGGCGGGAGACGATCGCGTTTTTCATATGCCCCGGCGGGTTCATCGCGTCGAACAGCACACCATCGATCCGGTAGCGGACCTGCAGCTTCTTCTCCTGCGGCTCGATATGGATGTCCGACGCGCCTTCCTTAACCGCGTTGTAGATCAGGTAGTTCACGAAGCGGATGACGGGTGATTCACCCGCCTGCTTCTCGAGATCAAGATCTTCTTCCTCGTTCTGAACGACCTCGACGTCGTCTTCTTCGATATCGCCAATGATCTCATCGACCGCGATCTCTTCGCTGACGGCGTTCCCCTCGCGGTACGCATCGATGGTCGAAGCGATGTCTTTCGGCGTGACGAGAACGGCCTTGACCGACTGCCCCAGCTTGACCTGTACCTCGTCGATGATGATCAGGTCGTCTGCATGGACTACACCGAGCAATAGACGCGAGCCGTAAGGCCGGATCGGGATAACACCGTTCTCCAGGCAGTAGTCCGCGCTGAGCGCTTCGAGCTGTTTTACCGACTCGATGTGATCGAAGTCGAGCTCCGCAAAGCCCATGATCGCGCACCGCGCGACAACGCGCTGCACCGCCGCCTGGTCGTCGGCCTTCTCAAGCACGACGTCCATGAAACGCCGGCCAGGCGAGCTGGCGATGACCTGCTTGATGCCGGTCATCTGCTCCGCGCCGACCACTTCGGCCTTGAGCAGCTCTTCAGCGAGGCGTTCCTGCGTGAAAGCGATGCGCTCGGCATTCAGGTCGACAAGCACGGGCTTGAACGGGTCCGCCCCGCTGTAGGAGCGCGGCCCGTTGTCACCGATCGTTGCAAGTTCTTTGCTGGTGTTGGATTCCAAACCTGTTCGCCTCCGGCTTGTGGCCGCTGCTGATTGGATCTGTTAGCGGTAACGCAGCCGCAGCGCGATCGCGTATTCGTCGCGGGTGCGGATGATGCAGGTCAGCCCATCGATGGAGACCAGTTCAAACAGGCCGTCGCCGACGACTTCGCCCACGCGGTAGTCCTTGCCGTCGATGAAGACGATCGGCCCGGAGATGCCGTCGATCTTGAGCCGGCTGGCCGCGGCCTGGGCACGCTGCGCCGCGATCTCACGCGGGTCTGTCGCGGGGCCTTGCTCGTTGGGTTGGTCGCTGACCTTGGGCTTCACGATCTGGCTGATCACGAACGGGTCCTTCTCGACTTCCTCGGCGGGGACCTGGTGATCCGTCGGGTCCTGCTTGAGCTCCTCAAGGACCTGGTTGCTCTCTTCGTCGGGGGCCTTGATCGGGCCGTCGACGCCGTTCTCTTTCGCCGCGGTCTGCTTAGCGATAAAGCTGTCGATCTCGGCCATGGCTTCGGAGGGGCCGGCGCCCCCGTTCAGCGCGCCGAGCGTGAGCTTCATGCCCAGCAGCGTGACCACGCCGAGCACGACCACCACACCGACCGCTAGTGTGCTGCCCGAGAGCTTGGCCTTGCCCGCATCCGGGTCCAGACCCAGGGGCTCGCCCTCCGCGAGCGGCTCTTCGCCACCGCTCCCGCCAAGGCTGCTGAGCACCGCCATGGTGTTCATGCCCTCGTCTTCGGTTGGTTCGCTGAGGAACTGGTCTTCTTCGTTGTTATTGCTGGTCATCGTTTGCTCCGCATGCCGGTGCATGTCTTCTCGTCGATTCGTTAGTTAGATGTTGCCCGTCCCGCTTCGCTCTCGAAGAAGATGCTCAGCGTCATCTCCGCGATCATCGTGCCCTCCGGGTCCTTCTTGTCCTCGGAACGCTCCAGCGTCATGAGGGGCACCTGCGTGATCCGCGGCATCCGCTCGACCTCAAGCATGAACCGGTAGAAACCTTCGAACCCCCCCTTGAACTCCATGCGGATCGGCAGCTCGGAGGCGAACGGCCCCGCGGAGACAACCTTGTCCGGCTTGATCGTCTCGACCTTGAGGTTGTGCTCGCGCGCAAGGTCTGCGACACGGTTGACCACCACGTAGGTCTCGCGGTCGTCGGGCAGCTTCTCTTCGATCACACGGATCGCCGTCTTGAGGCGGACGATCTCCTGGTCCAGATTGATGAACTGCTCGGTAGCCTTATCCAGCGCGTTGAGCTTGGCCTTCTTCGCCCCGATCTCAGCGCGGGCGTCCTGCTGCAGCTGGTTCTTGGGCTGGAAGACGAAGAAATAGGCGGCGCCGGGCATTGCCAGCAGCACCAATAGGAAGATCAGTTCTCTTAAGCCAAATCGCATGGGATTTCTCCGTGCCGTCGTTGGACGGGGTTTAGTCGGTCTCTGTCGGGGTGTTCGCCACGCCGGTGGTCGGGCCGATCCGGCCCTCGGCGTTGATCTGGATATTCTCAGCCAGCGGATCCTGGATAATGTCGCGTTCCAGGTCCTCCGGTGCTGAACGCTCGATCAGCACGGACTGGTCCAGTTCCATGCGGATGCGGAAGCGGAACAGATCGGTCTTCTCGATGGTGTCCTGCTCGATGAACTCCAGGCCGACGTTGTAGAACAGAGGGTGGTGCGTCAGGTTCCCCATAAACTCGGTGATCTGCTGCTCGAGCTGGGCGATGCCTTCGATATCGATGAAGACCTGGCGTGGGACGATCTCGACCTTGCCCTCTTCCTTGTCCTTGTCTTTCTGCTGCTTGGCCTTGGCACGGTCCAGCGCGGTGAGGTTACGGGGCGCGGGCGTGGCCTTGGTCTCCAAGTCAAACTCCAGCAGGGATAGCGAGGGGGGCATCTTGTTGACCATCTCGGCCAGGATGATCGAGCGGGGAACACGCTCGACGAGCTGACGCACGACCTTGGCCTTCTCGATCATCTGCTGCTGGCGTTCCTGGAGCTCCTTGATCTGGCGCAGCTGCTCAGCCCGCTGGGTAAATGAGTTGTTCACCTCGACCAGCTCGGCACGGGTGCCCTGGTCCTGACGGTTCTGGACGTAGAAGGCCGCACCGATCGCCGCGATCATGACAAGGAACAGCCCGACACAGATCAGGTTCGTCCGCCGCGCGATCTTGCGGTCAAGGTAGTCTTCAGGAAGGAAGCTGTTGGGGTTTGCCATGTCTCATCTCCACCGGCTGTGTGCCGATCAAAGGTTCGCCTCGCTCAGGCACAGGCCGAGCGGCACGGCCCAGCCGGGTTGGGGTTGGTTGATGTCTAGGTTCAAAGGCTCGAGGCCCGGCGTGCGCATCACGCGCGCCATCGGGTCGCCGATGAATGTCGGGATACCGAACTCCTGGGCGATCGCCTGGGCAACGTGGCCGTGATGCGCTTCGCCACCGAGCAGGACGACGCGTTGCACGGGTGTATCCGGGCAGACCGTATCGTGGTACCGCACGGTCATACGGATCCCATCGACGAGCTTATCGAGCACTTCGTCGTTCTCGCTAAACGTTTCGGGTCGGCTTACAACACCGCGGTTACGCGGATCGGGTTCGTCTTCAATCTGCGCCTCTGCGAGCGCGACACTGGCCTGCTCTTGATCCTGATGCACGCCGACACCGAACGGGTTCGCGGCCAGCGGGTTGGTGGCCTCGCGCAGGCGTGCCAGGCGTGCCTCCGCAAAATCCATCTGATGCTCGCGCGCGTGCTGACGCGTCAACTCGTCGCCGCAAACATCGATGTTCCTTGCCAGCAGGATCTCTTCGTCCTTGAGGATCACCAGCTTGGTCGAGGCGGCGCCGATATCGACAAAGCAGCGTGCTTCGGTCTTATCTGATTCGCGGCGGTTGTAGAGCTCTGAAAAGCCTTTGGCGATACAGACGGGCTCGCTGTGCATGCCGACGACTTCGAGCTTGGCCGCCGCGGCGATCTCGAGGTAGCGCATCACGACCGCGCGGTTGACGGCCATGCAGATCACCCGCTGCCGGGTTACGCCGTCCCGGATCACCGAGCCGACGCGGTGGTTGCGGACCACCATGCGGGCGGGGTCCATGTCCATCACGGTCTGCAGGTGCAGGCCGACCTGCTGGTCGATATCGTCGTTCTCACCGCACTGCAGCTCGAAGATGTTCACAAACGTTTGGAACGCCGGGATCGCGCACATCGCACGCCTGCCTTTGAACGGCTGCTGGCGTAGCAGCTCCTTTAACGCGTCGGAGAGGAAGGTATACCTCGCCGCGCTGTCCTTGCGCGCGTTCTCTGGCACGACCAGCCCCCCCGCGCCGATCAGCTGCGTCGTCTCACCGCTGGAGACCTGCAGGATCTTCACCGTGTCGACACCGAAGTCGATCGCGATCGGCGACAGTCGCGATTTATTGATACCAAATGCCATGCAGTGACCCGCCTCCGGTGGTGCGCTATACGCGGACCGCCTGCCAACGCAGGCGCCGCTAAAGAGTGCATCGACGATCCCAGCAGCCGGGTTTAGGCGTACCCCGGCTTGACTGGTCGATACAGCCCGTACGGCTGTTCAGCCTCGCGCCCCATGGTCCGGTTATGACGGCTCTGACGAATACACCGCCTTGCGAGCCTGTCTCGACGCTTCAAGCCGGGTAGGATGCCCGGTCCATGGAAGAACTCACCCCCAGACAGACTGTTGAAGCGCTGGACAAGCACATCATCGGACAGCAGGACGCCAAGCGCGCCGTCGCGGTCGCCATCCGTAACCGCTGGCGTCGGCAGCAACTCGATGGCGAACTCGCCGCCGAGGTCTACCCCAAGAACATCGTGATGGCCGGGCCCACCGGCTGCGGCAAGACCGAGATCGCCCGCCGGCTCGCCAAGCTCACGGGCGCGCCCTTTATCAAGGTCGAGGCCAGCAAGTTCACCGAGGTCGGGTACCACGGCCGGGACGTCGAGTCCATGATCCGTGACCTGCTTGACCAGGCCATCTCGATGGTCCGAGCCGAGCAGGCCAAGGTCGTAACCGAGCAGGCCGAGGAGCTTGCACTGGACAGGCTTGTCCAGTTGCTGCTCCCCGATTCGGGGCCGACAGCAACAAGCCCACGCCCCAGCGAACGCGGAGACAGCACCGAAGAACCCCCAGGCGGCTGGGTCAGTGCCGACGAATCGATCGAGGCGCGCGACCGGCTACGTACGCGTATGCGCGAGCGGGTCAAGGCCGGGGCCTTGGACGATAAGGAAGTCGAACTGACGATCAGCAGCCGCCCGCAGACCTCGGTCATGTTCGCCAATATGGGGCTGGACCAGATGGACCCGTCCATGTCCGACATGTTCGAGAAGCTGATCCCCGAGAAGAGCAAGCGCAAACGCGTCAAAGTCGCCGATGCGAAACGCATCCTGATCGAGCAAGAAACCGAAAAGCTGCTGGACGAAGACAAGATCATCAGCGAGGCGATCGAGCGCACCGAGCACGGCGGGATCGTTTTTCTGGACGAGATCGACAAGATCGCATCGCCCGAGGGGTCGGGCGGCAAGGGCTCACCCGACGTCTCGCGCCAGGGCGTGCAGCGCGACCTGCTACCGATCGTTGAAGGCTCGGCGGTCAACACCCGCCACGGCATCATCCATACCGACCACATCCTTTTTATCGCGGCAGGCGCGTTCCATTTCGCCAAGGTGAGCGACCTGATGCCCGAGTTGCAGGGTCGGTTCCCGATCCGTGTCGAACTCCAGCCGTTAACCAAGGCCGACTTCGTCCGCATCCTCACCGAGCCGAAGGGGGCTCTTACGACGCAGCAGCAGTCCTTGCTCGGTATCGAGGGCTTGGACGTCACGTTCGAGCCGGAGAGTATCGAGGCCATGGCCGAGCTTGCCGCCAAGGCAAACGCCCAGCTTGAAAACATCGGCGCGCGTCGGCTGATGACCATTGTCGAGAAGGTCTTCGAGATCGTGAACTTCGACGCGCCTGAACGCGTCGCCAAGGGCAACAAGAGGTTTCCCGTCACCGCCGAGTTCGTGCGTGAACAGGTCGCACCGATCGTCGCGGATGCGGACCTCTCGAACTTCGTGCTATAAACCGGCGGGTTTAGACCAGTCGTTCACGCCGCGTCGGTTTCTGAATCGGTGAAGTCAAAAAGACGCCAACTGCGGCTGTTGCGGACGATGTCTCTGATCACGTCGCGCTGTTCTTCGGTGACATCAACAAACTCGACCGCCAGCAGCTGGCCGATCCCCCGCTTCTTGAATTGGCGGGCGAGGCGGGCGTTCAGCACCGCGCGGATCTCTTCGTACTTGATCTCGACAATGAACACGGCTTCCTGAGGCACCTTCTTGAAACGCCGCTTGATGATCAGCGCACCGCAAGACGACAGGTCCAAAACCTCGCCCATGTTCGAGAAAACGCTCGACGTCGAGAACCGGCCTCCTTTGCGGTTTTCCTTCTCTTCCGAGATCTGGAAGGCCTTATCGTAGTGGTTGATGTTGTTGCTAAGCATCAACGTTTATATCGGTCAAAATAAGGTGCGGATCACGGTCGGCGCCGAGACTCAGGCAGGATGGGCCATACCGCTGTTTGCTTAAACCCTACGATCGTTACAACCGGGGCCGTATGACACACAGCTGTCAGACCCGACCTGATACACTCCGGCCATGCTCTCACAGTGTCACAGCTTCGTCCTCCAAGGCATCGATGCGATTGCTTGTGAGGTGGAGGTGGATGTCGTCGCCGACGCGATGCCTAAGACGACGATCGTCGGCCTGCCCGATGCGGCGGTGAAGGAATCCATCGAGCGGGTCCGCGCCGCGGTGACCAATACCGGGTATCCGTTCCCGTTCGCCAGGCTGCTCGTATCGCTCGCGCCTGGGGATGTCCGGAAGGAAGGCCCGGTGTACGACCTGCCGATCGCGGTCGGTGTTCTGCTGGCCGAGCACGTGATCGCGGGGGATCGGCACAAGCGGCTGATGTTCTCGGGCGAGCTTGCGCTGGACGGCCGGGTCCGGCCGGTGAGCGGCGTGATCAACCTCGCCCTGCTCTGTAAGTCGCTCGGGCTGGAAGGCGTGGTCGTCCCGATGGACAACGCGCACGAGGCTGCGGCGGTGGATGGGATCGAGGTCTACCCCGCCGACACGCTCGCCTCGGTCGTGTCGTTCCTCAATGGCCGGCACGAGATCGTCCCCGTCGCTCCGCTGGACGTGGATGAGCAGCTGACCACGACGATGCCTACCGCCGATTTCGCAGATATCCGCGGCCAGGAAGCGACCAAGCGTGCGATGACCATCGCCGCAGCGGGCGGCCACAACATCGCGATGATCGGCCCGGCCGGGACCGGCAAGACCATGGCTGCGCGGGCCCTGCCCGGGATCCTACCGCCGCTCTCGCGTGAGGAAGCGCTCGAGGTCACGCGGATCTATTCGGCCGTAGGACAAGTCCCGAAAGGACAGTCCCTGATCACCCAGCGCCCCGTCCGCACGCCCCACCATACCGCCAGCCCCGCCGCGATCATCGGCGGCGGCAGCATCCCCCGTCCCGGCGAGGTCTCGCTCGCACACCACGGGGTGCTCTTCCTGGACGAAGTGCCCGAGTTCCCCAGGCCCGTCCTCGAAACCCTGCGCCAACCCCTCGAAGACGGCAGCGTCACGATTGCACGCTCCCACTCCTCGATCCGATTCCCAGCGCAGTTCATGCTGGTTGTCGCGATGAACCCCACACCCAAGGGCGACAAGCCCGCCGACGCATACGGCCAGCGCGAGATGGACCGCTACCTCGCCAAGCTCTCCGGCCCGCTGATCGACCGCATCGATATCCATGTCGAGGTCCCGAAGGTCCCCTACCAGCAACTCACCGGCGAACGCAGCGGCTCAACGTCCGCGGAGCTGCGGGCCAGGGTTCTTGCAGCGCGCGGGGTACAGTCCGGCCGCAATGGCGGGCCACTCAAACGAAACGCCGTCTTGAGCGGCCGCGAACTTGATACATTTGCCGAATTGGATGACGCGGGCAAGGATGTCCTCAAGCAGGCCATGAACGAGTTGGGCCTGAGCGCGCGTGCCTACGACAAGGTGCGACGCCTTGCAAGGACGATCGCCGACCTGGATCAGAGCGAAGCCGTACAACTGCCCCATGTTGCCGAAGCGATCAGCTACCGCCTGCTGGATCGCGAGCGGTAATGAAATCGCCTTATTGCACCAAGCCCTTGGTGAGCCGCATGAACGCGGTCTCGAGGTTGACCTGCTCTTCTTCCAACCGCATCAGGCGGAAACCGTCGTGCACCAGCCGACCGGCAATATCGGCGGCGGTGTGGTTGTCGTCCAGCGCGACCTTGAGGACCGCCCCGCCCCGCTCGACACCGACAACGCCATCCATCTGGCCCAGCGCGTCGGCCGCCGCGTCGGTCCGATCGACGGTGACGTGTACGACGTTGCCGGTCCGGGCCCGGGCGAGCATCTCGTCGGTCGTGCCGACAAACTTGAGCTCGCCCTGCTCGATGATGCCGACCTTGTTACATAGGTCGGCGAGCTCGAGGAGGATGTGCGAACTGATCAGGATCGTCTTGCCCATGCGGTGCAGCTCTTTGAGCAGCTCGCGCATCTCGATCCGGGCGCGTGGGTCCAGGCCCGACGCCGGCTCGTCCATCAGCAGCACCTTCGGGTCGTGCAGCAGCACGCGTGCGACAGACAGCCGCTGCTGCATGCCACGCGACAGCGAGTTCACATCCGCCTCCGCCTTGTGCGACAGGTCCGTCAACGCGAGGACGTCGTCCATGACACTCCTGCGCTGCTCGCCGTTGATGTCGTAGGCAGAGGCGAAGAACTCGAGGTACTCCTTGACGACCATGTCTTCGTACGAGCCGAAGAAGTCGGGCACGTAGCCGATGATCGCACGGACCTGCCTCGCGTTGACCGGGCCGACAGACAGGCCGTCGATACGGGCTTCGCCCCAAGTGGGTTTAAGCAGTGTTGAGAGGATCTTGATGGTCGTGGTCTTGCCCGCGCCGTTGGGCCCGATAAAGCCGAAGGCGTCGCCCTGCTCGATCTCGAGGTTGAGGTTGGATAGGGCGATGAGTTCGCCGTAGCGCTTGGTCAGGTTGATGGTTTGGATCATCGCCATATTATTTTTCCTGGCACCGCATGTGAATGCGGTGCCTAGCTTTTAGGTGCTCTTGGCACCGCATTCACATGCGGTGTTACAAATCATAGATCCATCGGACGACGGTCCACCCTTGCGAGGGGATGGTGCCGCCATCGACGGTGAGTGGGACGGGGCTGGGGCTGTCGCGCAGGTGCCCGATGAGGATGATGCGTCGGCCGGTGATCAGGTGGGTGAGGTCGAGGTCGCGGACGAGGGATCGGCTGTAGACGTTGTACTGGTTGCCGAAGCCACCACCGCTCTGGACCTTGTAGATCGGCGGGGGCAACGCGCCGTAGAACGAGAGCAGCGGGATGTCTTCAACAACATTGGAGTTGTTGCCCGAACCCCTGCTGTAGCCCCGGTTGTGGATCGCATTCCCGAGGAAGCCTTCGGCCTTCCAGTTCCTCACCTGGGACGTCAGGCTTGGGCGTATCCAAAGCGGGCTGTACCGCGCGGCGGAGGCGGGCAAGACGAGGGGCGTGCCTGGCGTCCAGACCGACTGGCCCTCTGCGTTTTTGAATTGGTAGACCAGCGGACGACCGGGCGCGATCGTGGTCGAGCCGGGCCTGGCGGGCTGCTGCGCCCCGCCGGGGCAGAAGACGATGCGGACATCGGTGAGGGCGTCGGGGAATTCGTGGGTGATCGTGCCGGCGGGCAGGCCGTTGTTCCCGATCGAGAGCGTGGCCTGCGGCATCTTCCAGGGCCGCTGCAGCCCGTCCTGCTGGCCGGTGATCTGCCCGAGGAAATCGACCTTCAGCGACTTGGTAGTCGAGCGCATCGGGATGCCAACCGCGCTAGGCCTCGTGACGTCGTACGTGTACGCCCGCTGGTCGGGGTAGCCGGGCGAATCGGGCATGAGGTCGTTGCCGGGGCTGGCCAGCAGGTTGATGACCTCCATCAGCGCGAGGCCGTCGGCTTCGGAGGCGACCGCGACGTCGGCGGTCGCGAAGTTCGGGATCAGCAGGGACTGCCACGACTGCGCCCGGACACGGTTGGTGTTCCCATCGATATCGAGCACGGTGAAGTGGGCGGAGGAGGTCGTCGCAGGACGCATGAACCAGGCCCCACCCCACGCGGCGATCGAGAAGACGGCGACAATACAAACAAAAAGCATCCAGCTGTGCCGCTGCAAGCCCTTTGCTTTGAGAAGGTTGGGGAAAGTCAGCGCGGCGAAGATCGCGTAGAGCACGAACAACACAAACGCGAGCCCGATCGCCGGCCCGGTCTCGCCCTCGCGCGCCACGCGCGGCGCCATCCAGTTGCCCAGTTCGATCTGCTGGGCATCCTTGGCTTCCCAATACTGGCTGCGGGTCTGCTGGCTTTCGAACTCGCTGTCGGGTAACAGCTCGCCGGTCTTGCTTGCACGCCAGCTGAAGATGCGGGTCCAGACGCGGTGCAGCCGGAACGGATCGATTTTCTTCAGCACATCCGAGTTGGTCAGGTCGATCCCCACGAGTGTGACTTGTCCGAAGCCAAAACGCTTGCCGACGATCAGCGGCTTGAGGTCTTCTGCTACCGGGCTGGGGCCTGGCGGTATGCTGACCGGGCCTACGGCGATATCGACCTCGGCAAGCGTGGTGTAGCCGGGCGCATCGCTGAGGTCGAACCAGTTCATCGCGACCGGTTCGGTGTTGCGCAGCACGCCGAAGACCGAGATCGGCACCGTTGCGCGGGCCTGCTTGATGTCGTCCCCGCCGATCGGGTCGAGCAGGTCGGCGAGGTCGGAGTCGGAGCCGGTCCATTGCTGGCCGGCAAAGGGCATTACGATGACCAGGTGCCCGCCTCGGTAGACCCACTCACGCAGGGCCCGCTTGGTGCTGTCGCTCATCCGGTCGTCGGTGGGCTCGTTGTCGCTTTCAGCCGGGATCCACACCAGCGAGGACAGGCTGTCGAGCCCGTACCAGCGGTCGGGCAGCGTGGTGAGAGACAGGTTGCTCACCAGGCGGAGCGCTTCGTGGTGTGTAGACCACCGTAGCCAGGGCAGCAGCCCCAGCCCCTGGAGCTGATCACCGCACACCCCGACCAGGTTGACCGAGGGCTCGGCCACCGCGCTCGTCGAAAGCTGGACCTGGACCTGCTTGAGCAACTCACCGCTCTGCACCCCGACAGCCTGGAACGTCCACGTCTGGTCCGGCCTCGTGGACATCGGCGGGGTCGCGTAGAGCCAGACGTTCAACGGGCGGACCGGCTGAAGCGTGATATTGGGACGCTCGGCAATAAGTTGGTCGCCATCTTCGTCCGTGAGCAGCCAGCGGCAGTGGACCTGGACATCCTCTGCGCCGGTGTTGGTCAAGTCCATGCGGACAGGCGTCCAGACGCCGCGCTGGACGATGCCGCCAAGGCCGAGGTTTTCGCGCTGGATCACGATCTCGATGTCGGCCTGCTGCGCGTAGGCCGGCGAGCCGAGCAGGATCACGCTAACGAGGGCCAGGGCAAACAGACGTAGGGGTGAGGTGCTCATCGGTCGACCCGGCATGCAGAGATTCTACCGCCACGGGCCTGGGTAGGCGAGGCCGTGAAACCGGCTCAGGCCCGATAAGGCCGCGAACAGCAGCCAGTCAACGCATCGGCCACGCCGGCCGATACCCCCGCTATGACGGTCGAAACCAAGCTGGTGCTGATCTGCCTGACGCTGTTAGCGGCCGCCTTTGTCGTCGGCGTGCTCAAGGTGGTCGGGGCTTGGGTCGAACACCACACCTCGCGCCACGACCTGATCGTTGAATCCAAGCGTCGGCGGGTCGAGTACAAGCGGGCCGTCGCCGAACGGGAACGCGAGATGATCGCGCTGCAAGAGGCCGAAGCCGAAGAATCAATCATCATTGAAGAAGATGAGCCGCAGCTCGCCCAAGCGGCCTGAGTCAGCGGCCCTGCACGCAACCATCCAGTACCGGCATCCGATCGGCTATCCTGTCGGCATGGGCCCACTCACCAACGGAAACACGCCCCGCCTCACACTCACCGGCGGCAGGCTGATCGACCCCGCCAGCGGTATCGATCAAGTCACCGACCTCGTGCTCGAGCACGGCAAGGTCGCCTCGATCGGGACCGTGAGCAAGCCGGACGGCCAAACCATCGACGCATCGGGCTGCATCGTCGCTCCGGGCCTGATCGACGTGCATGTGCACTTCCGCGAGCCGGGGCAGGAAGAGAAAGAGACCATCGAGACCGGCAGCGCCGCCGCAGTCGCGGGTGGGTTTACCAGTGTGTGTTGCATGCCGAACACCTCGCCGGCGATCGATGACGACTCGATGATCGAGTTTGTGTACAAGCAGGCGGCCAAGGCGGACCTTGCCAACGTCTACCCGGTCGGTGCGGCGACGAAGAAACGCGAGGGCAAGGAGCTCGCCGAGATCGGCTTGATGCACAAGGCCGGCGCGGTGGGCTTTAGCGACGACGGCACACCGGTCGGCTCGGCCAAAGCCATGCACCAGGCGCTTCGGTACATCGCGATGACCGGGCAGGTCTTCATGCAGCACTGTGAGGACCCGGAGCTGGGCGGCGGCGCGATGAACGCCGGGCCGCTGGCGAGCAAGCTGGGGTTGGCGGGCTGGCCATCGCTCGCGGAAGAGCTGATGATCGCGCGGGACATCATGATCGCCGAGTCGCTGAACTACTCGGCCCGCTGGCACGCGCAGCATATGACAACCGCCGGCGGTGCCGCCCTGCTACGCGAAGCACGGGCGCGGTACGTCGAGGCGGTCAAGGCGGGGCAGGCCCCGAATGATGAATTCGCCGAAACAGGCCTTGGCCGGATCACCGGCGAGGTCAGCCCGCACCACCTGCTGCTGACCGAGCAGGCCTGCGCAAGCTACGACACGCACGCGAAGATGAACCCGCCGCTGCGTCGGCAGAGCGATATCGATGCGCTGCTCGAGGCAGTCGCCGACGGGACCGTTCGTCTGCTCGCTACGGACCACGCACCTCATACGCGCGAGCAGAAGGAGCGCGAGTTCGCGGTCGCGCCCTACGGGATCATCGGGCTTGAATGCGCCTTGGCTCTATACATCAAGGCCCTGATCGAGCCGGGCGTCATCGACTGGCCCCGTCTGATCGCACTCACAAGTACCAACCACGCGCAGCTCTGCGGGCTGGCGGGCAAGGGGCAGCTAGCGGTCGGCTCGGACGCGGACGTAACGGTGATCGACCCCGAGCTGGCCTGGACGATCGACGTCCGCCAATTCGCAGGCAAGAGCAGCAACTGCCCATTCGATGGCTGGGATGTTAAAGGGCGGGCGATCGCAACCATCGTGGGCGGCGAGGTGAAGCTGTGCCTCGATCAAGACCGGCTCAACACGGCTGGCGGCGTCGCTACATCACCCCAGGAACTGACCAGCGATTCCAGGATCACTGCTTGACGGCTGGGTCCTCGCGTTCGTAGACGACGACCCGGGTCTGTGCGACCGCGTGATCGCGCCAAATCGCATCCAGACCCTCCGAGATTTTTTTTGGGCCATTGAATAGGTCGTACTGGTAGGCCGCGGTGATGCGGTATGCGCCAGGTTCGGAGAACTCGAACCACTTCGTGGCATCAACCGCTTTCTCAAAAACACCACCTGGTTCGAGTTCGACAAACCCGCCTATACCGCCGAAGTGCATCGGGTCGCCGACGTCCGGCATCGGCTTGCCCCGGTGATCGAAGCCCACGAACGAGAACTGGTTGTTCCGCGCGCCACGCTGCATGCCGCCATCCAGAAATGTGAATGACTCACCTCCCACGTTTTTGATCCTTAAGAGCAGGACCACGCGACCGCCGACACGGGCGTCTTGATGCTTTTGTTCCAGCGTGACCAGCGTGCGATGCCCGGGATGGGTACGGCGCTCTGGCTGGATGTCTAGTACCTTCGCAAGGCCCTGTACGTGCTCGGTTTCGTTGACGCGCGCGCCGAACCGCCGCCGCCCATCTTTTCTCACGCTTGAGTGGCTGGCCACACCGTAGCACTGCCCGCCAACCACAACTACATAGCCCGCGGGGGCATCGGGCTTTTCAAACGGAGCCGCGTAGAGGCTCAAGCGGTATCGGCTGTTGTCGTTGTTCTGAGAGATAAGCCGCGCCTCGCTAAGTTGCGTCGTGAGCAACCGGTCGAGCCGCACCTTTTGGCCGGAGGGGTGATTGACCTGCTCGACAACCCGCCCATCGCCTTGCCGGGAGGTGGTGTACAGACCGTCGCGTAACTCCTCGGCCTGAGCATGGAGGACAAACAGAAAGAGTAACGCAGGCAGGTGGCAAGGGATCGATTTCATGGCGTAACCCTCGGGGTTTAAACGGGCGTATCGTGCACTGACCACCATCCACGTATATCTGCCGTGACCCATACAGGCAAGGCTTACCCAGTCGTTTTAACTGTTAAGATCGGGCGCGCGGCGTCCCCGGATCGGGCGATTGGTGTTGCAACCGGGTGAAGCCGAATCGGACAATTGACAATGCGTGAAGAAAAAACCCACGCCGACCGGGCGTGGGCTTCGCTTCACAATCGGGGCGACAGGATTTGAACCTGCGACCTCCACACCCCCAGTATGGCGCGCTACCAAGCTGCGCTACGCCCCGTGCTGCGAACCAAGAACTTTAGCAAAGACCACCTCTAACAGCAAGCATCCGCGATCCAGGGAATGCCGAGCACCACCCACAAAGGATCCGCCATGCAAAACGCTCTGACCCCCTATCTGGACCTCGCCAAGGACGCTGGCGTCGCGCTGACCGACGCGGGTTACGCCTACGCGCTGCTCGTCGCGGCGGCGCCGCTGTTGACCGTGGCCGGGCTGGTCGTACTGATCGGCCTGATCGGCACGCATGGCAAATCCCACGGGACACGTTTCTCGGCGATGGCTGTCTTCTCGTTGTCCGCGTTGGCCGGGGTCAGCGCCTGGTTGCTGCGCCCGGAAGCCGCGGCGGGGACGATGCTCGAAACCATGCTGACATGGTCGTGGGTGCCGCCGCTGCTGGCTTCGCTGGCGATCTTCGCCACGATGCCGGAGAAGCCAAAACCGCGTGCGGTTGGGCTGCTGGCCGCGACCGCGATTGCGCTAGCCGCGACCTGCTACGGCGGGATGCTGTCGATCGCCAATCAACGCGTGCTGTACCCGGACGAGATGGCCTGGCTGGATGCGGAGCCGCTACCGGAGCAGGATGTGGTCGATGAGCCATCAGATCTCGAGGCCCGGCCGGTGCTGGATACGGCGGCCCATCGGTAAGCAATTGTCCGGGAGGGCGAGGCTCCGGCCCCGCCGCGGATCGGGGAGGGTTT
>JBCDKD010000025.1:0-64754 GCA_039024275.1 Planctomycetota bacterium | reverse complement strand
TCTTCGATGTTGCAGTGGTGCGTGTCGTAGAGGTAGCCGAAGTTGGGCTGGTCGACGAGCCTGCAGAGCTTCTGGGCCATCGCGCCGTTGTTGAGCATGTAGCACTCGAAGCGGTTGATCGGCTCGGTGGCGAGGGTGACGCCCGCGCCCTGTGCGTAGATCGCCGCGTCGCGCATAACGTCGGCGCACCACCTGTACTCGTCCTCGGTCGGGCCCTTGCCCGTAAAAACCTTGTAGGCCGAGTGGAACGGCCCGCCGAGCACCTCGCCGCCGGTCGCGACGGTGGCATCGATCGCCCACTTGATAAAGTCCAGCCCCTTCGCGCGGGTCGCGGGGTCCGGGCTGGGCGGGTTGGCCTCGGGAGGCGGGCACGTCACGGTCGTGCAGCCCAGGCCCAGGTTCTTCAACTCCGCACCGACGGCCTTGTGGTGGTCGAGGTCGAGGTTGGCCCCAAGAGACAGCTCGACGCCGTCGTAGCCGACGTCTTTCATGGTCTTGAGCAGGGGGAAGTGTTCCTCGCCGATGTTCGAGGACCAGAGCAGCATGTTGAAGCCGATTTTCACGTTGGCGGTCTCCATGAAACAAGGCAATAAGGGCGTGACAGCATACCAAGATGGCGGGCGTTTCTGGGGGCGAGTTACATCGATTCGGCGGGGAAAATCCGCCTTGTGCGATCGCACACGCGGCCTGTGGGATTCACTACAGTAGACTGCCCCGAATCAGGAGTTGCCCATGATCATTGGCGTACCGAAAGAAATCAAGAGCGATGAGTACCGCGTCTCGATGCTGCCCGTCGGCGTCGATGAGCTGACCCAGCGCGGGCACACCGTGCTCGTCGAGCAGGCCGCGGGCGTCGGCAGCGGCTACGAGGACACACGCTATGCCAAGGCCGGTGGGACACTCGTTAACACGCCCGAGGAGATCTTCGAGAAAGCCGACATGGTCGTGAAGGTCAAAGAGCCGCAGCCCAGCGAGACCGCGATGATGCGGGAGGGGCAGGCCGTCTTCACCTACTTCCACTTCGCCGCGGATGCGGAGCTGAGCAAGGGATGCCTGGCATCGGGGGCGAGCTGCCTCGCGTACGAGACGCTGGTCGATCGCAAGGGCGGGCTGCCGCTGCTGACCCCGATGAGCGAGGTCGCGGGGCGCATGGCGGTGCAGGAGGGCGCGAAGTACCTAGAAAAACCGATGGAGGGCCGGGGCATCCTCCTCGGCGGGGTGCCGGGCGTCGAGCCGGCCCGCGTGCTGATCCTCGGCGGGGGCATCGTCGGGACGCAGGCCGCGATCGTCGCCGCCGGCATGGGCGCGGACGTCACGATCATGGATGTCAGCCTGGACCGCCTACGCCACCTCGACGAGATCATGCCCGCCAACGTAACAACGGTGTACTCCGATGCCCACGCGATCGAGGAGCACGCGGTCAAGTCGGACCTCGTCATCGGCGCGGTCCTGATCCCCGGCGGCCGGACACCGGTCTTGATCAGCAAGGACATGCTCAAGGGCATGCTGCCGGGCAGCGTGATCATCGACGTGGGTGTGGACCAGGGCGGCTGCATCGAGACGACACGCCCCACGACGCACGCCGAGCCGATCTACATCATCGACGAGGTGGTGCACTACTGCGTGGCGAACATGCCCGGCGCCGTCGGCCGGACCTCGACCCAGGCGCTCTGCCACGCGACGCAGCCCTACGCGATCGAGCTCGCCGAGGCGCTCGCGGGCGACGGGCTGGAGGCGCTCGTGCGGTCACGGGCCGACTTCAATGCCGCGCTGAATATGCACGCGGGCAAGGTCACGCACGAAGAAGTCGCCCACGCCATCGGCGAGCCCTGCGACAACACGCTGAGGCTCGACGACCGCCGGGCCTGATTGACAATCGAGGCAGCCGCTACCCATAGGTGAGGGGCCGATGTGAGTACCAACTTCAAGAGCGCCAAGCAAAGCGTGGCACACTTGAAACCATGCTTAAAAAGCACGTGCCGTGCGCACCAACCCAGTGATTCAAGGGTTTTTATAACCCATCCAGGTGAACCGGAAGGCCCCAAGCCCCGCCAAACCGCTCAAGACGGCCAGCTCCTTGGCCCCCTTGAACACACCCCCACCAACAGGACCGTCGGCCAGGCGGACCGGCACCGCCTTTCCGCGAAGCCGGGCCGAAGCCGCCCTACCGGCATCGCAGCGCGCTGTTAGAGCATCTTTTCAGAACCGTGTGGCATCCGCTTGGCTATCCTCGCGTCCGGCGTCCGTAGGCCGCCGGCTAAGAACGTGCACGAGGAGGACGCTCCACAGCCGGGGACCTACGGGCCCCGGACGCGGAAGCAGTTTATAGGTCGCGACAACCCGCCTGCCCTCGTGTCCGGCGTCCGTAGGCCGCCGGCTATAGATCCGCCACGATCAAATGAAAGATGCGCTAACGCCCCAGCCTCATCCCCCGCCTTCTCCCTGGCGGGGAGAAGGAGCCCGAGCCTGGCTGGGAAAGAACGCAAGACCCGCTAATACACCCTGGCTTCGGGGTACAGCGTTGTCATCACGCGCTTGCGCAGCCACAGGAGCGCGATCAGGTTGATCAGCTTCGCCCAGACCAGCCAGGACGTCAGCGCAACGGTTTCCTGGAAATCGGTCAGTGCAAAACACAGGAACGCAAAGGCGTAGGCAAGCTCGATCAGGGTGCGCTGTTCGGCAGGCTGCCTGGCTCGACGGACCAGCACCGAGACAAAAAAGTTCATCCACACGAGCCCCTCAACAAGATTGAGGAAGCGGTAGAGCTTCTCCAGCGATGAGAGACCCTCGGCCGGGCTCTCCCACCACGTGTGAAACCAGAGCCAGTCGATCACCTCAGCCAAACAAGCCTCCCCGGGCTTACCAATCGCTCACGGCTTGTTGTTCTGGATCGCCCCGCCGATACAGGCCCCCGCCGCAAGGATCGCCCCGGCGTGCAGCATCGATGCGCCATTGAAGCTGTCGTCGGGGCCGTCAAAAAACGACAGCACGATAAACAAAAGCCCCAGCACCGCCATCATCGGGATATAGACCTGTCCGAACCATCGCATGGTGTGTCTCCTGGGAAATAATCAACGCCACTATAAACGATCCCGCTCAAGACTTAATCGCTTTGAGCGCCGCGTCGTAGTCCGGCTCATCGGTCAGCTCGGGTACGATCTCTTTGTATGTGATCACGCCCTCGGGGTTGATGACATAGATCGCCCGCGCGAGCAGGCCGTTCTCCTTGATCCGCTGGCCGTACGTCGAAGCGAAGTTCCAGTAGCGGTAGTCGCTGAGCGTGACGACTTGGTCGATCCCTTCCGCGGCGCAGAAGCGCTTCTGAGCCATGGGCAGGTCCATGCTGATCGTCAGGATCACGACGTCGCCACCGAGCGCCGCGACCTTCGCGTTAAACACTTTCGTTTGGATCGCGCAGACCTTCGTGTCCACCGAGGGCACGACCGACAGCACGACGGTCTTGCCCGCGTAGTCGCTGAGCTTGGCCTCTTTCATGTCCTGCTTGACGGCGACGAAGTCGGGCGCGGTGTCGCCGACCTCGACCGGCTCGCCGACCAGCGTGACCGGGTTGCCGCGGAGCGTGACCTCGCCGGGCCGCTCGGTCACGGGCTTGAGCGTAGACGAGCAGGCCATCAGCGGGAGCGTCAGCAGCACAACGATCAGGGCGGGTTTCATACAAGCTCCTCGGCTCGTGGTTGGGTTAACAGATCATAGGTTGCTCGCTTCGGCAGTAAAGCGTGAGTTAATTATCATCATGCCATGCCCAAGCCCAGCGACGCAATCGATGCGATTGAAAGCATCATCAAGCAGGCCAACCCGCTGACGCTGCTGCAGCCGCGTCAGAACGTAAAGGTCGGCGGAGTGCCCGGCCTGACCCCGCAGCAGATCGCCGAACAACTCAAGAACAACCAGGAGCCCGCGGGCGTGAGCGTGATCGATTACGGCGGGGGGCGAACGGAACGGCAGGACGGGGTCAAGGACCTGCCCGCCCTGCTCCAGTCCGGCCGGCCCGAGTGGGCGCACGTCCGCTGGATCGATGTCACCGGCGTCAACGACCCGGTCGTGCTCGCCGCGCTAGCCGAGCAATACGAGCTGCACCCGCTGGCGATGGGGGATGTGGTCCAGGCGTCGGCCCGGCCGAGGGTCGAGACCTTTGGTAAGCCGGAGATTGGCCGGCCGCGCTATTTCCTGACCGCGCGCATGCTCTATAAAGACGACACACCTGGGGACTGGGATGCGACAGGCCAGCTCATCGCCGAGCAGATCAGCATCTTCGCCGGGCCGCACACGATCATCACGTTCCAGCAGCGCGAGGGCGACGTCTGGGAGCCGGTCCGCGGACGCATCAAAAACCCGACAAGCCGGTTCCACGAGCGCAACCCCGGGTACCTGCTGTACGCCCTGCTCGACGCGGTGATCGACGCGCTGTTCCCGCTGCTGGACGACTACGCCGAGCGCATCAACGCGATCGAAGACCGGATCATCGAAAGCGGGACCGGCTACGACGAGAACGTCATCGGCGATATCTACCGGCTCAAACGCGAGCTGATGCTGCTGCGACGCGAGGCGGGGCCGATGCGTGAACTGATCCGTTCGGTGCTGGAGCAGGACACCGTGCTGATGGAAGAGCAGACGCGTGTGTTCATGCGCGACGTGGGCGAGCACGCGGTCTCGGCGATCGAACTCCTGGAGACGTACAGCGACCTGACGCAGGGCCTTGCCGACGCGTGGGTCAGCATGGCCAGCCACCGCATGAACGAAGTCATGAAGGTGCTGACGGTCGTCGCGGCGCTGTTCATCCCGATCTCATTCCTGGCCGGCGTGTTTGGGATGAACTTCGACGAGATCCCGTACCTGCACCACCCCGGCGCGTTCGCGGGCTTCTGCTTCGCGTGTATCGGGATCGTGGTATTCATGCTGGCCTGGTTCAAACGACGGGGCTGGCTGTAGGCTCATCGAGAGATCTGGCGGGTGCCACATCTCTACCGCGGGCAGCGATGTGTGAATCGTTTTAAACTCGCTACACAATACTCGCACACAGTGGAGAACCTTTATGAGCGGTGATTTGACCGGCAAGCGTGTGCTCATCTTCGTAGGCGACGACTACGAGGACCTCGAGCTTCAGTACCCCAAGTACCGCCTGCGCGAGGCGGGGGCCGAGGTCGTTGTCGCCGGGCTCGAGGCGGGCGTGACCTACAAGGGCAAGCACGGCTACCCGCAGGTCAGTGAGGCGAAGCTCAGCGACCTCTCTGCGGACACGTTCCACGGGCTGGTCGTGCCCGGGGGGTGGATGCCCGACAAGCTCCGCCGCTACGAGGCGGTGCTCTCGATCACCGCCGACATCGACAAGCAGCGCAAGTGCCTCGCGTCGATCTGCCACGGCGCGTGGATCAACATCTCCGCCGACGTCGTAAAGGGCTACCGCTACACGAGCACGCCGGGCATCAAGGACGACCTCGTCAACGCGGGTGTGAGCGAGTGGGTGGATGAAGAAGTCGTGATCGATCGGCACCATGTGAGCTCGCGTCGGCCGGACGACTGCCCCGCGTTCTGCCGGGCGATCATCGAGGTGATGACCACCTAGCCATTCGCCGCTGCCTGCAAGGCGGCGCGTCTCCAATGCGTGAACCAACCGTCATCACGAGCCTGCAGAACGCGCGTGTCAAAGCGCTGGTAAAGCTGCGCGGCCAGCGCGGCCGACGCGAGGCAGGGTTGTTTATCGCCGAGGGGGTGCGGGAGGTGACCCGCGCGATCGATGCAGGCCTACGCGTGGATTCGGTCTGGGTTTGTGAGGAACTGCTTGGCGGTTTGAACGGCTTGCCGTTTAACATCGGGCGTGAAATCGTTTTGGCCTCCACCGAGGTCTTCAAGAAGATCGCCTACTTACGTGAGCCCGAAGGTATCCTCGCGGTTTGCGAGCCGCCGGCATGGTCAATTGATGTGCTGCCAACAGCGGACGCATCAACGCTCGACCTGATCGCGGTCGGCACTGAAAAGCCGGGCAACCTCGGCGCGATGGCGCGAACGGCGGACTTGGCGGGCTGTCGCTGCGTGATCGCCGCGGGCACACCGGTTGATGCAATGAACCCCAACGCGATCCGCGCCTCGACCGGTGCGGTGTTCGGCCTGCCGACGATGAGTAAGAGCGAGGATGAAGCGATCGCGATGCTTAAGGACAATCAGACCCGCGTCTTGGCGGCCATTGTTGATGGTGAGGTAGAGCATACCGAGGCCGACTATGCCGGACCGTGCGCGATCGTCATTGGCCCGGAGGACAAAGGCCTAAACGAGACATGGCGTGCCGCCGCGGTAGAGACCGGCGGTACATGTATCCGCATCCCCACTACCGGCCGAACTGCCGACTCGCTCAACGCCTCGGTCGCCGCGGGTATCCTGCTGTTCGAAGCAAGGCGTCAACACAGAACAGCCGGGCTACAATAGGCTTATGCCCGATACCGCCACCCTTTCGACTGTCTTCGACGCCGCCATCCAGCCCCTCACCGATGCGGGCGTGTTTGCCGGCGTGTCTCGCACCGACGCCGGAATCCGCTGCGACGCGATGCACCTCGACGAAGAGTGCTACTACGCGGCGAAACTGGATAGCGACGGCACGCTCTGGGTCGGCTGGTACAGCCCCGACCGCTGGGTCAGCGGCTCGATCGAGGGCGACCTCGTCCATACCGGCGACAAGATCGATGAGCTGCTCGAAGAAGAACTCGTCGACCAGGGCCTGGCGGTCGCGATCCCGCTGGAGCACTACCGCAACGACGAGAAGCTCTTTGTGTTTCAGGGCAAGCTGAGCCTACCCGAAGACGTTGGTGATGCAGCCGAGACATTGGTCAAGGTGCTTCTTGCCTTCCAGGCCTGCTTCGTCGAGCTGGGTGATATGGCGCCCGCGGAAGATGATGAGTAAACCGGTGTAGCGGGTGACGCGAAGCGTCCCACACGAAGCATCTATTACGATTCGAACGGGACGCTTCGCGTTACCCGCTACACGGTTCTGCTTAATCGACCTTTCCGATCGTTTCATCGAAGAACGCGCGCATGTGTTTCCATGAGCGTTTGTCTGCTTTCTCGTTGTAGGCGGCGCCACGGCTGTTGTCGTCCCCGGCCATGGGTTGGGTGAACGAGTGCACCGCCCCGCTGTACTCGATCATCTGCCAGTCGACCTCGGCCTCGTTGAACGACTTCTTCATCGCGTCGATGCCTTCACGTGGGACGAAGGGGTCGTCGGCGCCGTGGAGCACAAGGACCTTGGCCTTGATGTCCTTCGCGTCTTCAGGGGTCGGCGCATCGAGCCCGCCGTGGAAGCTGACGACGCCGGCCACATCCGCCCCGCTGCGTGCCAGCTCGAGCACGCCCGTCCCGCCGAAGCAGTAGCCGATCGCGGCGATCCGCTTGGTGTCTACCATCGCGGAGTCTTGGAGCTGCTTCAAACCGTTTTGAAGCCGATCACGAAACAGCGCACGGTCGCGCTTGAACTTGCCCGACGCTTGGCCGGCCTCCTGCATGTTGGTCGGGCTGAAGTCGGTGCCATAGATATCGAGCGCGAACGCGACGTAGCCCAGCTCGGCGAGCTGCTTGGCCCGACCCTTCTCGTAATCCGTCAGGCCCATCCACTGGTGCACGATCAGCACACCAGGCGCCCCGGATTGGGATGTATTGCCGCCGGGACGTGGCAGCTTGTCGGGGTCCCATGCAAGAAAGCCCGTTAATGCCGTCTTGCCATCCTGGTAGCTGATCTCTTCGGTTTTCACGTCGGCAACACTCGGCAGGGTTAGCAAGCACATCAGCAAAGCGATCAAGCGTTTCATAGGATTACTCTCATAGAGGTTATGAATGAATCAACAGCCGTGACGATACGTCGCCGCCAGGGTTCTCGATACGTTTTATCATGCTTTGCCAGCGAGGCGTAGCCTCGCGGCTGTTTTTGTTGATCTGCTTTAAATGAAGGCATGCCATGGTAGATGATTTTTCATGCGGGGTGATCCCGTACCGGGTGATCGACGGCGGGCACGAGTTCCTGCTCATCCGGCACAAGGCCGGGCACTGGGCGTTCCCCAAGGGCCACCCCGAAGCCAACGAAACCGAGACGGAGACGGCTCGGCGTGAGCTGGAAGAAGAAACCGGTATCGGCGGGGTCGTGCTGGACGAGGGCCACCCGTTCGAGGAGCAGTACGCGTTCACCAAGCGCGGCGGCAAGCAAGTCCGTAAGCGGGTCGTCTATTTCCTTGGCGAGGTCGACCCGGGCCAATCGGTCCAGGTGCAGGCATCGGAGGTATCGGACTACGCTTGGGGGGACGCGGTGCAGACGCGCGAGCGGCTGACCTTTGATGAGGGCCGGGCGCTCTTGGAGCAGGTGTTGTCTTATATCGATGCGTGACGACGCATTCGTTGTGGCCGCCGCGTAACACGCGGGGGTCGATTTGTGATGAGTGGATCGTGCGTCAATAGGTGGCGAGTGATTCAAGCCGGTGACGATTCGCCCCCGCGTGTTACGCGGCGGCCGGAATCATTCTCTTACGTTTGTAGCGATCGCAGGGCTTGATCTCTCACGCAGGAACGGGAATTGGGAGGCACGGCTTGCATCGCGGGCTGTTGTATCCGTTCTTATCCGTGCTGATCGTCGCAGACGGAACCGCCCGAGGCGAAATCCCGAGTGGTGATCAACGACCGTTAAGTCCTTGGGTTTCAAGGGCGATAACGGGACTGTGCAGTAAGCGCGTGTTCGGCCGCCCCCGCAACAGATTCATGGGAGCAGGCCCCGGGTCGTGAGCCAAGGTGGCTTGCGGGGGCAGCCGAAAGCGCGCTGGCGTGTTTCGTACGGGGCTCGTTGTCCCGGCACGCCGAAAGTTAAGTCCACTCATTTGAGGAGAGTTCGTCATGCATGCACGCAAGATGGTTCGCAAGGGTTTCACCCTGGTTGAAATCCTGATCGTCGTGGTGATCCTCGGCATTCTGGCCGCGATCGTCATCCCGCAGTTCACCAACGCGTCCGAAGCCGCCAAGGCCTCGTCCGTGCTGAGCCAGCTCCAGACCCTGCGCAGCCAGGTCGAGCTGTACAAGAACCAGCACAACAACGAGTACCCCACCTCCGACGGCACCCTGGCGGGTACCTGGGACTGGACCAAGATGACCGGCAAGACCGACGTCGACGGCAACGTGGGCACCACGGCCGGCACACACATCTACGGCCCCTACATGCAGCAGGCGCCGAAGAACCCGTTCGTTGTCACCGCCAGCGCGACCGAGTTCGGTGCGGCGACCGACGGGTCCGACGGTTGGGTTGTCAACGCCACGACCGGCGTCATCCGTGCCGCTGTCCCGACGGCAACCGCCGACGAGCAGAACATGGACAAGACCAACGACGTCCTGGCTTACTAAACCAACGGCCTCACGGCCCTAAGACTCAGAATCTTGACGCAGCCGAGGCACACACGCCTCGGCTGCGCTTCGTTATACGGACGAGCCCGCCATCGCTCCGGGTGGAAACCCGGAGCACGTAAACAAGGCAGAAAACAACCGCGCTCCAATAACACCTGCTCCGGGTTTCCACCCGGAGCTAAGTAACCACACCTAAACCGGCTACCCCGCGCAGTCGATACCACCGTTGGACCTACCCCGGCAACACCGCCGAACCAGGAGACCGCTATGTCAAACGCGAAGTACCTCAACGCCGTCCTGACCACCATCGCCATCCTGCTCGCGCTGAACCTCTGGGTCGGCGTGAACTACGTGCCCGGCCAAAGCCTGAACCCCGAGAACCAGGCCATCGCACAGGGGCGCGTCGATGCCGGGCAGCAGCGCGCCGAGATGATTAAAGAGCTCAAAGGCCTGAAGAGCACGGTCGAATCGATGAGCAAGAAGCTGACCGATGGTTCGATCAAGGTCAAGGTCGAAGGCGACGCGGGTAACGACTAAGTATTTGCGCTATAGCCGCGACGTTACGCGTTGCAGGCAGGGCGTGATGGATTGAAAAGAACAGGGGCCTGCGGTGCGTAGCATCGCGGCTACTTGCAGAAGCTGGCTATGAAGCAGAGATCGACATCCCGAAACGCCAAAGGCTACACCCTGATCGAGGTGCTCATCACCGTGACGATCATGGGGCTGGCCGCGGCGGTCATCGTGCCGAACATGATGCAGGGCGGGACGCTGGGCGTGCAGGCCGGGGCGCGGATGATCATCGCCGACCTGCTCTTTGCGCAGAACGAAGCGATGGCCCAGCAGAGCCTGCGGCGGGTCGTATTCAACGCCGACCAGAACAGCTACACCGTTGAGAAATATGACAACGGCGCCTGGGTCCTGGAGTACAACCCCTCTGCGGGCATGGACAGCAACCAGCAGAACTACGAAGTGGACTTCGACAAGGACAGCCGGTTCACGGGGATCGACATCGTCAGCGTCGATTTCAATGGCGGCTCGACAATCGAGTTTGACGATCTGGGCAACCCGTCCTCGGGCGGGACCATCCGTTTGCGTTTTGAAGATCACACCTACGAGATCACCGTCGCGCCGTTTACCGGGCGTGTCACGGTCGCAAGGGTAACCACTTAGGAATCAGGAATCGATCCCAAGGGGGGATTGAACGCCCTGGATAGGCCGAAGGCCAAAGGGAAAAGAAGTGTTGGGATTTGGAGGCAAAATCAAGGGCTCGAACAACCCCATCGGTATCGCGGTGACGGCCAAGGATGTGTGCCTGGCGCAGCGTGTCTCCGGCGGGTATGTGTACGAATACGAGCCGCTTAGCGGGGCGGTCTCGGTTGACGAGCCGAACTTCCACACCGAGACGCAGCGTGCGATCGGCACGGCGCTGCGCCGGGGCAAGTTCGCGGGCAAGCTGGCGGTCAGCGCACTGCCCGCAGAGCTGCTGCGGTACAAGACGCTGCGGATGCCGCCGATGCCCGAGGAAGACATGGCCCAGGCCGTGGCATGGGAAGCGGCCGAACGCTTTCAACTCACCGATGACCAGTCGCTGCAGCACTACCGTGCCGGGCAGGTCAACCAGGGCAACGAGAAGCGTGAAGAGATCATCCTGCTCGCGGCCGAGAATCACGCGGTCTACGACCACGCGATGGCCGTGAAGCAGGCCGGCCTGCAGCCGATCGCGATCGACGCCACCGCCGCCGCCCTCGCCCGCGTGCTCGGCGAAGCCGGCCGGTCCACACTGACGATCCACCTCGGCCAGCGCATCGCAGAGGTCGTCGGCCAACGCGGCGACCAGATCATCTTCGACAAACCGATCGACCTGCAGTTCCAAGGGGGCCAGATCGATGTCGAAACACTGAGCAAAGAGATCGGCCTGTGCACGCGTTACCTGTCGGTGACGTTCGGCGTGCACAAGCCGGACGCGACCTGGGTCGCCGGGCACCACGCGTCCACCGAGCTCGCGCTGAAGTTCTCGCTCGCGCTACAGACCGAGGTACAAACGGCGGACCGCTCACCCGCGCTCGGCAAGCTCGATCTGCCCATCCCCGACCCCGCGCAGTGGTGTGTCGCCCTCGGCCTGTCGATGCGCGACGAGACAGGCACGGCCCAGCGAGGTGCCGCATGAGCCAGATCAACTTCCTACCCGACAGGTTCCACCGTGCCCGCAAACGGCAGCAGCGCAGGCCGGTCGAGTTCCTGGTCATCGGCCTGACCATGATCGCCCTGGCCGGGCTGTACCTCTCCACCAGCGGGCCAGACAGCGCCCTGGCGGTGCAGTCGGACCGGCTCGACCAGGGCCTGGAGGAGATCGCCCAGCTGCAGGCCGAGCAGGACCGATTGGTCGTAGAGCGCTCGGCACTCGAGCGTAAACTGATGACCGCGCGGGAGACGTACCAGCCGATCACCGCGACGCAGGTGCTCAGCCGGATCAGCGCGTTGGCCCCCGAGTCGATCCGCCTGGTGAACGCGGAGCTGTCCACCGAGCGCCCCACGCCAGAGGCCAGGCCTAAGCCAAACGCGAATACCAAGACGGTCGGTCAAAACGACCGGGCGCCGGACCCGAACCTGATGCGGATCACGGTCGCCGGCTACGCCCCAACCGATGAACAGCTGGTCACGCTGATCCGCCGGCTGGACGGCGACCCGGTCTTTACGTCGGTCGCGCTGCGTGGCAGCCGGCTGGACCAGACCGAGACGCACTTCGTGCGGGTGTTCCACCTTGATGTTCTCATCGACCTGGACCGCCGGTTCATGGATGTTGAAGGGGGCGAGCCCGATGCGGATTGAAAGCGACATCGTGAAAACCGTGGTGGTGGTAACGCTGCTCGTGGGTGTGTACGCCGGCGTCGTGCTCTGGCCCAGCCAGAAGCAGAACCAGGCGCTGGCCAACGAGATCCAGACCAAGCAGCAGTCGCTGGACGAGATGATGCGCCCGGACCTCGAGCCGGTGCGTCGGCAGATCGCATCGCTCCGGGCTGAGCTGCGTGAGCGTGCGGTCGTGCTGCCCAAGGGCGACCTCCACGACCGCGTGCTGCACCACGTCTCCGACACGCTGATCCGGCGGAACGTCACGCTGTACGAGACCTCGTACCGGCAGACCGAGGACTACAAGCGGTTCTCGGTGACGCCGATCGATGTGCGGTTCACCACGGACTTCGCCAACGCCTTCGAGGTCATCAAGCAGATCGAGAACGCGGGCCCGCCGGTGCGGATCGAGCGCCTGGGCATCGTGTCGCCTGAAAGCGATACCCGAGGCCGCGTCGAAGTCGTGATGGCATTGAGCAGCTTCTTCGAGCCAGTCGATGATCAGGGGGCCCAGCGATGAACAAGAAGATGAATCGCCTGTGGCGTCAGATCACGGCAGACAAGAAGAAGTTCGGCATCCTCGTCACCGTCGCGGCGGTCGGGCTGCTGCTGTGGGGCCGGCTGATCCTTCTGGAAGACGTGCCCAAGATCGCGACCGCCGACCCCGACGCACAGGCCCAGGCTGGCGGCGTCACGACCGATGAAGCGGCGGCGGCGGGCGGCGATCTCGCGCTCAATCTGCCGGCGCTTCCGGTCGTAAAGGCGGCCCTGAGCGAAGATTTGACGCTGAACCTCTTCGCTTTTCGGCATAACCGTTACAAACCGCTGCCCACCGAAGAATCGGCGGACCGCGCTGTGCAGTCTGGTGCACGCACGGACGATGAACGCAAACGTGAGTTGGTGGAAATGGCCCGTAGCCTCCGCCTGCAGAGCGTGATCCAGGGCAAGTCGCCCGCGATTGTGATCAACGGCGAAGTGTTAAGGGTTGGCGACTCGATCGATGGTTTCGAGCTCGTCTCATTCAACGAACGTTCGGCCCGGTTGACCCGCGAAGGCCTGACATTCCTGATCAAGATGTGGTCAAAGTAAACGTAACTGCCTAAGCGCGAGGTCAAGACCGCCGGACACCCCGGCAAGGAGTTAATGAACATGCGAAAGATGTACACCACCAAGCGTCTACTGGGAACGGTCGCCTGTGCCGCACTCCTGGCCGTCCCCGCTGCCGCGCAGGACGCGGTTGAGGTCGAGGTCGCCGAGGAGATCGAGCTCTTCGAAGGCGACGCCGACACCGAGGGCCAGACCGTCGAGCTCAGCGAGACCGGCGAGATCGACCTGAACGTCAAGAACCTGGAGATCACCAAGGTCCTCCAGCTGCTCTCGATCCAGGGCCAGAAGAACATCATCGCCTCGCGTGGCGTCGAGAACGCCAAGGTTTCCGCAGACCTGTATAAGGTCTCGTTTGAAGAAGCCCTGACCGCGATCCTCGAGCCCAACGGGTTCGGGTACGTGCAGGAAGGCAACTTCATCTACGTCATGACCAAGACCGAGCTGGAAGAGCGCCTGCTCAAGGACCGCAAGCTCTCGACCAAGATCCTGCGCCTGGACTACCTGCGCGCCGACGAGGCCGCGGGCTTTGTCACACCGATGCTCTCGGATAACGGCTCGATCACCGCCAGCGGCAACGTCGAAGACGGCATCGACCCGACCCTCGACGACGCGGGCGCCGACAACTACGCCGGCCCGCCGACGCTGGTCATCCGCGACTTTGAAGACTCGGTTGAAGAGATCGTCGGCGTCCTCGAAGAGCTGGACAAGCAGCCGAAGCAGGTCATCATCGAAGCGACCGTGCTCCGCGCGACGCTCACCGAGAACAACCAGTTCGGCGTGGACTTCTCGCTGTTCACCGACCTGACCGGCGCGAGCCCGCTGGACATCATCGACAGCGCCATCTCCGGTGGCGCGGTCGACAACCAGCGCCTCGGCGCCATCCAGTCGAACGTCGGCGATGTCGCGGCGCAGGACGGCGGCGTGAAGATCGGCTTCGTCGCCGGTGACGCCGCGGTATTCGTCTCCGCGCTGGACAGTGTGACCGACACGACCCTGATCGCGACGCCGAAGGTCACTGTGCTCGACCGCAACCGCACGAGCATCCTCGTCGGTGACAAGATCGCTTACCTGTCGACGACCGTGACCGAAACAAGCGAGACGCAGACCGTCGAGTTCCTCGAGGTCGGTACCCAGCTCAACGTCCGCCCCTTCGTGGCGAGCGACGGCAAGGTCCGGCTTGAGCTTCGGCCGAGCGTCTCCGACGCGACCATCCGTACCATCGGTACGACGGACGCGCCCGATGAATCGACCGTCGAGCTGACCACGAACGTGATCGTCGAGTCCGGCCAGACCATCGTCCTCGGCGGCCTGTTCACCGACGACTCGTCGATCGATCGCAGCCAGGTGCCTGGCCTGGGCGATGTCCCCCTGCTGGGCGCCGCCTTCCAGGGCCAGGACGACACGGTCAGCCGATCGGAAGTCATCTTCCTCGTGAAGGCGACCGTGGTGGAGAACGAAACCCTGGTCGACCTGGGCGACGAAGCGATGGCCCGGATCGATGTGGCCCGGCTGGCCGAGCGTGAAGCACTCCTGCCGTGGTCGCGCAGCAAGCTGACCGCTGCCCACATCGTCAACGCCCGCAAGCACTACGACGAAGCACTGACCCTGACCGGCGACGCACGCGACGCCAAGATGGGCGAAGCGCTCTACGCGGTCGATATGGCCCTGCACATGAACCCGTCGATGGTGGACGCCTTGATCCTCAAGGAAAAGATCACCGGCGAAGCGGCGTACATCAAGTACGAAGAGAGCCTGGTCAACCAGACCTACGACGCGGTGCTGGACGCCGAGATGAAGGCCCTGGGGATCGAGGCGATGCCCGAGCCCGAGTTCGAGCTGCCCGAGGTGCCCGCGTTTGAAGAAGCGATCGAGCCGGAGCCGCTGACCGAAGCGGACGGGCAAGCCGGAGCCACCGAAGACCCGGCCGAAGAAGCCTCCGAAGAAGCACAGGCTCAGGCCGACGAGGCCTGGCTCGAAGCGGCGCTGGCCGACGAGTTCAGTGAAGCGACCGAAGAGGCCGCCGAAGTGGCTGAAGAAGTCGCGGAAGCCGCCGGCGAAGAGGCGGCTTCGGAAGACGACGTGATCGTCATCCAGCTCGAAGTCGAGGGCGAGCCGAGCACCACCGCCGACGCGTCAGAAGCGGGCGAAGAAACCGAGGAAGACCTCGGCGACGACGTGATCGTGATCGAGCCCGAGGCTCCGTCGGAAGAAAGCACGCAGGCCGGCGTCGAGACCGGCACCGACTAAACCGCAACGGGCGATAATGCCCGTCACCAAAGACAGAAAAACCAACCAACGCCGCTCCAGGAATGGGGCGGCGTTGTTTCTACCCCACGCGCTACAAACCGGCCCCGTAGACGCCGATACTCACACTAGACGCTTTCCCGAACCCTCCGGAGCCCTTTGATGAAGCCGCTATGCCTACCGATCGCCGCCCTCGCTGTTGCCGCCGTGTTTGCCGGGCTCGCCGGCTGCAACTCGATGAACAACAACCACGAGCAGTGGGTTGAAGACGCGGGCGAGCGTTGGAACACCGTCAAGTCCGCGATCGCGGTCCAGATGGCGGAGGACCAGTTCAATGGCGGTCAGCTCGGCCTGGCACAGAAAACCATCGAAGAGGCGATGGCCAACGACATGGAGAACCCGCAGCTCTGGCTGATGGGCGGGCGCATCGCGCTGGAGAAGTCCGAGCTCGAGACCGCCTACCGCCGGCTGGCCAAGTCGATCGAGTACGGCGAAGAGCGTGAGGGCTACAGCGAGAAGGAAAAGGCCAAGCCCTACTACTTCCAGGGCATCATTGATCAGCGGTGGCAGCGGTACGACTCCGCGAAGGACCGCTACACCCTGTCCTATGACCGCGACCCCGAGAACGTCGCGTACTTCCTGGCGAAGGTCGAGATGATGGTCCAGCTCGACCAGCTCAGTGAGGCGACGACCACGCTGGAAGGCAAGGCGAGCTACTTCGACCAGAACGCGACGGTGCGTGCGCTGCTGGGCCACGTCTACCGCCGACAAGGCAACCACGAGAAGGCGGCGGTCTGGTTCAAGCAGGCGTCGATGCTCGCACCGGAAGACATGAAGCTCAAGGAAGAGGTCGCGCGGTCACAGATGGCGGTCGAGCGGTACGACGAGGCCGCCCGCGGTCTGAACGAGCTGGTCAGCACGAGCTACGGCGAGAAGCGGACCGACCTGCACCGCCTGCTGGCGGAGTGTTACGACAGCGACGGCAAGACCCACGAGGCCAAGGACCAGTACAACACGCTCACGCAGCTGGACCGCACCTCCGTGCACGACTGGTCCAAGCTCGGCGAGCTGTCGTACCGGCTCGGCGACGAGGGCACCGCGCTGCAGGCCGCCAACCGCCTGATCAACCTCGCGCCGGACGACCACCGCGGCTACCTGCTCGCGGGCATGGTGTGGAATAAGCGTGACCGGCTGGACCGGGCGCTGAGCATGTTCGACCGCGCCGCGGAGCTGGCCCCCAACGACACGACCCCGCTGATCCTGCGCGGCATCGCGCTGCAGAAGAACGAACGCCCCGCCGCCGCCGCGGACGCCTACAAGCAGGCCCTGTCGATCGATCCGGAAAACAAGCGGGCCCGGCACCTGCTCACCAGCGTGACCGAGGGGCTGCGCTGAGGGCAGACTCACTGGGCTGGCGGGGTGGGCGTCCCGCCCGCCGTTTAGACGAAGCCCAAAACACCAGCCCCGCTCATGGCTGCGCTACGGCGACAGGCGGGACGCCTATCCCACCCTTTTATAAGACCGACAACTTGAGACCTATAACGGCGATTCTTAAAAGATCGCTGTTTCCCATAGGGTGTTAACCGGTCACTCTGCCTGACCGACATAAACGGTAGACGTGGTACCCACAGGGGGGAACTGCGCCGCAGAACAGCCTCTTCGATAGAGGTGGAGAAGGTCACCATGAGCCGCCCAAGGATCCTGATTGTCGACGACGAGCAGCACATCCTCAGCCTGCTGTCGATGACGCTGCGTAAGGAAGGCTACGAAGTCGTCTCCGCGAACAATGGGCCCAAAGCCATCCAGCTGGCCGGCGTATTCGATTTCGACCTCGCCATCCTCGACCACTCGATGCCGGGGATGGACGGGCTTGAACTCTCGAGCCTGCTCGACCCGGGCCTGCCGCTGCTGATGGTGACCTCGCGTCCGCAGATCCTCAAGGACCTGGTCCACCGCATCGAAGACGTGATCCACAAGCCGTTCAGCCCGCGTGAACTCGCTACGAAAGTCAACGCGATGATCGGGCCGGGGCAACCTCCCAAGGAGCAATCCGCATGAAACTGTCTTACGAAGATAAAGGGCCGGTGACGGTCTTCTCGATCGATGGCGACCTCTCGGTTGAAGAAGCCGACCGCTTCCAGCGCGAGGCGCTGCAACGCATGGACCAGGACGTGCGTGACTTCGTGCTCGACCTCGAGTCGCTGGACTTCATCGACTCGCGCGGGCTCGAAGCGCTGCTCTGGCTGCAGGAGAAGTGCAACGAACTGCTCGGGCAGGTCCGCCTCGCCGCATGCCCCGAGCACATCTACAAGGTGCTGGAAGTCACCCGACTAAGCACACGCTTCGAGAGCCACCCCGACGTTGACACCGCGGTCGGCTCGCTGGGCCACGGCGACCTGGCCTAAGAGAAGTACCCAAGACCAGCCGAGTGAGCGAACAAAGATAACGATGCAAGACCCCAACACACCACCGACGACGCCCGTCCGGGTCGGCGACCTCCTTGTCGATCGCGGCATGATCGCGCCAGACCAGCTGTCGCAGGCGTTGGACTACCAGCGGAACTCGGACGGCCGCAAGCTGCTGGGCGACGTGCTGGTCGAGCTGGGCATGGTCGGCAGCGACCAGGTCATGGAGGCGGTGGCCGACAGCTACGGCATGCCCTTCGCGCGGATCGACCCGTCGATGGTCGACGCAACACTGACCGAGACGCTGCCGCTCGATTTCTGTGAGAAGCAGGGCGTGGTCCCGATGTTCCTGGTCGAAGGCCGTCTCACCGTCGCGGTGAGTGACCCAGCGAACGTCTTCATCACCGAAGAAATCAGCCGGATGACCGAGCACCAGGTGCAGCTGGTCGCGGCGACGCTCGAGGATATCCGCGCGGTGCTTGCGGCCATGCGCCAGACCGAGGAGGACGTCTTCGTGATCGATGACGAGGGCGACAGCCTGGACATCGACGTGATGGAGGCGGGGTCGCACAGCATCGACATGACCGACGAGGATGCCCACACGGATGACTCGCCGGTGGTCCGCCTCGTGAACCACATCATCCTCAGCGCGGTGCGCGAGTCGGCCAGCGACATCCACATCGAGCCGGACGACGGCACGCTTCGGGTGCGCTTCCGTGTCGACGGTCGGCTATACGAGAAGATCGAGCCGCCGTACCACATGCTGCCCTCGATGGTCTCGCGGATCAAGATTATGTCCGCGCTGGACATCTCCGAGCGGCGCGTGCCCCAGGACGGCGCGATCACGATCCGCGTGGACAACCGCCAGATCGACCTGCGTGTCTCGACCATGCCCGGCAAGTTCGGCGAGAAGGTCGTCATGCGGATCGTCGACCAGAAGAACGCGGTCGCCTCGCTGGATATGCTCGGCTTCTCCGACCACATGCTCAAGACCCTGCGCGTGCTGATCGGCCAGCCCAACGGCGTCGTGCTGGTCACCGGGCCGACCGGATCGGGTAAGTCGACCACGCTCTACGGCGCACTCGCCGAGATCAACCGCGAAGACATCAACATCAGCACGGTGGAGAACCCGGTCGAGTACAACCTCGCGGGGATCAACCAGTTCCAGACCCACGACAAGGCGGGCTTCACCTTCGCCGCGGCGCTGCGGGCGCTGCTGCGCCAGGACCCGGACGTCGTGATGCTCGGCGAGATCCGCGACCAGGAGACCGCGACCATCGCCACCCAGGCCGCGCTCACCGGCCACCTCGTGCTCTCGACGCTGCACACCAACGACGCGCCCTCGGCGGTGACCCGGCTGATCAACGTCGGTGTGCAGCCGTACCTGGTCGCAGCGGCGCTGCGGGGTGTGTTGGCCCAGCGGCTGGTCCGCAAGGTCTGCCCCGATTGTGCCGAGCCCGCGACGTTTGGCACCGACAAAGAGAAGCGGCTGCTCGATCACCTGGCTCAGGAGGGCTACGAAATCACCGGAGCGCTGAAGGGCACGGGCTGCAAGAAGTGCCGCCAGAGCGGTTACGCCGGGCGGATGGGCCTGTACGAGATCTTCGTGCCCAACGCCCAGTGCATGGACGCGGTGAGCAAGGGCGCGAGCCTGCAGGAGATCCGCATGCTCGCGGGCCAGGGCTCGAACTACATCACGCTGAAAGAGGACGGCATCACGAAGGTGATGGCCGGGATGACCACGCTAGAGGAGGTGTTCAAGGTCGTCGCGGTGTAGCGCGGCGGGACTTGGGTGATGGCACAGTTCCAGTACAAGGCGAGAGACGGCCATGGCCGGCTCAACGAGGGCACCGTCGCGGCAACGACTGCGTCGCAGGCCGGAGCGATCCTGCGCGGCCAGGGCATGTTCGTCGTCGCCGTGCATGAGGCGGTCGGCCGCGCCGCCAAAGCCGCGCGCCCGGCCCCAGCACCCAAGAACCCGACACGGCCCATGTCGCGGACCATCGACAAGGCCAAGGACGAGGACGACGACTGGGAGCCCACCGTCGGCCGGCAGAAGATCCGCCGGCAGGATGTGATCACCTTCGCCCACCAGCTCGCGGTGATGGTCGATACGGGCGTGTCGATCAGCGAAGCCCTGTCCTGCTGTGCCGACCAGTCCGAAAGCGAAGGTTTCAAGAAGGTCCTGCAGGAAGTCGCGGACGAGGTGCGTGGCGGACGAGAATTGTCGGCGGCCCTGGCAATGCATGAAAAAGTCTTCCCGCCGGTCATGGTCTCGCTGGTCCGTGCCAGCGAGGTGTCCGGCACGATGGGCAAGATGCTCGACAGGATCAGCAAGTACATGGCCAAGGAAGCCGTGACCGCCCGCAAGATCAAGAGCGCCCTGACCTACCCCGCGATCATGATCACCGCCGTGCTGATCATCACGTCCGGCCTGCTGCTGTTCGTGCTGCCCCGCTTCGCCTCGATCTACTCGAACCGCGGCGCCGCGCTGCCCGCGCCGACGCAGATGCTGCTCGGCCTGAGCGCCAGCGTCCAGAACTACTGGTGGGCGTACCTGCTCGTTATCGCCGGCCTGATCACCACGGGCGTACTCGGGTTCACGACCGAGGCCGGCCGACGGATCACCGACAAGCTCAAACTCGACCTGCCGGTCATCGGGCCGCTGTTCCGAAAGCTCTACGTCACGCGCTCGATGCGGACGCTGGGCACGATGGTCGAGGCGGGCGTGCCGATCCTCGACATGATCCCGATCGTCCGCTCGGTCACGAACAACAGCACCTTCGACGAGCTCTGGGACGAGGTGGACCAGCGGCTGCGCAACGGCTCGCAGCTCTCGGCCCCGTTCTTCTCAACCGACCTCATCCCGCAGAGCGTCGCGCAGATGGTCTTCGCCGGCGAAAAGTCCGGCCGGGTCGGCGAGGTGATGTACAAGGTCGCGGACTACACCGAGGAAGAGTTCGATGAACAGGTCAAGGCCGCGACGAGCTACATCGAGCCGGCGATGGTCGTGACCCTTGGCGCGATCATCGGCTTCGTCGCGATCGCCCTGCTGCTGCCGATCTTCCAGGTCTCCAAGGTCGCCTCGGGCGGGTGAGGCGCAACAACTCAAACGGATCTTGAACTAAACAGCCGCGAGGCTACGCCTCGCAGGCAGAGTATTTGTCACTCAACTTCACCCGGCGAGGCGTAGCCTCGCGGCTATTTCTGATTTCTTAATCGTCGAAGGGTCAAAGATCAAAGTCCACCGTGATCGTCCGCGTGCGGTCGTTGACCGACTCGACCGAGGCGAACGGGATCTTGTTCGCCAACGCACGCACGTCCTTCGTGTTGGTCACCTCGAGCTTGATCTCCCGCGCATCCGGTGACTGCGCCTGCTTGACGACCTGCGTCTTGGGCAAGACCTGCTGGAGCTGCTGAACGAGCAGCTGCGGGTTCTGCGCACCGGCGTTCTGGATCACGACAAACGCCGAGGGGTGCTCGGCGTCTTTGTCGTTGGTGGTGGTCCGAGCCGAAGAGCTGACCGGTGTCGCGCTCGAGGCGGGTGGCCTTGCTTCGGCCGTGACCGGCTCTGTAGAAGGCGGTTGCGGTGTGGTTTGATCCGAAATAGCCTCGGCAGTCAGCGGTGCTGAGGCGGCAGAATCATCAGCGCAACCTGCCAGCCCGGGCATGAGCATCAGGGCGATCAAAAGCGGAAAGGTTTGTTTCACGACAGAATCCCTATGGAGGTAGACCCTTTTAAGTCTACCCCCGGATCGCTGCGATCCAAAGCCGATCTCTCGCTAGGCTATACCGATGCCCCGCTTGACCGACAACGCGATCTGTATCCGTGACCTGGACTGGTCCGAGTCCAGCCAGATCGTGGTGCTCTTAACCGAGGCGCACGGCAAGGTGCGCGGGCTCGCTAAGGGCTCAAGGCGGAACAGCCCGTCGGCGATCGCCAGGTTCTCCGGCGGGATCAACCTGCTGTCGATGGGCCAGGCGGTCATCAGCACCAAGCCCACCACGCAGCTCGCCTCGGTCACCGAGTGGGACCTGCAGGACGACCACTACCCCCTGCGCACGAACCTGCTTGCCCAGTGGTCGGCGATGTACGCCGCGGACCTCATCAACAGCATGCTCGCCGACGAAGACCCGCACCCCGGCGCGTACCGGGCCCTGCGTCAGCTATTGGCAGCGCTGTCGGAGCCCGGTATCGAAGTCGAGGCGCTGCTGCGCTTCCAGTGGGCGCTCCTGGTGGATGTCGGCTACAAGCCCGAGATGGACCACGATGTCGAGTCGGGCGAGCCGCTGCCGAAGCAGACGGCCTACAGCTTCGATCCAAAGCTCGGCGGGCTCACGACACGCAACGGGATGCACGACGAGCAGTGGCGTGTGCGGGCAAAAACCGTCGGGCTTTTACGTTCTCTCGGGCAGGGTGCGCCCGGTCCGCATGAGGCCGAGGCGTTGGCCCGAGCCAACCGGCTGCTGTGCACGTATTTCCGGTCGCTTCTTGATAAACAACTCCCAACAATGGATTTTATTTTAAATGAACGCTCAATCGGCCTAGGCAAAGTGTGGCGGAGGGGCTAAGGTAGACGATGTATCGATTAAATCATCGTTTTTTCCAATGGAGCCACGCTATGAAAATGATCCTCCCAGCCCTCGCCGTCTTCTGCTTTGCTCTCTCTGGTATCGGCTGCCAGTCGACCCAGTGCTGCGGCAGCTGCGGCGGTGAAGCTCACACCCATGCGGACGGCACGACGCATACGCACGGCAAAGAAGAGAAGTGCTGCGGCAAGTGCAAGACCGAGAAGGAGTAGCACCGCAACCGCGGTTGTGAAAACCAATCATCAGAGCAACACCCGAGCGATCGGGTGTTGCTTTTTTTAGAGCGTCTCGGATCTTTTCTAGCATGGCTCGGGCTCCTTCTCCCCGCCAGGGAGAGGGGGCAAGGCCATTGGGCTACAAAGATGCAAGGTGCTTTAAGGGTGAAGGCCGTGGGTCTCTGCTCGGTCAGCGGGCGCCCGGGTCGTTCCACGGGTCGTCGCGCCAGGTGCTGCCGGTTGACGGTGGCGATGGGGGGGGCGGTGCTTGCGGTGGCGGATCGTCCGCGACCGCCGATCGCTGATCGAATGGGGCAGGAGACCCGGTGTCTACCACGGGCGGGCCGCCGCGCTGCGCTTCTTGATAGGCGAGGTAGTTCTTGACCGCCTTGGTCGGGAGCTGCCTGAGCAGGAGGACGGGGAAGATACAAAGCACGAGCAGCATGAAAGCCATGCTGACATACTGGAATCCCGCGGCTCCATCTTTTGCGGCTGGGACATTGGGCACGACATAAAGCGCCTGAAGCACCGTGATGAAGACAGCAGAAGCGATCGCGTAGATCGCCCAAACCTTAGCTAGCCGAATCGTCCAACGCCGGTCACGCATGAGCCCCAGACCAACCGCGAAAAGCACGCACGCCATCGCCGAACTGGCTAAGGCTTTAAAACCCAGGCCTACCCGGTAGACCGGCTCACGCATCGCCGCCTGTAGGGCAACCGAGGTATCGCGCAGCATCTCTCCCATAGGCCCAGAAACCCGCCCAACGCTCTCGACGTCAATGGCATCGGGCCCACCAATGGCAACACTAAGTTGTTGGAGGTTGTGGACCAGCAGGAATCCGCCGCCGATCAGGCAGAAGACCCCGAACACCACGGTCCTTGTCGGTCGTTGCATCGCTCTATCCTAGCAGGGCAAACCGCGATGCTCACACGCCGCAGGCTTGACAAGTTCGAAGCACCGGCGGACAATTCTTTGTTCCAAGTCACCGCCTCCTTAGCTCAATTGGCAGAGCAGCTGACTCTTAATCAGCGGGTTCTAGGTTCGAGTCCTAGAGGAGGCATTGCAAGCCCCGCACCGATCAGGACGGGGCCATTTTTGGCGCGATAGGACGCTTGTTGCCCCGAACTTGAAGCCGGCGGCGCCCGTAAGAAACGCCGACAGGCCCCCCGGACCCGCCCCGCTCACCCAGCCCAGCGCGAGCCAACCCTGATGAAACAGCCCGCTTTCCAACGTTCTTTCAGCCTGATCTTGGCCATCTGCACGTGCCTCGTCACCCTCGGTACGCACGCCCAGCACGACCTCAACGACTACGACCCCGGCAGCCACGTAACCGGGCCTAAAGTCTCGGGCAAGGACATCAAGGGCAGGGTCGTGGTCATCGAGTTCTGGGGGATCACGTGCCCGCCCTGCCTGGACGCCATCCCGCACACCACCGAGTTGGCCAAGCAGTACGGCCCGGACAAGCTGGTCATCTTCGCGAACCAGTCCTGGTCCGCCTCCGATAAGAACACCAAAGAGACCTGGAACAAGCGGGCCAAGAACGACATGGTCGTCGTGACCAACGGCGGGAAGCTGAAGGGCTACCGGCCCAACGGCTACCCCAGCGTGCTCGTCTTCGACCACACCGGCAAGTCGATCTGGGAAGGGCGTCCCGGCGGGATGGACCGGGTCATCGCGGACGCCGTGGCGAACCTGCCGAAGAAAGAAGAACAGGCCTCCGAACAAGCGGGAACACAGGAAGACAGCGCGCCTCCGCCGATCGTGACAGGCCTTGAGCCAGAGTTCTTCGAGGTCGAGATCAACCGGATCAACGCGCAGAACCGCGGCGTCGCATCGACGCTGAGCAAGCTGCGCCGTGCAGCGCAGAACGCGAGCAGGCAGGCCCAGGTCGACGAGGCCAAGGCGGTCATCGCTGCCGTGGAATCATGGGTCAAGGCCCAACAAGCCGTGATCGATGCGACGCGTCAGAGCGATCCCGCGACGGCGTACACCGCCGCGGAGCAGGTTGTCGGGCTGCTGCGTGGCGACACGCTGGCCGAGCAGGCCCAGGCGACCATCACCGAGATCCGCAAGGACGGCAAGCTGTTCGCAACGGTCCGCGCCACCCTCCTGCTTCGGGGTGTCCGGGCCCAGGCGGCGGCAATCGGGTTGGACAAGGATCCGTCCGCCGCCGACGACAAGGGCAACGCACGCCCAATGCGGCTGATCAAGCGGGACCTCGGCCGGCTCATCAAAGACCACCCGGACACCGACGCGGGCGAGCAGGCCAAGATGCTCTGGGACCAGTGGGGCCTGGACCGGTAAGCTGCCACCCCTATGACAAGCACGCACGCCAACCGGGGGGACGCGACACAACCAAGACACCCCTGGTACAAGCGTCCCGCACCGGTCGTGGCGGGCGTGGTGTTCGGCGTCTGGCTGCTGACCCTTGGCGTCTTCCACGAGAGCTACATCCGCACGCTGAGCTTTACCGACAACGCCAGCGGCTGGTCCAAGTTCGAAGCAGGCAACCGCCGGGTCAGCCCATCTGCATGGCTGACCACCGAGCACGTCTCGCGGTGGGGTGTCCCCTTTGTGCTGGCCAGCCGGTCCGACCGGGGCCCGTTTGAGTTGTCCCTTAGCTTCACGATCCACGCGGACGACCCCGCGTTGTCGGTGGTCATCGAATCGGTCGAGATCGAATATACCGACGGCACGACGCAACCGATCGGCATCCCGGAGACAGGCCTGGCAGCAGACTTTGGGTTGGATGAACGGGGCGCCGATTTAGGGGAGAAGGCCTATCAACGCGCCTTCATCACGGTGCACGGATCGGTCATCGATGAACAAGACTGCATCATCAAGCTAGGCGGCAGGCTTGTCTCGAATAGCACAGAAGACCGTTACGAAGATACGATCGAGCTCGATATCGACCGCGAAACCTATCTGTATATTGGCTGGATCGCTTTGATGCTCCAGGCGCTCTGACCCGTTTGAGGACACCGAAATGATACGACGCTTCATCACGCTGTTTGGGTCTGCGATGCTGCTCAGCGCCGCCGCGGCCGCGATGCCTGATGAAGCGGCGCCAACCGCCGACAAGGCGATGCTTAACTTGCAGGCGGCTATCGAAGCGGATCAAGCAGATGATGCATCCAACTAAGCGCAGCACTTCGCTGCGTTGCTGCTAATCTTGTCGGCAACAACGACTGGGTACAAGCCATCATGCGTCGACGTTTTTCCATCCGACTGCTCGCCCCGCTGCTGCTGATGCTGCCGGTCGTGATCGTGTCGGGCGTGATCCTGTCGGTGGCTTCGGTGTCTGCGGGCCGGGCCGCCGAGCGCATGGCGTTTGATGAGTTGTCGCAGATCCGCTCGACGGTCACCGGGCGGGTGGACGAGCTGCTGCAGACACCGGTCCGGGTCGTTGGCCTGAACCGGCAGCTCCTCACGATCGGCAAGCTCGATGCCGCCGAGCCCGCAGGCTGGCGGGAGACGCTGCTGGCCCAGTCCGCCGCGTTCCCCTCCCTCAGCGCGATCACGTGGGGCGCAGAAGACGGCGCAGCGACCTGGATCGCCCGGTACGGGCACGGCGGTCAGAAGCGCTACTACGCCTTGTTGCAAGAGTCGGATGCCGGCCAGATGCGCGAGTTCGCGATCGCCGACACCGGCGAAGTCGAAGCAAAACCCGCCAACACCTTCACCTTCGACCCGAGGGGCAGGCCCTGGTACCGCGCGGCGGTCGAGGCCGGGGGCGCCGCGTGGAGCGAGCCCTACGCCTGGGCAGGCGATGCGGGCGGCGAAGCGGTGACGCTCGGCTTATCGCACAGCGCCCCGTACACGGCCAGCAACGGTGAAGTCAGAGGCGTCCTCAGCGCAGACCTGAACCTCAACGACATCTCGGCCTACCTCTCGGACATGCGCATCGGCGAAACCGGGTTCTGCTTCATGATCGATAGCGATGGACGGTTCATCGCGTGTTCGACGACAACGGTTCTGACCGGCGAGGACAACGCGCTGATCCGCGCAGAAGACTCCGACGAGCCGGTGGTTGCGGCGGTTGCCAAGGGCTGGTCCCTTCCTTCGATCAAGGCCGACGGTTCGCGTGGGGTGTTCGACACGCCGGCGGGCGCGGTGTTCTCGACGCGCTCGTCTGTCGGGGCCGACGCGGGGCTCGACTGGTCGCTGATCACGGTGGTGCCGGAGGCGGACTTCCTCGCCGACGCGGAGCGTACACGCAGCAACACGCTGATGGTCGGGCTGGGGGTGGTGCTGCTCACGCTGGTGCTGGGGTACCTGGTGTCGCGGAAAATCAGCCGGCCGGTCATCCAGCTCGAAGGCCACCTCAAACAGGTCGGCGCGGGCGAGTTTGATCAGAAGATCGATCTCCGCGGGACGCAGGAGTTCGCGCACCTCAGCGAAACCGTCAACCAGATGAGCGCGGACCTGCGCGAGCGTATCGAGCTCCGCCGTTCGCTCGCGATGGCGATGGAGGTCCAGCAGAGCCTGCTGCCCGACACCCTGCCGAGCGTAGAAGGCCTGCAGATCGCCGGGACGAGCAACTACTGCGACCAGACCGGCGGGGACTACTACGACTTCCTCTCGCTCGCCGGGCACAAGGATCAGAGCATCTCGATCGTTGTCGGCGATGTCATGGGGCACGGGATCGCGGCGGCGATGCTGATGGCGACCGCGCGCGGCATCCTCCGCAGCCGGTGCTGCGAGCCGGGCACCACCGGCGAGCTTATCGGCCACCTCAACGAGCAGCTGGTCCAGGTCACCCAGGGCCAGCGGTTCATGACCATGATCATGGCGTCGGTCGACGCCTCGACCCGCCGGGTTAGCTGGGCCAGCGCGGGCCACGACATGCCGTTTATCTACGACCCCGGCCAGCAGGCCTTCATCGATCTCGAGGGCGGCGGGCTGCCGCTGGGCGTGATGCAAGAAGAGTCGTACGAAGAATACATCACCGAGCCGCTGCCGCCGGGGACGATCATCGCGTTCATGACCGACGGCGTCTTCGAGGCCCGCAACAAGGCAGAAGCGCTCTACGGCAAGGATCGGATCAAGCAGATCCTTAAGGCGAATCACACCGAGTCCGCAAAAACGATCGCGGCCAAGCTCGAACAAGACCTCGATCAGTTTCAAGCCGGCACGCTGCAAGAGGACGACATCACGTTTGTGATTGTGAAGCTGGCGCAGTAGAGCGCCTTGCGTCTTGTCTGGTATGGCTTGGGGCCCTTCTTCCTGCCATGGAGAAGGAGGCAAGGCCATTGGGCTACAAATGATACAAGCTGCTCTTTGTTGCTGGAGAACGCCGCTGTTCACGGCCGCGCATCGCTCTTCTCATGCGCCGCGATCGCGTCGCGCATCGCTTTCTGGACAGGCTCGTACGTCTTGGACCGCGGGTCCCAATAGTCCTGTTCGAGCGCGGCTTTGAACTGCTCAACGATCGGCCCGCCGTCCTTGCCCAGCTGTGTCGCGATCTTCGCAAGCCCGGGCTGCCACTTATTGCCCGTAACCAGCCAGTCGCCGTGCTGGTTGCCCGGCTCCCAGCCGTCCATGTACGTCGCGAGGTTCTTCGCGATCAATTCGTACGGCGGGTTCTGGAACCGGCTGAGCACCATCATGGTGCGGTGGGCGGCCTCGTTCCGCGCGGCGAACTCGTCGTAGCCATAGGCGACCGCGGCGCTGTACAGCTGGTCCGCGATCAGATCCACGTACTCGGCGATCACGCCGGGCTCAAGCTCGACGCGCTCTCGGCGGAGCAGGTAGTTCACCCCGCCGTACATCGTGCTCCGCTCAAGCACGTGGACCGAGCGGTTGTAGCGGCGGGCGAGATCGAGGAACTCTTCGCCGGTGATGTCTTTACCAAGCCCCATGAACGCCCAGTACGCGCTCTCACGGAGGTACCACTCGTCGTGCTCGCCGTAGCGATCCAGGTGCTCTCGGTTGCGGCGGATGTCTTCGGGCAGGCCCGCAGCCAACGCCCACAGCGCGCCGTCAACCTCCCACCACGCCGACTCGGCGTCGTCCAGGATCGCCTCGATATGCGGTATGAACCGCTCGGAGACCAGCCCCCGCGGCACGCCCGCGCTGGTTCGGCCCCGGCTCCAGTGGTGGTAGCCGGAGAAGGCGTCGCAGCCCGCCCGGCGGACGCGCGGGTCGTCATGCTGCAACGCCGCCTCGATCGCGTCGTACGCCTCATCGGTGCGCATCGTGCCGAGCTTCCACGCGGCGCGGGTGCGGATGTACGGGTTGAAGTGCCGCATGTAGCGCGACAGCTCCGCGACCGGCAACGGTTCTTTCGATTCGACCGCGGACTGGACTTCGTGGGCGGGCGCCTTATCTGGGCCATAGCCCGGGGCGTGCTCGCTGGAGAAGAAGGCCGTGTCGCGCTCGGTGCCCCAGGGCAGGCTTTCAACCCCCGGCGTGGGCTTGCTGTGCCGGGTGGGTGGCCCGCCGGTGATGCGGAGGGTCCGCATCGGCGCGGTGTAGGTCAGCCCGAGGCCCCGGCCCCAGGGCTCGGAGGTGTACCGCTTCTCGCCGGGCGGCGAGGGCAGCATGCTCATCCCGCCACCGAACCGGCGCGTCAGGTCGTAGTACCACGCGAGCTGTTCCATGTGCTCACGGTGGTGCTTGCGGGCCATCTCGGTATCGGGCAGGTGCATCAGCGCGATGCCGCGCCAGAGCACATTGAATCCGCCCCCGGTGTGGCCGTCCTCGAAGCTCATGTACGAGTCGGCGACCATCAGCGCGAGGTGCTCGCTCGCTGCCTGGTAGGGCTGCTGATCGAGCAGGCCCAGCGCGATCGCGATCGCGGCGTTGCGGCCGTTGGTATCGGGGTAGATCTCCGCACGGTGGTCGCCGTAGCAGATGCTCCCGTGACCGACCATGCGGTAAAAGAAGGTCAACGCGCGTTGGAACGCCTCTTCATGGACCGTGACCCCGCACTCGCGCGCGAGCGTGATCCCGAGAAAGAGCGTGACGCCCGCCGAATTCATGAGCCCGCTCTGCACGTAGCCGACACTCAGGTTGCGGTGCGTGTAGTGGCCCCACGCCCCGGCGACTTGGCTGTCGGCGGCCTTCTTACACGCCGCCTCGATCGCCGGGATCACCGACGCGTCGCCCGTCTTCAGGTAGTACTCGCACAAGAAAATGAGGTGGTAGCCCAGGTGCCAGGCGCTGCCCGAGGGGTTGCGCTCGACGTCCGCGGCAAGCCGGTGTGCGTAGCGCTCGACCGCACCATCGTGCGTGTCGTCTCCGGTAGAGAGCAGGAACAACACGCCCATCGTGTCCCACAGCGCCCCGCGGTTGTCGAAATACCCGTCGTCACGCTGCCGGGTAGCCAGCCACCTGGCGTGCGCCTCGATGATCCGGTCGGACTTCGCGCAGTCCCTCGGCCAGGCCTTGCTGTACGCGCCCAACTCCGGGATGCGGACCGCGACATCGCCCTGGTTGCCATCGCGCGTGATCGACAGGCGCAGCACCCCGTTACGTGCTTCCGCCTCGGTCAGTGCCTTTCCCAGCGGCTCACGCGGGTCTTCGCCCGCAATCGCGTTGCCGTTGGCGGCGCGGATCAGATCGCCCACCTTGAGCCGGCCCTCCGCAGGCGAGCCGGCGTCGATCCGTTCGACACGCATCTGGTGGCCGGGCTGGATGCTGACCCAGGCCCCGGTGACCCCGGCCTGAAACGCCGGGTAGGTAGACCGCTCTTTAATCTCGCTGGCGTGCGTCGAGAGCGACAAAAGCCCCAGAAAAAAAACCGGGGCTGCGGCCAGGAACACCAATCGTTGCAATATCATCAAGACTCCCGTGTAAACGTGGAATCTCCTTCGTAACAGCCCCATTGTAGCCCGGCTGATGCTGCTCGTTGTGCAAAACACGGGCCCAGATGCGCAAGGGGCTCACCCGGCGCGTTTGCTGCTTCTACTCCCTGAAGCCGTCAATGGTGTTGGACCCAAAAAGTCAGATCCCGCATCGTCTTAAAACGAAAAACCGTTCGGGGGATAGGCCTTTTCCTAATCAGCGACGCCAGGCTTGAACGGAAAAATTCCCTTTACGATACGAAACCGGGCAGAGGTGAACGAAGTCTTCTACACCCCGTGTGCCGAGAGAACCGGGCATTACGGCTTGCCAATCGCCATCTACGGCCATCACAAGATGCCGCAATATTGAGACATCCTTTGCGGTCAACATCGCACTGAACACCTTCCAGGATCGATATGTGTAGCTGTAGCGTGGAAATTCATTGAATAGTACGTCGTACAAAGAGCTGGTCTATGTTTGAGAGCATGATGGTCCGACGTACCACGTAACAGTTCGTCATCGAGCTAGGCAGGTAGCAGTCAATACCGAGATGCCGCCACATGCTGCAACAAGAACCACTCTTGTGCGCACAACTACCACGACACCACAAGGACAAAAGAGAAGCAGTATGTATGTAGAGTATTTTTTACATCGTCTTAAAAAGTGATTTATATAACCAGCGTATTTAATGCGCACAAAGATGCTCGGTTCGTCTCGCATGTACATCGCTGCATCATCAAAAAATATGCATATTTTTTACTTTCAGATGCTTGCGAGAGGGTCTGCCGCTTTATATGACGAAACGTACTATGCCGGGAGGTAAGCATCGCAGTCATCTTTCTATTTCGGTTCCAGTTCTTCTTCATTCATCCTGAGGTTTTTCAACCGTGGATGATGTTGCAAAAAACAGTGATTTAGACTCACTTTTTTAGGTCCATGCGTTGGATCGTTTAGTCATTCACGAATTCAATTACCGGGGAAACACAATGTCAAGCAGTTCATCTTCTTTCAACAGCCCCGCCAATCCTCCAGAACGCCCGCTCTCTTCTGGCTCACCTAAAGAGCCACGCGATGGTTGCAGGTGTTTGGACAAAATCTCGTCCCAGCCTATTCGTTTTTCAGACGGTCAGGTCATCCTGTCCATGACTGACGTTTCAGGAGCTTTGTCAGGCTTTATCCACACACGCAGCTACAATAACAAGCTGAAGGACACGATGGGTAACTGGGCGGCCTATGCAGGCCCAAACGGCAACAATTGGGTGATGCCGGACTGCCCGTACCTCGTCGAGGACGACGCGGCTATCGTGTTTGTCAAAGGTGACACGCAGGTCTGGCTTGACCCGGATGCGTTAACGTAGACCGCCCGTTACGGCGCAGGACCGCTACGGCCTTAGCCAAGACGTGGTTGCGAAAACGTACACGCTCACCGTCACGTCCGGTGGCGGCGTCGAGACCTATGTCTTCCACGACTTAACGGTCACGTTAATGCCAAAAGGCTTCATGAAGGAATACACCAACGCCTACGGCAAAGCGACGTCGGTCCATTCATAAAAAGGCGAGTCCAACTGCGCGGGCTGCGGCGGCGGCGGCGGCACGGGGCGCAGCTGGCTGCGGATCACCCCGGCCGGGAGGCTGGAGACGTTCCTGGGCGGCACTACGGCCCTGACCACGGCTTCGCTCGCTCTAGACGCATGGCACCACATCGTGCTGACCTTTGACGGCACGAACCTCCGCCTCTTCATCAACGGCCAGGTGGACCGGTCTGCCGTCCGCACCATAGAGGCCTGCACCTCCGGCCTCAGCAACCCGGATCAACAACCCTGACCATGGACCCCAGGACTCTCTAGTTTTAAACGCGCGGACAACAGGGAGGATTACAGCAGGGGTCTTGATCAGAAATGAGAATGATACGTGGCCGAAAGTGGGGCTTATGTTTAACAGAAGGGCATGAACAAACTGTATCAATCCAGCCTTTCATACGATCTTGATATGTCTTTCGAGATATTCTTGGACCGTACAAAGAGTATGCTCGCGCCCGATAGACAGGCCATAACAAGTGCGCCTCGCTCATCAGACCTAGCCGACAACCCCTGAGCCCCCATCGCGCCAATGATCCCAGTCTGCTCGGTGATGATCAGTCTTACACTTCAAAGGCTGTTTCCGAGGCAAGATAGTTTTGTACATGTTTTTAATCACCGCAAGCTAACCTAGCCATATAGTCGATAGGCCAGTTTGGCTTGAGGTCATACAGAGTTTCTGGCTGAGGTATCTTAGCTAACTCCTCGTATCCGTTACGAGCCCAATCTGTTATATGCCATGTACCACTCGTTTCAGATCGATAGACATAATATGGTCCGTTTAAGGTACAAGGATCTGCCTGGCTTACACCCGTATGCTCAAGACGCCGCATTAATTGAGCATCTTCCCAAGCACTAACAGCAGCATAGCCATGATGGCGTTCAAAAACTTCTCGCCTGAATGCCCAACCACCGTGATACAGCCCTTCAGTTGGACGAGCATCCAGTCGACCATCAATATGCTCATGTAAAAATAAACTTGGGCGAGACCATTCCGCTTGGTCTAGCGCACGGGCATGTGCACGCAGCGTATGTGGGAGATAGATATCGTCGTCATCCCAGACCACGTACCCTTCTACATCTGGGCTGCTCAGTGCAGCACATGCATTACGCTTTTCACCGAGGGTGCGGAAGCGGCGTTTCATGCTAATGATATGCCAGTTTTCATAAGAAGCCGGATGGTATTGGCCTGCATCATCAAGCACAATCATTTCGCAGCGCCCTTTCGGATAGTCCTGCCGCAAGAAACTCTCGATCGCGTTCTCAAGCACTTGTGGGCGCTGGTAGGTACAGCACAAGCATGCTAATTTAGGCAACTGTTCATCATTATCTAAACTCATTGTTTACATGCCCCATCTAAAACTCTGCACGGTAAACCACACAATCCTGGTCACCCATTTATTTCACAAACAAAGAATCATCACATAACATCCAGCTGGTAGGCTAAAATCGTTAGCAGGTTTTCTTCGGTTCCCATGTAACCTTCGCTCAGGGTTTCAGCCATGATCCGCATGTAGTCGCCATGCAATGCCAAGAGCGCCTGCATACTTCCCCCGAAAATACCACCGGGAACAATCGTATCTGTACCTCCATCACAGTACCGACGGAACGCAGAGATCTCGAAGCCGTGAACCTCTTTGGTCTCATGGCAGCTGCGCTGCACGTATGAAAAATCCCGCTTAATCGTCTGCCGTATAAAAGATTCATCCCCGTAGTAAGCGAACTGATCGTTGTTGTAGATCCCGGCATCGAGCCAAAAAGCCCCCTCTGTTCGGAAGGGATTGATCTGAGCCAGTTCATTTAGCCAAATCATCTTAGACATGACCAGCGGGTTGTAGCCAGGCAATCGGCACTGAGGGGATTCTGGTAGCCAATCCGCTTGGCTATACCAATTCGGAGCGGCACGGATTTCTTGTATGCGTTGGTAATATAGAAAATCTTGCAGATCAGAATAATCTATGAGGGTAATGTGGGTAGCCGGTGCATCTTGATATTGCCCCACCAACTGTTTGTCGAGATAAACCACCTTTGGAAACGGGAGCTCCATGAGCCTTGAGAGGCTGTCGGTGTAATACGACATCCCGCGCGCAAAAGATCCGCCGATCTCCGACCTACCTAGGTCTACTAGTGCTGTTACCAGTGTTAACGTCAAAGCTTCCTCGTCTCGCGGTTGTAGTCGTATTCCCGGTGGTGGTAACCCAAAGTAGCCTTCAGAACGGCAGGCTTATACTTACCCTCAACGGTCAGCTTGTAGATTTCGCCCATTGCATAGGTATCATGCTGCCCTTGAAAGTCCGGTCTTAATAGCGGCAAACTGCCTTGTTTGGACATGATGCTGGGCCAGGTGCACCAGAAGACTTCACCGAGCAGGTATTCCAGCCCACAGAACTCCTTCTCGTCCGTAAAGCGGGTGGGCGGGGGCTCGGTCGAGCCGGGGAACAGCCTTGCTCGGTCGGCCTCAGACACGTTGTGCCAGGAAACCTGCACGTCGTTATCAAAAAATACTTCAGAGAAGAGCAGCTTGAGGTAGTCCAGCCGCTCGTGCCTGGCGAGGCACAATGATTTCTCAAGCCAGCTATCAATGTGGGTGGGGTAGCCTGAGCGGCATCGGTCTTCGGTCGAAACACCTAATAGGTGATCGTCCTCACAAAAAATACAAAAGTCCGAATCGGCTTGCCTGACAAAGTGATCTGCGGCAGCGATCCTGCCGCCCATGATCCCTGGGTTGTCGAGCTTAATGTGCTCGAATCCATACTTGTCACATAGCTGCTCGTACTTGAGGGATAGGTGTGGTTGGTTGGTGTTATCAATCAAAACCCTACGTGCCGCCGAACGATACATGTACCCACATCTTTGAATCCAGTACTCGAACTGTTTCGGGCAGTTGTAGCTCAAGACATAGAGCGTGAAGTCTGGTGCTAGCTCGCTGAATGCCTGGGTGTGGTCTAGCGTCTCACGCCACATCGTATAAGCCGGGCTATCTCGATTAATGTAAGGCTGTTTGGCTCCATTCTGTCGACGATGCATCTCCGCCCATAGATGGACAGCATAGGCGCTATCGGGGACCGCTAAGCCACCGGGCTTAAAGAAGGAGTCCCAATCCTGATACGGCACTGGATAAAATACGTGCTGTGGCAATGCCGCCTGCTGAAGCCCGCATGCTACAACCGCGTTGTGGAAAACCTGCACGGCCTGATCCCACTGGCGGTGGACAGCGAGTTGCTCCGCGTCTTGAATCAGTCGCTCGGTGAGCCGACCGCCCGAAGGTGCCTTGATAACTGCGTTGTTGATCTTCTCCGGCCATTCAAGCCCGAATACGTGCTCGGCATCGAATTCAAACGGACGGACGCAGTAGACGTCACAATCAACCCACCAGCCACCGAGCTGATGAAGAAGCTGATAGCGGAACTGATCGGCAAAGAGCGCATAGCTTCCCCGTGATTCCTGGAAGACCGACTCGCGGGGTAGGATCTCGCTGGCATCACACAATTGAACACCACGCGGTAGGCCTTCTAATTGGTTTTCATAGCTGTAGAGATCGACCGGATGCCCTTGCTTAACAAATGAGGCGATGCACATCTGCTGTAAGACAGGCAGGCGCGACCCGTACCAGAACATCTTAATGAGAGGCAACTGGCTCATCGCTCTGCCTCCTTGAATCAAGTCCTGCGTGTAAGCCCAGTATCTCGGGCCCTTCGGAACAGTCCTTCCACCGATCGATCATGCCCCGGCGCTCTGACGGCTGTGCACACCAAACCGCTAATCGTCTTTCGTGGCTGCTTACCGCATCAAAATATGAGCGCGGCAGAACCTCCATGCCCTGATCGGCTAGCTCAGCCAAGCAATCCGGTCCGTAGCACTGGCGCTCGCGATAAGCCCCGTGTTTTGCCTTCTCGACAATCAGCTGTCGATATGCAGCCAGTAGTGGGCTGGCTGGTGACGCGCCCATCGCGAAGCCTGATACATCCATGTGCGTGCCGCAGGCCCAGAGGCTGGTCTTTCGCCTCAGGTGCTCGACGCTGCCGAGCCAAGCGATGTCGGTATCGAAGTACATACCCCCGTACTGGAGCAGGACCCAGACCCGGATGATGTCGGATTGTTGGCAGACAAGCGGCGCGGCATTATCGAACACATCCCGCAGGTCAGCGGGCATGTTTTCGGGAGGCTTGCTCCACAGGCGGACCCTTAGATTGGGGTTGAGCACCATGAACCGGGCAAGCTCAGCAGCATGTTCAGCGGGCAAATCGTTACCTAACCAGATGAAGTGCGCGTTGTCGTTATTAATGGGTTGGTACTGAAGGGCATTTTGCTGTGATTCGGGATCCAGGGCAGGCCACTTCCTTAGGCGACAGCGGCCCGATCGCAATGAGACTCGGCCTGATGGCACCGCACGACACCGAACATCATCGCCTAGAAGATCAGTGAACTGAGAGCAGGACGCACAACGTACCCGGCGTTTCTCCGTCTCTTCTGGCTGTACCTCAGGTATTTTGCAGATGCTCGCCGAAGAGACGTGGCACATGTTTGAACTGAGGTGCACGCGGTAATCACTACGAGGCGGTTTGGCATAATGCTCGTGCCTGCAGACGTCGGGGTGCCATTGGTGACGCAGCCCTGCCCACCGCTCGCGGATGGTCCCACCGAGCCTGTGAACGCGATCAAAGAAGAGATCATCTTCCCCACCCCAGCTCTCGAACTCGGGCACGCCGTTTGATTGGTTGTACAAATCGCGATGCAGACCAACGATCCCGTACCCATCATCTAACCAGAACTCAGCCTCGCCCCGTTCGTTGTAGCAATGGAACACCGGGAACCAGGCCTTGCCCTCATTGATGACTTCAATGGCCCGATCCAGTGCATCCCGGTCGATTAAGACATCTGCATCACTGAGTAATAAACGCTTACTACGAGCCAGTTCCGCGGCCTGATTGAGGCCTTTGCCACGGGAAAAGCCGCCATCAACCTGTAGAAGTTGGACTTGCAAGCCATCGGCCAAATCATTGATCCAATCTCGTGGGCTTGCGTCATCCGAATCGAAGTCTGCTACCACTAACTCGACGCGGTACCCACCGGACCTGGCTGCTCGTGCAAGAGCCTCGACACTGTTGGGGAATAGCGGGAGATAGGCACCCTCATAAGCTACAGCTGAGCGGTTTCTTAGGCTGACACAAACAGACAGATCGGGTTCAGTAGACACATCTTTATGCTGGTGTGCAGCGGACTCAGTCGAGAAGCGAGATTTAACTAACCGCTGGTAATGGGCGCGGAGTACAGGGTCGGCAATCGGGCGTGGCATGACCTCAACTTGCTGGGATCTGGTATCGAGGTTCCCATCTCCTCCACCGATCGACATATGCGGGTATTGCGATTTCCCACGCATAATGAAGTAGCGGTCGTCAGCCGGGACTGGTTGCGGCGCCGATGCCTGACCGATTTCTTTCTCAATCTGTTCGAAGAACTTGGAATCCTCACCTATATCGACGGGGCGATAACCGCCAATGGATCGCCAGAGGTCCTTGGAAAAAAGCATATTCGGGTGGCCAGCCCACCCGGGCACGCATTGATTATGGTGCAGGTTTCCGGAACCCCAGTAAGCCCAGAAATCAAGCCCCCGGAATATCTCACACTGATTCGCTTGAATCTGATCAACCGAGTACGAAAGATACCAGGGCAAGTATGCATCATCATCGTCCCAGACCGCAATTAGTTCGCCTCGCGCATGCTCGATACAGGCGTTACGCTTTTCACCAAGCGTTTTATATCGTTCGGTCATATTAAAAATACGAATCCCGGCGTTACCTGGAAGTTGACACGTGAACACTTGCCCCGGGCAATCATTCAAGATGACCAGCTCTTTGTTGGGATAATCCTGCTCTAAAAACATCCGGACCACTTCATGGACATATGCCGGCCTTCCATAAGTTGGAGTCACGCAGCTAACCATTGGGAGAGTTTTGTGTAACGCGGTATTCACTGATTAAATCTCCTGAATAAAATCATTCATATCAATCTGCACTGCATTTCTTATCGTGGTGAACACCTCTTGAAGGTCTGATGACTCCGGAACACATACTTACTATATTTTTTCATAATTGGTTGTGATAGCTAGGTCGTCTTTGATTCATCGCTCCCATAAATACCGCCCAGCTCTTAGAAGCTGTTTCTTGACCAGCCAACTCGATCAACCGCTTTCGAGCGGCTTCAGCCATCGCCGATCGCTCCAATGGCTCATGAGCCATCCGAGTGGCGTATCTAATAAAGTCTTGTGGTGTATCGCAAAGCCAGCCTGTCACACCGTGCTCGATCATCTGATGCCAGCCCCCACGATTATCGACGATCAGCACACTACCACTCGCCATCGCCTCCAGGCCGATCCTCGGCCAGTTCTCCGTCGTGTCCATCGGCTGAACGATGACATCGGCCTGCTTGTAAAAATCCTGCTGTGATAACTCTGTCTGATTGTTATACGTCATAATCCACTTCGAGGGCTTGCCGATCTTCTGCTCGCTCTCCAGGCCGAACCCCAGCATGACGCCACGCTTTTGGCCGGGCGTTTCGATTGCCTCCCAGATCGGCAGCGTGTTCGCCGAAAACTTATCTCCGTCCTGTCGTGAGATGCGGCCAAGCACAAATAACTTGCCTTGCCTGCCAGCGATTCTTTGGCCGGCATCAATAAACGGGAAAGCCTTTGCATCAAAGTACGGCTTAAACGTCTGGTACTGGATGTTCCGATCAGGGTTGATCTCTCTTAACAACGCCGCATTTTTATGACAAACCTGTTCGTTCTGATACAGGAATGCCGCGATCTTACCTTCGTGGTGACGCACCTTCTCCTGCTCGAACAGCCAGGTCATGCAGTTCACGAAAACCGTATTGTGGGAATACAGGAGAATTTCATCGATCCTAGCCAGGAACCGGTCATTACAGAATCCAAGGACCGGGCTTCCGGGGGTGATGATGTCGAACTGGTTGGCTTCGTGGATGATCACGCCCCGCTCGATCATCTCAGGATATAACGGCTCGTTGCGATAGCCTGCATCGCCCGGAATCAGATGGACGGTCAGCCCCATGGAGCGCCACAAAATGATCTGGTGGTGCAGTTCGGTATTAGCACCCGCGTACATGCCTGGAAATCCGTACACAAACAAATCCGTCACCGACTCGGAACCACTGTGTATGGGACGGCTATTCCGGGAAGTGATGTGTGAGGAATGTGGCAGGGCCTCGTGAAACATCCAATCCGGCTTCTCTGGCTCTTGGGCCGGAGGCGGTGGCATCTCGACCACCTCACCCTGCAGATTTTTCTGGGGGGACCATTTGCGGAGCTTACAGCGTCCGTGGACAAGTGAGACACCTGCACAGCCACAGGCTTGACACTTGACTGAAAGAATGCTCAGCTTCTCGTTCTGACTGCAAGGCTCGCAGTAGCGGCTTCTGGTCTCAACGAGCTCGCGCTGCTCAGGATTGAGACGAGAGAGGAGGCGCTCTGCCTTTGAGATTACGTCTTGATTCCGATCTGTTGCCATCAAACTCCCTAACGAATCAATACACGCGGTGCGATCGCCGCTATTAAGCAGCCGAACTAATAATCAATCTCCGGCGACGCATCCACGCGGTTCGAGCCTGGCGTTGCGTCACGGACACTCTTCCACCGGCACACCTCGATCACATACCCGCCGATGCCGCTGTCATACCGACGGATCAGCTCGACCGATTGCTTGATCACGTATTGCCGCAGTCGATCCCAGATCGCGTCACCATCTCCTGCGTTCTCGTCGATCACTTCGTCTACAAAGAACATTGCCATACCTGGCTCCTGATGCAAGTGTTATCCCGGCCCCGAATACATAAAACAGCTGGCTTACCGGCTATCGCAACGGTTCATCGCAATACCAAACTCGCTCGCCAGGTACACCCGGCTCAACACACAGACATAGACCGGCTCACGCGAGCTACCGACGAACCCCTGCAAGAACCCTTGCACGTTAGGCTGTGAGGCCCATCGCCGGACATGACCATTGATGGAGTAGGCGTCAACACCATAGGTCTTGGCGTTCTTCATTGTGACCGATACCGATGCACCGGACGCGCCCATCGCACTCAACCCAACTGGCACACCACTGACCGGAACAGTGACATCGAAGGACGCACCGTTTTGAATCTGCAACGAGTAGCTCGGAAAAGCCGCGGTAGGGGCCCGGCCCAACGAGGCCCTGGTAGGGTCGGCACGATCTGCGCCAATCGAGCGTGGCAAGGTCGGACCGGAGAGGTCACCGCTGACGGTGTCGTAATGGTCGGCATATCCGGTTGGGTCGATTCGGGCGATCTTGAAAGACAGCGGCAGGAAACCCGCTTCTTGGTACGCCTCATGCTGGGTCGAGGCAGTCTGCTGCACAAGAAAGAGATCGCCGGGCTGGAGGTCGGCAGTGAACGGGTAGATGGGCACGACCTGACCGGCTCGTATCGTCTCGCACCAGTCCTTTGCCACGCGGTGAAGCTGTTCCTGACGGATCGCACAACCGACTACAAGAGTCAGGATCAGTGCCAAAAGTAATATGAGTTTTAGGGCGAGTAGATGATTCATGGTGAGGCTGACTGGGGCGAGAAGGTTCGAGAAGCGACGCTTACATATGATCTCATAAAAAACAGAAAACTCTTTATTCGAGTTACTTAATGTCAACCAGCGCCTGTATTAGCCTGTTATAGTGAATGAATTGTTCAAGTTGATTGACTAAAAAAATCGGAAGAAAATTGAAATTACTAGGCACTCTATGAAAAAAAGATCCGGGGGCTTTTCATCAAGAAAAACATTGAATTTTTCATTACGTTCAAGGGCTACACGCAGCGGATACGAAATATCCAACATCTCTATATAGACACCAATGTCTTGTATAAAAAAGTCTCGCTCAAATCGAGCAGAACGCGATCCTGGCAGGGATAGATCTCATTCTTTCGCATACAAATAAAAAATTGAACAACGTAAACAGTAAATAGTTGCAACCCATTTGTCATCATAAGTAAAAATAAAAGAATGATCTTCATTATGTTTAGCAAGCAATATATTGCTGGATAAGTCTTTAAAAAAATACTTAAGTATAGGCTGGATTTCCATTTTCGAAAGTTGAATTTTCGTTGGCTCTCAACCCTCTTAACCGAGTTCGACGAATCAGAAACCATTAAATCGCAGCTTATTGAATTATAAACATTGTACGGCAAATAAATAGAAAATTATTTATATTTGTCACATAACCTCTTTTCATGCAATGAATCCGCCCTATCTATATTTGACATACTATGCACCAAGTGAATGTATCTTCGTTTTGCCTGTACATTTTTTGTAAGTCCATTGCCTATGATATTCAAGTCTCCAAGCCTTGGCCCAAAAACGACCCCTAACCGAAGCGCAAGTATTAACAAATACATCAACTTTAGTATTCGCGTTCATTTCGAAACATGTACTAAGGCTAACATTAAGCCCAATACGTCCGCCGCCACTTACTGCCCAGGCTTTCACATCGCCAATCAGCCCAGCCTCGGCACTTCCACCAGCGCATCCGCCACCATAGGAACCATTACATTTTGATCTGCCAACTGTTGTGCCCCCATCTAATCTGATGCGCCCGTACCAACCTGCCCTAATTTTAACTGGTCCCAACTTAAACTCTTTGCTTCCTAATTCAGCTTCTAGTAACCAACCGGCGGTAATACTTACATCTGAAAAAGTATCTTTATTATCAGTTTTCCTACAACACTCCGCGCACTCCTTTCTTTCCCAATGGAGCTTAAATTTTAGGTCATGTACGCCTATTTTCTTAAGCACGGTTTTGAGTTTTGCTAAACGTCCTGTCAGGCCAACCTCAATTCGAAAAGCATCACGCCTGCAACGCTTGGCCTCCATCCCCTCTGGATCCATCCCGCCCCACATCACATGGTAGGCGGCATACATATTCATGCCGTCGGGGTAGCCCAGTGGATCACGCTGTAAGAACCGCCCCAGCGCCAGATGCAACATACGGTTGCGGTTTTCAATCAGGCCGGACTCGTAATCATGCCTCAAACCCTGGAAGCCGTGCTGCTGGTTGAAGAGAGAATCACTTCGGGTGTTATAAAATCCGTCTAGGACCGTCCGCTGGCCGTAAGCCGTATAGGCATAACGCTCAAGCACGGTGCCGCTGGCGTTCACGATCGCCGTTATGTTGTACTGCCGGTCGCTGAGGGCATAATAGCGGGTCGTGCCGCCTCCAGAAGAGGTGCTGTCGCGGGATGCTAGGTCGTCGATGTAAAGCAGCCCCCACACATACGTTGTTATGGTACCGCCGGATGAATGAGAGAATGATGACGAGCTGCTGCTAGACCCCGTTCCTGAGGTCGTTTCTTCGACGCACTGCCAGCCCGCCGTGTAATAATAGTCTGTCGTCGACTCAATGATCCCCCAGGTGTTGTGTGTCTGCTTACGGATACGCATCCCACGGGCGTCGTAGGTGTACTCGGCCACCTTCGTGCCGGTGGATTCTTCACAGAGTGTTGACAGCCGGTTCCAAGCGTCGTATGTCGCCGTGAACCCGCTTCCGGGGGCCTCGGGCTTAGGCATCTTCGTCGTGTTCCCAGCGTTTTCGTATACCGGGGCACTCCACACGCTGCCCGTCGTGTTCGTGATGCCCGTGATCTCGTTGGCCTTGTTGTGCGTGCGGGTCTGGACCAGGTCGTCTGTGCCGTTGCCGGTGTCATCCTGGTCGAAGCTCGTCCAGTTCGCCACCTGATCCAATGACCAGTCTTGCTCGAACGACAAAGTATCGAACGCCGTGTTCCCTGAATTGAGCAAGCCGCGCTGGTAGTTGTTTAGCCGATTGAGCCCGTCACGTGTGTACAGCTCGTCGTAAATTTTATCTAGGGTATGCGCCACGGTATCACGGCGGTAGTTGGGCTGGCTGTTGCGGTCGTAACCATACTCAAAACGTGCCGCGTCAATCGGGCTACCTGCGTAGTTTTCCCATTTCTGATCAACCACCCGGCCGAACTGGTCCAGGCCGTCGTACCTGCCCACCGTCTGGCCCCACAAGTCCAACCTGATGTTCGGCTGGGTGTAATCAGCGACAATTGGCACAGCCCCGCCCAGGTACTTGTACTCGACTAGGTTCGTCGAACCGTCCTTGATCGCGTGGATGCGGTTGAACAGGTCGGTTCCACTGCCAGCCACGCCGTAGTCGTAGTTGATCTGACGGCCGCCCGGGTACGTCATACCAGTCGGCCGGATTTGATTCGTCTCGAAACTGCCCGAACTGCCGGATGCGAAGGCGTACTGGACCTTGGGGGTGGTAGCCGCATCGACCATACCGTCGTGCGCCTGGTAGTCAGCTACGAGTTGGCCAAAATCGTTGTAGTCGAGTCGTGACTGGTTCACCACCCCGCTGACGCCGGATGTGGTGCTGTAGCTGGTCAGCGTGTCGGGCTGGTCGCGGGTCGTATAAGTCGTTGTCATCCGGCGAATGGCGCTGTCCACGCCACTGCCGACCGTGGATACCGTGTCGATAGTCAATCGACCAAGATCATCGTAAGCATATTCGTGGACGGTGCCGTTCTGGTCTTTGTATTCGATGACCTCGCCGAGGCGGTTGACCTTGAGATCGATCCGCTGGCTGGTCGTGTCGTTGGGGTACTGAATCGCTGACAGAACGTGGTTGGCGTTGATGCCCGAACCGCCGACCCCGGAAGTCACGCCGTAGACATAGATAGTGACTTCATCGTCGGACGAGGCTGTCATCTTCGCGGTGATGGTCTCCTGCATCGAATCGGCGTTGTACGTGTACTCGGTCGCACGGCTCTCGTCCGCACCCGAAGATGAAGCCTTATAGTTGTCGATCTGGATGGTCACTCGGCCCATGTCGTCAAACACGGTGCGGTTTTCGATGCCTTTGGGATCGGTGGAGCTGAACGCCTCGCCAGCCTCGTCGTACTCGGTCGTTGAGACCAAGACATCGTCGCTCCGGGCAGGGATCGCCGACGAACGGCTCCAGGAACTGCCACCGTTGGTGCCGTACGCGGCGCTGACGATGCTGCGGCCAATGCCATCGTAGTACATCGCGCTGTAACTGGTACGGAACGTTGGATTACTTGCTGGGGTGTCCGTATCCCGCTGTTTATCAGTGGTGTCCAAGACCTGGCTGATTTTGTTGTAGCTGGTGTCCTGCTGGGCAACGACGACATCAGACCCACTCACCTCGTAGCCGGTGTAAGCACTCGTGACGCGGTTCAGGTTGTCGAAGGTGCTAACAGTCTTAACCTCCCCGTCTCCAGGCGCGATGGAGATGATCTCGTTGCCGCCATTGTCGTGCCAGGACTGGCCGATCAGTGCGTTGCCGACCATTCCCGCATCTGGGTTTACTGCGTATTGCTTGGTCTGGTAGACACGGCCCAAGTCATCAAACGAGCTCTCAGACTTGCCGATCAGCACCCCGGAAGTATTGGGGTCACCGTCGTACTGCTGGGTCTGGGTGATGCGGTTGAGGTTGTCGTACGTGGGTACGTCCACCCGGCCGATGGGGTCGGTCGTGCTGATCTGACGGTTGCGGAAGTCGTAGGCGTAGCCAGTCTCGCGGACATTGCTATCGTCCGCGTATGTACGCATCAATGTTACGTTCGAGTTGCCCCCCGCCGAGCCGTCATCGTAGACGTTTTCGGTGATCTTCTTCATATTGGTTCCGGGGGAGGCCGGGTTCCACTGCTTCCAATCCAACCCGTCGTCGGTGCCGACCCACGTGCTGCTCATGCGGTTGATCGTGTCATAGACCGTGCGCGTGATCGTCCCGCCGGGCGTGAGCGTCCGGACCCGCAGGTTCGTCTCACCGTCGTAGCCGTAGTGCGTCTCTTCGTAGTTGGCGTTCACCGCGCCCGGGTCACTCATCACGCCCGCCAGGCCTAGGTCTGGGCTCTGGCTCGGGATCGTGTGGTAGGTGCGTTCGTACTCCAACAAGCCCGTCGTGCTGTACACCATCGTGGACCAACGGCTCCAGTCCGCGCGCAGGAACGTATCGCTGCTGGTCAGCTTGCCCGAGCCCATCGAGCGCTTGGACTGGATCTGGTCGGTCGTTCGGCCGTTCTTATCCGTAAAGGCGATGGTCACCGGGTTCACCAGAACGTCCGTCGTGAACCCGCTCCCTGAACTGCTGCTCCAAGAAACGCTGCTTGATGAGCTGCCGCTGTCGTGCGTGCGGTAGCCCTGCGCCGTCCAGGTCTGGTCGCTGCTCACGCCCTCGATGTAGACCATCCAGGTCGCATGACGGATGAGTGAAGCCGCGGAGATGCCGGGGGTCGGGTTGGCCGCATGCTCCTGGCCAAGCACCTGCACCGTCCGGCCCAGGTCGTCGTACTCGTAGTCGGTCGTAACGTGCAGGTGTGGAGCCGATCCGCCGACTGTCCAGCCTGTCGGCATGCCCGATTCGGACTGGTCTACATCAACCTGGGTCTTGAGTAGTTCGCCCGTTCCGGGGTTGTAGGTGTTCTTCGTGACGATGCCGCGCTCATCCTGGCTGAAGGTTATCCGGCCGCGGTCGTCGTAGTACTGCTTGGTCGTCACGATCTCGCCTGTGCCATGCTGGCACGCCGAGACCACCGGCAGCGTCGTCACACGCTCCTTCATAGCCGTCTCCAGAACACCACTCCCGGGAGTGTGCCACTGGTAGGCGTAGCTGGTCTGGATCGGATCGGTCCCTGCATCGTCGGTGTAGACCGTCGTTTTTCCGGGGACGATCGTTTTCTCACCCATCGTATTGGTCGAGGTCTTGTATTGCGTCTGGTTCTGCACGATCCGCGCACCCAGCGACCCGTTACTGATCATCACCTGCTTCACGTACCCCAACGCATCACCGAGCGTCTCGCCATCCGCCGTTGTCTCATCGCCGTAGGTCGTATACGTGATCAATCCGAATGAGGCATCCAGTACAACCCCTAAGTCAACGCGTGTGTCATCGTAATCGATCACCGCGGCCGGGCTGGCCATCTCAATCTTCTTACCCGTTGCGCCCCCAGCAGACCCGAATTTCGTGTACGTGATCCACCTGCGGTCCGACGAAGCGCTCTCTTTGAGCTCCTTGAGCATCACCTGGCCAAGGTAGTTGGTGTACACCGTCTGGACGTTGCCGTTGGCTTTTGCCATCACGACCTTCCACTTCCAGCTGTTGTAACCGTCTTCGTTCACGCTCTCGGTACGTGTGAAGGTCTCGCCGCTGGAACCCGTGCCGCTACCATCGCCACAGCCCGCGCAGTCCGTCGCCACTTCCTTCGTTACCGCGCGCGTCGCGCTGTCGTACTCGAAGTAGTGGTCCGCGTAACCCGCGACCTGAGAGTCAGAGGCGGTTTCTGGGGCTAGGCTATCCGCCAGCATCTCCGCATACGCCGCCGGGCCCACCACATACTTCAGCCCGCCTTCAAAACCATTGGCGCTTCCGGGGGTGTACCAGCGGTAATAGGTCTTGGAGGCGTCTTTCCAAGTCGATCCGTCAATCCACTGGACGGTGACCGTTTCAAGGTCGTTGCGGCTGCCATAGGACGTATTGCCCTTGTGGTAGGTGTAGTTCGCCCGGCGGATATCCGTCCAGTTGCTGCCACCGTCGGTGCTCTTACGCAACAGCGCGTACTGAATCCGGTTGGTGTGGTTGCCCACCGGGTAGAAGGTGTAATGCAGAGACCATAAGGTCCCACCTTCTGTCCGGCGCATCTCCTTGATCGCATTACCCTCGTACGCGTGCACCGTCGTGACCTCGCCGTAGGCGTCGGTCATTTCCTTTAACCAGCCCTTGGGATGGATCAACTGCGTGAAGTCGTGGAAGACGAAGGTCTCAACACCACCCTCCGTCTTCGTCAAGGTATAGATCTTCGCCCCAGCGTCGTAGCTGAGGCTGTAGCGGTCGTCCTGACCGTACTGTGCGACCAGAGAACTGTTAAACCACACGCGTGTGCGCCCCTTCACGTAAACGATGTCGCTGCCGTCCTGGACCAGGTAAGGCCAATCCGGCAGCACCCAGTTATTACCATTGGGACCGTCGTACAACCCGCCAAGCTGGTTACTATAGCTGCGGCGGTGTATGAACCCACCCAATGCACCGGAGACATCCGTATCATCCAGAACCACTTCACCATTGAAGTAGCGAACCGGGCTGGGCGACGTGCCGTCACAACCACACCCACTGCACGTTTCCTCGGGCTTAGTAGGAGGCTTCGTCTCGCCTGGATTACCTGCAGGATTGCTGATCGACGATGAGTGACTCTGGCTCGACGAGGATGAGTTGGAGTGGCTGCTTGATGAGCTGGACGAGAACGAGCTGCTTGAAGACATCGGTGATTACTCCCCCGCCAGAAGCGGTGAAATGTTGAAAGAACAAACGTGCACAAAGCCCACGGCACTGCAGTTGGCGGTCCCATGAGTTGAAGGAGGACAGCGGTGGTTGGTTCCACACCGGAATAGTTGCTGCAGCTGGATGATCGGTCCCCTGAATGAACCAATTGCTTTGTATCTGGCGCGGCATCGCTCGCCAAGGAATGAATGTAAGTTTTGTGAGAGTTATCTTCTCAATGGTTTAGAAGCGTCATGCGGCGCGCGCACGGTATAATCAACGGTGCGTTTTAAATCATGGTTGAACAGCAGATACAAGAACATCACCCCGCCCTACCACAGCCAATTCGGTGCACCAACCATGCGCACACATCACTAGATTGACCTTCTTCCCTGCCGCCCCGCCCCCGGAAGGTTTCCACTGGGCTAACGCGCGGGTCAGGGTTTGGGGGCGAGGGTGTGGGAAGTCGGAATTATGCTTAGCGCGTCAACGATCGAATAGGGCGCAAGCAATTAGCGCCGCACATCGCCAAAGTCCAATGCGTATTAAATGCAAATTGATGTCGTACAGGCCCATTTAGCGTAGTAGAGCAGACGTGCCTGAGTGGATATGCATCCAGGAGACTCCGTGTATTTTACATCTCCAACGAAAAGCCCGTTGTCTCCTGGGCGAACACGCAGGACATCTGGGCGCCTTCCCTCATTAATAGTAGGGCCGATGCGGCGAGTAAAACCGGTGAGTTCTGCCAGATCGGTCAAGAAGCGTTCGCGTTTCAAGTGGCCATTCATCCGGCCACTTCACTATCAAGTAAGTCACGATCCTCGGTTGCGAGCAGTTCGGTGAGCATCATCTGCCGGGTGAGAGACCCGTCACTTGGATCCCCCAATAGATTGGCTGCAGCCCGTTCTTTGTCCTATAAACGTCGGTGCTCTGCTCCTTCGATGGTGTCCCAGCAAATCAATACGGTGTACTCCACATCGCGGGTCTGACCTCGACGATGGATACGGTCCAGATTTTGAAGATAGTGAGCAGCCTGGTTTGACATTGACTCATAAATGGCATGTCGCGCTCGGTGCAGAGTCAGTCCAGTTCCAGCCGCAGCTGGATTCGCCACCATAAGCATTGAATGATCGTCATTCTGAAACCGTGCAACAGCTTCTCGGCGCTCGGCAACGTCAGCAACTGTGCCATCGTATCGAAGTGGTTGGTAATCGCGATAGCGATGCACAAGTGCATTGATGCTAAGGATCACGTCTGGAGCTACGACTTCGTCCAGGCCCGGACACGCGACGGCCGGCGCTTATAGGATGCTGGCAATCATCGATGAATGCACGCGGGAATGCCTGGCGATCGATGTGTCTCAGAAGCTCAACCACGATGATGGGCTCGAACGCCTGTCGTGGCTGATGGCGACACGTGGCGTGCCCGGGCACATCCAAAGCGACAACGGCAGTGAGTTTACCGCGAAGGCGGTGCGTTCCTGGCTAAGAGTAAGTGCAGGTGAAGACGCTGTTTATTACCCCAAGAAGCCCTTGGGAGAATGGCTAAATCGAGAGCTTCAATGGGAAGTGGCGGATGAGCTGCTGGAGCGTGAAGTGTTCGATACGCTCTATGAAGCAATGGCTTTGATCGAACGCTGGCGTGTGCACTACAAGACGATCAAGCCGCATCGTTCGTCGGGCTATCGGCCACCGGTACCGGAGATGCAACAAGTTTAAGAGCCTGGCTCCGCTGCGATACGCCAGACTCTTAAACTCAAGGAACACACATCCTTGGATTAACATAGTTGTTGGTATGAACCGTGGGGCAGGTCAAGAGATGAATCTTGAAAAAACGGGCTTTATCAATCGGGGCGGCCAGATTTGAACTGACGACTTCCTGCTCCCAAAAGAAAATTGGCACGACTTAAGAAAGCCATAAGCTCTTGATATTTAATGGATTACGACTTCGGCAAGTTGAGTGATCGGGTCGATCAATCGTCCTAAGTCGTCCGCTTAAGTCGTGCAAAAAAATTAAGTCTCTTCCAAAGACTGAGACTAACACGATGTTCTAAAGCCCAGATAGACCGTAAAGCAAAGATAAAGCCGGGTAGGGGCTTGGGCGAACACATCTAACTTTCCAGTCGCCGATATGTTGAATGTCTGATCAGTTGCGAAGCACCTGCGTCGCGACCTTTAGCACCGATGGGTCCGGACCCCAGATGCACTGGCTCAGACGGTGCCGGCCGCGAAGAGGCCGCTATTATGATATTAGTGGTGGTAGCTGCTGCCGCGAGCCTGATTTATCTCATTCAGTACCGTCAGATGAAGCAACAAGCAGGAGTATCTTTCATGTTGCGACTAACCCTCCTTTCAGTCGCGTGTTTGGCGTTTTCGTCGAATGCGAACGCTGCTATCACTTTCGACGATTTTTCGACGCTCACTTTTGCGCCAACAACTTCTGGGAGCATCTCATCGCAAGGTATCACCCTGACCTTCACGGGTGACAACGGAAGCATCGAAACCAACCTTCCCGAGGGCTCCTTGAACGCGATCGCCCTGGGTGATGTTGATGCGTTTGCGGTTGTATCTGAATTAACGATCGAATTCAGCACACCGCAAACGGAAATCCAGATTGAATTTGATTCCATGTCGGTGGAGTTTCTTGACTCTGTCACGACCTCGGCGGGTATATGGACCAACTTCCCAGACTCGCTTGGCTTGTCGGGAAGCACGCTGGCGTCCGAAGTCAGCGTCGTAACTGGTGGGGGTAGCGGTATCGACGACGATCTGTTGACGACTCTTTCTTTCTCGTCACCCGTTTCCCAGGTGACATTTACAGCGACAGGTGCCCTCGCTTTGGATAAGATCACGGTGGTACCGGAGCCCGCTTTGGGTGGCTTGGCGTTACTAGTTATCCCAGTACTGAGACGCACTAGGTTATACAAGTAGACCCGCCAGCAAACTAAACCAATCACCACAGGCAGCTTGTCCCACAGCGTGGTGTTATAGAAGGTGAGCAACGCTCGAAACAGAGCTCCCAGGTCCTAAATAGTCTCAGCCAGATAACGTCCTGAATTATGTACTATTTGAAAAAGCGTTTTTCCGTTTGGTCGAGATTAAATGGGAATCTTCCCATTTGATGGACGCATTCAGGAAAGGCAGATTGAATATGGCAAGGACCCGACACACTCCGGAACAGATCATCAATAAGCTTCGTGTGATCGAGGTGCACATCATCACTCCCAGTCGTCAGGAACTAGTGCGGGTGGCTTGGTCCAGGGCTCTTCTATCAACGATTTTTGGAACCAATCATCCCGAAGATTTGCGTGTTCGGTCACGATGATCTGAAAGCCTGGAACCTCTTCTGCAGCAAATCTGTAAAGCATCGCAAATAACGCCTTTACCCGTTCAATATCAGAATCAGCCGCCTCTGTTTGCTCGATCGATCCGTCAGCATCTTTGTACACGGCTTCAGACGGGAAGTAGACCTGGGTCGGCTGATCGATAAAGAGAAATCGTGGAAACGGACGATCACTTGTGGCTGCAAAGTAGTGGAGCGCAAGTAGCGCGCCTAGATGGCACGCCAAGTGATTCGAGCCGCCGCCCATCCGATGCATCGGGATTCCTCGGTCCGGTCGATCGGCTACGACGGTGAGATTCGCAAAATCGAACCGGAATGGATACTCTGAGAACTCGGCACGAAGCTCCTTGATGTAAGTATTAATCCGGGTTGATATGAGGTTTAGGATTGAAGCGAGACGCGCTTCCGAGTCGTCTTCTCCGGCATCCCGCTCTAACTCTTCTACGTGCCGCTGTAGCGCGAACTTCCTCGATTCAAGGTCGGAAAGTTTGCTATCCGGCTGATAGGATTCTAGAAAGAAACTGATCCGCCCGACGATCCTTGCGGCTGCGTTATTGCGATTTCCCATTGCAACCAAGGCCTCATTTGCTGTTATTGCGGCGGCGAGCTGCTCTTCTTTTCCCCGTATCGATGTAGTGGCCGCATCGATCCCTGCCTCGAGCTCACCGATATACACCTGCATCCCCGGCCGCTCGCCAGTGACCTGTCGCATTTCTTCGTCAAGGGATTCCAACTCGCCAAGCAGCGCCTCTGCGATAGGTGAGGCCATGCCTAAGTTCTCTTCTGAAAACGGCCACTGCCACTCGCTGGTCTGGGAGTTCCTAGGCAGTGCGCGGATGGATTCAAGCCGGTCTTTCTGTTCGGCCGCTTCCCGCGAGAATCCGTCTTGTTTTTTCGAAAACAGCCGAGCAGCCTCAAGGCTCCGTGTAAGCGTGCGGCGCTCCCCACGTAAATCGGAAAGCTCTTCTTCAAGGCCGGTGATCCGAGCCGGGTTCTCATCCGGAATTGACGCGGGCTGCCAATCGAGAGCGGCGCGTAGTTGTGTAAGGATATCTTCGGTCGTTGTCGGATTCTCCCCCGAGGGCAATATCCCAACCTGACGGGCCTCAGATAAAAGACGGAGCCCGCCAGTGTTCAGTTGCTTCGCAAACTCAGACGCCTCGGCCAACACCTTCTCGTGGATCTTGAGTTCCCGACGAGCAGTACGTAGTTTCGCAGCTAATTCAAGCCGATCGTCTGGGGCAACCCCGAGCAGAATCGGAAGCGTATCCTTGATAGTAAGGCTCATCCCGCTTTCATTTTGTCGGTAGAAAAGCTGGTCCTTGTTGGTTACCAATCCTTGTGTCTGGAACAAGTAGAAGTAAGCGTGCTTGATGTTCGCTTGATAGCTAACCCTGCTGTGCTCAAGGGGTACATCCGTTCGATTTTCTGGAATTTGAAGCAACTCAGAAAGCAGGCTGACCACGTTATCGTCGTCTGCGTTAGTTGTAAGTTCATTGAAACTCGGAGCTGTAACATTTGCGCCACGCCTAATCATTGCGGTACGGCATGAACTGTGCCCCGTAGAAGGGGTGGGCTTGGCAATCATTACCTGCTCTCCCGGAAACTGATAGGTGACGGCGTACCAAGCCACCTTGTCTCGGATGACGCCTTCAGGGATATTGAATGTGCTTCGTCCCATGCAATACTCAACGATCGCGGAAAGTGCAGATTTCCCCGTTGAAGACCGGCCCGTGATGATGTTGAGTCCAGCAGACGAAAACTTGAGTGTTCTCGTATCTCCTTGGTGGCTGTAGAGGTTGATCTCAACAATATTCATGGTCGAAGTCCTAAGGAGACATAAATGGTTACTCGGTCGGCTGTAGTCGCAAACTTTTTGCCTAGCGTCTGCGCGGCTCGTTGACAGGCCCGCGTTTCTTCAGTTCCGGAAATCGTGGTTTTAATCGAGCGAGGTTTCATAAGAAGGCGCCCATTATCAGACACCTTGATAGCGTCCTGCTGCATTAAGTAGCCCATGGCTTCAAACGTATACGGGAGTAGGTCGTTTGCACGTTCCGCAAGGCCAACTCTGATGGGTGGGTTATCGTCCAGAATTTTAGCGAAATAGCTTCTGCTTCCGCGATTAATCGCTTCTCGACTTACTTTGTGCAGGCATAGTGGGAGTACGAGCAGAGAAAGAGAAAATGGCATTCCGTTTACATCGTTGGATTCGTATCCCTTCAAGGCACGTAGTAGCACAACACCGCAGAACGCGGGATTGAAGAGCGTACGAAGCTCCCTCGGTCTGTCAGCCCAATTCTTCACGTTGCTTTCTTGGTCACAATATCTTTGAGGCGGGATAAGAACTGGGGATGCCAGTAGACACGGGGTTCGGGTTGGTGGTTCGCCAGCATGTGATAACTCCCAACCATCACATAGGCCTCTGTTACCTCACTCCGAATACGAAGATTTGGGCTGTTATTAGTCTCAATCCATCTGAGAATTTCCTTGCCTGCAGAGGCCATTATTTCTTCTGACGACGCACCATCTATATTCTCGCAGGCGATCGCGCGGAATCGGTTCCACTCATCAACGAGCCGCTCGTCATACTCTTCAACCTCAGCGCCGATTGTCAGGTGCTCTCGTGCCCACAACGCACGCTGTTCAAATGCTTGGTAATAATCGAGAATAGCACGGCGTATACGTTCGGCGCTGATACCGAGTACACGGAGTTGATGTACAAAGATGCGATCATCTTTGTACTCGTCGACACCTTCCGGTGGCTCTTTGCCGCGGAAATCGATCGGTAGGCTGTTAACTCGGAATTGGTCGGAAAAGCTGGAAAGAGCTTCAGATAGCTCTCGACCATATGCTGGGGCTATACGCTTGCCTGTCATGAGCTCAATGCAAAGGTTGGTCCACCAACCTTCAAGCCGCTCGTAGACGCTAATACGACAAATGCTGCGAACCGTCCGCATGCGATCCATAACTTTTGCTGGGATTTCTTCAATCCGCGGCTGGCTGTCCAGAATTGATATCCGCCCGAAGAATTCCTGACTCTGTATGGGATCGAGTTGTTCCAGTTCAGCTTTTATTGCTTTACTTAGCTTGGACTCAGAAAGCTTAAGGATCGCTTTCGCTCGTTCGCTTACGTCATCCTGTTTTTTGGCATCTGGCAAAAAGTTTTGCAGAAACGTTCCTTCAGCAACCGTACCCGTGGTAAACAAGAAGTAGCGTTGCGACACTTCGTCCCGGCTGGGATTCTGAAAACGGGCCAGCCAAATACGAATCGACTTCCAAAAATCTGGGCTTAAATCGGTCAGTCGATCTCCAGGAGCTTTGTGTTTTAACGACGCTAGAAGTTGTCCCTCCTCGGGGTCGGTCATATCGACATCGTCGTCTTTCTCGATATAGCAAGATACATCCTCTGGAAGCTCCATTAGTTTTAAGAGAGCAAACCTGACCTGATACATGTAGCCAAGAGCTTGTTCTCCAGCCGAAAAGCGGTCGGGTTGATCATGCATAGACAAGTCCCGGGATTAAGCCAGTTGCCATGCACAGAGATATGCGAGGCATTTTTGGCTTGATGAACTGCTCAATATTCCTCGCCAGACTGGCAGATGTCAATTTGAGTTAGTCTAGCCTGAAGGCAAACAAAGGCCAGGTTAACCTCCATCTTGATCTTCTTGAAGCCGAAAACCTCTAAAACCACCCCATTCCTTTGGTGAGACGGATAGACCGACATTCCTTCGGAGCCGACAACTCCCATAGATCAACGCGTGCAGCGCAAGTCATACCCCTTGCGGGTTGACGAAGCGAGCACGTTGATATGCTTCCGGTCGGCTTCAGAGGTTGAGAAAATGTTTGCAACCGATGGGTGAGGATTATCTTCAATTGGCTGCTGAGAGTTATGGTCGTGGTCGAGTTTGTCCGACCGTCTCTATCCTCTCCAGAACAACGGGCGGTGGCTTGAAGGCTGAGAGCTAGCAACCCGCTTTTCTTGCCAAGCAACTGTCTCGATCTATCGGCGTGTGATTAGGTTGATTAATTGGCTGTCATGCTTGCATGTTCGCCGGATTGTTTGACACCATCCATCTATGTCATATCTGGAGTTCTTTTCATCGCTTCCGGAGAATTTTGGGGATCGGGGGTGTTAGAAGGTATTAGATTCATGGGTTAAGAGGTTTTTGTGTTTTTCGAAGTCATTGAATCCATTAGAAGAATCAGAGGTTTTGAACGCGTTGATGTGTGTATTCCCCGATTCGGCGCGTGTGAATCCCGAATTTTCGTGGGTGAATCCCGAGTGGGTATTGATTCCTCCACAAGGTTGTCCACAGCCTTATCCCTATGGGCCACATGCGTGTGTGTTTCCCGAGGGATTACCCACAGGTGATCGTGGTAGATGGGTGGTAATTGCTTGGAGGGAATCGGATGCATGCTTTATGCATAGAGCATGAGCCTGAAAGAACTGCGATACCCACAAGGGGATTTGTTTGTCTGTGAGCTGACCGATGTGATCTTAAAAGATGATATGGCCTCAATGGAGCACCCTTTCTATTCGATCTCCAAGAAGGCTGACCGTTCACCTAAACGCTACGAGCACGGCGATAACTGGATCGAGATTCGCCCTTCAACCAAAGGTATGCCTACCGTCTACGACAAAGATTTTCTGCTTTACCTCATCTCACAGATCGTCGCGGCAACGCGCAAAGGCGAGCCTCCGCCCAGACGTGTGCAGATCGATCCGTACTCGTTCCTCATTTTTACACAACGTCCTACCGGCGGTCGCGACTACGCAGGGATCTGCGACATGATCGAGCGCATTGAAGGCACGCGTTACCGCACCAACGTCAAAACTGGCAAGATTCAAACTGACAGTTGGTTCGGTATGCTCGAAAGCGTCGAGCTCAAGAGTACGGAAGGTGGTGGTAAGCTGATCTCGATGACCGTGACGATCTCGGAGTGGCTGGCCCGTGCCATCCAGCAGCGAGACTTACTGACACTGAACCCGAACTACTTCCGCCTCCGTCGTCCGTTAGAGCGGCGGATCTACGAGATTGGCCGTAAACGCTGCGGTAGACAAACCAACTGGTCGGGTCTTCGGCTGGATAGATTGCAGGCGTTGTGTGGATCGACAGCAGAATTGCGCGAGTTCAGGCGGATGGTCAAAGATATCGTCCGACGTCATGAGGCCGACAATGCTTTCCCTGACTACATACTGAGCTTTGAGCGCGACATCTTGAAGATGAAACCTAAGGCGGGTTTCCTACGACGGACATTGCCTGCTAAGGGGCGTGATCTGCAACTCAGCCTGCTTGCACATGATGATGCCAGGCGTGTCCTCAATGGTTGGTGCCCAGTCGATGTCGAGCATCAATGGCGGAGTTGGGTTGCATTGACGGATATCACGGTCAACAACCCCGACAAGCATTACCTGGCATTCTGCGTGTCCTACACCGAGAAGCATGGCCCACCCTAAAACGTGGGTGATTCCCGACATGATCAGAAGTTCAAAAGCCTCCGGCGGCGGGATGAATTCGTACTACAAGGCGATCAGAGCGGCCAACAGATCAGGTCCAGTTTGGCGATTACGGCTAAAACTCGAATCGCCCACAGAGCGTGCTGCATGCCTAATGAGCATGGCCGTGAAGCCGACAATTAAGTTGTTCCATACTCTCCGAACTCGATGCCGAAAAATGTAAAATTTTTTTACGCTACCTTTGAAAGATCTTTTTGAAGCTGCTGTGCTGGTCGTAATGCACGCGTTGCAGAATCATCGGCCCATGCTTGGCGGATAGAATCAACTGACGACACATGGGATCGTCACGATTGAAAACACGGGCAATCTCAGGCACACTCATTAAAGGATGATTACTCACACTGTAGCTAGTGCCTGTTGCACCGCTCATGACTGCCGCCTCGTAGGACTGGTCCGCACGGCTTGTATTGATGATTTGGGTCTGGCCGAGCCGTTTTTCTAGGTATTCGAGCGTGGCCAGGTCGGTGTTGCCGAAGAAGTTCATTACTCCGCAGTTGGCCGCGAAGGTCTGCCAGGACTTGGGGTACAAGGCCTGGAGCTGAGACATGTCCTGCAGCACGGGTAAGAGCTTAACACCAAAACCCGCGATCTGGCCCGCTGCGGCCTCAATGCGTTCCATTCGGCCGAGCGAGAAAAACTCGTCCATGACGATCAGGCAGGGATAGCGTCCGGCCTGGTGCTGGAAATCACGCCTTGCATCATTCGCCTCGAACGCAGCAAGGGCCAAGTTCAGAAATAGCCGCGGTAGACCGGCGCAACTTCGTAGCTTGGTCGCGGGCAAGCCCAAGTACAAGCTAGTCGGCGTGTCGTGCAACTTCCTGGGGTCGACAGGGCCGTTAGCCAAGACACGCTTAATCTTGCGGTAGCTGAGGAAATGAATATGGCGCCGGAGGGTGGATAGTACGCTCGACCGTTCGCGGTCTGACTTGTCGTAGAACGACGCCATACCGCTAATCACGGCGCCACCGACCGACTCGTTTTCGGCCATCTCCCAGGCGAGGCTGGATGGAGCCTTCGCGCCGGTGTCCTCGTTTTCCTCACCGTCTTCGGCCTTAGTCATGATTAGTTCGTAGACCGTATCTAATGTCCGGTCCTTCGCGTACTTTGGGTAGGTGAGGACATGCAGGATGACGGCCTCGAGGAACATGCGGGCCGATTCATCCCAGTGGGCTTCGCCGCGATCGCCCCGCACGATGATGCCATCGGCAATCAGTGTGGCTAGGTCGATCAGGTCGTCTTCATCCTCGCCAATCAGGTAGGTAAGAGGGTTACCGCAGGAGAGGAACGGGTTGCAGGTTTCACCGGCTACACCGAAGGGGTCAATGACTTGGACTTGTTGGTTGAATCGGGAGGCACGGAGGCTAGCCGTGTCCGTTGCGAGGTCGAGTTTGGGGTCGATAACGATCACGCTGCCCGGCCAGGTGGCCAGGATGGGCAGCAGCAGTGAGCGGCCTTTGCCCGCGCGCGACCCGGCGACGATCATCGCGTGCCGATCGTCACCTATGCCGATGAGCTGACCGCCTTGGGCGGTGTAGGCTTGACCCAACGGGCGCATCGTAGCGTTAACTAGGCCTAGGAACAGCTTGCCCCCGGCGTTGTCCATCCCGAATTGGAGGCTAGGGTCACCAGCGATCGCCTCGACCGTCGGAAACCGCTCAGATGCCCCAAATGGATGATTTCCATCGCCCCCGCCGCGAAGCAAGCCATGAAAAAGATCACTATGCTTGGATTTTTGGCCTTTTTTCCCCCACATTATCTAAGCCTCATCATCGGCGGGTAAATCATGGCAGTGAGAATGTAAGTCTCAGAATTGGCAGATGTTATTATAGAGATTAGGCTTTAGTGCTTGCGAGATCCTTCAATTTATGTGTGTAGTAGAGCAGATCGAATTAACAAGTATGCTAATAAAAAGCCCGCTTCTGCTGTGACCACTCTAACGCTTGAGCCCGAAACCACCGTACGCACGCCTCAGCCCAACGCTGAGCAGCAGTTGCGTACTTGGCGTCCTATCTTCGAGATGGCCAAGAGGGGACGGAGCTTCACCGGAACAAGGAAGCAAGAAACACCGCCGCTTGTCATGCCTGATGACGTCCCCGAAGCGGCAAAGCGTGACAGGCCGGATTCCATGATCATCGTTGGGTCAGGCCAGGACCTTGTCGATAACATCAATAGCTGGTCAACATCTTCTCTTTTAGACGGATTGTATAAAGCAATTATAGAAGGCTTGTTTCTTGGGCGTAGGCGTTTCAGTCCCGGCTACATCTTCGCGGCAGCGAGTATTCAAACCATACAGGCCAACGCCTCTACAAAAGGCGGCAACCTTGAAGTCGTAGAAAGCCACCTATCGACCGCAGAAGATCAAAAAAAGACTAAGCCTGGTCAAACAAAGTTAATCGCAAATGCTTCGCCCGGCTTGGTACAAAACGTGCCTATCACATTCAGTGATACTGACCGTTTTACTCTTAATATTCCTATTGACCTGTTTGCTTCCCCCGGTAAGCACGCACAGATTGGTTTACAGGAAGTTATCAAAACAGGCAATGATCCTACATCGCATCGACGCGTTGACATTTATCAGCAATCGGTCGGTATGACCGGCTCCGAAGCAGAAAGCCGCATCGTCGGGGACGGGGGGTATTGGCCAACAGCTCATCGCAACCTTGTTGTTGATGACCACGGCATGCCCGTCGTTATTTTTCACTCGATGCTGGGTTTCAGCCGCGTACTGTGGCATCCTCAAAAAGGATTGCTGACACGAACGGTTTACCTTGCTATTAACCCCAATAACAACGGCGAACAATTCGATTACATCAGCTTCGGCGAGCGTTCGGGGTCATACAGCGGTCTGGAAAGGCCCGGCCTTATCGACGTGTTCACGGAGTGGGCCAATGACAACAAAAAGATTTCTGTGTTCATGAAATCTGTAGAGTCCACGACTGGACGCCTCACACCTACAGAGGTTTGGACAACACCGGATGGGAGTGTGATTGAATCAGGCGTGATCGTTGAATCCCGTACAGAGACCCTAGGCTTTAGTCAGGGTGTGACCCACGGATATAGCGAGAGCATCGGCCAGAGCATTTCACGTACGGTTGGACACTCGCGCTCAACTCCAAGAACTACTAGCAAATCGACACAAGAATCACTTAGTCACGGATGGTCAACGGGCATTTCTCGTGGAAGATCAATCAATCGTTCTGTTGCAGGGCAGCAAACAAATATCTCGCAATCGATCGGCGGGGTAGGCGATAATGAACCCATGTCAGATCGTCCGGGGGTCAGCCAAGCAGATATTGGCATTGAATATGAATTCGACAACGCGGTTTTTAGAAGCAAGGCAGCCGCTCGTATTGCTAAGTATGCGAAAAACAAAGCCGGGAAAAATCGGCAAGACGACCTTTGGTTTGTTGCTGGCCTGGTAAGAGGGCTTCAACGCAATCCTCCCGAAAGTACGGAAGAGCGTAAAGAGATCGTCAAGACCATTAACTCAAAGCTGCTCATGAAGCACAAAATCAGAATTCAGAACAACGGTATCAGTGGGACGCTCAGGGTGGTAACCGGTGGGCATTTCGCACTCAATGCGATCGATCCGGAAACAGGCAAGTCCATCACGATGGGATTTGCCAACGCTGAGCTTCAAATCGTGCCCTGGCTGGGAAAGTACCCGACAGCCGAGACGCTCAGTCTAGAGCCCGCTCCCGCCTAAGTTTTCTTTATTTGGCTATTGACTTACTGGATTTTTCCAGTACTATTGTCCTGTCGACACCGCCAGGGGACGCCCCGGCACACCCTCACCACTTTTCTCCCACCCCGAAAGGATTGCCTCCCATGAGCAACTCAGATTTCAAAAAAGGTGTTTCCGACGCACAGAAGAACATCGGCCCTCCGGCTGACAGCTCGTTTAAGACGAGCCAGGCTAAGGAGCAGTATTACGCAGGCCGAGGCAGCGTTAAGAAGTAATGCTCCACAACTACCAACACTGGGTCACGGTTAATGCCGTGATCCGGCATTCGCTCTTCTTCCTTCACCCCCTTGCCCGGAGAACAAGCATGGCACGTTACGACAAAGTCGGGAACATCGGCGTTTACAAGAAACGTAAGTCGTCCATCGGCGGCTGGATCGTTGCGATTGTGGTCCTTGTGATCATTATTGCGGCAGCGTCAGGGGGTGGTTAATCACCCACTAGCATCATATGTACCTGCCGCAGCCGAAACGCCGCCGCAGGTTTTTCATCAGGACAAAACCCAGCCAACACACCTCAACCTCATAAGGAGGCCCGATGTCTCTTTGCCAGAACACCATCCCGAACGGTCTGACCGGCATCCAGCTGATCGTGTCCACGCTGCCCACGCACGCGGGGCAGGGCGGCATCACCCCGAGCACTGACTAGGAAAGAAGGTACGTCATGGAAAACTGGATGCTCGTGGTCGGGTTCCTCTTCGCTCTTTTCGTGATCTGGCGTTTCGCTACGAAGAAGACTCGGCCCGCAAGGCGCGGGGTAGTGGTCGCGATACCGGGCCAAGCCCAAGCTCAACAACCACAACGGGCCACCTTCGGCACCGTAATCGCGGTCAACGTCATTTGTGCCATCGGGTCGATTGCTTACATCGCGATCTACGCCTCCGGCACGCGTGATGGCTGGTGGCTCTTCGGGGGCCTGGCCGGTTTGTTTGCCTTCCCGATCATGGGCATGAAGGTCTTGGAAGCGAGCGAGCCGGGCAACCGCTACAGCCTGATGGGGAGCCTTGCCGCCCTCTGCATCCTGGGTTGGTTGTTGGGCATGCCCTGGTTTGCCTACGAAATCGCCGCTGATCTGCGTGGGGGCTAAACAGACATGGAAGCATTCGACCTCTCACGCAATGAGTGGATTGTCCTGGGCGTCGTTGCCTTTGTCGCGGTGGTGATCCCGAGCTGGATCAAGAGCATCTCTAACCGACGCCGGTACGGATATCAAAAACCGCAGCACGGCTACAGCGTCGGCAGCGTGATGGTCGGCATAGTCCCGGCGGGGCTGTCGATGTTTGCCTTCTTCGCTGTATCGGGGTTTTTGATTGGGTTCTACCGCGATCAAATCCCTGACCGCTACATGCCCGGCGTGTACGCGTTGCTATTTGTCGCAGACATTGGGGCCCTGGCCATCGGCACGCAACTGTTCCTGCCCAAGGGCTACATCAATCACCTCGACAACACGGCCAAGGGCATGCACAGCCCGCTTGATTGGTTGGTCGGCCTGGTCCTGGCCGTGTGCATGGTCGGCGGCGGTGTCGTTCAGTACATGCTGATTGTTTCTCCGTCAGAGGGGGTCAGCTGATGCTTGGCGGTAGGGAAAAGAAAGCCTTTACGAGGATCTTCGGTGCTCGGTGAGTTCAACCCACAATCCGCTTGGCCACGTGTTCGGCAGATCGGCCAGGGTGTTTACCGCGTCAAGGGCAGGGTGGTGCCGCTCTGGACCTGGTTGATCCTACGTCGTGTCAGCCGCATCGCCGTGGTGCTGGGCCTACTCTGGATGCTCGGTGCGGTGTTCGTAGGGCCACTATTCAACGCGGCTCAATCCTTCGGGTACACACACCCCGTCGGCATCGTGGTCGGCAGCATGATGGAGTTTCGGTTTTTCCTGCGTGAGCTGCTCACCATGCATTACCCAGAGGTCGGCCGGGCCATTTATTACACCGGCCTCAACCGCACCGATTGGCACCTGCTGGGACTATTCATCGTGCTGTTCTGGCTACGTAAGGTCATTGGGTTTGGAGTGTGCCGCTTGGTGGTGATCGTGCTATACCCGCTGATCTCCCGTGGCTTCAAGGTCACGATCTACCGCGACACGGTGGTCATCCAGAAACGGTTCCGATCGTTAAAGCTGCGGCATTCACAGCAACATGGTGGCGTCACTTTTCGTGTCGCGGGGCCTAAATACCAGACCGGCTTGATTGGCAAGCTCCTGCGTACGGGCAAGCTCAAGCCCGACGGCGATGTTGATTTCTGTGTCGTGCAAGTCATCGCCCAGGGCAGACCTATCAAGATTGCTGCACCGCGGAAGATGGTCGATGCGGAAAGGATCGTGCAATCTTTGATGATGGCGATGAATACATCGACACCGGCATCAGCCTTACCCACCGGCGTTATCCCAAGACTGATTTAACAAAGCTGAGGCAACACCATGATTGACCACAAGGATGATTTCAGAGCCGCGTCGTCGGCCCAGCCCGCCAGTCATCAGCAAATCGATGACCTGGTCAAACAGTACCACACCGAGCAGCCGGTCATGGAGTACACGCCGATGGGCAACCGTTGGGTGGAGTTGCTCACACCCGATCAACGTCGGGAGAACGCACAAATCACCGATAAACGCCTGTTCATGATGCGGCGGCTGCAGAAGCAACAGAACAAAGCCAAAGAAAACTTGAACAACGCGGCAGACCGCAGAAGAGGCCACGATCGCCGTCAAAGCGAAAACGACAACGGGCGATGAATTTGCGCGATGGGATCAAGGTGTGATAGCGTCAAAGGACGGCAATAACTAGAGAGGCAGACATGACCTATCCCACAAAAGACAGCCACCCAGAGCTGTTCGTCAACGAAACCCGCACGCTGCGCGATGAACATGGCATGGACCGCATCGTCACGATGGCAAAGATTTCATGGTCGAGCTACGAGTGGATGCTGCGCGAAAGCAGCTTTACCGAACAGGACTTGCTGGCCATCGGCTATGAGGAGGCGGAGTTACGCGGCATCACCTTCGCCGAATACTTCCCCAAGGGCTTGGCCTGCATGGTGCATTACTTCGAGCAGCGGCCTCACCTCATGACCAGCAACAAAGACAACGGCGATTTGGCCGGTTATATCGGCCCGGTCACCAAAATACAGATCAATCAAATCGAACAACAGCTAAACGACACCGACTAGCACACTCTTTTCCCTACCGCCCTCAAAGGCCAGCCCATGTTCCGTGATAAAAAAAACAAACAACGCGAGCAGCCAAGCAACAATGCCGTCACGGTCTATCGCCCCCAGCACCCGCAGGTTCAGCCGAACCAGCCGGTGTATATGCGTGATCCGCATAGCGGTGAGCTGGTCGAGGTTCAGCAGAACCCGCAGGGCTATGTTCCGACCCAGACGCAACCATCACCGCCACCCGCTATCCCAACCGATCAAGGCGATTTCATCGGGTTTGAAGGTCGAATGGGCGTCAGGATACATCCTGACGGTACGGAAGAGTTCGTATACGACGGGCATGTCCGCGGGCGCAAAACTACCAAGGCGGGGCAAGGGTGTGATGGCACCTACGATCCGCGATTAGGCCGTATAAGTAAACGTCGTATCTTCGCCGGTGCGGTACTGGTCCTGCTGGTGTTGATGATCTTTGTCGATGTGATGGGCGTGCCGCACGTCCGCACCGAGCCAGGCACCTATGTCAGCCTTGAGGGGGCGAAGGAAGTGGCCAGTCAGGACGCACCGCTCGTCATCCTCAAACGCCTTGATCGTTCTGTCTTCGGCTACACCTTCGATGCTGTTGGCTGGGTATTTTCGGCGGTGGGCAGTGCGATCGAGAGCGACAGCGATACCGGCACTGCTAGCGGAGAAGAAGGGTGACGCGGTCGCGTGAGCTGATCTTTGTCGTCATCCCCGCACACATAGCCCCAAACCATTGGTCGTATGGCAAAGAGCGTTATAAATAAGGCCTGCCCGGTCTGGGAAGTGGGCCTGGTTGGTCCTGATTGCGTTGATGACCAACGGCACCTGGCCAATCTCGATACGAGGACGATCGTACAGCGAAAAAATTTTTTCCGTCCGTTTCAGATAAGGTTAAAGCACGGCGAACTGCAAACAAAGCCACCCACAGCAAGTGCTGTGGGTGTTAGACAAATCCAACATTCTTAGATCAGCTTGCCCCAGGCTGCAGCGATCACCAAGTCGCAGTAGCCACTATTCAGCTCGGGCCAGATATCTCGAATATTCTCCCGCGTGCATAAACGCTCCGACTGCAAATAAGCCTGAATTTCGTCGCGACGATCCTTTTCAAGTGAATCGAGCAAGATCTCAACAACCTCCCTCGTCTTATTCATGTCGTAGTACACAGTCATCTGCCCGCAATAGTGCTCTCTACCACTACCAGGCAGTTGGTGCTCCACGCGGAGGGTTTTTTTACTGTTTTGCTTTTGAGAGGATTTCATGACCTGTCTCCAAAAAAGGTTTACTAGAAACAACCTTCTCTTCGCCTCATGACACCGAGATCAACAATAGAGGATCAGTGGCGGGAATGCAAGAGTTAATTTTGTCATAACTAATTAATTTGATTGACTTTATGTCAATATTAGCGTGAAGATTAGAAGTTTCAAAACGACTCAAAAAACTATAAAAATCCTTCTTGGAGCGATCGTTGTTCGTTTATATAATTTTAAAAATTACG
>JBCDKD010000024.1:0-65525 GCA_039024275.1 Planctomycetota bacterium | reverse complement strand
CGTCAAGACCGGCGTGCCGTGCATCTTCGGCGTGCTGACCTGCGACAACCTCGAGCAGGCCATCCACCGGGCCGGGGGTAAGGTCGGCAACCAGGGCCGGTACGCCATGATGGCCGGGGTGGAGATGGCGAACCTGATCGAATCGCTAAGCTAGGCCATCATGCGTTGTTTCTGGCCTGTCTATCCTGCCTCCCTCTCCCTGGGAGCAGGGCCCGAGCCATGCCGGAAAAGAGGCAGGACGAGTGACACTCGCTTGCGCTTCGTGCCCTGAAAGAAGCGGGTAGGCCGGGCTTCAGCCCGGCTCCACGTAGAGGCGCTGCGCTGCGGATTCAAGCCCGGCTGTCTTGTTCGGGGGATGCGTCGAAGGACGCCAAGGGCTTGGCGGTCTGGACCGGTTGCGCGCGGCTGGTCGGCCTTGGCATCATCCGGGTGTACTACAGAACCTCCTGGATCACCGGGTTGGTGCACACGGCACAGGCTTTTTGCGGACGGTTTCAAGTGTGCCACGCTTGGCTTGGCGTCCTTGATCGACGCGATCAGACCCTCGGACGGAAGGGAACGCTCCGCAAACGGTCGGAGGACGCTGTCAAGATGCGAGAGACGCACCGGTAGTGCTCTGTTTATTGCGCTAGGAACGTGTACGGGAAGGCATCAATAGCCGGCGGCCTACGGACGCCGGACACGAGAACAGGCGGGTTGTCGCGATCTACAAACTGCTTCCGCGTCCGGGGCCCGTAGGTCCCCGGCTATGGATGCCTCCTCGTGCACGTTCTTAGGCGGCAGGCTTCTGCCGCTCGGCTGCCGACAGGCCGTGTGGCGTCGCCTTGACCGCGACGCTGGAGATCCCGACCCGGTTCAGGCATAGCGTGACGCCCTGCTCCTGGAAGTAGCGCTCCATAGCCATGCGTTGGCCGTGCCAGAAGTATGCATCGTCGAAGATGACCACCCCGCCGGGCGCGAGCCGGGGGTAGAGGTGTGTCAGCTCGTGGTACGTCGATTCGTACCAGTCGGTGTCCAGCCGGAGCAGCGCGATCTGATCAGGCGCCGTCTCGGGCAGGGTGTCCTGGGTCTTGCCCTGAACAAACCGGCATCGTGAAGAATCGTAGCCCGTCGAGGCGAGGTTCTGCTGCACCTGTTCAAGCGGCGCGTAGCACCACGTGTTGTGGTCGGCGTGCTGGCTCTGCCGCCACTTCGTCTGCGCGACCTGGCCAGAGAATGAGACATCGCGATCGGTCGGCTCGGCCATCCCGGCAAAGGTGTCGTAGAGGTACAGTTCCCGATCGGTCACGCCCCGGTCTTTCAGGGTCTTGGCCATGAGCATGCAGACGCCGCCCCTCCAGACGCCGCACTCGACCAGCGCCCCGGGGATCCCCGCGTTGAGCAAATAATTCAGGCTGTTCCAGACGCTGTAGCAGCGCTCCCAATCCACCATCGTGAATTCGCGGGCCGGCAGGTAGGCCTGGGCGAACTCACGCTCGAGCTTGATATCGTTCTGTTGATCGGTCATAGCGTCCGTATCGGGCCGACGTAAAGGGCCAAGGGAAAAAACCTGGGAAGGCTGGGCGTGAACAAGGGTCCCGCTGACCGCGTCATGCATCTTCTTGAGCGCGTAAACTGCCATGATGCCCAACCCAGGAAGTACGCCCAACCGCCGCGACCTGCGCCGCCTGGCCATGCAGGTGCTCTACCAGCTCGATATGACGACCCCCAAAACCCCGGTTGCAGAAGCAACCTCGGCCGAGGCCGCTTCAGCGGCCGCGGGTCTCCCCAACGCCAATGACCTCGCCGACGCCCTCGACGAAGAGCACGACAGCCTGCCGACACGGAAGAAGGCTGCGGAGCTCGCGTTGGTCGCCTGGGCCGAGCACGAGCAGGCGGACGAGAAGGTCGCCGCGCTGTCGCCCGACTGGCCGACGCACCGCCAGCCACCGGTGGACCGCGCGATCCTCCGCTTGGCCTACTTCGAAATGAAGTCCGGCCACGCCCCGGTCAAGGTCGCGATCAACGAGGCCGTCGAGCTCGCCAAGCAGTTCGGCAGCGAGCAGAGCCCGCCGTTTATCAACGGCGTGTTGGACAAGCTGGCCCGGATCATCAACACGCCTAAAGAGAACGGTGTAGCGGGAGACGCGGAGCGTCCCGTGCCCGAGCAGCCGACCGATGCGGACGCGTGGCTGGATGATGCGATGGAGAAATAACCAATGAAATCTACCTTCTGTTTATTCGCTTTATTTTTGCTCTTCTCTTTTGGTTGTAAATCAAATCTGAACACAGATGCTCAGAAGGAATTGGAAATTGATATTGCTTTCTACTTGGCAGAGCAGGAAGAAGATAAAAGCCTAGTCAGGCGACTGAACCCCGAGACATCTGAGCCTATTTATTTGCATCCTACAGCACTTATTGAAACAAAAGACATTGTGGGTGCCCGTAAAGACCCAGGAGAATTCGGCCAACCCGTGCTAACTGTTTTCTTAGACGAAAATGCAGGGTATCGAATCAAAACTGCCACGAGCAAGCATATCAATAAGCCTGCCGTCATAACAGTCGATGACGAGATCGTTGTGGTAGCTCAAATCCGCTCACCACTCGATCACGGATTCCAAATCTCCGGGGATTACACCGATGAGCAAATCGACGAAATGCTCAAGAAACTGAAACAGTAATGTAGGCTGGGCTTTAGCCCGGAACCGAGCACCAAAGAACACACGCCGGGCTAAAGCCCGACCTACAAGCCATGCCACTATTCAAAGCCGTCTTCGGCAAACTCAAGAAGGGCCTGTCCCGCACCTCGGAGGGGACCGGGTCGGCGATCCGATCGCTGCTCGTCGGCAAGCCGCTGAGCAAGGAGCTGCTGCGCGACCTCGAAAAAGCACTGATCCAGGCGGACGTTGGGATCAAGACCGCGATCGAGCTGCGCAAGGACATCGAGGCCGGGTGGGAGCGCTCGGAGATCAACAATGGCGACGAGGCGCTCGCCGCACTCAAGGACCAGCTCGCCGCGTACTTCCCAGAGGAAGACCGTACGCTGAACACGAACCCCGACGGGCTCACGGTCATCCTCGTCTGCGGGATCAACGGCGCGGGCAAGACCACCAGCATCGCGAAGATCTGCAGCGCCCTGCGCAGCGAGGGCAGGTCCGTCCTGCTCGGGGCGTGCGACACGTTCCGCGCCGCGGCGGTCGAGCAACTCGAAGTCTGGTCGGGTCGCTTAGGCGTCGAGGTCGTCAAGGGCCAGCAAGGCGGGGACCCCGCGGCCGTCGCGTTCGATGCGACCCAGGCCGCGATCGCGCGCGGCGTCGACGTGCTCATCCTCGACACCGCAGGCCGGCTGCACACGCAGTCGCACCTGATGGACCAGCTCAGCAAAATCAGAAGAGTGGTTGAAAAACAGCTGCCGGGGGCGCCCCACGAGGTGCTGCTCGTCATCGACGCGACGACCGGGCAGAACGGCGTCAACCAGGCCAAGGTCTTCGCCGAGTCCACCGATGTCACCGGCATCTTCCTGTCCAAGCTCGACGGCAGCGCCCGCGGCGGGATCGTCATCGCGATCCGCGAAGAGCTCGACCTGCCCGTCAAGTTTGTTGGCGTCGGCGAAACGCCGGACGATGTCGAGCCCTTCGACCCCGCGAGCTTCGTCGAGGCGATGTTCAGCGTCGATTGACGGCGTAGCGGGTGACGCGGAGCGTCCCGTGCGAACCACCTATCATGCACCAAACGGGACGCTCGGCGTTACCCGCTACACGATGTCTTACACACCGCAACAAGGCGCTCGCACCGGCCCGTCCCGAGACATGTTCGGCGGGCCCTGGCTCGCGGTGATCGTGTTTATGATCATCGCCATCGGCCTCGGCTGGGGTTTCACCCAACTGCTCAAGGGCATGACCGAGCAGACCCGGCAGACGCTTGCAGCCGAAACGCTACAGCACGACTTCGACCCCGATACGGCGTACCGCACGAAGCGCGACCTGGTGCTCGGCTACCTCGCCGACGGCCGGATCGCGCTGCTGCCCGGGCGGGACGACCTGCCGGCGGGGACTCCCAACAAGCGCTCGGCGGTGAGTATCGACGAACTCCGCGACACGCCCGACGAATACCCCGACCTCATCGGCGTTCTCGACACGGGGACGGCTGTGCAGTTCGTTGAGGTCATCGACGAGCCCGACAACCCGCAGACGCGGATCCTCGTCATGACCCGCCTGCTCAGCGGGGCCTACGCCCGGAAGACCCCGGTGCTGGGGATGCACCTGGAATCGGCCGATAGCGGCGAAGGGAAGGGGCCGACCCGCTACCGCCCGCGGGAGGACCTATTCGAAATCGTCGGTGCCGAAGGTGCGGCGATACAATCTAAAGCCGCAGACGCCCTGCAGGACTAACCGCGACGCGACGCGTCGCCGGCGAATACCTGAAAACCTTAACACCGGCGATGCTTCGCATCGCGGCTACTGAGAATTGCTATGAGCAAGCCGGACGCAGAACAACCCAAAGACGCTGCTGCGCCGAAAGAAGAGGCCGACACACCGGCCGTGCACAAAGCCACCCTTAGCGAGCCGAAGGCCGAAGTGGGCAACGCACCGGGCCGGCCTAAGAAAGAAAAGAAGGCCAAGAAGGACAGGCCCGAGCCCGAGACGTTCGGCGGCAAGCTCTGGCACAACTGGGTCAAGCCGATCGGCACGGTCATCATCATCGTCGTGGTGTTCCGGTCGATGCTGCTGGATTGGAACGATGTGCCCACCGGCTCGATGGAGCCCGAGATCGCGGTCGGCGACCGCATCGCCGTGAACCGGCTGGCGTACGGGCTGCAGTTCCCGCTGACCGGGCCGCAGATCGGCATCCCCTTCACACCGATCCAGTTCGACAACCCGCTCGACGGCATCCCGCAGATCCCGTGGGGCGCCCCGGAGCGCGGCGACATCGTCACGTTCTGGAACCCCGTCACCGATGTCCGCATGGTCAAGCGTATCGTCGCCGTGCCCGGCGATACGATCGCGATGTCCGGCGGCGTGCTGACCATTAACGGTAAGACCGCGATCAACACGGACCTCGACCCCGTCGCCGAGGGGCTGCCGCTGAAAACGAAGTGGCAGGTCGTCAACGCGCTGGGCAGGCCTGATTACGACGACGCCGACGCCGCTTACCAGTCCGAGAGCGTGCAGGGCCTGACGCGAACCGTGCAGCACATCAAAAAGCGTTGGCTGCACGAGCGGAATGTGATCGAGCTGCCTGACGGCAGCTGGGAGATCGAGGGCGACACCATCGAAGTGGACCGGCCCGACCCGCTGAGGCCCGTGTTCATTGAGACCGTCGAGGTCTCCATCGATGACTACCTTGCGCAGAAGCCACTGTTGAAACGCCTGGTCCGCTTTGAGGACGGCGTGCCATATATCGACGGCGAGGCGGTGAGCTATAACCAACTCGTTGAAAAGCTTCTGCAGCCCTACGAGGCCGGCGAAAACGCTAAGGTGCTCGAGCGCATCGGTCTGGGCGTCCGCGGGCACGAGTTGTTGATCGGGGATGACGCGGTGCCGTTTGAATTCTTCACGAACGAACTCGGGCGGCAGGCTGTGCTGCTGAACAACCAGGAAAAAGCGCGCCTTCGTCGGCTGGACCTGTCGCTGCGGCTGCTCCGTGAGGTCAAGATGACGTGCTTCGGCCCGGTCAAGCTGGAAGACAACGCGTACTACATGGTCGGTGATAACCGCAACAACTCGCACGACTCGCGATACTTTGGTCCGGTCATGCGGAGCGAGATCACGGGCAAGGCGTTCGCCGTCGCGTTCTCGTTCAAGGACAACAAGATGTTCGCGCTGCCGCCGAAGCCGGCGTGGTCACGGTTCTTTAAGGGCTTGGACTGATCGTTTGTACGCGGCGTAGCGGGAGACGCGGAGCGTCCCGTGCAAACCGCATGCAATCATTCACACGGCGGAGAATCCGGACCACGGGACGCTCCGCGTCACCCGGTACGCATCAAGACATCTCCGAATCCAACCAGAGCGTCACCGGCCCGTCGTTGCACAGCGACACTTTCATATCCGCACCGAAACGCCCGGTCTCGACGCGGAATACACCAAACTCGCGGAGCGTTTCCGCGAACGTATCACACAACGGCGAGGCCAGTTCTGGGGGTGCCGCGTCGATAAAACTCGGCCGGTTGCCCTTGCGTGCATCACCAAACAGTGTGAACTGCGAAACGACCATCGCCCCGCCGCCGACATCAAGCAGTGACTTGTCGAACTTACCCGCGTCGTTGGGGAACAGGCGCAGGTTGACGATCTTCTTGGCTAGCTTGTTGACCATGTCCTGCGTGTCGTCCTTACCGACACCGACGAGCAGCAGATAGCCATGCTCGATTGAGCCGATCGTTTCGCCATCAACAACAACCGATACGTGTGTGGCGCGTTGGAGCAGGATGCGCATGAATGAAGCTTAACCAGATCAGGCCGCCCTACCCACCGATTTTCTTAACGATCGTTGTTGGTTTGTGGCCGATGCGATGGGTCTGGACCTGGACGTGCGTGTATTCGGCGGGGATCGAGATCAAACGCCCCGAAAAGACCTTCCATGGCCCGGAGAAATCGCCGTCCTGACTGACGCGATAGCCGATCGAAGCGCCGGGGTCCTCGCAAGTGAAGTAAAACGAAAACGCCGGTCGCCCTACGGTGACCTCTGCCGCCGGTGTTGTCGGCTGTTTCCCATCCTTTGGCCAGATGTGCTCCTTCACCAGCTTCGTCTCGGGTAGCACGAAGCCTAGGTCGCCGGTGTCCTTAATCCATTCGTCGAGTTTGGCCCGCATCGCCTTGATACGTACCTGATGCTCGGGCGAGTCGATCAGGTTCTTAGTCTCCCAGGGGTCGGCCTGCGAGTCGTAGAACTCCTCGGCCGGGCGTTCTTTGACGGAGAACTGCCACTGCTCGGGCTTCTGTGGGCCGGTCTCTTCGAGTTTATAGAGGTCGTGGGTGATCGGCAGGCGTTCGCGGTAGGCGTTGCGGATGAGGTACGGCAGGTCGGTGATGTAGTTGCGGGTGTAGCGGAACCGGCCGTCGGAGATGGTACGTGCGCGGTCGTATACCGAGTCGAAGCGGTCGGCGTTGCCATAGACGAAGCCGGTCTGGTAGCCCTCGCGCGGCTTAGCAAACCTACCGAGGAACGGGGTGCCGTCGAGCCGTTCGTCCGGCTTAATACCAGCGAGCGACATCGCGGTCGGGCCGAAGTCGATGAAGCTGACCACGGTCTGGTCGCGTGTGCCCGCCAGCTTGCTTTCGGGGGTCCCATCGGGGTAGCGGACGATGAGCGGGACACGCAGGCCGGTGTCGAAGCAGGAGCGCTTACCACGCGGCAGGCCGACACCGTGGTCGCTGAAGAAGACGATGACGGTGTTGTCGAGCAGGCCCGCGTCTTTGAGTTCCTTGACCTTCTGTCCGACCCACTTGTCCATCGCGGCGATGTTGCTGTACGTCCGGCTCATCGCGTCACGCACCGCGGGCGTGTCCGGGTAGATCGGCGGGATCGGCACGTCCTCGGGCTGGATCACGATCGGCGAGCGGTACTTCGGCGGGAACGCCCCGCTCTCGTGCGTCACCGTGTTATTGAACACCGCGAAGAACGGCTGGCCCTCACCCCGGTTTTTCCAGTGCGCCTTGCCAGAGGATTCGTCCCAGACAGTGACCGGCTCTTTGAACTGGTAGTCCTTCTTGGCGTTGTTAGTGGTGTAGTAGCCCGCCGCACGGAGGTGTTCGGGGAAGCAGCGGACGAAAGCCGGCGGCAGGCCTTCGTAGCCGGGGATGTCTCTGTAGGCTTCCGGGTCCTTCTGGATCGCGGTCTTGGACGGGCTGCCGTTACGCATCTGCATCGTGCCGATGCGCGTGCAGTACATGCCGGTGATGATCGACGACCGGGCCGGGGCGCAGACGGGCGAGGTGGCGAACGCGTTGTCATAAGTCACGCCTTCCGCGGCGAGCTTGTCGAGGTTGGGCGTTGGCACGGTGGTGTCGCCGTAGGGCCCGATCCACGGGCTCATGTCCTCGACGCTGAGCCAGACGATGTTGAGGGGTTTGGTTTCCTCGGCAAGCGCAGGCAAAGCCGCGACGATCAACAACGCACCGATGACGACAATCGGACGGACCTGTGCCAATAGCCGGTGGCCTATGGACGCCGGACAAGGCAGCAAGCCGGTTGTTTTGACAAGCCCCATGTATTCGCGTCCGGCGCCCGTAGGCCGCCGGGTATTGCACACCTTGCTGCGGTCAATACAGCGTCTTAAGCCCATACTTTTTCCTCAGTTCCTTGACTTGGTCCAGGAGCTCTTTCTTCTCGCCCTCGCGGATGATCAGGCTGTACAGGTCGTGCAGCTTCCAGAACGCCCACTGGTTCGCGATCGGCTTGCCGCCCTTCTGCGCGTCGTTAAGGTCGCGGCGGAAGGTGAACTCGACATCCTTGCCAGCGGATCGGCCGGCAAGACGCATCGTGAAGGCGTCGGGGGTGGTGAACCGGCCGAAGACACTGATGGTCTCGCCCTGGTGGATATTGGGCAGGTCCGCGGGGAAGATCGTTTCGCTGTCGATGCCGGCTGAGTCGAGGCGGACATCCTTGATGATCGGGAAACGCAGCCGGCTCATCAGGTCCTGGATCGTGACGGAGGCGTCTTTGATTTCGTCCGCGTAGACCGAATAGCCCTTGTTGCGGTAGGCGAGGAAGTTGAGCAGCTCGCGGTTCTGCCGGTTGCCGACACCGACGCAGTAGATGCTGGCGACCAGGTCGTTGTCGCGTGTGATCAGGTTGATGAGGTCGCGGGTGTTGACGACGCCACGCGTCGATTGGCCGTCCGAGATGAGCACGAGTTCGTAGACGCGCTTCGGGTCGATGTCGCGGATGAGCAGGCCTCGCAGCGCCGCGTTGACGTCCGTGTAACCAACCGACTGGGCGTTGGCGAGGAAGTCGGCCGCGGCTTTGGTGTTGTCTTTGGTCGAATCGATCGGGCCCTCGTCGCTGAGCAGGCTGACCTTGTCGTTGAAGAGAACGATGTTGAAGCGGTCGCTATCGTTGAGGCTGACGAGCGACGAGGTGACGCCGGCGGTGATCTGCTGGACCCACTGCTGGGAGATCGACGAGGACGTATCGATGATGTAGATCACGTCCTTGGGCATCGTCTGCAGCTTGCGGAGCGATCGCTGCGCCGTGATATCGATGCGGAAGTAGCGTGCCTCCTCGTCCGGGTCGATCGGCCGGCCACGCCAGTCGACCGGGTCGTAGCGCGTCAAACGGTAGGTGAAGTCGTTGTCGAGGTTCTCGGGGACATCGATCCGGGTCGTGCCGCCGAGCGCGAGGTCGGTGAAATCGATCGGCGGGGTGTCGAGCGTCGGCGCGAGGTCGGGCGGGATATCGGTGACGGCGGACGGGCCGTCGAGCGTCGGCCGCTCGATAAGCACCGCCGTTTGAGTCGGGTTGGTCCGGACCGGCGCCGCGTCGATCTTGCCAAGCGCGTTGCCTGCGAGCTCTCGGCTGCCGGTACCCGAGGCCTCGCCGTCACCGTTTCCTTCGCCATCACCCCCCTCGCCGAAGCTAAGCTCGGCCGGGGGGCGGGTGTCCAGCTGGGTCAGCACGTCGTTGTCGAGTTCAAAAGCGGGCAGCTCGATCTCCAACGCCCCCGCCGCCGCGTCGTTGAGCTCATCCAATGGGCGCAGTTCGATATCCAACTCAAAAGGTTCGGTCACGAGCATGGGCGGCTCAGACTCAAGCAACTGCTTGGTCAGTTCCTCGGCGGTTGGGCCCAAGGTGGCGGGGTCGATGGTCGGCGGTGTGATCACGTACTCATCGAGCGGGGCGCGCTTAACCGCGATCGGGCGGGCCGGTGCCGCGTCGAACTCAGGCACCTCGGTGACCTGCTTGTCCCACGCCCAGACCCCCAGCGCCCCGTGCGCACCGATCCCGACCAATGCGACGACGAACAGGATCGCTCGCTGGCCGGTGATCAGCACCCCGGGTTGGTAGGGCTTGGGTTCTTTTGCCATGGTTGCTTTCTATCCGGGAGCCTCGCCCTCCCGAGTCTTAACGCTCACGCCGGAGTAGTTCTTCGGCCATCTCCTTCAACTCATCGTCTGTATCGGCTAGCTCCTCTATGGTTTGACGCAGGTAGGCGTCGGCCCGTTCCGACTGACCCGCACGGATCGCGAGCAGGCCCGTGGCGTAGCTCGCGAAGGGCGAGTCGGGGTACGCGTTCGCAAGCTCGCCCAGCGTCTTCACTTCACCCGCCGCGTCGCCGCTCGCGAGTTGGAGCCCCGCCAGGACGAGGTAGGCCCGCTTGGCCAGGTCTTCCCCCTGGCGGTCGGGGTACAGCAGCCAGAGCTTCTTGAACGCCTCGCGGGCGTCCTTGAGGTGCTTCTCACCGGCCTGTGTACCCGTGTTGGTGCGGTAGAGCAAGCCGTGAATGAGCCCGGCTTCGTACAACGCCATGGAAGCGATGCGGTGACCACGGTCCGGGTTCTGCAGGGCGAGCAATTCCCTCAGCGCCTCATCATTCTTGTCCTGGTCACGCATTACCAGAGCCAACTCAAGCCAGGCGTCCGCGGCATACTGCTCGCTAACGGCACGGACCTCGGCGAGAACTTCCGACGCCTCGTCCAGCTTGCCGTCCAGGCGCAACGCCCGACCGCGGAGCAGGTCCGCACGCTCTCCGAGCAAACCACCCGACTCGACCCCGCCAGCAAAAAGGACCGCCTGCTTGGCTTTACCGCGCTTGAGCAACTGGTCGGCCATCCACAAGCTCTCTTCATCGGTCAAGACTTGGTCCCGGTCGGCAAAGTCCTGCTGCATCTTGACGCGTAATTCAAAAGCCTGAAGATCCTTGCCGTTGTCCGCATAATGCTGTGCGACAATCCGGGCCGCGGTGAGCTTCGATGGCTTACGGAGCTCTTCCCGCTCAATGGCGTCAAGCAGAAGCGGCACGCCCCGGTCGCTGTCGCCCTGCGTCATGCGGATCAGCCCCTGCTCCAGCACGGACTCGGCCTTGTACGGGTTGATCGGGTGCTCACGGGTCAGCCGGCTGTGCGTCGAAAGCGCTTTGTCCAGGTCGCCGCTGTACCGCTGCGCGACGGCTAACCGGTAGAGCGCCTCCTGATCAACCTCCGGCGTACGCAGCGCCGCGTTATCGATCTGCAGCACGCGGGTCGCCAGCGCGATGACCTTGTCGGACTGCCCTGACGCGCTGAGCAGTTCCATCAGTCGGAATCCCGCCTGCAGCGAGGTTGGCGTCGGCGTGTTCACCGAATCGAGGTAGGCCTGGTAGTCCTTCGCCGCCGGCTCAAGCTCGCCATTGGTTTCATAGAGGTGAGCCCGGCGCAGCAGCGCCTGCTGGTAGTAAGGGCTCTGCGCACCACGATCGACAAACTGCGTCAGCCTCGCGGCACCCTCCTGCACCTGCCCCGCCTGGGCGTCGGCGGTCGCCTGTAGGAACGCGACATCGACCGCGAGCGTTGTCTCTGGGAACCGCTTGGTGAGCGCACGGATCGTGCCGCGCATCGCGTCGTAACGCTTGAGCTCGAACTCGCTGAGCGCGAGCTTGTAGAGCACCTTCTCCTGGATCGGCAGCTTGCCGGTGCCGCCGGAAACTTGTTTAAAAAGCTCGGCCGCCTTCTCGTGCTGCTCCTGCTCCTGGTAGGCCGAGCCGGCGAGGTAGTACGCCGGCAGACGATCCGACACGGGCAGCGCATCGATCGAGTTATCAAACGTCTTCTGGACATCCTCAAATCGACCATCCGCAAACTGTGCCCAGAGCAGCCCGACCACCGCCGGCGCGAAGTGCGGCGAGCTCTGATACCGCGCGGCCACGGTGTTGTAGTAGCTGATCGCCTTGCCGAAGTCCCCGGCGTTGTAGCTCAGGTCACCCGCAAAGCGGGCCGCCTCCGGCGTGATGACGCTGCTCTTGATCTTCAGGCAGCGGTCCAGCGCAGCGAGCGCCTTCGCGTTGTCTTTCATCAACGCACGGACCTTGGCGAGGTCCAGCAGCGCCCGCGCTTTCATCGGCGTGTCGAGCTGGGCCGCATCGGCTAGCGCGGTCGCCGCGGCCTCGAGGTTGTCCGCCCCGCGGTAGGCAAGGCCCTTGAGGTAGAGCGCCGAAACCGCGACCTTGTCGTCCAGGTCACCGGTCTTGATCTGCTCAAGCGGGCCAAGGGCTTCCTTGAACCTGCCCTGGTCGCTGAGGACCTGGCCGTGCAGCAGCTTGACGGCGTAGGCCGGCACGATCGTCGGGTCCTTGGCGGCCTTCAGTAGAAGCGCCGCTTTGTCGTTCTGCCCCGCCTTGCGGTGCAGCAGCGCGCGGTAGTACTGCGCATCGCCGAACTTCTCGCCGTTGGGGAACTTGCCCAGGTACTCGTCGAACTCCGTCGCCGCGTCCGCGGTCTCGCCCCGCTGCAGCAGCTTGTACGCAAACAGGAACTGCTGGTGCTCTGCGTCGGATTGAGCAAAAGCGATGTTCGATGTCGGATGTGCGATGTCCGAAGTAACCAAGACGACAGCGAAAAGCAGCAACCACCGTACAAAACGTGGCACATCGCATATCGAGGATCGCACATCAAACATCTCTAGCTACTCCTTGCCCACGCGTGACAGGCGGATATCCTCGAGGCCCACCGCATACGCCGCGTCCATGATGCGCGACTGCAGGCCGACCCTCGCTTCTTTGTCGCCGCGCAGGATCACGGGTTGGTCGGTCGAGATCTCCGCGAGCCTGGCGAGTTCGGACTCCAACTGGTCGAGGTCCAACAAGCGCTCGCCGAGGTAGACACGGCCCTCGTCGTCGTAGGTGATCACGACCTTGAGCGCCTCGGTCGAGCCGGGCTCGGCGGACTCGCTCGCGGGCAGGCCGACATCTACCATCAGCTCCTGCTCACGCATCGAGTAGGTGGACATGAAGAAGATCAGCAGCAGGAACAGGATGTCCACCATCCCCGCCAGCGGCAGGACTGGTCGAGCGCGTTCTCGGGATTCGGCTGCAAAACCCATTGGGTGTTCCGCTCCGTACTCTGTGTGTCGTTCACGCCAGCGGCGGCCGGCCCGCGTGCATCTGGCTTACCGCGCTCGGCTTCTCGTCCCGCTTGATGTGGTCGGCGATCATGTGCACGGCCTGCTCGGCCTCGGCGAGCGTGCGTGTCGCGCGGGCCTTGGTCAGCGAATAAAACACCAGCGTCAGGATGCCTACGCTCAAACCGAACAGCGTGGTCGCCATCGCCTCGCCCACGCCACGCGACAGCACCATCGCGTCGATGCCGCCGGACTCGTGCTCGAGCCCATAGAACGCCTTGATCATCCCCAGCACCGTGCCGACCAGCCCGAGCATCGGCGCGATATTGCTGATGTCCGCGAGGTAGCTGACCCGGTTCCAGACGATGTCGGCCTGCCGCCGGCCTTCCGTGTCGATCATGTCGAGCATGACCGAGTGGTTCTGCCTGTGGTTCTCGACGCAGCGCAGCACGATCCCCGCGGCAAACACCCCCCGGGCCCGCCGGCACACATCGCCGGCCCGCTCGTAGTCGCCGCGGATCACCAGCTTCACGACCTCGTCGACAAAGCCGTTGGGCGCGAACGTCCGGCGGTTGATCGACAGCATGAAGTACAGGAAAAAGATCAGCCCGAGCACCGAGAGCCCGGCGATGATGCCGTTGATCACCGGCGAGAACATGAACAGGTCCCGGACTTTGTACAGCGGGTTATCGCTGATGCCCGCAGGCTTGTCCGATCCTGCCTCGGCGGCGGTTGCCTCAGCGGGTTGCGTGGCCTCGGTCGCGGCGCCTTCGGCGGACGGCTCGGTGCTCTGGGCGCTGGCCATCAGGGTCGCGCCGATCGCCACCGCCAGTAACAGCACCATCAGCCCGAGCCGCAGCGGCGTCCGGTTCTTGTTCGGTTCAGTCAAGGTCACGTTCGGTCCCATGTACATAGAAAGGATGACGCAAAGCAAAGCGTAATCATACCCGCGACAAGCCGTAGATGTGCATTGTGGCGCTGATCAAGCCCGCCCCACGCGCAGCGCGGGTGGGTTATCGGGGTGCCGAGGATTCGATCCCCACGCGTGCTACGCGTGGGTGGGGCTTGTGCAGATTGGTCAGGCCTCAATCACCGGCAGGGCCAGCACCGAACCGCGTTTTCGGACCATCAGGCTGTTCGCCTCCGCACCGATACCCAGGGCACCCGCTCCGGCACCCGGCGCGGCCTCGGGCGTGGCCTCGACCTCCCGCTCGTCGAACAGGTGGATCTTCATCCCCATGTCCTTGAGCATCTGGTGGTCCTGCTGCGGGGTCCTTCCGAAAGTCGTTAAGTAGTTGCCGACCAGGAAGCTGGACCCGCCCGCGAAGAACATCCAGCTCTGCATATCGCGCAGGATCTTCTCCCGGCCACCGGCGATCTTCAACTCGCGGTCTGGAAGGATGAATCGGTAGATCGCAACAATCTTGAGTGCCTGCATCGGTTCCAGCGGCTCGCGCTTGCCGTGCAGCGGCGTGCCCTGGATCGCGTTAAGGAAATTAATCGGCACGACGTCCGCGCCGAGGTCACGCAGCTCGAACGCCATGTCCAGGCGGTCCTCCCAGTCCTCCCCAAGCCCGAAGATCCCGCCCGAGCAGATCGATAGGCCAGCCGCCTTCGCGGTTCGGATCGTGTTCACCCGGTCCTCGTACGAGTGCGTCGACACGACGTTCTTGAAGTGCCGCTTGCTGGTTTCGAGGTTGTGGTTGATCCGCTGCACCCCCATCTCGGCGAGCCGCTCGGCCTGGTGCGGCTTGAGCTCGCCGAGCGTCGCGCAGGGGCGGATCTGTCCCGCCCCGGCCGCTTGGCGGAAGAACGGCTCCATCCAGTCCAGTTCCTTGTCCGTCGGCCCACGCCCGGAGTTCACGATCCCGAAGCTCGACGCCCCGCTGGCCAGCGCCTCCTCCGCGGCAGACGCCATCTCTTCAACACGCATCCGAGACGGCTGGACGTGCGTGTCGTAGTGCTTGGACTGGCTGCAGTAGGAGCAGTCTTCGGAGCAGCCGCCGACCTTGCCGGTGACGATCGAGCAGAACTTCGCGTTCTCGCCAACGAACCGGATACGGATCTTGTTGGCCCAGAAAAAAAGGTCGTAAAGGTCGTTGCCTTGCAGCGTAGTTAGTTGACGCGCCTGCTCACGCGTCAGCGGCTTGCCGCTTAGGACCTGGACGCCCAGGCGCATCGCGGTGTCGTTCATGAAAGCACTGGCGGGCAGCGTATCGGCGGGTTCGATGGTTTGAATCATGCCTTGTTTATACATGAAAAAGGCCGACATATAAATCGGCCTTGGGTGAATTGAACGGTGTTGTGTTTGGGTTTTTCAGACTAATTTCTGCCGAAGATCTCGGTCATCTTGATGCCGGCAACAGGGGTCAACTGCTTGCGGCTGATGTTCGGGGCGTAAACAACGAGCACGCCGGCGTTGTTGTCGAGGATGAACAGCGACTCATCGGCGATGTCGTCGCCACCCCCGCCGCTCCGCGTACGGGCGGTCATCATGGTAAACGCGGGCTGTGCGATGACCTGGCCATCCGCGTGCGCGGCGTTGGGTGCGGACTTCTCGTCGATGCGGACCAGCAGGACCGCGGTGAGCACGAAGGCCGAGGCAAGCAGGCAGAAACAAGCGGTTTGGATACGGTTCATATCGGGGCTCCTGTAGAGGAGGATGTTTTACGGGGTGTTAGAAAAACTAAAAAACAAGGCTTAACGGTCTCTGCCGGTGCCGCCCTTGAGGTCGTCTGCGATCTCGCGGACGCCGACCTCACGGACCTTCTTCGTCGCGCTGTCCAGTATGAAGGCCGCCACCCGCCCGGTGCGGGTATCCATCACGTAGATCACCTGCTGCGGGGCCGAGCCCGTATTACCTGCGATCATGAGGTAGCTGCCGCCGCCAAGCTGCGCCTGGGCTTGTTGCGGGGCGGGGCCGAGCGTCAAGGCGATCGCTGCGAGGAGCACCACGTTAAGCACGATCAGGACGGCCAGTGAGCGTTGGTTCATCAGGGGACCTCCAATAGGTCGGTTTTAGTCAACAGGAATCAGGACGCCAAACAACGTGTTTCGGTCAGTCCTGGTGGGTTCGTTTCGGGGACATCAAACAGCCCACGCCAACGGCAGCGGTAAACAACAGCCCCAGCACGAAGGCGATCCATGACGCCTGCTCCGGCGGAGCCTCGACCGCTTCCTGGCCGATCTGTGCCGCGGCCGGGAACACCGACACCAGCAGTAAAGACGCCAGAAAGACACACGCGGTTACCCGGGCCATACGATACTTCATCCCCAGATGATACGGGAAGTTGCCCTCGTACGGCAATGCCCTAATCAGATTACAAACGCAGAGCTGCGCTACAAGGTTACCGTGACGCAAGGCGTCAGGCTCAGGCCGCGAGCCTCACTGTTACCATGCCCGCATGTTGACCTGGCTGCTCTTCCTGCTCGGGGCCTACCTGCTGGGGTCGGTCTGCTTCGCCCTGCTGCTGGGCAGGCTCAACGGCATCGACATCCGGGAGCACGGCAGCGGCAACGTCGGCGCGACCAACGTCGGCCGGGTGCTCGGCAAGAAATGGGGCATCGCCTGCTTCTTCCTGGACCTGGGCAAAGGGCTCGTCCCCGTGCTGGGCTACGGCTTCGCGGCCGGGCTGATCACCTCGGAAGACGCGCTCGGCGCGGTCCCGATGCTGCGGTGGCTGGCGGTGGGTGTCGCGGCGGTGATCGGGCACGTGTTCCCACTCTTCCTCAAGTTCAAGGGCGGCAAGGGCGTCGCGACCAGCGCGGGCGCGCTCTTCGGGTTCTGGCCGGTGCTGACCGTGCCGGCGCTGACAGCGTTTGTTGTCTGGTTCGTCATAACCAAGACCACGGCCTACGTCGGCCTAGCCAGCGTCATCGCCGCGGCGGTGCTGCCGATCTTCGTGGTGGGCTTCGCGTTGGCCTTCGGCTACGAGGCACAGGAGACCGCGGTCTGCGGCTCGGTCAGCGCACTGCTGGCAGCGCTGGTCATCTTCCGCCACCGGTCCAACATCAAGCGTCTGCTCAAAGGGACTGAAGACAAAATTGAGTGGGCCCAGCGTAAGAAAAAAGAGCAGGCAAGCGAGGTGCAATAAGAGAAATACACAATTAAATGCATAAGCTCCCTGTAGAGAACAGCACATGATCCACACGCCAACAAATAAGTTACCCGTGACCGTCTTGTCCGGCTTCCTCGGTGCGGGCAAGACGACCCTGCTCAACCACGTCCTCAACAACCGCGAAGACCTGCGCGTCGCGGTCATCGTCAACGACATGTCCGAGGTCAACATCGACGCCTCGCTCCTGCGTGACGGCGGCGCGGCGCTGTCGCGCACCGAAGAGAAGATGGTCGAGATGATGAACGGCTGCATCTGCTGCACGCTCCGCGAGGACCTCATCGTCGAGGTCAAGAAGCTGGCCGAGGAAGGACGCTTCGATTACCTGCTCATCGAGTCGACCGGTATCAGCGAGCCCATGCCTGTCGCGGCCACCTTCTCGTTCCGAGACGAAAACGGTCAGAGTCTTAGCGATTTAACCAAAGTCGACACGATGGTGACAGTGGTCGACGCGGTCAACTTCCTCAAAGACTTTGACAGCCACGACAGCCTCTCCGACCGTGAGATGGGTACGGACCAGGAGGACGAGCGCACGATCGTAGATTTGCTTACCGATCAGATCGAATTCGCGAACGTTATCGTGATCAACAAGCGCGACCTCGTTGAACCCAGCGAGGCGAAGCGGCTCGAAAGCATCCTCCGCCATATCAACCCCGATGCGAAGATGATCACCACCGAGCGCGGGCAGATCGACCTGGAATCGGTCGTCGGGACCGGGCTCTACAGCGAGGACGACGCCGCGATGATGCCCGGCTGGTACAAAGAGATCATCGGCGAGCACACACCCGAGACCGAGGAGTACGGCATCGCCAGCTTCGTCTACCGCCGACGCCTGCCGTTCCACCCCCAGCGGCTCATGGACGCGCTGCAGAACGGTATGCAAGGCGTCGTACGGTCCAAGGGCTACCTCTGGCTCGCGTCCCGCCCGCAGTTCTGCGGGGTCTGGGCCCAGGCCGGCTCGTCCGTCCAGGTCGACCGCGGCGGCTACTGGTTCGCAACGACCCCCAAAGAGCACTGGCCCGACGACCCCGAGACCCTGGCGTGGATTGAAAACGTGTGGGACGAGGTCGCGGGCGATTGCCGGCAGGAGATCGTCTTCATCGGCATGGGCATGGACCGCAGCAAGATCGAAGCCGAGCTAGACAAGGCGGTTATCACGGAGCAGGAGTTGGAGGCCGGCCCCGAGGCGTGGTCTGAGTTCGAAGACCCGTTCCCCGCTTGGGACACCAGGGCTTAAAACGTGTCCAAGACGTACGCACCGCAGCCGGGGGCCTACGGGACCCGGACACGCAAGCGGCTGCTTGTCTGAACAGCCCCCGTGTTCTCGCGTCCGTAGGCCGCTGGCTATTTCACCCTCCCCGTACACGTTCTTAAACAAGTGGTCCGTACCGCTTCGAAATCGAATCGAACTGGACGTTAGCGGCCATTTGAACGAAGGACCGATACACCTGCTGGCGACCCGGCCGGGCCGCTCCCAAGCGCTTCAAAACCGAACTGTGGAGTCGTTTCATCCCGCAACCTGAGACTAAAACCCAGCACCCGCCGTATCAAATAAGCCAGATGGTTTTTACACATAAACCCCTTTGCACACTATATTAGTGGGTGCGATGGACGAATCGAATCCGAAACCCTCAGGCAACGGGGCCTTTCCAACCACGCATTGGACGATCATTAGCGCGATCCGTGAAGCACCACAAGGGGAACGCAACCGGATACTCCAGCAATTCCTGGATGCATACCAGGAGGCTTTCCGCTTCCATCTTTGCTTTGGGGTGGGTATTAAAAACGAGCACGATCTCGAGGATGTGCTGCAAGGATTCATCACCGACAAATTCATCGCAAAGAGTATCCTTGACTATGTGAAGAAAGACGGGGGGCGGCTGCGTGACTATTTAAGGCGTTCCTTAGAAAACTACGTTTACTCGCAGCACCGCTCGAAAGCCGACAAAGCGTGGGACCGACGCGAAACACACGATCACCTGCTCAACAACTCGGCCGCCGACGACCAAGACCCGTGCCCGTTCGATGTGGCCTGGGCAAGATCGATTATGGTCGAAGCAATCATCCGGACAAAAGATCAATTCTTCTATGGGAAGCGGCCCCACGTCTGGGATGTACTCGATATGAGGCACCTCCGGCCGATCTTTCTGGGCAGCGAGCCGACGGACTACGCCGAGCTTTCAACGCTGCTTGGACTTGAAGTCAAGGTGATCCAAAACTGCCGGGTCACTGCACTGCGTGCATTGAACAAGCACTTGAGCAACATCATTTCTCAATATGCCGGGGACAATCAGGACGATATTGACGAAGAACTGCGTTTGTTGAACTCGATTATGAGGACCGCCGGCGTTCTCGGGAGTTTTGACAAAGACATACTGGAATAAACCCCTTAATCAACCCGTAGATGACCGACAGAAACCATTCCGATGACGGGATCGTGGCGATGGCCGACTTGATGGACGCCGCCCACGCCGTCATAAACCCCGAGTCCGCCAGGCTGCACGGTGTTGCCGAATCCGAGTATGAAACCGACCTCCAGCACGGCTCGGCGGCACTCGCGGCGGCGGCAGCGGACGGGTTCACCCCGGTCCTTCTGCTCGGGCAAGGCAGCTCGGCAGATGTTTGGCGGTGCGCCGACGAGGCACTCAACCGTGAAATAGCGCTCAAAACGATACGGCCTGGCAGCCGGCCTTCTCCCGAAGCCGCAGAAGCGCTGCTCCGATGCGAGGCCGAGATCCTGAGCGGGATTCACCACGCCGGCGTCGTCCACGTGATCCGCCATACCGGGCAGGGCGATGCTTCTTACCTGGCCATGCAGTACGTGGATGGCGACACGCTGACCGTCCACTGCAAGGTGCTCAGCCTCGGCTTAGAACCCCGCCTCGGACTCTTTCAACAGGTGCTCGATGTTGCGGCATACCTCCACAGCGAGGGCGTCATCCACGGCGATATCAAGCCAGACCACATCCTGGTCCGGGAAGGCGGGCACCCCGTTCTAATCGACTTCGGCCTCGCCGCTCAGTGGCGGTACACCGAGAGCCTCGCTCCGGACCAGCACCGCGTGGGCGGGTCCGGGCCCTACTGCGCGCCCGAGGTCCTGGATGGCACCCTGCACCGGCCGGACCCGGGGCAGGACGTCTACGCGCTCGGCGTCATCCTCAAGGAGCTGCTCGAAGCACCCGGGGTACCCGGGGACGACCCGCTTGTAAGTCGGCTTGCCCGCCTCGCTGAGCAAGCGACCCAGGCGGACCCCGCAAAGCGTTTCGCCGATGCAGGAGCGATGCGGACGGCCTACCAGGCGATCATTGATCCGGACACGGAGCCGGGAAACAGCAACTCGCCCAGCGGCCGCGCCCCGCACGCCTCGCCAAGAAAAACAATCGCCTTTGCTTTGTTAGCAGCGCTCTTCATCGCCGCCATCGGCACCGCCTGGATCCAAACCGCCGGCCGGGATCAACCAGAGCAGGCAGGCGGGCCCGGCCCCGGCAGTACCCCGCGGGATGCCGTGCCGCTCAGCCAGCAGGCCGGGCTGCTGGAAGGCGTGCTCACCAAGATTGCCGCGAGCGACCTCGCCGGGGCGCAAGAACAGTTCTCGTCCGCCACCGACGGGCTCGAGCCGACGGCCGGGCCGTGGGAGATCCGCCACCTGGCCTACCGCTTGTCGGGCAGAGGCCTCGCCACGCCTTACACCGACAGCCCCTACGCGGCGCCGTTCGCCCTCGACGCGGCGTACCACCCGTCGAGCCAGACCCTCGTCTACGTCAGGCCCGACGACACCCGCTACGAGATCTGGATGCGGGCCCGAGACCAAGCCCCGCGTCTGCTGGCGACCAGCCCGGACTTTATCCAGGCGATCGCTACCGCGCCGCACGCCAGGCAGGTTGCCGGCCTGATCGGTGACGGCAGCGTCGGCGTGTGGTCGGTCTCAGAAGACGGGGCAGGCCCGGTGACCCAACACGTCCTGCCCCGCGAACCGGACGCCAAGAAAGCCTGGTTCGGCGCAGACGGGAAGCACCTCTACGTCTTCGCGCCCGGGCCCCGCACCGTGGAGTGCTGGTCGGTGTCCGGCGTCGGGCCGGCCGAGCTGCTCTGGACGGCCGGGCAGGCCGACGACGCCTACGCCCTGCCCTCGGGCCGGGGCCAGCTGATGGTTGCAACACAATCGGCCGACGCCCCGACCACCCTGAGAGTCATTTCGGAGGCCGGCGAAGACCTGCGCACGATCCCGATGCCGGACAGCGCGCTGCCGGTCGCCGCCGATGCGCTGCCGAACCCGGACAGCCCGGTCTGCCTGGGGATGGATCAGGGCTACGTCCGCCTGTTCGACCCGGAGCTCGGCTGGCTCGATCCGATCGACCTGGGCGTCAACCAGACCGTCACCGCGGTCGCGTACAGCCCGGGCGAGTCCCGGGTCTTTGCGGGCATGGGGCGCGTCCACATCCTCGATACCGACGGCCGGCTGATGATGCGCCTGGGAGACCGCAACGCCCCGCACGAGCACATCACCGCCCTACACTACAGCCAAGACGACGCGGCACTCACCGCGGTCACCCTGCGGCAGGTCTGGCGATGGTCCTGCCCGCCGACCGACGATTGAAACGATGCGTAGACCAGAGCCATCTCGACGCGAGCGAAACCGCCCCGGCTTCACCCTGATCGAGCTCCTCGTCGTCGTCAGCATCACCGCCCTGCTCGTCGCCATCCTGCTCCCGGTCCTCGGCTTGGCAAGGAGCACCGCCCGCACCGCCCAGTGCCTCGCCAACCAGAAAGGCATGCTGACCAGCTGGTCCGCAGCTATGGCGGATAATCAAGACAGGATTCCGTACATCTTAAAGATAGATTTGCCTGCCAATAGTCATCCGACGGAAAGTTGGTGGGGACTACTAGCTGCGTACAACGGCAGTTCACAGCAATTGCAATATGGGGTTTCCGCAGAACCTTCAAATCCAAACCTATGCCCGGAGATTGATTCTTCTTTTTTCCGGCCTTTCTACGGAGCATCCTATTTTGGATACAGCGTCAACGCCCGCTGGACAGCTTGTGGCGATTTGGGTGAGCACAAACTACTTGACTGGGGCGGTATCAAATCTCCTTCGGCTTATCCCTGGTTCGCAGACCCGTTCGTTGTGGATAGTGGGTACTATTTTACCCATGCCTCTTTTGGTGATTCGGCGATCACCAACTGGGGCCTTGGCTTTGAGCACCCCGACGACTCCGGCAACGCCGTCTTCGCCGACGGCCACGCCGAGACGTACCAGGCAGCCAGCCTCGAAGCAAAAACCCGGTGCGGCGTCCCGGACTGGCTCCTGGCGATCAAACCGCGCTGAGCGTGTGCCGACGCCTCGCCAGACAGAACGCCGCGCCAACCGCGACCAGCAAGGCGGTGCCCGGCTCGGGCACGGGGGTCGGGCTTAGCGTCAGCCGTACGGGCTCGCCCGACTCGGGTGGCGACACATCGATCCCAAAATTGATAAAGACGGGCAGGACGAACAGCGCTCCGGGGTCACTGGCGGGCCAGTCCAGGCCCTCGAACGAGAAGCCAGCCGCGTCAGAGGGCCCCAAAGGCGCGGGGAACAGGCCAACCAGGTTCGGTAGAGGCGAGGCGCTGATCTCGGCCGGCCCCTCGACGCCCACCGAGAACCCGTTCCAGTCATCCGGCGAGGTGTTTCTCGCCGATAAAAGGATCGAGTGCGGCGTCGGGCCGCTCGAACCCCCCGGAGAATCCAGGACCGGGATCTCAATAACGACCGGGCCGGCCTGGACCCAGTCCAGCAGGACAAACCAGTTCGTGCTCGGAGAGCCGAGCACGGAACCAAGGGACACGTTCGATTGGGTGCCGTCCGCGTAGGCGGCCTCCGAAGAGAGCAGCGCCGCCGAGGTTGGGCCGGCAAGGATCAGACAGAGGCATGCGGCTGCGAGTCTTAACGGGGTATTGGGCAATGACAAATCCGCTCCTTATCCTCCCCGCTTCGCGATCGACACCTTCGAGAGACTTCTTTTTATCAGATCTGCAAAAAATAACCAAGCCGCGCGCAGAAAAACCGTATTAATCGCGTATTAGTCTATGCAGGCAGGGGTCATTGTTTGTACAACGTGTGCAGCAATGGAGAAAAGAGACCCTTCCACTCGGAGAAATCATGTCCACCCTCGTCGTTACCGTAAACTCACCGTGTACAGGAGCACAAACTGTTTCTCAAGTTGTTCCCACCCTTTATCAAGGTAGTACAGGTAATTTTACTTTTGCCGTCCTTGCGGGCCACCCGACGTATGGCTGGCTGCTGGTGGTCTATGACCAGGCCAACCCGAGCAGCCCCTGCTACCCCAACGCCCAGTACGGCCAAGTCACCCCGAACCCGTCCGACCCGAAAGGCCTGTACGGCCTGCTGCCGACCGGGACAACGACACCCGACACAACCGCAGGCTCAGCCAACGTGACCTGAGCACCGACCCGAACGGCCAAGGGGCAGGCCCTTCCGGGATCTGCCCCGACGCCAAGCCTTTTAACCCATGTTCTTCGGCATGCTCGATTCTCAACCACCCGATCACCCCTTCTACGACCCCGAGCAATCACCGTTCGAGCGGTCGGTCCCGCCTCTAAGCCCGTCTGAGAGGAAGGTCTGCGCGCTGCTGCTCCAGCGCATGACGGAGAGAGCGATCGCGGAGCACCTCGAGCGGTCCCCGAACACCATCCACGTCCACGTACGCAACATCTACCGCAAACTCGGGGTATGCACCCGCAAGCAACTCCTCGAATACCCCGGCATCATCCAGATGATCGTCCGCAACGACGACTAGCCCACCACCTTGCACGATTTGCAACCCGGCTGCCTTGCCCTCCTCCCTGCCGGGGGCAGGGCTGGGGTGAGGGTGGCGCGATCGATCCGTGGCCAAGGCCTGAGCAAGCCTTAGTCGGCTCAATAACCCCGCCCGCGTCGCGCCGGCCCGGGCACGATCCGCTTGAACGGAGAGCTCAGGACACGGTTCGAACTTTTTCTCTGCGAATTAGAATCCTAGATACTTACAATTACACCATCTAGTGCTGGAATACAGTTCGCCTGGTCTCCTGATTATGTCAAGGCTTATTTCGGATCAACTCATCCCTTTTAGCTGCTGGCTCAGATTTTTGGTCTTTATTACGACCGCTGCCGTCGCCGGGTAACCATCAACCAACTCAACCCCAGCAGAGCCAAACAAGAAGGCTCGGGGATACTGGTAGCAAAGACCGCTGCTCCAGTACTGGTCGTGCCTTCAAAAATGACTAGGTTGTCAGAAGTTATCGTGAAATCTCTGAACACGCTAGAAATATCGCTATCACCAATAAGATCGATGATCTCGCCGCCATCTGTGGAGACCGCCATCAGGCCAGACATTCTCGAATCTCGGTCATCATCGAAGCCAAAGACGATCCATTGATCGTCAGACGACACTTCCCAGTAGATACTGGTCGATGTGAATACATCTCCAGGGATTAATAGGGTCGGGTCTTCAATCTCAGCAATCGAAGTGCGGAAAAGGCCTTCATGGCTGATGTACAGCACTTCACTTGAGTTCTTGAAAGAAACTAGCTCACGCACGCCAGGGAATTCTGTTTGTTCATTATTCAGTTTTGTCGCAGTCATAGAGCCATCAACTGCCATACGCATCAAGCTAAACCTTGGTGAGCCAAGAAGACCATCTTCATCAATGAAGACAAAATACTCGCCAGACTGATCAATAAAAGGGATAAGGTTCTGGCCCCGAGTAATCCGCAACGGAGCGTCGAAACTTGATGTGGCGACGCGCTCTTGTACCCCTGATCCATCGGTGCGACGTCGGGCAAAAAACTTATCATTTTGTTCTAGATCGACCGCGTAATAGTAGACCCAGAACGAATCTAGGCTGTAGAGTACGTTGACTGGCTGGCTGGTTTCATCTGGTCCAGTAGAACGGCCAGTCGATAGAACAAATCCGGAAGAGAGATCACTTAAAGGCCGAATAAGAATTGATTGTGTCGCATAGCTAGGGTTGGATATTCGATCATTTGAGGCGACCGTTAGATACTGATGGTCGGGCGAAACATTGAAATGCTCATCATCGAAACCAGCTTGTCTGTAATGAGGGTCTGAAACGATTGTTCTTGTCACAGCACCATTTTTAAACTCTGCATGCACAATAATTGGCTGCTCAGATCGATCTGCAATCACGGTATGGTATAGAACTCCTCCGCTTTCAAGTGCCAGATAAGACTCATTGAACGAAGGAATTAGGGTATCGTGACCAGGGAGATTAATATCGTAGGTCTGCGGGGCTCCCGCTATATCCACCACGGACAGGCCAGCTGCTGGATTAGTTTCATCTTCGTAAACAATAGCATTTTGACCACGTAGAACAGCAAAGTCGCTCGGATTGATCACGTCCCCAAACCCGCTCCGCTCGAATAACAGAGATGATTGAACATTTGAGCCTAACTGATGCGCATAAATCGCTTGTTTGAACTCTGAACTTTCACGGGTGTTAATGCCGTAAGCAACGCGTGAAGAATCATCCGTTATCTCGAAATGCGAGACTCCATATGGCGAGAAGTTGGCTAAATCGACTGGTAGATCAATAGAAAGCCTAGTCGCAACACCAGGGGTACTGACATCTACACTGTAGAGGTCATCTCGTGCTTCCAGATCGAAATTGCCGCTGTAGACGACACGCTCACCATCAGGTGTGACTTTAAATGTGTTCACACCTGCATATTCAATGCTCGGCGGTCTATTTGGAAACGGAGAGGGGAATTCGTAAGAGACCTCTGGCGTGAGTCTCGTTGGATTAGCATGCGAGACTGTGGGCAGACAAGAGCACGCAAGGAACGCGGCACCATACATATGAATCCTAAACATAATTAATCTCCACAGCTTTTGGTCGGAATAACAAATAACTATACCATTTTAATCTATTTAATTAAAGGCATAGCGATTTGGGCTACTCCCAGGCCTTCTTGCTAGCATTTCTCATAATTGGACTGCTCGGTTACGCGGCCGAGGTAAGGTTTGATACCAATTACGCCGCAAGTGAAATGGCGTACCAGATCATCGGCGAAAAAAGCAAGGATTGTCTGGATAGTGCTAACAGCCGCCCCAGCACTCGCCTGGTCACTCATAATACGGAGTGGCGGACCGGCACAGCGGGAGAGCGAATTGCGAATCGGCAGGTAGGTAAGATTAAGAGTGGCATCTCTGTCTGCCACCCCAGTCGCTTAATTTTGGAAGAAAATTTGTGATTCCACCTCCCCAACCCATGCACCTCGCGGCACTATAAGGGCGCGGAGGTGTCTCTTTTTCGGAAAGCGGAGAGCTCAGGACACGGTTCGAACTTTTTCTTCGAGAATTCGGATCTCAACTCTGCACTGTAGATGTCACAATTAACTTCAATTGATGTCAGTGTCATGTCAAAGTCAAGTCCGGATTAACCTGATCCCCGTAGATCGTGAAGCAGGTTTGCACTTGCTTTGAAGTAATGTCCTTATGCCAGGTTAACCTTTAAATTCTTCCTGCTCGACTTACCCAATCAGGTAATTGAAGAAAAAAGGGATACGATTAAAATCGTATTTTCCTTGCGACAATAGGAAAGTAGACATGAATACCAAGTTGTTTTTAATGTGTGTATTAACCACGATGTGCACGTCTCAACAAGCATTATCAGAGGTTGTGTTTACGTTTTCAGACGTAACGGGAGGTGTCTTGGTCACTGCCGAAGGTACTTTCGATGTCACCGGGCAGAGCCAGTTTGGTTTTCATGGTATCCCGCAATCATCTGCAAGCAGCAGTGCTACAGACCAGCGTTTCCTGAGCGTCGTTGGTGCATCCCGCTCTTATGTCATTGGAGATTCATTCACACTGTTTGATCCACCCGCCGACTTCAACTCGTTTGTCCGGCCTGATTTTCAGACCCAATTCGGTGATAACTTTGGACTGATATCGTCATTCGTTACATCTCAGACATTTCCGACAGGTCGGGCAGCCCTTGCGATACCTGGGTTCGATATGGCTGGAGAAATCTCGGGCTCCACGGTTATCCAGGGTGTCAGCCTTGACGAGATTCGTCCAGTTCCTCAAACCTTAGTTTGGGGCCAGTCGGATGCACAAAGGGTCCGAATTGTCGTAGTACCTGAGCCATCATCTGCGATTCTGCTAGGACTATCCGGTCTAGGATTATTAATTCGACGGCGTAGACGCTGATTGTGGTGCTTCGACGTTAGGCTTCACTCGTGGCATAACGAAATACATCAATCTACTGAAATCACAACAATGCCTAGTAGTTTGTACTTCCCTATGGAATGCGGTTCGGCCGGGTCAGACAATCGAGGAGTACCAGTATCACGGTCTCTGGCCAGAGCTGGGATAAGTACTCGCCAGCTTGAATCCTATGCACAGCAAAAAAGACGGTTAGCCAGCAGCTTCACTACGAAGTAAAGATTTTTTTGATCCCGGCTACCCGACTAGGCTTCCCCAGGTCACTTATAGGTGCAGGGGTATTTTTTTTTCAGAAAAGCGGAGAGGGTGGGATTCGAACCCACGGTACGGAATGACCGCACACCGGTTTTCGAAACCGGCTCCTTCAGCCGCTCGGACACCTCTCCAAAAAGGCCTGGCCACATTCATCATGGCGGCGGCGAGCCGAATAGAATACCACAGCACGCACGCCTCTGGATAAACTGGGCCGCAACATGACCGATCAGCCCGTACCTGCAAGTGATAGCTCAGCCCCGCTGACCCCCGACACGCTCGTGCCGGGCAGCCGGGTCCGCATCACCAAGCAGGTCGCCCGCGAGGGCACGGTGCCCACCAACTCTGTCGAGGGCATCGTTGTCAAGGCCGAGCAACGCAAGACCGGCTCGTGGTTCGCCCACGCCAAGGACGACCGGCTCTGGCTCGACCGGCTGGAGATCACCAAGGACGACGGCGAGATCTACATCTGCAACGTCGATGCCCACACCGTCATCGAGGTCATCCCTATGCAAGGCGGTACGGATGGAGCTTGACGACCGCGGTATGCCTGCCGGCTGGCCGATGCACGATCATGTCGAGTTGGGCCCCGGTGTTGTCAAGCAGATGCTCGACAGCGGCGAAGACATCACCCTGCTCGATTGCCGGCTGGACAAGGAGCTTGCCCTCGCCAAGATCGATGGCAGCGTGTTTATCCCCATGCAGGAACTGCCCGGCCGGGTCGAAGAACTGGACGACTACCTCGACCGCAAGCTCGTGGTCTTCTGCCACGCGGGGGTGCGTTCGATGAAGGTCGCGCTGTTCCTGCGCGAGCGCGGCTTCGAGGATGCCTGGTCCATGGCCGGCGGGATCGATCTTTGGAGCCAGGCGATCGATGCGGCGGTGCCGCGGTATTGAATCCACTTGCGGGCAGGCTATTTATTCATATCTTATCCGATCTTATCTAAAGTTTGTATAATCGAATAAGATCACTATAATTCGTCTGATGGACCCCATCACCAATCCATATTCGCCGGGTGCAGGGCATTCGCCCCCAGAACTCGCTGGTCGTGATGCAATCATTGAAAACGTCGGCATTGCGCTTGAGCGAATCCGGCGGGGTCGGCCAACAAAAAGTGTTTTGATGGTTGGGCTGCGTGGGGTTGGAAAAACCGTCTTGTTGGATCACCTCAATATCATCGCAGAAGCGAAAGGGTTGCTCACGACCAGGGCTGAGGCCCCCGAGGACCGATCGCTACCCGCGATTCTCGCGCCACAGTTACGCGGGGCTTTATTGCTGCTTTCCAAGAAGGAGCAGGTCCGCGACTTGGCCCACCGTGCGCTGCGGGGGCTAGCAGGGTTTGTCGGTGCTCTGAGATTGAAATACGACGATATCGAGGTAGGGCTGGACTTCGAACCCGAGCCGGGGTTGGCTGATAACGGTGACCTCGAACTAGACCTACAGAGCTTGATCGAAGTCATTGGCCGAGCGGCTCAAGCGGGCGAGACCGCCGTCATCCTGTTTATAGACGAGTTGCAATACGTCAAAGAAACCGAGCTCGCCGCGCTGATCACGGCGCTGCATCGGGCGGCACAGCTAAAGCTACCGATTACGCTCGTTGGGGCAGGCCTGCCTCAGCTCCGTGGCCGTATGGGGAAAGCAAAGTCATACGCAGAACGGCTCTTTGATTTTCCCGAGATCGGTGCACTCAACCGTGAAGCATCCTGGAAGGCGATCGTCAATCCAGCGCTCGAAGAAAATATTGAATACGAAGAGGAAGCTGTAAACCGTATCATTGAGGTCACCGAAGGCTACCCTTATTTTTTACAGGAATGGGGGAAGCACGTTTGGGACATCGCCGACGCATCACCGATTGAACTCTCGGATGTTGAAAACGCTTCCGATGTCGCGATCGCCGCTCTGGACGAGAGTTTTTTCAGAGTTCGGTTTGATCGTCTGACGCCCACGGAAAAGAAGTACCTGCGTGCGATGTCGGAACTCGGCGCGGGGCCACATCGCTCGGGCGATATTGCTGAAATCTTGAATCGCAAGGTCGAATCCGTCGCACCGCTGCGCAACGGGCTGATCGGTAAGGGGATGGTCTGGAGTCCTCATCATGGCGATACGGCATTCACTGTGCCTTTATTTGACCAGTTCATGAAGCGCATCATGCCGGGCAACGACTGGAACGAATAGCCCCCAACCAGAGACGCACCCCATGGCCCTCACCAATTGGCAACCACTGCATGGCGATCACTTCGCTGGCGTCCGCGCGCTGGTGACGGGTGGCGCGGGGTTCATCGGCTCGCATCTCACCGAGACGCTCTTGGACCTCGGGGCCGAGGTTGTTGTGCTCGATGATCTGTCCGGCGGGGATATCGCCAACTTCGATGACTACAAGGATCGGGCCGGTGACCGGCTTCGGTTTATCGAGGGGTCGATCCTTGATGGAGCAATCGTTGCTGAAGCGATCGCGGGCTGCCGGTACGTGTTCCACCAGGCGGCGTTGGGGTCGGTGCCCAAGAGCGTTGAGCACCCCGTGCGGTTCCACGCGGTGAACGCGACGGGGACGCTCAACACCCTTGAGGCGGCGCGGGCAGCAAGCGTCGATCGCGTCGTCTTCGCGGCGTCGAGCTCGGCGTACGGCGACTCGGAAGTCCTGCCCAAGGTCGAAACGATGCCCGTCCTGCCGCGGAGCCCGTACGCGGCCAACAAGGTCTATGACGAAGCACTGATGCGGGCTTATGCCTGCAGCTACGGGCTCGACACGGCTTGTCTGCGGTACTTCAACATCTTCGGGCCCAGGCAGAACGCGAACTCGGCCTACGCGGCGGTGATCGCCGCGTTTGCGAAGGACCTGCTCAACGGCGAGCGCCCCACCATCTTCGGGGATGGCGAGCAGTCGCGTGACTTCACGTTCGTCGACAACGCGGTGCACGCCAACCTGCTCGCAGCCCGTTGTGAGAGCAAAATCGAGGGCGAGGTGATGAACGTCGCGTGCGGCGAGCGCGTAACGGTGAACCAACTGGCCGAAACGATGGCCGATGTGTTCGGCTGCCCGGGGCTGACGCCGGTGCACCAGGACGAGCGGGCCGGGGACGTGAAGCACTCGCTGGCGGACCTGTCGAAGATCCGGCAGACGATCGGCTACGATCCGCTGGTTGGTTTCACGGACGGGCTCGGGCCGACGTGTGCGTGGTACCGCGAGTCGGTGGTGGGCTGATCGGCCGGCCTGCGTTATGATGCATCTCCTGGTTCAAATGATGAGGCCCCGCGCGACTCTGCCCGGGTGATACGAGACCGACATGTCACAGATGCCAGCGGAAACCGAGCTCGGCGGCAAGTACGAGCCGCCGTCCAACACGCAGTTCAATGTGTTCCTGGACAACCGCGTCGGCCGGCTGATGCAGATGCTCAAGATCTTCGACGAGCAGTCTCTAACGCTGGCGGGCTTCTCGATCCTTGAGGCGACGGGGCACGCGGTCGTCCGCGTCGTCACCAGCAACGCCGACCTCGCCCGCCGGCTGCTGAAACGCCACGACTACCCCTTCTCCGAGCAGTCGATCCTGTGTGTGGAGATCGACCCGACGCACACGGTCGCGGACGTGTGCCAGTACCTGGTGACGGCGGAGGTGAGTATCAGCTACGCGTACCCGCTGCTGGTCTGGCCGCGCGGCCGGGCGGTGGTCGCGATGCACTGCGACGACTGCGAGTTCGCGGCGATGGTGCTCCGCAACAAGCTCTTCACGCTGCTAGGCGAGAACGAACTGGGCGGCAATGCGACGGGCAGCGCGCCGGACGCGGGGTTGAACTGACGAAAGGAAATCCGTGGGGATTTGGGACAGCAATTTCTACATACAAGCATCTCTGCCATATCAGTCCATGACTATTGGCGAGTATGCTGAACATGCATTCAATTTTCTCGGGCAGATCCGAAAGCTCAGCCCTGGCGTGAGTCAATGGTATGCAGATGGTAAATCGGTTCGTACTAGAGCAGCGCTACTTCGTTATGCAATTAAGACAGAAAAAGAAGATGTAAAAAATGCTGCGCTCAATTCGCAAATCAATGAGATGGGTTTAAGGCTTCACTTTCATCAAAAGGATTTTTCACCCGAAGTATTTATCAGCATGAACATTGGAAGCCAAATCCCAGGGCTTGGGAATGTTGTTTCATACCAGTTCACCAAAGATGCCGCATTTGAGAAGACGTATCGAGATACAGAAGTCATGGGCCCTCTTTTCCAAGAAATACTTGAAACATGGCAGCCCGAATATGCCGTGGTTGGGAATATCAGTGTGGATATTGCAGTTGGAGGCACCTACAACCCCAGCGTCAATTGGTGGACCTATGTCACCAAAGAAGTTTCTTCATTGAATCCGAAATTGACCCGCAAGATGCAGGACAAGATTAAGGAAATGCAGCCATTTTGTGATGGACTACTGATCAAGCTAAAGGGTAGGCCACTCAATATGAAAAAAGAATCCTGGAAGCAGCTTAGTAATCCAAGTTATACGACGCAACGCGTCAAAGACTACAGACAACTGACTCGCCGCGTTTTTGACCGCTACACGTTTCGATAACTAACAAGAGTATTCACCTTGCCGCTGTTGACATCGACAACAACGACACCCCCGTCATCGCTTCGGGCTTGTTGAGTCCCATCAGCTCCAGCACGGTCGGGAACAAGTCGGCGAGCCGTGCATCATCGCGCAGCGGCGTCTCGGTATTGAGATCCGGGTCCACCAGGATGCAGGGCACGTCGTAGGTCGTGTGCGCGGTGTGCGGAGCGCCCGTGTTCGGGTCGAACATCTGCTCGGCGTTGCCGTGGTCGGCGGTGATGATCAGCTTGCCGCCACGCTTAAGCACCGCGTCAACGATCTCACCGACACAGGCGTCCACGGTCTCGACGGCTTTGATCGCCGCGTCGAGCTTGCCGGTGTGGCCGACCATGTCGCCGTTGGCGAAGTTGACGAGGATGAAGTCCGGGCAGTCGACGCCGTCCTCGTTAACCCGCTTGAGCACCAGTTCCTTGATGCCGGGGGCGGACATCTCGGGCTGCAGGTCGTACGTCGCGGCCTTCGGCGACTGGGCCATCTCACGGGTCTCGCCCTCGAACGGCTGCTCGCGGTAGTCGTTGGCGAAGAACGTCACGTGCGGGAACTTCTCGGTCTCCGCACAGCGGAACTGCGTTTTGCCCTGCTTGGCAAGGAATTCTCCGCCGATGTCGGTCATCTTCGGCGGCTTGGGGAACGCGACGGACAGGCCCAGGAACTCGGAGAACGTCTCGTCGTAGGCGGTCATGGTGACATAGCGGAGGTTGAGCTTGGGCCCACGGTCAAAGCCCTTCTCACCGGAGTCGGGCGAGGGCGGGACGCTGCCGTAGAAGCCGGGCTGCATGAACGCGCGGGTGATCTCGCGCGGTCGGTCGCCACGGTAGTTGTAGAAGATGACGGTGTCGCCGTCTTCGATCGCGTTGTCAGCGGCGTCGCCAACCTTCCGTGGGGTGATGAACTCGTCGCCTTGCTGGGAGTCGTTCGTCGGGTTGTCGTAGTAGTCTTGGATGGCTTCTGCCGCGGTGCTGAAGCACCGCTTACCTGCGCCGTAGCCCGTGAGCAAGTCGTAAGCCTGTTTGACACGTTCCCAGCGGTTGTCCCGGTCCATCGCGTAGTACCGGCCGCAGATTGTCGCGATCCGCCCCGCGCCGATGTCGGCGAGGTTTGCCTCAATCTGTTCGATATAGCCCTTGCCGGTGAAAGGCCCGGTGTCACGCCCATCCGTGAACAGGTGCAGCAGGATCTTGTCCGTCGGGACGCCCCGCTGTTTGCACAGTTTCACGCAGCCGTAGAGATGCGTCAGCAGGCCGTGCACGCCGGCATCTGATGCGATGCCGAGCAGGTGGACGTTGTGCCCGTGGCTGTTGGCGTTCTCGATCGCGTCGCAGAGGGCGTGGTTATCGTTGATCTCACCAGAGCGGACCTGCTTCGTGATCCGGACCGACTCCTGGTCGACGACCCGGCCGGCGCCGATGTTCTGGTGGCCGACCTCGGAGTTGCCCATCGTGTCCTCGGGCAGGCCCACGTCTTCGCCCGACGTGTGGATCAGCGTGACGGGGTAGCGCTTGTGCAGCGCGTCGGTCACGGGTGTGTCGGCGAGTTTCACGGCGTTGAACGCGTCGTGCTCGGGGTTGGGGTTCTCGCCCCAGCCGTCACGGACGATCAGGACGACGGGTTTAGGTGGATCGGGCATAGCTTCTTCCGGGTTGATTCGGCGTGTGAAAGAACGAGTATTGTAGAGGCTTGCCGGCGATAGCGATCCGCGGCTACGCTTACGGCATGCATCACACCTGCCATGATTGTGGATACGACCTGACGGGCCTGCCGCCACAAGGCGAGTGCCCGGAGTGCGGCACGAGGTACGACATCCACTCGATCTATCGGGCAACGCAGGCCCACGAGCCCGCGTTCGTCAAGCACGTCAAGTGGGTCGCGCTGACCGCGTTCACCGTGATGGTGCTGGTCTGCGGCGGCGCGCTGTCGATTCAATCCGATCGGCCGTTGGGCGTCGTCGCGCTGACGCTGATCATCGCGGGCGTGTCGGGCTTCGGTGCGTTCACATACTGGTGGGTGATGCGCCAGGAGCAACGCGGATCAGATTGAGCGATCTAAAACAAAAGAAAAACACCACACCGGTGAGGACGTGGTGCTGTTTTGAATTGGGTTGTTACTGCGATCTGATCAGCCGCGTCGACGGCGGGCGATCAGCAGGCCGCCCAGGCCAAGCAGCGCGAGCGAGGAGGGCTCGGGGACCTCGACGATCTGGAAGCCGCCCAGCCCGGCGTGGACGAAGTGCTCACCCCAGACCTGCACCTGGAGGCTCGAACTGGTCAAGCCCTCGACGACAAGGTAGTTGCCGACATCGTCGCTTCCAACGACAAGCTCATTGAGCACTGGGGTGACTTCATCAAGATTGGCATTGGCGTAGCGCTCCATGAAGAATTCAAACTCACCCGGACGCGTACGGATGAGGTCACGGGCTTCTTGACCAAAAGTCAGACCACTTCCAGATGTTGAAGGCGTTGCCCAGTCCGTATTGTTGACAGCCGTATCACCGTTGAGGTCGCCCTCAAACGGGTCCCACTCGGTGGAGTTATCCAGCGTATCCAGGTCGACAACGTCGTCGTTTAGACGGATGTTCGCCCGGCCTTCTTCACCGGCCCACAGACCGTTTGCTGAGCCGTTGTACTGGCCATCCCGATAGCTGAAATAGAACACGACGTTGTACTGTTCGAATGGAATCGAGGTGACCTCGAAGTCAAATACACGAAGGCCAAAGTAGAGCGCTCCCTGGTTCGGTGCAGCGCCGTTCGTTGCGGTACCGACGACCGTGGCGTCGAACAAACTCGCATTGCCATCGTTCAGCAGGTTCGTGCGGGCCTGGTTGCCGTGCACGTTGTCGACACCGCCACGGCTACGCCTGATGTCGAACGAGGCGGTTGCACCATTGACGCTGTTTAACGTCGTATCGCTTGACCCGATGTTCTGCCAATCGGTTGCAGCGGTATTGAAAATGCCCGCGGCAGTATCGCCGGCATTCAACTGTGTGGTGACATCACCCGTCGAAAAGTTGATATTGAAGCTGTCGAGAGTCGATGCCATCGAACCAAAGGCGATCCCCGACAATGCGATACCGAGTCCAAGTCTTGTCTTTCTCATTGTTTTGCTCCTAGCTCTTTGAGAGATGTGCGCACTAGGCAGTGTTGGCTACAGGCCTCGTGGACATATCAGAATTGATATCCTTCAAACGTTTGGAATGGATTCCTTCAAGCGATCAGACAGGCTCTTTCAAGAATACAACCCGGTTGGGTTACAAAAGCTTAGTGCGTCCTCGGCAATGGTACAAGCGCTTATTTCCCTTTTATGCCATAGGTTTGCCTAATCGCCCAGCTTAACGGCGAGCGATACCGCGGCCTTATCAAAACTTCTTGACACCGACGACCACATGGAAGAGAAGCCTTGCGCGGTACTCCGTAAAGGACGATCGCAATTAATGGTTTAGCGAAAAACAGTTAGTCCTTATCCGCCTCTGGCGGGCTTAGCACTTCGTCCACAAGGCCGTAGTCCATCGCTTCCTGCGCGGACAGGAAGTGGTCGCGCTCCGAATCCTCGGCAACCTTCTCGATGTCCTGCCCGCAAAAACCCGCGAGCATCTTGTTTAGCTCGTCCTTGGTCTTGAGGATCTCCTCGGCCTGGATCTCGACATCACTCGCCTGGCCATAGAGCCCGCCGTAGGGCTGGTGGATCATGACCTTCGCGTGGGGCAGGCAGTAGCGCTTGCCCTTCTGGCCGGCGGCGAGGGTGAGGGCCCCGCCGGACATCGCCTTGCCGATGCAGTAGGTCGCGACCTCGGAGCTGATGTGGTTGATCGTGTCGATCATGGCGAGTGTGTCGTCGACCGCCCCGCCGGGCGAGTTGATGTAGAGGTGGATGTCCTGGCCGGGCTTGGAGTTCTGCAGGTGGAGCAGGCGCATGACGACGCCCATGGCGCTGCCGGTGTTGATCTCGCCGAGCAGGAAGATGACCCGGTTTTCCAGGAGCATCTCGTCGATCGTCATCTCGCGGTACCGGCCGATGGGCGGCGCGAGCCGGGCGGGGCTGTAGGGCGCGTCGTAGGCGGCGGCCGCCGGGGCGTTGCCGGGGATCTGCTGGGGGTGGGCTTGCAGGCCGAGCATGGCGGCCTGGTAGGGCGTCATCGGGGCGTGGTCGTTCATTGCTTGAGGTTGCTCGGTCGGGCAGGAGGCGGGCCGCGGTCATCCGTGCCGGGCGTAAGAGCATGATAGCCGGTCGGGGCAGGGTCGGTGGCCAATGAGCGCATGAGAAAACCCGCCTTCCCGAAGGGGAGCGGGCATCTCGTGGGATCGGGTCTGCGTCTTGCGATCGCTGGGATCGCGCCTCGGTCGGGTTGGATCAGATCGGGTGGTTGTCGTCGCCCTCGTCGTCGATCGACGGGTCGTCGTGGGTGTCCACATCCTGCTTGCTGAGCATGTCCCGGAGGTACTGGTTCTCACGCCGAGTGGCTTCGAGATCGAACACCAGGTACTTGATCGAGAGTCGTAGGTAGTCCAGCGACTCCTGCAGGTCGCTGACGGTCTTCTTCATCTTGTCGTGGCGCTCGCGGGTCTGCTCGGCGAGGTTGGCCAGCTTCTTACGCTCGCCCTCGGGCAGCGTGTTGATCTCGCTCATCAGGCTGGCCAGCTTGGTCTGGAAGGTTTTTTCGTCCATCACGGGTGCTTTCACGGAGGGCATCGGGTTCACTGCATTTGTACCACGCCCCTGCCACAAGTCGAGTCAAATCTGAACACGACTCACGCCGGTCCGCAAAAACCCTCGTTCTCAGCATAAAAAACCGCGGTCTGCCGACCGATAACGCGAATGCCCCGCCCTGCCTCCAGCCGGTCGGCTGGGCGGGATGTTGCATAAGATCATCACCTGCACACCCGGAAGCGTTGCGACCGTTACAGACGCACCTTGCCAGCCCCCGGCACGATCTCACCCAGACGATAAACCGTTTCGCCCGAGCGTTTGAGCTGCCTTGCGATCGCATCCGCGAAGTGCGGGCGGACGATCAGCGTGTAACCGATACCCATATTGAAGACCTTGAACATCTCCTCGTCGCTGACGTTGCCCCTATTTTGCAGGAACTTGAAGACGGGCGGGATATCCCAGTTCTTCTTGTTAAGCTTGGCGTCCAGCTTATTACTTAGCGATCGATTCAGGTTGCCCGGCAGCCCCCCGCCGGTGATGTGGGCCATGCCGCTCACCGGCTTCTTAACCTTGTACTTGTGCAGCACCTCGATGATCGGCTCCACATAGATCCGCGTCGGCTCGAGCAGGACCTCGCCCAGCGTGCGGTCCGTGCCGAGTTCGTTGTAGGCCTTGTCAAGCTTGAGGCGTTTCTTCTTGATGATCGCGCGGACCAGCGAGTAGCCGTTGCTGTGGACGCCGCTGGACGCAAGGCCGAGCACCACATCCCCCGCCGCGACGCGCTCCGGCCCGGCGATCGCTTTCTTCAGCTCCACCACGCCGACCGCGAAGCCCGCGAGGTCGAAGTCGCCCTTCTTGTAGACGTCGCGCATCTCCGAGGTCTCGCCGCCCAGGAGCGCGCAGCCCGCGAGCGAGCAGCCGTCCGCGACGCCCTTGACGATGTCCGCCGTCTGCCGCGGGACCACCTCGTGCACCGCGACGTAGTCCAGGAAGAACAACGGCTCGGCCCCCTGCACGATCATATCGTTCACATTCATCGCGACGCAGTCCTGCCCGATCGAGTCGAGCACGCCCATCTCGACCGCGAGCAAGACCTTCGTCCCGACACCATCGGTACAGGCGACCAGGACCGGGTCTTTGTAGTTGCGTTTAAACAGCTTCTCGTTGAAGTCGAGGCGGAAGCAGCCCGCGAAGGCGCCGTGCTGGCCGAGGACGCGCGGGCCGTAAGTCCGCCGCATATGGTGCTTGATGAGGCCGACGACTTCATCCCCCGCCCCGATATCGACACCCGATTGGGCGTAGGTCATCGCGTTTTTTGGGGTCGCACTTGGACGTTTCTGACTGGCCATAGGCAGGTCAGTGTAGCGGGGTTCAATGGAGCCGGGTGTAGGCTGATGCGCGGCTGAACGATTTTATGAGACCCGCGCCCCACACCCGCTCGCAATCCCACATGAGCTGTGGAAACCGTGGTTTTGTGACGATATCATTATGCGTTATGCCGTGTGAATGCGACAACCAATCCGCTGAGCTGTTCGCCAGGCACGAGCTGCGCTGCACCAAGCAGCGCACAGCGATCTACAATGCCCTCACGCACACCCGCTGCCACCCCACCGCCGACGAGCTGTTCCGCCACGTGCAGCACGAGCTGCCGGGCGTGTCGTTGGCGACGGTCTACAACACGCTCGAGGCGTTCAGCAACGCCGGCCTGATCAGCAAGCTCCCCGACGCCGGCTGCAACGGCAGCGCCCGCTACGACGCGCACCGCGAGCCACACACCCACCTCCGCGACCGCTGCACCGGCAAGGTCGCCGACGCCCCGGACGATATCTCTCAACTCATCCTCGACCACGTCCCCCAGCACGTGCTCGACACCATCCGCGAACGCACCGGCTTCACGGTTGATGAAGTGCAGGTGGAACTGGTTGGGAAGTTTGATGAGTAGGTGAGTCTGCCAGTGGTTCGTTTTTGGAACCACAGATGGACACAGATCAACACAGATGTAAGGCACGACGACGCTGAGTTAAGGATTGCAGTTTTTTTATTCAACAAACATCTCATCGATGGGCAAGACTTTCCTTACCCACTGTGGTGGCTCATCCACTTCAACAAGTTGTTTAATCAGGTCCTGGTCGATTTGTTCGATGCGTTTAATCGCGTCTTTGTTTGTATAATCGAAGTAAAAGGCCTCGCGTTCATCAGGTTGTGAGTTGTAAACACTGCAACTCCCAGGCAGTCCACCGGGTTCGAATGGAGGATCCAATTCATCAAATACGCGCAGATTCATTGATGTTACATCGTATGAATCCGCAATCTTAAAAATTGGATTACCGTGTGGCGGAAACTCATGATCGCTGATAAAAACCTTATCACGATGGAAAACATAGATGCGCTGTCGCTCGGCTTTATAGCTATAAGAAAGAACAACATATTTATTCGTTGACACATAAACCGATTCATCTGCGCAACCGGCGAATTGAAACATCAATAGAACTATCAAGATGGCGAATAGCCTGCTCATAAGAGTGCCCCTATATTCGATCAGATATGCATCCGCCGCGTGTACACCAGCCACTCGACGAGCAGCACCGCGAGCGCGCCCCACACGAACCAGGGCCAGATCTCTTTGCGGATCTCGACGGCTTGGGCGGCCTGGGTCTGGCCGCTCGTGCCGATCTCTAAGACCTCGGCGATGCGGGGGTCGGACTCGTCCGTGTCCAGCAGGTTGACCGCGAGCTGTTTGTAGCGCGTCGGGACCTCGGCCTTGGTCTCGTACAGCCCGACGCGGGGGAAGGCGTCGACGGTGAAGGTCGTGCCGAGCGCTCGGCCGGCGATGGCCTGCGGGCCGGTGTAGGTGAGCCTGTCTATCTCACGGTCGGCGATGATGACCGCGTTCTCGCCGGTAATGTAGCCGATGCCCGCCTCCTGCGTGTTGCCGTCGAGCCCGAGGGTCGGCAGGACGTTCTTGATAAATACGGGGAAGCTGATGCGGTGCGGCCAGAGCGACTCGTACAGGTCGAAACCGACGACGACGTGCCGGACCGCGTCGCGGGTGACCTCCGCCATGACCGGGCCCTCGCGGCCGATGGCGAGCACCGTGCCATCCACGGGCACGACCAGCCGGCCGGGCCGACGCAGCGGGATGTCGCTCAGCTCGACGTTGCGCAAGAGGTCGCTCGACCGGTCCCACTGCGTGATCAGTTCGTTCGCGGGCGAGTCCGGGCGGGTCTCTTTCTTCTCCAGGCCTTCCAGCGGCGGGACCGCATCGAAGTACAAACTGTTGATCAGCGGCGTCTCCTTGGGCGCATACCGGTCGAACACGACGACGTCGAAGCCCTCGCCCGCGACGCCGGTCGCGCCGGTGACCGCGGCCTCGTCCCACCCGCCGCGGCGCAGGCGCTTGGGGTCCTGGTCCTCGAAGACGTCGGGGGTCATCTGCACGAGGTTCTCGATGCCCGCGGCCTGGCAGGCGAGTTCGAGGTAGCCGTTGCCCGTCGTAACCATAAGGACGCGCAGCTCGCGCGAGGGCGACAGCAGCATCCGCGCGGTGTTGTCCGCCTGGAGCAGGTCCGCATGGTCGTGGCGGACGGTGATGAGCGCATCGCCCAGCCAGGTCATATCGAAGGTGACCACCGTCTCGCCGGGCCGGGGCAGGTCCTGGCTGCCGTCGGAGTTGGGCGGCGGGGGCGTCTTCGATACCGCGGGCACGGTGACCTTCTCGGTCGAGAGGACGCGGTCGTCGGCCATGAAACGGACGTTCGTCGTGATCGGCTGGCTGCTGTAGTTCGCCAGCTTCGCGAAGACCTGGACCAGCTGCGGCCTTTCGAAGTCCCGCCGAGAGCTGAGCGCGGTGATGCCGAGGTTGTTGCCGCTGGCCGCGGACGCGCCCACGCGGTGGTACTTCACCTCGGCGTTGGCGAGCGCGAGCGGCTCGTCGGTGGACTTGCTCACCCGGCCGTCGCTGAAGACGTGGACATAGAGCTTGTCCTCGCCGCCGGCCTGGCGAGCATGCGGCTCGACCGCGGCGATCGCGCTGTCCAGGTGGCTCTTCTGGTCGGTCGGCTCGATGCTGCGGATCGCGCTGCGCACGCGGGCGAGGTCGGTCGTGAAGTCTTGGAGGACCACCGTGCGGTGCGCGTAGGCGATCACCATCGCCCCGGCCCCGGCCTGATCGCCGCCGCCCGCGTCCAGGTTGTCCACGACGTCGAGCGCCCGCTGCTTCGCGGCCGCCAAGCGGGACTTGCCGTCCGCGTCGGTCGTGTTCATCGACGCGCTGTGGTCGATCACGATGACGACCCGCTCGCCCGGCGAGGCGAACGCGTTCTGCGTCGGCCGGGCCATCGCGAACAGCAGCAGCAACAGCAGGAGCAGCTGCACCCAGAGCAGCAGGTTGTTCTTGATCTTCTGGAACGGCGCGTTGACCTGCAGGTCCTGCACCGCGCGTTGCCAGAGCAGCGTCGACGGGATCACCATCCGCTTACGCTTGAGCTTGAGGAAGTACAACGAGACAAGGGCGGGGATGGTGATCCCTGCTGCGATGGCCGCGATGAGTGGTGAGATGAATCCCATGGTGTTTGTTTTTGTAACCACAGATGCACACGGATGTACACGGATAGATTTAGAGTGCTAAACGTTTGACCTCTACTTTGGGTTTTGCGAAGTTCATTAATAGGCAAACTGGCAAGCCCGTCGCCTTCAGATAATTCAGGCATTGAGCTTTGTGGATATCTGTCAAGGCTTGAACTGCCTTAAGCTCTATCAACACATCACCTTCAACAATCATGTCCACGATGTAATCACCAACAACAACTCCATCAAAAATGACCTTGATCTGTACCTGTTGTTCCACCTTCAATCCAGCTTTTCGGCATGCGTGAACCAAGGCATTCTCATAAACCTTCTCAAGGAAACCACAACCTAATTCGTTATGCACCTCGAATGTACAGCCAATAACCTGCTCTGTTACTAAGTTCAGATCGCCATGCCTTGATCCATGTGCATCCGTGTGCATCTGTGGTTCCAAAAAAGTCATGCCAGTAATCCTCGCTGTCTCAGGTACTGTAAAACCATGACCTCAAACGGAACATCTGTTTCAGAAATCATGTAGGCCAGGCCTCGGCGGTGGGCCTGGTCCTTGATGTGGTTGCAGTAGGCCTGCAGCGTGGCCTTGTACTTCTTAATGAGCGCGGGGCTGACGGAGACCTCGGCGATGTCGCCGTCTTCGAGGTCGGCCAGGCGGAGGTCGCCGATGACCTTGCCCTTGACCGGGTCGACCTCCTGCGGCGAAAGCAGGTGGATCAGGTAGGTATCTTTCTTATCACCAGCGAGGAAGCGGAAGGCGTCGGAGGCGTCGCCCTTGTCCCAGAAGTCGCTGATGACGATGGTGACGCCGGGGCGTTGGTTCTGGATGGCGAGAGACTTGAACGTGCTGGTCATGTCGCCGGGGCGGTTGGCGTCTGGACCAAAGGCCTGCTGCCGGTTAAGGAACTCGAGCATCTGCGGGATCGGTCGTCTGCCGCGCATCCCCTGCGAGGATTCGACCAGCCCGTCGGCCATGGTGTATAGGCTCGTGCGGTTGTGGTGGGTCAGCGCGATGTAGCCGAGCGCCGCGCAGAGCTTCTTCGCGTAGTCGAGCTTGTTCGGCTCGCCGTAGTCCATGGACCCCGTCACGTCGAGCACGATATTGACCGATAGGTCCTCCTCTTCCATAAACAGGCGGATAAAGAGCTTGTCTAGGCGGGCATACAGGTTCCAGTCCACGAAACGCAGGTCGTCGCCGACGACATAGCTGCGGTAGTCGGCAAACTCAACAGATTGGCCCTTCTTCTTGGTCCGCCGCTCACCCTGCTGGCTCCCGCGCAGCATCTTGCGCGACATCACGTCGAGCTTATCGAGCTGACGCATGAAGTCGGGCGAGAGCAGGTCGCCGGTCTTGCTTGGTCGGGTTGGGGAGTTGAGCTGGGTCATGGTCTGCATTTTTAAACCGCGGAGGCGCGGAGTTCGCGGAGGAAGGCAATCAACTTCGTCTTACTATCTCCGTCCAGCCGGTACCGGGCACTTCAGCATCGACGTCAGCAAATAATCGGCGGTCCCATTTTGACGCGGGGATCGGCGGCGACTGCGCGTAGCCAGAAAACTGGTCAGATGTCACAGCCCATTCGTAACGGTGGTGACCAGAAATTTCTGTTTCAAAGTGTGCCTTGGCAAAAGACCAACACATCTGACTAAGTAGCGTCTCAAATTTCTCAATCCATGGCCCAAGGTAATCAGCTGGGTCATCACCAGGTTCTTCAAGATTACGGTATGAAGCACCAAAATGGATCAGTTGTGTGCGATGAATGCTGGTAATCAACCCTGCCTCCAAATCGGTTGGTATTTCAACGGGGACGACACCGAACATCCCGCGTGAGAAACTTGGCCACTTATCTAACTCCGGCAAGCCAGCAACCACACCTTCATTGACACGCATAGGTAATCGAACGTCCTCACCACCAACCAAGTGGCATTCAATCGCCCCATGAACTGTGGTTTCAAACGACATTTTGCCTTACTCCGCGAACTCCGCGCCTCCGCGGTTTAAAATCAAACACTCTTATACCTTCAACCCCGCCGCCTCCACCGGCAGCTTGTCGATGATGTCGTTGATGACCATGTCGGGGGTGACGCCCTCGGCTTGGCCTTCGAAGTTTAAGAGCACGCGGTGGCGCAGCGCGGGGAGCATCACGGCCTTGATGTCTTCGACGCTGACGTGGGCCCGGCCGTCGAGCAGGGCCTTGACCTTGCCGCCGAGGACGAGGGCCTGGCAGGCGCGGGGGCTGCCGCCGAAGCGGAGGAACTGGCTGGCAAGGTTGCCGGCGAACTCCCCGCCGGGGTGGGTCGCGAGCACGGCACGGATCGCGTAGTCCTGGATATGCGGGGCGATGATCACCTGACGGATCACCTTCTGAAAAGCCACGATCTTCTCGGCGTCCAGCACGGGGTCGATCGTGGGGGCGTCGGCCATCGTCGTGCGGTTGACGATCTCGTGCAGGTCGTCGCGGGTCGAATAGCCGACCTCGAGCTTGAGCATGAAGCGGTCGAGCTGGGCTTCGGGCAACGGGTACGTGCCCTCCTGCTCGATGGGGTTCTGCGTCGCCATGACGAAGAAGGGCTTGCTCATCGGGTAGGTCGTGCCGCCGACGGTGACGGAGCGCTCCTGCATCGCTTCGAGCATCGCGGACTGTGTCTTCGGCGTCGCGCGGTTGATCTCGTCGGCGAGCACGATCTGAGCGAAGATCGGGCCCTTGCGGAACTGGAAGACACGCGAGGTGCTGCCGTCGTCGTTCTGTTGTTCGACGGCGATGGTGGTGCCGGTGATGTCCGCGGGCATCAGGTCGGGCGTGAACTGGATGCGTGAGAAGTCCAGCGACAGGGCCTGGCTGAGCGAGCGGATCAGCAGCGTTTTGCCGAGCCCGGGCACGCCTTCGAGCAGCGCGTTGCCGCCGGTGAAGAGGCAGGTCAGGACGCCGTCGATGATCTGGTCGTGGCCGACGACCATCTTGGCGATCTGGGCGCGGACGTTCTTGTACGACGCGCGGAACGCGTCGGCCTGCTGGAGGATTGTTTGTTCGTTGGCTTGGGATTCGGGTGCTGCCATAGTTTCGATCCTTTGTTGCTACGTTTTTTAGGAACCGCAGATGAACGCGGATGAACGCAGATTCAACCTTTCTCAGATAGCTGGTGGACAAGGCGCCTGACTTCTAGCTTTGGTTTTCCGAAATTGAGCAGGAGCCCGACATGGTGGTTCGTTGCCCTGAGGTAGTTGATGCATTGAGCGACATGGACCTGATCAATTCCTTTGACTGCCTTGATCTCGATGATCAGGCGTTGATCTACAAATAGGTCTGCGACGTAATCACCCACAACTTCTCTCCGGTATAGAACACGCACTGGGTGTTGCTGGATCACGTGAAACCCAGCAGACCGAAGTTCTAGCGATAGAGCGTTCTCGTAGACCTTTTCTAAGAACCCCGATCCAAGCGCGTTCGAAACCGCGTAGGCACAGCCGATGACCTGCTCGGTGAGGTCGTTGATCGGCAGGACTGCCTTGAATCTGCGTTCATCTGCGTTCATCTGCGGTTCCAACCACTACTCTTCTTGATCTTGCATGCGCTGCTGGGCCCGGCGTTTGGCGTCGAGCAGGCGTGACGTAGTCGGGCCTGTTGGTTCCTGGGGTTTGTCGCTCTTGCGCATCGCTGCGGTGACAATGGGCTTAGCGGTCGCGCCCTCCTTGGCGCCGCCCACCGCGTCGCTGAAGTCGTCGCTCGCTTTGGCAAGGTCCTCTTCGGACGCCACAAACTTGCGGGTCTTGCTCGTGGCGGGCTTGGCCCCGGAAGGTTTCTTGGCCCTTGTCGCCTCGCCGTTGGTGGTGCCCTTGACCTTCGCGGCCAGGCCGCCGAGCGGCGACGGCGCGGGCTGGTTGAGTTTCTCGGTGGTTTCCTCGCGTTTGGCCTTGAGCGCGGCCATGGTGGGCTCGCTCTCGACCTTGCGGGTCTGGGTGATGCCGGCGATCGCGTTGGCCCTTCCCTTCGCCCAGGCAGCGACCTCACGGCCCTCCCAAGCGATGCGTCGGCAGGCGATATCCAGGAGCAGCAAGCCGAGCAGGAACGGCATGAGCTGCCAGCGAAGCGGGCGGGTGCTCGTGCTCTCGATCGGGACATCGCGGTTGTAGAGGTCCGCGTCCGCGGGGTTGTTCGGATCGAGGACGCGCCCGCCGGTCATCTCGGCGATCTGCTGCAGCATCGCGAGGTTGGACTGGAAGTTGCGCAGCTCGCCGCCGGCCGCCTTGGACGACCCGCCGATGACCCGGCGTTGTTCCCCGTCGGTGGTGGACCGCATGTTGAGGTCGACGATGTAGTTGCCCGACTCCCGGGCGGGGACACGGGCCTCGTAGATCCCCGGGCCGACCTGCTCGAGGGTGACGTTGACGAGGTTGCCGTCCGGGTCTTCGACGCTGCCGGTGACCTGCAGGTTGTTGCCGAAGCTCGCCCCGCGCGTACCGGCGAAGTCGAGGTCGCCCGCGGCATCCAGGCGGATGGTCATGGTGTCGCCGGCGATAGACGTCTGCAGGTCGGCCTGTGTCGACGCGGCGGGCCTGGCGATCTGCCGGACCGTGCGCGCCCAGAAGTCGGCGTAGTTGGAGGAGCCGGCCCAGTTGCCCAGCCAGTCCTGCGCCCAGCGGTTGCTGGCGTCCGCGGTGAAGGCGGCGGATCGGCCGAGCCCGACCTGGTGGTGCGCGAAGATAGGCTCGCCCTCGGGGCCGGTGATCGGCGTGAAGATGCGCGGGTCGGACTTGGGCCCGGTGAGCACGAAGCCGCGCAGGGGCGGGACGTCGTTGATGCCGACCATGATCGGCGAGGCGACGTTGCGGACGGTCGGGTCGAACGGGCCTTCCTTGATCAGGTTCTTGCGGATCGCGCGGGCCTCTTTGATGAAGACCTGGGGCAGGTTGGCGGGGTTGACGACGGGGTAGAACTGGCCGTTGCCGGTGGCGGCGAGGTCGCGGAGGCCCTGGGCGTTATGCCCGTCGCCGACGCCGATGGTCGAGATGGTGACGCCCTCGTTGCCGAGCCGGCTGCCGAGCTGGAAGGGGTTGTTGTGGAGGTTGCCCCAGCCGTCGGAGATGACGATCATGTGTTTGATCGCGTTTTCGCCGACAGGCTCGGCCGCGAGCCGGGCGAGAGCCGCCTCGACACCGACGCGGATGTCCGTGCCCCCGCCGGGCTTCATCGACCGGATCTTCTTTGCGATCGCGTTGGGGTCCTCGTTGTACTGCAGGTCGACGATCCACTTCGCGCTGGTGTCGAACGCGACGACGCCGATCTTGTCCTGGGGGTACAGGGCCTTGAGCGCGAGGATAGCGGCCTCGGCGGCGACGTTCTGCTGGGTCTGGCTGGTGCCCCCGACGGTCGAGAACATGGAGCCGGACCGGTCGATCACGAGCACGAGCGCGCCGGAGGGGAGGATCTTCTGCGTGGGGATCTGGCAGTGGACGGGGAGGATGTACTTGTCGATGTCGGTGTTGGTCCAGCCGCCAGCGCCGAAGGAGTCGGGCCCGCCGATCATCGCGAACCCGCCGCCGAGGTCGTGGACGTAGCGGGTGAGGTTGCGCTGGACCTTGGGCGGGACGTTGTCTGCCGGCACGTTATGCATGAGGATGGCGTCGTAGTCGCGCATCTTGCGGAGCGTGCTGGGCATCGCGGTGACGGGGGCGACGTCGGTATCGACGCCGCGCTCGAACAGCGCCCGGGGGAGGATCTGCCCGGCCTCGCCGTCGACGCCATCGACCACAAGGACCTTGCCCGGGCCGGCGACGAGGGTGAACGCCTGGCCGGTATCGTTCGAGGTGATGCTGTTGGCCAGCCCGGCCTCTTCATCGGGGACGAAGATCGCGTCGAACTTGTTGACGCCCGCCTGGCTGATCGGCCGGTCGATGTACTTGGTCAGGGCGTAGAGGCCGGCCCCGTCTTCCTCGTCTCCGCCGGCGTCGATCCGGGTCCGCCACTGGTCCGCCTCGATGCGGACGCCCTCGCCCTCGGCCGAACCATTGAGGTCGACCCACTGGTCGTTGTGCTTGAGCATCAGCTGGCCGGGCACGCGGTCGGCGCTGCGCAGCTCGACGGAGACCTTGACGGTCTGGCCCTTGCGTGCCTCGGCGGGGGCGCGTACGGCCTCGACCATCACCTCGCCCTGGACCTTGTACTCCAGCGGCAGCACGTCGATCCGCACACCCGCGGCGGCGGCGGCCTGGACCGCGGCCATCACCTCGCCATCAAGGTTGCCGTCGCTGGCGAGGACCATGCGGAGGGCGGAGTCGGCCTGCTGCTTCGCGGCCATGCCCGACTCGATCGCGCGTTGCCCGTTGGAGCCTTCGTAGGGCGCTTCGTACGTGCCGTCGGGCAGCGTGATGTCGCCGAGCGATGGGCTGAGCCGGACGGAGGGTCGGCCGTCGAACGTCTGCACGGACCAGTAGTCGTCGGGCCGCTTGTCGCTGCCTGCCTCGCCGAAGTACGACCGCAGCCACTGCTCGTAGTCCTGCGGCTCGCCGTCGGGCCCGGGCGGCGGGGTGAAGAACTTGTCGACCGACTCGCTGAAGTCGAGGAGCGTGACGACGGTAAGCTCATCATGCGTCTGCACGGTGCGGAAGCCGGCGAGCATGGTGGTGATGAGCAGCAGCACGAAGACGCGCAGGCCGACGGAAGCCCACCGCCTGGCCGGGCCGAGCTGCTGCAGCGACCACGCCCCGATCGCGAAGATCGGCAGCGCGATGAGCGCGAGCAGCAGGAGCGACGGCCGGTCAAACGTGAGCTTGCCGGCAAGCCCGGCTGCGAACCAGAGGACGACGGCGACGCCGACCAGCGAGCCGAGCGTGATGAGCTGCGGCAGCGGCAGTGTCGGCTTCTCGCCCTTGCCTGTCACATAACGCAGCGCCGCCCAGGCCAGCCACATCGCGAGCACCCCGGCGGTGGTCAGGTAGGCGAGGGCCAGGATGAGGAGGGAGGCGTCGAGGATGGGTCAACCCCAAGTCATGTCGGGACCTGCCGACAGCGGCCGATCATTCGTCATCGGATTCTAAGGCGTCCAGCAACTCCGTCAGACGCTGTTTCAATTCTACGGGCAGGGAATCAATCAGGGCCTGATCGATCAACCCGACTTGGGCGAGGTCGGCAACGTGGACACGGTCAACATCCCGGAAGGAAGTCAGCTTCATCCGTACCAGCGCGGGCAGGTCCAGGACGGCAAAGCCCTCCGGGTCGCGGACCGCTTCATCGACCGAAGGCGAGGGGCAGGCATACGAAGGGCGGATCAGCGTGTCGGACCAGACGAGGTGCACACCCGATCGTTTGCTGGGCTCCTCCGGGTCGGTGAACAACACAAGGGGTCTGAGGTCCTGCCGCTCAAAACCAAGATCGGCCATCACCCGCGAGATCTCTTCGTCGTCGTCCTTTCGTACCAGGAGGCCGACGTCTTTGGTCGCGCGTGTCGCGGCGGGATCGACCCGCGAGACCCATGCGGCGACGGCGTTGCCGCCGACGACGGCGTAAGCGATGCCCGCCGCATCGAGCGCCGATGAAACCATCCGTAGCCGCTTCTCGACGCGCTCCATCGCCATGACAAATGCAGAATAGCCGGTACTGGTCATCGGTGTTTATGTGTTGGAGCGCGGCTTACCGCGGGGCCGCGGGGGCTCGGCCGGCGTTGGGGTCTTCGGGCAGCTGCTGGAAGTAGTCCTTGATCGCCTCGTGGTAGCGGCGCGGGGTGCGGTCCTCGGTCACGGCACGCTCGGCGGCCTGCACCGCCTCGGTGCGCGACGCGTTGTATTCCACGGTCGCTTCGCCCGGCGCGACCTCGCCGTTCTCGGTCCAGCTGGCGATGACCCGGCCCTCGCCCTGCTGGATGTCCTGCGCGGCGTAGCTCTGCGACTGGTAACCGGGCGACTGCGGGCCGAACGGGTTGCCGCCCTCGGCGTCGCCCCAGCTGCCGGGCTTTCCGCCCTGACCGCCGCCCTGGTTCTGCATCTGCTGCATCTGTTGCATGGCCTGCTGCATCTGGCCCTGCTGCTGCTGCATCTGCTGGAGCTGCTGCTGCATCTGGGCCATCTGGTTGATCGCCTGCTGCGCGGACTGGCCGCCCTGCTGGCCTTGTTGCTGGCCTTGTTGGCCCTGTTGTTGGCCCTGTTGACCGGCTTGCTGGCTCTGCTGCGACATCTGCTGCAGGCCCTGGCTGAGCTGCTGCTGCATCTGTCCGCTCTGCTGCTGGCCCTGGCCCTGCTGCATCTGCTGCTGCATCTGCTGCACCATCTGTTGGGCCTGCTGCTGCGCCTGCTGCTGGCTCATGCCCTGCTGCTGCAGCGCCTGCTGGAGCTGCTGCTGCATCTGCTGCTGGGTCATCTGCTGGCCTTGTTGACCTTGTTGACCTTGCTGGTTCTGGCCCTGCTGATTTTGCTGTTGGTTTTGGCCTTGTTGACCCTGCTGGTTCTGCTGGCCTTGCTGCATGTTCTGCTGCATCTGCTGGCTCATCTGCTGCGCCTGCTGCTGGGCCTGCTGCTGGCTCATGCCCGACTGCTGAAGCTGCTGGGCCATCTGCTGCTGGGCGTTCTGCTGCGCCTGCTGCTGGGCCTGCTGCGCTTGCTGGGCCTGCTGGTCGAGCTGCTGCGCGATGTTGTTCAGCTGCTGCTGCAACTGCTGGCGTTCGTCTTCGGAGTACGTGCCTTCTTCGATCGCCTTCTGCATCTCCGCGAGCGCTTCCTTGGCCTTCTCGAAGTCGCCCTGGTTCATCGCGCGGGTGAACTCGTCGGCCGGGCCGGTCTGCCCCGGGTCTAGACCGCTCGCCGCGCTCTGGAGCGGGTTGAACGTCGCCTCGATCACGTCCGCCTGCTCGCCCAAGCGCGACTCGGCGTCGCTGATCAGGGACTCGGCCTCTTTCAGCTTCTCTTCCGCGCTGCCCGGGTCCTTGCGGATCTCATCGGACAGCGACACGATCTGGTCCCGCAGCTCGTCCGGCAGGCCCTCGGCGATCTTCTGGTCGCTCTCCTCATCTGGCTCGTCCAGGCTCTCCTGGATCGTGTTGATGATGACCTCGCCTTCCTCGGCGATACGCTTCTCCTCGGCCTCGGCTTCCGCAGCGGCGACCTGGCCCAGCGGGTCGCCCAAGTCCTCCGGCACGAGGAACAGGACCGCCAGCAGCACCGCCGCGGCGATCGGCGTGTAGTTCCACACCCGGGCGAACTCGATCGGCGCGGCCTGGTCGACCATGACGCGGGCCTGCTGCGCGGCCTCGTCCGCCTCGCGGGCGACCTGCTCGGTGAGCTCGTTCTGTTCTTCGAGGGTGGCGGTATACAGCGCGGTGCCGAGCTTGTCCTTGAGCCCGAGCTTCTCGTCGAGGAGGACGGCCGCGTCTTCATCACGCGGCAGGCTGCCGAGCGCGAAGCAGAGCGCGATGATCAGGGCGGTGCCGCCGGCGATCCCGTAGGACCAGGCCGGGATGACCGTCATCGGCAGCAGCCGGTCGACAACGAGCATCGCCGTCGCGGCGAGCAGGCCGACGAGCACCGCCCAGCCAAACGCCTTAAGGACGCGGTTGGTGGCGACACGGCGTTGGACCTTTTTGATGCTGCTTTGGATCGGGCTGGTCATGGCGGTACTCCGGAATCGCGGGTTCATGAACTAGTACATCTTACGCGAGCAGGGCCGGCGTTATCTATGTTAATCGGACGTTTTGTGCCGGTTCTGGGTTCCACGCAGCGGGGATTCGCGGTTTTGAGGCGGGGACAAGAAACAGGTTTAGATCGGAGCTGACGCTTGAAGCCCTCAAGCAACGCATCGGCGGGTAAGCCCGAGGGAATGCCTGCGTCGAGGTGTTACTCGCCGGCTTTTCTGTAAGCCTCATCGGGCCTCCGGCACGATCGCCCCGCACTCCGGGCACGGGCTGCCCGCGGGGGTCTTGCGCAGGTCGTAGCCGCAGCGCTCACACATCCCGGGCGGGTACCACGGCCGGGCCCAGCCAAGCAGCAGCCCGACCTGGCGGACCAGGACCCCGCTAAGAAGCCCACCAACAGCGACTCCGATGCACGATTCGGCTTCGATCACAATCAAGTCCGTCACGTACACAGCCGTGAGCAGCACGAGCGCGTTGATGGCTCCGGCCAACGCAGCAAGCAGCCAGTACCGACGCGATGTCGGGACCGCGCTGAACACGACCGCCGAGGCCAGCGCGCCGGACGCGGCGATCATGCCGAGGAAGCACATCAAGAGCGCGAGCACCATGACCATCTCGCCGGTGGTCAGCTTCTCGGGCTCGGCGTGGGCAGGGTCGATCGCCATAGCGACGGCGAACCACGCCGCGAACAGCAGCGCGAACCCGCCAAAGACCATCAGCACGAACGAAAGAGCGTAGCTGGATCGTTGATGGAACGGCATCATCACGCGGTACAATATATTGATCTTCCTTCTTCTTTTAGGAGGCCTGCAATGACCGACCCCGAAGACGCCCTGCGTGACCTGGCCGCCGCGTCCGCCAGCGGCGACGAACCGATCGAGCCCGAACCGGTCAAGCGCCCCGAAGCGCCGGCCGGTTCTGGCAGGCCCGAGTCGCCGATCTCGAAGCGCCGCGACGCCCCGCCCGCCGTCGAGCGCGACGTATCGGAGATGTCCGCCAACGCGCTCGCGCAGCTCAGCGGGTCCGGGTCCGCCGCCTACGACCCCGCCGCGCGGTCAGCGTCCGGCCGACGCAAGCGCCGCGCGGCCAAGCCGGACACCGGCGCGATCGGCATCAAGATCGCGTCGATCCCCGTGCTTGTCACGATGGGCCTGGCCATGCTCGCGCTGGGCGTCTGGGGCATCCTGATCAAGGCCGGCAACACCACACTGCCCCTGGCCGACCTCGCCAACGCTCAACAACTCGCCATCCTCGGCATGGTCGGCCTGCCCATCGGCCTGCTGCTCCTCGCCAGCGCGGGCTTTATGTTTTACATCGTCGGCAAAGAGAAGCAGAAGCTGGCAAGGTGGGAGGCGAAGCAGCGGGAGGGCAATAAATGATCAACCCGCATGGATTTCAGGAGCCTGATTGCAGATACGTTCCGTACTTTTCAAGGCCAATATATTCAAAATCGATCTCGCAAGGATGCGATCGAAATAATAGTGAACGCAAGCCTATTGATAGATGTCTTGCAAAGCGATCGCGGAGAAGATACCGATACAATCTAAACCATGGTTAGCAACATCCAATACGAGCAAGATGATCTGACTCGGTGCTGTCAGAAGCACAGGATCGTTCGGCTGTCTTTTTTTGGGTCGGTGCTGCGGGATGATTTCGATCCTCGCTCGAGTGACGTGGATGTGCTGGTCGAGTTTGAAGCCGAGGCCGAGGCATCGATGACTTATTTCCGTTTAGGGGGGATCGTCGCTGAATTGCAAGACCTCTTAGGCCGGTCTGTCGACCTGTCGCTAGCCAACAGCCTGGACCGTGGCATGCGCGACGACATCCTCTCATCCGCAGAGGTCCAGTATGTCGCGAAGTGACCCGTTGCTGCGGCTCCGGCACATGTACGACTACGCCTCTGAAGCGATCGAACTACTCGGTGATCAATCCGCCGAAGAAGTCGAATCCAATCGCGTATTGCAACTTGCTCTGGTCAGGCTGGTCGAAATCGTCGGCGAAGCGGCTTCACAAGTGCCGGCCGATTTTCGCGAGTTGCACCCCAACCTGCCCTGGCGCGAAGCAAGCAGCATGCGCAACCTCCTGATCCACGGCTACGACATCATCCGGATTGACATCCTCGTGAATACCATCCGAGAAGACCTCGGCGCACTCGCCCGTCAACTCCAAGCGATACTCGGCGGTGATGTGAATGACACGTAGCTGATCAAGATTCCGGAGAAGTTGTGAATCTCTCCACCGTAATCTCCGCTGCAAGCATCTCGCTTAAAATCTCCGCATGCCCGGGCCGAGGAACAAGCCGATCGATCCGCCGCTGACCGAGCGCGAGTTCGGGGTCTATGCCTACCTGCACCGGCACGTCGAGCACCTCGCCGGGCAGATCGGGATCCGGCACGACAGCGACCCGGGCAGTATCGACGCGACAGTCGGCTATCTCATCGACGAATGGGACAAGCTCGGCCAAACCGTTGATATACAGGCCTACCCAACGGACGCGATGCAGGCGAAGAACCTCGTCGTCGAGTGGCCGGGCACGACGAAGGCGGGCGAGATCGTGATCGTCGGGGCGCACTACGACACGGTTGCCGGCACGCCCGGGGCGGACGACAACGCCTCGGCGGTCGCGATGGTGCTCGCGGTGTGCCGGGGCTTGGTCGGGCGCACCTTTGAACGCACGCTGCGGTTCGTCGCGTTCGCCAACGAGGAGCCGATGCACTTCAGCGGGCCGACGATGGGCAGCCGGGTCTACGCCGACCGCTGTAAGGCCGCCAACGAAAACATCCACCTGATGGTCTGCCTGGAGATGGTGGGCTACTACGACACGGCCGAGAACAGCCAGGACTACCCCGACGAGCTGCCCGCGTTCATCAAGCCGTTCCTCCGGAGCCGGGGCGACTTCATCGCGTTCATCGCCGACATGGCGACGCGGTCCCGGCTCGGCAGGTTCAAGCGGGTGTTCAAGAAGAATGCGGCGTTCCCGGTGATCGCCGCCCCGCTGCCCCGGGCCCGGCAGGTCATCTGGGTGTCGGACCACGGCCCGTTCTGGGACAACGGCTTCCCCGCGCTGATGGTCACCGACACCGCCTGGTTCCGCAACGGCAACTACCACACGATGAACGACACGCCCGACACGCTGGACTACGAGCGCATGGCAAGGGTTGCCGTCGGCGTGACCGAGGCGGTCGCTGCGCTGGCGGAAGAGGCCCGCAGGTAAGCCGGTTCAGCGTCGCCGGCGGGCAATCAGCAGCCCGCCCAGGCCCAGCAGCGCGAGGCTGGTGGGCTCGGGGACGGTGGTCAGGGCGATATCGTTGCCGTCGCCGGCGGTGTAGTCGATGAACAAGTTGACGCCCCCGAGGTTGCCAACGCGTGCCCCCTGGCCCAAGCCGTCGAACGTGCCGGTCAGCGTCCCGCCGACGGTGAGAAAAACGAACTCGGAATCAATCACCGGCACGAACGGGTCGATTAGGACCACGTCCAGCGAACCGCCGGTGAGGTCGACATCACCATTGATTTGGTAGAGGTCGAAATCACGGCCGGGCGTGGTTCCGCCGAGTTCCACTTCGAGATCGCCTGCAGCGTGCCCGTAGCTGCCGGTAACGATCGTCAAGCCCGGCGAATCGCCCGCGGCGAGCGTGCCGCCCTGCTGCAACAGGTCGCCGTTGACCTGCCGGGTCGCCAGTTTGCCGCCGGTGAAGTTCAAAGAGCCGTCTTCGATCCGGACCTGCAGCGCGTTGATCGAGCCGGCGCTGAGGCTGAGGACCGCGCCATCGGTCAGCGCGAGGACATCGTTCTGAACGAACAGGTCGCCGCCCGCCACGTCCACCCGAGCGCCGACGAGGCTGACATCCGTGACGTTTGAGGCGCTGCCGCTGCTGCCGCGGACGATGGCCGCGGACTCGATGGTGGTGGTCCCGCCGGTGAGGCTGAGGACGCCGGCGTTGCCGTTAGGCTCGCTGCCGATCGTGTTTTCACCGCCGCTCAGATCGATCAGCGCACCGCCACCGATGGTAAGGGTGCCGCCAGCGACATTGAAGTCGCCCCCGTCCGCGCCGGCAACACCCGCACCGCCGCCGCCACTCAGGTCGATCGTGCCGGTGATGCCGACCTGAGCACCGCCGCTGATGGAGAGACCGCCCCCCTCGCGTGCGACAAAGTTGATACCCGCGTCAAAACCGCTGAGGTCTACCGTGCCCGCGAGATTGCTGACGCCGCCGGAGAAGGCCACGCTGCCCGACCGCCCGTTGGGGCCTCTTGTCCTCCCCGGCGGGGGGCTGAACTCCCCTTCGCCGCCGCGCGACACCAGGCCGCCACCGAACTGCAGGTCGAAGGTGCCGCCGGCGACCTCGAAGCTCCCGCCGTCCCTCCCCGCTGTCGCGTCCTCCAGCCCTCTGCCGCCGGAGAGGGTCACCACGCCATCGGCCCTGACATCGAGGGAGGTCGTACCCGAGATCGTCAGGTCAGCGCCATCCGTACCCGCATCGCCACGCGCATCAAGCCGACCATCGATCACCAAGAGCGTGTGGTTCTCAAAGGTGAGGTCGGCCAGCGCTCTGAGGTCACCGCCGTTCATCGATACGCCAACCGTCTGCGCGGGGTCACCCACACTCCGCGCTGTCTGGATCGCGAGCGTGCCGGCGTTGATCACCGTGCCATTGCCGTAGATGTTCTCGCCCAGGAGGCGCAGCGTGCCGTTGCCGTTCTTCACGATGCCGAAGCCGCTGACCACGCCGCTGACCTCGAGCGTCGCGTTGTTGCCGACCGACCAGTCCGTAAAGCCGACATTAACCACGTTGCTGTTGATCGTGTGCGTGACGCTGCCGCTGCCGACGGAGATATCGCCCGTAAGGAGCGTCAGCGTGTTGTTGTTGAGGGTGTAGCCGTTCGTTCCGGAAAACGATACGGACCGGACGACACGGTTGCCGTTGAGGTCGACGATGAAGTCCGCCGCATCCTGGCCGAAGCTGACGGTGTCTTCCGACCCCGGGGTGCCTATTGGGAGATCCCAGTTGGTATCTAGCGGGTTTGGAAAACTGCTCGACGCGTTCCAGTTATCTGAAGACAGGCTCCCGTCCCACTCAAACGGCAGGCCGAACGCCATCGGCGTACCGGCCACAAGGATCGCGGTGAGGAGGTAACGGCTGGATCGATTCTTCATGTCGAATACCTGTTGGAGTAGATGGGATCAGACCGATGGCGAACGCCGCCGCGCGACAAGCAGCCCGCTTAGCCCCAGCAGCGCGAGGCTGCTCGGCTCGGGGACGAGCACCGTGGTGCGGAATCCAAAATCACGGCCGGGGTTCGGCACAAATGCGTCCCCCAACAAGACAACGGTTTGTTCTCCACCCGCATAAAAATCCAGTGTGTCAAAAACAAAGTAGCGGCCCGTGCCAGTGGGGTAGCCCAGGCCGATGGCCAGCACGTCACCGGGCACCACATCGATGCCAAGCCCGCTGACATCGAACGGCACGAAGGTCGGGTTAAAGAAGTCCAGGGTCGGTACCGAGGACGGCGGCACGCCGACGCTGCCGAGGTTCTGGCCCAGGTCCGGTTCGCCGCCGACGGTGCCGTAGATCGTCATCACCAGGTCGTCCGACGGTGCCGAACCGCCCCGCTGCGCCTGGACCTCGACGGTAGACAACAGGCCGGCCACCCCGACCGTGAACGTCTGAAGCGTGGCCTGTTCATTGCTCACGTTCGATCCGCCGGTCGAGCCCGCGAGCCCCGCGTCGGCGGCCTGGTCGACCACGAGCTGCGCGCTGGCCGAGGCCGTGGTGAACACGATCACCAAAACGGCTGCTGTCATCATCCTGCTGTGTTTCATGGTGCTGCTCCACTGTTTGCGGTGTCGTGGTTCGATCTGCTTTGATGCCGTATCTCGGTGCCGTTGCATGCCTGTCTTTGATTAGGCCCGCCGCCGGGCGACGAGCATCCCGCCGAGGCCGAGCAGCGCGAGGCTGGTGGGCTCGGGGACGAGGGTCAGCGAGGTGATGGTGTAGACCGCGGGGTTGACGAATGACCCCGAGTCTCCCTGGCCTTGGAAGTAGCGGAAGCTGATCGTGTTCTCGTCGAAGTCGGCGAAGTCGATGGCCGTGGGGAGCGACACGTCGGAGAAGACCGTCCCGCTGCTGTCGATGAGCCCGAAGTCGATGAGGTCGTCGGGGTAGAGCTGCGTGAGCAGCAACTCGTCTTGGTCCGCGAAGCCGATGTCGTTCTTCACGAACAGGCCGAACGAGGGGCTAGGCGCGTCGGAGAACTGGTCGAATCGCAGCAGGCCGGTCACGTAGTCTTGTTGGCGGGTTGAGCCGCCGCCGATGGACTCGGCATCGGGGTCGTAGGCGAAGGTGCCGGTGAGCGTGGTGATGTTGTTGTCGAGCAGTCGCTCGGCGATGGAGCCCGCGAGGACGGGCTCGCCGAGGCTGGCCGGGTCGAGCTGGGCCGTGAACGCGTAGACGAGTTCGTCGGCCTGCGCGACGCTGCCGAGCAGCGTAAGACCGGCCAGTACAGAAAGGGAACGATTGATGGTCATCGATCGACTCCGTTTGAGTTCGCGCGGCGTCCGCGCCGAGAAACGAGCAGGCCGCCGAGGGCGAGCAGCGCGAGGCTGGTGGGTTCGGGGATGGTGATCGTGCCGCCGCCGAACAGTTGCAGGTCGACGTCGAGCGGCGAGCCGTCGGCGAGGAAGCCGGTGAGGTTGTTGCTGGTGATGTCCAGGTCGGTGCCGATGACGTTGACGACGACGTTGCCGCCGATCTCCCAGTCGCCGCCGGTGGCGAAGGTGCCGCCGGAGATGTCGATGATTTCGAACGGGTCGCTGGGGTCAAAACCACCGGTGAGGGTCAGCAGGCGCGTGTCGGCGTCGCCGTTGAAGGTGCCGCCGGAGATGCTCCCGCTGGCTCTATCGATCCGCATCAGTGAATTACGGGAACCAGCACTCACGTTGATCGAGGTGCCGAGATTGAATACGCCGCCTGAGATGTCGAACGATCCGCCTTCAAGTGACACGGCAGTTCCACCCCTACGATCCGCTGACGAGGTGGTGTCTGCGCCGTCGCCGCCGTTGATGGTGCCGCCTCGGACGATCAGATCGCTTAGGCGTGCCGCTAGACCTGCAGCAGCTTGATCGAAACTTTGAGTCCCGGAACGACCGCCGGTGATGATGCCGCCGTCGATCGTGATTTGCGAAGATGTCGCACCGATGCCGGGAAAAGCCATGTCGAACAGACCAGACCCCGCGAGGCCGCCGGTGATATCGCCGCCGAATACTTGGAGCGTTGAGTCTATGGTTGAGATGCCGTTGCGGTTGGTCCCGCCCTGAACGGTGGTGCCGTTCACGATCGTGGCCCGCGAGTTTTGATTGAGGCGGATGCCGGTTTCGTCGTCGCCGCCGATGGCGCTGCTGCCGTTGACGGTGACCAGCGTGGTGGCGTTGGTCACGATGACCGCGTCGTTTGGCCCGATGAGGAAGTTGCCGGTGCCGTTGTCGAAGACGGTCGCGGCCGTCGCGGGGACGGCGAGGGCGGTCAGGGCTAGGAGCGTAGTCAAGAAGTGTCGCATCGGGTTTCTCGGTTGGAGCGTGATTGGGTTCAGGCGGAGCGCTGCCGACGCGCGACGAACAGGCCGCCGAGAGCAAGCAGCGCGAGGCTGGTGGGCTCGGGGACGAGGGTGGCGCGGACGAGGGCGGACCGCGTGGTGCCCGCGTCGTCCAACTCGGCGATGAAGAAGATGTCGCCGTTGTCGGCGATGCGAAGGTCCTGAGTGCTCACCAGGTTGGTGAAGGTCAGGCCATCAATGACATCACCCACGCGGGCCACGCTGCGGTCGAGGGTGTAGACGCCTTCGATGTCGAACGAGGCGTCGAAGTTGGCGAACACCACGGTGCCGTCTTCAGCGACATCGAACTCCCCGAAGCCGAAATCGATCGGGGTCCCCTCGATGGTGTCTCCGTCGCTGAACAGCACGCCGTCCGGGGTGGCTAACCCCAGGTCACTACCGGGCCCGAAGCCGCCGTAGAAGTAGGGCGTTCCGGCGCCGTCGATGCCCACGTCGGCGGCGTTGATGAAGACGACCGCGGTGCCGTCGTTTAGCGTGCCGCCCGATTGAGTAAAGAACTGGCTATCGGTGAGGGCCTGGCGGTCGCTGCCGCTGGGGTTGCCGATCAGGGCGATCTGACCGGCCGCGTTGACGTCGAGGTTCTCGTTGTTCCCGCTTCCTAGTTCGCCCACGGTCTGCCCATTGAGGGTCTGCCCTTCGGTGAGCAGCACGGTGGACTGCGTGAAGAGCGCCTTGATGCCCGTCGTCGTCTCGGCGGTGAAGTAGACGGTGCCGTCGTTGGCGTAGTGGATGCCGGGGTCGACTTCGAACGGCGTGTCGATCGTGAGCCCGCCGATGGTGGCGCCCGCGGGGACGACCACGCCGTCGGCCGTGCTGTAGATCTGGTTGTTGTCATCGAACACGACCGCGACGTTGCCGCTATCGTTGACCGAGATACTCACGAAGGCAAAGCCGTCCAGCGTCCCCCCGCCGACGGGTGTGTTGGTGGACAGCACAGCGCCGAACGGCGTGTTGCCGGGGTCGGTGGAGGTGAAGACCGTGGGGGTGCCGGAGGAGCTACCGGGCACGCGGCCCACGAATGCGGCGGTGCCGTTCTGGGAGACATCGACGCGGAAGATGTCGGTGAGCATCAGCCCGTCGATGGTCTCGCCTTCGATCGCGACGATGTCGAGGTCATAAGAGAGCTGGGCCTGTGCGGATAGCGTTGTGAGCGAGAGGCCCAGGGCGATCCAGCAAGGGGCTTGGTTGTTGAACATGAGGCTTTTCCTTTCTGCGGTTGGGATTGGCGGTCAGGGTCACCGTCGCCGCCGCGCGACGAACAGGCCGCCGAGGGCGAGCAGCGCGAGGCTGCTGGGCTCGGGGATAGCCCAGTTCACGATCTGGCGTTGTTCGTCGAGCGACAGGCCGGTCAGCAGGCCCTGGGCCGCGACGTCGGCGTTGGTGTTGAACGTCGCGTTGGCGAGAGCCTCGGCGGCGGCGTTGTCGTCGTTGACCGCGCCGAACCACATCAGACCAACCGTCTCGCCTGGGTCGACAGTGATGTCGTACTCCGCGAACCAGGAGTCGGGGTCGCCTTCGAGGCCGTTGACCAGCGACGGGGTCACTAATGGCGAGCCGGGGCCGTACCACACGGTGGTGACGTCCGGGTCCGGGGTCGATGACGTGGTGCCGGTGTCGTCGGTGAGGGTCCAGCGGTCGCCGACGGTGAAGGCGGTGTCGCCGCTGCTGGTCGCGAGGATCGTGGTGAGGCTGTCGGACCCCAGGTTGCCGCCGTAGCGGACGGTGGCGGTGATGGCCGAGCCGGTCGTGTTCTCGAACGACGCGACCGACCGCACGACCGGCGCGTCGGCGTCGAAGAAGTACTGCAGGCGGCTGTCCAGGCCGCTGAGCGTGACGGTGTTGAAGGTGACCAGCGTGCCGGCGGCGGAGTCCACGCGGTCGGCCGTGTTGCCGGGGCTGAGGTAGAGCCGGCCGTCGACCGCGAAGAGGTGGAACTCGTCGTAGGCGTCCTCGCGGGAAGTCCCGAACTGGGCGTCGTCGATCGACGTCGCATCGTCGGTGGACGGCGGGAGCTCGAGGTCGCCGGGGCTCGCATCGGCGTCGCCGACTTGGCTCCAGAAGGCGCCGCCGGTCGCGGTCTGATCGAGTTCGAACTCGATCGCGGTTGGCGCGGCGCCGGCGGGTGCCTGGGCCAGGCAAGCCAGAGCGATGGCGAGGGCGGCGGTATTAAAACGGGTCACGGGTCTCTCCTGAATGCGGTTGGCGGCTGGCTCGGCGGTTGGGTTAAAAAGATCGAGGCATCTCGGTACGGGGAGGAGTCAGGCAGACCGGATCGATCAGCCGCGTCTCCGCCGCGCGACAAGCAAGCCGCCGAGGGCGAGCAGCGCGAGGCTTGTGGGCTCGGGGATGACGGCGATCCACTGGCCGGGGTCGGGCAGCGTGGCGCTGGGGTCGCTCGCCGTGCCGAAGAAGCCGAAGCGACTGAAGCCGATGTCGTTGAAGTTCTGGTCGTAGGACGCGGGTAGGGTCGCCAGCAGCGTCAGGCTCTCGAAGCGATAGGTCTCGCCGGGGTTAAGGTCGAAGTCGACCGAAGCGAGCAGCGCGGGGCTGGTCGTGTCTAAGCCGCCGAGCAGGCTCGTCACGCTCGGGGTCGGCAGTGGATCGCCCGCAGCGCCGGCGACCTCGATCCCCTGCACGGCAAAAAACGCCAACGGATCGCCAAGGATGTCGCCCTCGCTGAACACGTCGAACTTGAGCGAGACGAAGTCGAAGCCGGCCGGTGCGGTGACCTCGAAGAACTGCCCGGCGGGCGCCTGCCAGGTGACACGGACCGGCTCGCTGCCCAGGCCCGAGAAGTCGCGCGTGAGCGAGGGGGCGTCGGGATCGTTAAGGAAGATTTCGTAGAGGCCCGCGCTTGGGTTGCTGGAGACGAAGGTCACGTCGGGCGTGCCGACGACCTCGGTCAGCGCAAGGGCGGGCGTGGCGGCAAAGAGCGAGGCGAGGCAAGCGGCGGTGATGTGTTTGTTGGTCATGGTTTTCTCCGGAGGTGCGGTTGATGAGCGTGTTCGGAACACTCAGGTTTCGGTTCAGCGCCGCCGCCGAGCGGCGAGCAGGCCGCCGAGGGCGAGCAGCGCGAGGCTGGTGGGTTCGGGGACGAGGAAGGTGGAGGTGATCGCGTTGGAGCCGCCTGTCAATCCGGAGAAGCTGCCGATGCCGGTGTAGACGCCTGTGTTGATGTCGATCGAGCCGAAGTCTTGGTCGCCGTTTAGGACGGCGTAGAGCACGCCGTCGGCCCCGAACTCCAGGCCGGCGTATTCGTCGCTGTCGCCGGTGAGATCGATCACGAACGTCGCGGCGCCCGTGGTCAGGTCGATGGTGTAGAGGGCACCGTCTCCGCCGCCGCCGTTGACGGCGTACATCGTGCTGCCGTCCCACGCGAGGCCGCTGATGGGGTCGCTCAGGCCGGTGACGCCGATGGGTGTGTAGACGCCGGTCAGCGGGTCGAGCGTTCCGATCTCCGAGCCGATCCCGCCGCCGCTCTGCGTGCCGGCGGCGTAGAGCGTGCCGTTGACGAACTCCATGCCCGTGATCGCGCTGGCGCCGACGGCCGAGCCGGGGTAGCTCGCAGCGACCGTGGAGGTGAGCACGCCAGTCACGGCGTCGATGACCTCGACGGCCCCGTTGTTGTTCTGCACCAGCACGAAGCTATCGCCGATGAACTCGATCTCGGGGATGTTGAACGTCGGTGTCGTCGCGACGATGGTGCCGGTGCTGACGTCGCCGGTCTCGTCGAAGGCAACGATCGCTTCGGCCGAGCTGGCACCGCCCCAGACCCAGAGCTCGGCGGGGCCTTGCTGGGCGTGAGTGGTTGTGGCGGCGGTGAGTGTGAGGCTGGCGGCGGCGAGGGCTGCGGTCGCGAAGGGTCGTGTGGGTATCGTCATTTTCTAGTCTCCGTGCTGTGTGGTTCTGTCGGGTTGGCGAGGGCGGGGCTCGGTCTGCGGCGCGGGACTCGGCCGCAAAGAGGGAAACATAAACGGTGTATCCCCGATGGCCGTCCCTCACGTCTCACGAATGCGCGCCTGGTGTCTCACGCTCGAAAATGGCGCGAGGGGGGTAGCGCTTAGTGCGTGGAAAAACGGGCGTTCGTCAACACGGTGGGTTAGTCCCAATAGGTAGGTGCCCGGCGTGTGCCCGCGATCCGTAAGGTGCTCGCCGACGGGGTGCGGGCCGGAGGCTCACGGGGTTCGTTGCCTGCGCAGCAGCGCGGCGCTTCCGAGCACGAGCAGCGCGAGGCTGGTCGGCTCGGGGATGGCCTGCTCGACGAGCACGATGTCGCCGGTGCGTCGTCGGAAGAAGCTACCCTCGTTGATACGGAAGAAGTCGACGCTGAACGCGGTGCCATCGGACAGCGTGCCCGAGAGCAGCCCGAAGGTGGGGTCGATCTCGCCGAAGCCCGCGGGCTGTCCGTTGATCTGGAACTCGGGACCGTAGAGCGTGATGACGGAGTTGCCTCCGCTGGCGATGCTTGTGCCGAGCGTGCCGCCGAAGATGTCGATCGTGGCCGAGCCGCTGGCTTCGGTGTCCTCGGCGATCGAGCCGCCCCGGACGGTGATCGCTGCGTTGTTGATCGCTTCGAGGTCGTTATCGATGGAGCCGCCGGTGACCAGCGCGGTCGCGTCGTCGAAGACGGTGACGTTGTTCGCGACGGTGCCTCCGCTGAAGGAGAGGAAGCTGTCTTCGAACGCCTCGAGGTCTTCGCCGATGCTGCCGCCGGTGACGGTGAGGGTGCCGTCGCTGTAGATCTCCAGGTCGTCGCCGATGCTTCCGCCGGTGACGACGAGCGTGTTCGAGCCTGTGTTCGAGCCGAAGCCGATGACGTCGTCGTTGATCACGCCGCCGTTGATGGTGAGGCTGGCGTCGTCGAAGGCGGTGACGTTGCCGAGGATGTTCCCGCCGTTGATGATCACGGCCGAGCTGTCCACGACGAACACCGAGTCGTCGTCGCCGTCGAGCCCGGTGATGTTGGCGGGCGACTCGATGAAGACCGTCGTGGGCTGGCCGCCGGGCCCGTCGAACACGCCGATGAACTGGTTGGTCGTCGTGTCGATGGTCGTGGTGCCGCCGTCCTCGATGAACGTCTGGGCCGACACCGGCGGCGCGGCGGCGAGGGCGAGAGCCAGGGCGCCGACGGCGGTCGCGAGGGCTTTCAGATCGATCGTCATCATTCGATTCTCCTGTTGTGTTTCGAGGCTTTGCGGTGCGTTTGGTGTTTTAATGGGGTCACGGGATACGCCCGATCGGCGGGGAAGATAAACGACGACCCGGTGCGGACCGTCCCCCACGTCTCACAAATACGGCCCTGGTGTCTCACGGCACAAAATGGCCCGAAGCCGGTAGCGGCAAAGGGTGAAAAAAAGGTGCGTGTCCCGTCGGTTTGCGTTAGCCTTTCGGCGTGAGGCAGCGGCAATCGGGGAGTTCACGGTGGCAGATCGAAGCGAAGAACACGGGGAGGGGCCGGCCGGCGAGCGCGGGCACGCCCCGGAGTCGCCGGCGGCTCCGGGGGCGTCGGCCCGCGATGCGCTGCCGAGCGTGACGCTGGATGCCGAGCCGGGCGCGGCGTCGGCCGAGGCGTGGCGGGCGTCGGCGTCGCCGCTGTTCGAGACCGAGCCGGTCGGGCACCAGCCCGGCTACCACGCGGGGTTCACCGGGTTCATGGTCGACGGGCTGCTGTTCTCGCGCAACCGGTTCTCGCCATCGATCTACCGTCGGACCGGACAGCACCTGCGCGGGTCGGACCAGGACTACATCACCCTGCACCTGCCGCTGAAGGGGGCCGAGCGCGGGCACCTCGGCGACCAGGACCACGTGATGGACCCCGGCCGGATCACCCTCGCCGACTGGGCGCACCCGTTCTCGACGGTGAGCGAAGCGGTGGACAAGATCGGCGTGGTGATCCCGCGGAGCCGGGTGCCCAAGGCCGCGCTGCTGTACAAACGCCGGCCCGCGATCCACTGGGCGCTGGATGAGCCGGCGGGCCGGCTCTTCGGCAACACGCTCGCGTCGATCTGGCGCCAGCTGCCGCGGGTCGGAGCGGCGGAAGGCCAGCAACTCACCCACGCGATGCTCGGGCTGCTCGACGGGATGATCGGCTCGGCCTTCGGCGACGACACACCCGCCGACAGCGGGGACGCGTCCGACCAGCTGCTCGCGGCCATGAAGACCTACCTCATCCGGCACCACGACGACCCGGGGCTCGGCCCCGACCAGCTCGCGGTGGCCTTCGGGTGCTCGCGTGCGACGGTGTACCGGTTGTTCAACGAAGAGAACGGGGTGAAGTCGTACCTCCGGAGGCAGCGGCTCCAGCGGTGCTTCGAGACGCTGAAGCTGGGCCGGAGCGACCCGAACGAGCTCGCCGCGATGTGGTCGCGCTACGGGTTTAACAGCCCGGGGCACTTCCGCCGGGCCTTCCAGCAGGCGTTCGGCCTCAGCCCGCGCGAGCTTGCCGAGGCGGTTCAACGCAGCGCCGGCCCACCCGGGCCGCCGGCCGAGACTTCGGCCTCAAACGAGGGCGCGATCGATCGCGTGCATCGCTGGCTCGCCGATTGACCGTGGCGGGCATCGGGTCTTGGTCTGGACGAGATCGATCCGCTGCTTGCCGGGAGCGAGCCCGTGCGTGATGAATCAACCGCCAACCCGCCGCCGGGCAACAAGCAGCCCGCTCAGGCCGAGCAGCGCAAGCGAGGTCGGCTCGGGGATCAGGGTCGCCACGACCACGGCACCGAAGCGGTTGCCGTCATCGTCGCGCAGCCTGGCGGTGAAGACGAAGTCGCCGCGGTTGTTGAGGTCGATGCTGCTGAAGGCGTCGATCGAGTCGACCTCGAGCCCGGCGATCGTGTCGAGTTCGGAGAAGACCAGTTCGCCGTCAACAACGATCCCTTGGTCGAT
>JBCDKD010000023.1:0-65884 GCA_039024275.1 Planctomycetota bacterium | reverse complement strand
CGCGCACGAGGCACCGGGCACGTACCAGCACTCCCTGCGCATCGCCGACATGGCAGAGAGCGCCGCCGAGGCCGTCGACGCCGCCGCCCGGCTCTGCCGCGGCGGCGCCATGTACCACGACATCGGCAAGACCAACAAGCCAAGCTACTTCATCGAGAACCAGGCCGGCGGCCCCAACAAGCACGCCAAGCTCTCCCCCGCCATGTCGCTGCTCATCATCGTCGGACACGTGAAAGACGGCGTCGAGATGGCCCGCGAGTTCGCCCTGCCTGGCGTCATCCGCCACTTCATCGAGTCACACCACGGCAGCACGCTCGTCGAATACTTCTTCCACGAAGCGAAGAAACAGACCGAAGCCGAGGACAAGCCCGCCCCCAGCGAGTTCGAGTTCCGCTACCCCGGGCCGAAGCCGCAGACCCGCGAGGCCGCGATCATGATGCTCTGCGACTGCGTCGAGGGCGCCGCCCGCGCGATGGACGAGCCCACCGCCACCCGCCTCGAAGGCCTCGTCAAGTCCATGGCCAGCAAGCGCCTGATGGACGGCCAGTTCGACGACTGCGACATGACCCTCCAGGACCTCTCCCGCATCGAGCAGGCCATCACCAAGTCCCTGACCGCGATGTACCACCAGCGCATCAAGTACCCCGACGACAAGAAGCTGGAAGACACCGCGACGAGCAAACAGGCCGCAGCGGGGTAAAACCGCATCCAGAACGGCGTAGCGGGCGACGCGGAGCGTCCCATGCGAATCGTGAACCTATCACAGCGCGCACGGGACGCCCCGCATCAATCAAGAGCGCCAAGCAAAGCGTGGCACACTTGACACCGTACGCACAACACACACAGCCCTCCTGGCGGGCCAGAAACCACGATCACGACGCCCACAAGAGCGCCAAACACCCCAAATCAGTCAAGAGCGCCGCAAAAACGCGGCCCCCTGGCCACGCCCTGTCGGACGACCCCTGCCAGCCGCTCGCCCGCATATGACGCGGCGGCTACAACGGGTCGCATTGAACACAACAGGCGAGGAGTAAATGGGATGCATATAATGAATTTACCGATGTCATCGGGTGGCCCATGCCTGAGCTTGCGAAGACCCGGACGAATTACAGCGAACGCATTCGTGATAGAGTGTTTCGGGGTATCGCCTAGGCTGTGCCCCTACCACCCGCCGCGGCGGGGTAGGTAGTAACAAGGAATTTAGCTTGAGATGTCGATGTTGACATTTCAACTTTATATTGAGCAAACGGCTATGTATTAGGGATACTCGATTTTTATAAATGAGCTTCAAAGAGGATCTGCGAATCATGAGTAAGCATGAAATCATTGTATATTTAGAGAATAGAAACCAATCTATGGGTTCATATCACAACCACAAAGAGGTATGCTCTTGGGGAGCAGTGTCTTTTTTCGCAATTTTTTCAAGCCTTATCAATCTCATTAAAATACCTGAGGGACAAGAAATCATTTCAACGGCATTACTTTCTATCGTAACTATTACTGCACTTTTATTTGCTCATTACTATATATATGTGCAACAAAAACTTAAAGATCGAGCTGGTGCTATCTATGCCGCAAGTTTATTCTTCATCTCAGAACTTATACGCGATCGCATAGCGGAATCCGATTTTGATGCATTTATGACTATAGAGGACTCTTCGGAAACCTACATGCAATCTGACCATTGCCTTCCCAAAGCAATCAGAGATAGAGCAGATATTTTCAACACCAGAGGTCGTGGTGCGCAGCTTAGAACTCGTATATTGACATACGGCCTGCTTTATATTGTTGGAATCTGTCTAATTTCATCTAAATGGCTACAAACAATTTAAATACATGCCAGAAGCCGGGAGCCATATCTAACAAAACGTGGACTGTCTTACTTCAACAGCCCACGCTCATTCAACAAATCGTAGACCTTCTGCACCGACTGGTCGACCGTCAAGTCATCGGTCTTCAAGACAAGATCAGCCGACGTCGGCGGCTCGTATGGCGCGGCCATGTCGCTGAAGGCGGCCATGTCCTTGTTCGTCTTGGCGAACTCGTCGAGTTCTGCGCGGGACTTGCAGACGTCTTCGGGGGCTTCGAGGTAGACCTCGATGAATTGGTCGTCGCCGATGATGGACTTGGCCATCGCGCGGTCTTCAGCGGACGGCGAGAGGAAGGCGCACACCGCGATCAGGCCCGCGTCATTAAAGAGCTTGGCGGCCTCGGCGGCGCGGCGGAGGTTCTCCTTGCGGTCGTCCAGCGTGTAGTCGAGGTCGGCGGACAGGCCCAGCCTTGCGTTGCGGCCGTCGAGCACGGCCGCGCTCTTGCCCTCGTCGAACAGGCGGCGTTCCAAGGCGTAGGCCACCGCAGACTTGCCGCTGCCGGTCAGCCCCGTGAGCCAGACGGTCGCGGGCCGGTGGGTCAGGCGGGCCGCGCGTTCCTCTGCGGTGATGAGCGACTCGTGGACCTTCACCTCCGTGCCATGTTTCTCGGCCAGCTCAAGCCGACGCTTGGCGCTGCTGTCCGGCTCACGGTTGAGGATCATGCCCGAGGCGACGGTGTTGTTCGTCAGCTTGTCGATGATGATGAACGCGCCGGTCGAGCGGTTCTGCTTGTACGGGTCGAACGCCAGCGGCCGTGACAGGTCGATCACAACCCGGCCGATCTCGTTGAGCTCGAGCGTGTCGGCGTCCTGGCTGTGCATCGTGTTGACATCGATCTGGTAGCGGAGGTCGCTGATAACGCCCGTCGCGCTGGTCGTGCTGGACTTGATCGTGTACTGCTTGCCGGGCTGCAAGGCTTCCTCGGCCATCCAGACGATCATGGCCTCGAAGGCCTGGTCGACCTTGGGGACGTTGCCCGGGTGCACGAGCATGTCGCCGCGCGACACGTCGATCTCGCGGTCCAGCACGATGGTCGGGGCGATCGGCGCGTGGGCCTCGTCAAGGTCGCCGTCCATCGTGACGACGCGCTTGACGACCGCGGTCTTGCGCGAGGGCAATGCCATGACCTCGTCGCCGGGGCGGATGGTGCCCGAGGCGATCGTGCCGCAGAACCCGCGGTAGTTCAGGTCCGGGCGGTTGACGTACTGGACGGGGAAGCGGAAGTCGATGAGGTTGCGGTCCGACGCGATGTGCACGTTCTCGAGGTGGTGCATCAGCGTGCCGCCGTGGTACCAGGGCGTCTGCTCGGAGGGGTTGACGACGTTGTCGCCGTTGAGCGCGGACATCGGGACGAACTCGATGTCGGGCAGGTCGAGTTTGCCGACGAAATCGGTGTAGTCGGCCTTGATCTGCTCGTAGACCTCTTCGGAGAAGTCGACCAGGTCCATCTTGTTGATCGCGACAACGACGTGCTTGATGCCCAGCAGCGACGCGATGAACGAGTGGCGGCGGGTCTGCGTTTGCACGCCGTGGCGGGCGTCGATGAGGATGATCGCGAGGTCGGCGGTCGAGGCGCCGGTGGCCATGTTGCGGGTGTACTGCTCGTGGCCGGGCGTATCGGCGATGATGAACTTGCGCTTGGCGGTCGAGAAGTATCGGTAGGCGACGTCGATGGTGATGCCCTGCTCGCGCTCGGCCTTGAGCCCGTCGGTCAGGAGCGCGGGGTCGAACGTGCCGCCGGTGGTGCCGAACTGCTTGGAGTCGGTGGTGACCGCGGCGAGCTGGTCCTCGTAGACCATCTTCGAGTCGTAGAGCAGCCGGCCGATGAGGGTGGACTTGCCATCGTCGACCGAGCCGCAGGTCAGGAAGCGCAGCAGTTCCTTGTTCTCGTGCTGCTCGAGGTAGGCGTGGATGTCTTCTGCGATGAGTTCGTCGGTGTTCATCTTTGTCTCTTGGTAGGACAGGCATTCCTGCCTGTCAGTACGGCGGAGCCGTATCCCAGTATTGATTCAGGCTGGCGCCTGACGACAGGCAGGAATGCCTGTCCTACTTAAGTCACGGGCTTAGTAGTACCCCTGCCGCTTCTTTTCCTCCATGGATGCGCCGGGGTCGGCGTCGATGACCCGGCCTTCGCGCTCCGAGCGGGTCGCCAGCAGCATCTCCTGGATAATGTCGGTCAGCTCGGTTGCCCTGGATTCGGTTGCTCCGGTGAGCGGGTAGTCGCCCAGCGTGCGGAAGCGGACCCACTTGTCTACCGCGGTCGCGGCGAGCTCGGGCGGCGTGCGGTCGTCATCCACCAGGATCAGCTGGCCCTCGTGCTCAACCACCGGCCGCTCGGCGGCGTAGTACACGTCCACCAGCGGGATCTTCTCCATGTAGATGTATTGCCAGATGTCCAGCTCGGTCCAGTTGGAGATCGGGAAGACGCGGATCTGCTGTTCTTTCTCGACGTGTGTGTTGTAGAGGTTCCACAGCTCGGGCCGCTGGTTCTTCGGGTCCCACTGGTGGTGCTGGTCGCGGAAAGAAAAGATGCGTTCTTTAGCGCGTGATTTTTCTTCGTCGCGTCGGCCGCCGCCGAAGGCCGCATCGAAGCGGAACTTGTCGAGGGCCTGCCTCAGCGCACCGAGGTTCATCACCTCGGTGAACTTGCGTGAGCCGTGCTCGAAGGGGTCGATCCCCTGGGCGAGGCCCTCTTCGTTGATGTGCACGAGGCACTCGAGGCCGAGCTCCTTGACGATGTACTCGTCGCGGAAGGTGTACATCGACTGGAAGTTCCAGGTCGTGTCGACGTGCAGAAGCGGGAAAGGCGGCTTGCCGGGGTAGAACGCCTTGCGCGCCAGGTGGAGCATCACGCACGAGTCCTTCCCGACGGAGAACAGCATGACCGGGTTCTTAAACTCGGAGGCGACCTCCCGGATAATGTGGATGCTCTCGGCCTCAAGCTGTTTGAGGTGCGTCAGTTTCTGCGGGGTCACGTTGGCTGTCCTATTCTGGGATCGGTGTCGCAACGATCAGCGTTCCGATCGCTCTATCGGCCGGCGTGATCTTGAACGTTCTAGTGATGTATCGGGTGATCGTCCCGATCAATTCGGTTCAAGTCGCCATGTTAGAGCGGAACCTTGGGCCCTGCTCGGGCTTCCGGGCCGGGCACATTGTAGTGAGCCGCTCCAAGCCATATCATTGCGGCAAGCGAAGCCATAAACACCCGGAGAAACCGCCTATGACCGCACCTGATGACCGCTTTTACCTCGCCAGCCACGAGTGGCACAAGGTGGAGGGCGACGTCGTCGTCATCGGCATCAGCCAGACGGCTGTCGATGAGCTGACCGATATTACCTACCTCGAAGTCACGTCCGATAGTGGACCGATCGGGGCGGGCGCGACTTTCGGCGAGATCGAGTCGGTCAAGGCGACCAGCGAGCTGTACTGCGGCATCGCCGGGGAGGTGGTCGAGGTGAATCAGCAAGCCCTGGACAACCCCGCGGTCATCAACGACGACTGCTACAGCAAGGGCTGGATTATCAAGGTCAAGCCGACGGATCCAGAAGCCGTCGGCTCACTCCTGAGCAGTGCGGACTACCTCGCTCAGCAAGCCGGCTAAGCGCGTACGAGTACGAGACAGCCACAAAACCCATGCTCCCAACCCGGGCACCCGCCAATGACCATTGACCTGCACACAAGGCTGTGGAACTCCACCGAGCAGTTCGGCCCGTCCGTCGCTGCTCAGATGCGGCGGCGCAAGCTCGATGCTTGGGAAGACCATACCGCCGACCCGGACGATCACCATCAAGCGATGGAGCCGGTGACGGCCGCTGTCCTTTTAGGCTTCGAAAGCAAGCTGCTTGGGGGCTCGATCCCGCACGAACAAATCGCGGGCTATGTCGATCGCGCCCCGGATCGCCTGCTAGGCTTTGGCGGGATCGACCCCAAGGCCGATACCGATCCGACACATTCGCTAGAGCAGGCGATCGGGCTCGGGCTGGTCGGTGTGACGGTCAACCCCGCCGCGGCAGGGTTCAACCCGACGGATACCCGGGCGATGGCGCTCTTCGAAGCGTGCCAGCACGAGAAGATGCCGGTGCTGATCGAGTGTGGCTCGGTGATGGCGCGTGAGGCCCGTATGGAGTTCGCAAGGCCCGCACTGTTCGATGAAGTCAGCCGGGAGTTCCCCGATCTGAAAATCGTGCTCGGCACGTTTGGTGACCCGTGGGTCGATGAAGGCGTCGCCCTGCTGGCCAAGCACCCCAACGTCTACGCCGACATCTCCGGCTTCACCGCCAGGCCCTGGCAACTCTTCAACGCCCTGCTCACCGCGCACCAGCTCGGAGCAATGGAGCAGGTGCTGTTCGGCAGCAACTTCCCGTACGTCACCCCCGAGCACGCGATCAAGACCATCTACTCGGTAAATACGCTCACACAAGGGACGCAACTGCCTTCGGTCCCGCGCGAGCAGCTGCGCAGCGTCGTCGAGCGCGACACGATCCAGGTGCTTGGTTTGAAGCGTGAGCCGACACCGCTCGTCGCCGAGCCAGAGCCCGATTCGGCCGGCGCCGCAGAGACCGAGGGGGCATCGTGAATCGTGTATTCGCTTTAGCGAGCGTTATCCTTGCAGCGCTATCCAGCGGGGGCTGCGGCAGCTCGTTGTGGACCAGCCAGTCCGCGCTCGCGGTTGTCAGCCAGGACGACACGTCCCTACGACTGCAGGGCGACTTCAACAGCGCCTACTACGTCTTCGACAGCGCGGAATCCATCACGGTTGTTCTGATCGAGGGCCCGGAGGACAACCCGACCCAGGCCGCCGCGATCCGGATGCTCTGGCGGCCCAAGGCCGGGCTCACCCCCGTCAACCCCGACGCCACCAACGCGACCATCCAGTACATCGTCTTCGCCAACCGGCGGACGGACGAGGGCTTCTTCCGCGAGGTCGGCGTCTACAGCGGCGCGGGCTTCCTGCACCTGGACTCAGAGCCGGGCAACAGCAGGCTCACCGGCAGCCTGTGGCAAGCGGATCTCCTGCTCGCCGACCGCAGCGATCGCTTCAAGGACCTGCTGGGGCAGTCGACCCTGCGTGGCAGCTTCACCGCCGAGCGCGACAGCGTCAAAGTCCAAGACCTCCTCAAACGCTTAAACCTGAAGGTGTCCGAAAGGCTGGGCTACCCCCGGCTTGTCACACAACACAACCGACAGAAGATCGCAACGTCGATTCGATAACCTTTGCCAGCCTGCTTGTCCCGACCATCTGCCTCGCCCGTCACTGAGACGACAACATGAACCCAACCACAAGACCGGCCGACCCTGCACGCTCGGTGGCAAGCCTCGCCCCTTGGATCCTGATCGCCGCGCTGATCACGAGCTTGCTTTCTGCCACAGCGGTTTACGCGCAGGGCGACACCGCAAGCGAACAGGAGTTCGGCCTGCCGCTGGTGACAAACATCCAGCCCCCGGCGGGAGACCCAACCCTCGCAGACCTCTTCGATAGCACGCTTTCGGCCATCACCTCCGCGGGAGAGGGCGCCTTGTTCTGGGACGCAAGTTTCGGGCTGTTTCGAAGTAAGGTCACAGACGAATCCGGTGAGCCTGTCTACGAAATCGAGCCCGTATCCGTCGTGGCGGATGCCGAGTTCGAAGCGATCCTGACAACGCGTTCCGGCGTGCCCATCGTTATGCCCAGCGGCAAGTTTCGAACGGTCACGATCCCGGTCGGCGCGGCGTACCAGCCCGTGTCATCTGCTGGTAGCCCGGATACCAAGCAGGGTGACCCGCAAATAAAAGGCGCAAAGCTGCCGTTTCTCGTGGTCTTCCTCGCGGCAGGCGCCGTTTTCTTTACGTTTTGGCACGGGTTCATCAACTTCCGGGGCTTTAAGCACTCGGTGGATATCGTGCGCGGCAAGTTCAGCCGTAAAGATGACGAGGGCGACATCCCCCCGTTCCGCGCGCTGACCTCCGCGCTCTCGGCCACCGTCGGGCTGGGCAACATCGCGGGGGTCGCGCTGGCGGTGAAGACCGGGGGCCCCGGCGCGATCTTCTGGATGATGTTCCTCGGCCTGTTCGGCATGACCGCCAAGTTCCACGAGTCCTCGCTCGCGCAGATGTTCCGGATCAAGAACCCCGACGGCAGCATCTCGGGCGGCCCGATGTACTATCTCGACCACGGCTTCAAGAAGCTCAACAACGGCATGGGCACGCTGGGCAGGACCCTTGCCATCGTCTTCGCGATCTTCTGTATGGGCGCGTCGCTCGGTGGCGGCAATATGTTCCAGTCGAACCAGGCGTTCGAGGGTTTCTATTCCCAGTTCGTTGAGAGCGACTCGCTTGCTGAACAACGGCGCGACGACCTGCCCATCGAGATCCTCCGCCCGTTGTTGCGGGATAATCAACTGGAGGCTGCGGCGACAGGCAGCCTGCAGGGCAAGCCGAACGGGGTGATCCGTGAGCAACTCCCGGAAGAACGCGTGCGCGCGATCCTGCTCCCCTCGCAGATCGAACGCGTCCTCGACGAGCAGGCGGTCGCCGAGGACAAGGCCGACCGGGAAGCGCTGAAGGGGCGTGTCAGTATCGGCTTTGGCCTGATCTTTGCGACCCTTGTCGGGATCGTTGTTGTCGGCGGGATCACACGGATCGGTGCCGCGACGAGCAAGATCGTGCCCGCGATGTGCCTCCTCTACGTGCTTGGCTGCCTGATCGTCATCCTCTTCAACCTCAACCAGATACCCAGCCACGTCGCGCTGATTTTCCAGAACGCGTTCGCCCTGGAATCGGCTTACGGCGGCGTCATCGGCGTGCTCGTGATCGGCTTCACACGCGCGGCCTTTTCCTCGGAAGCGGGGCTGGGCTCCTCCGCGATCGCTCACTCGGCGGCCCAGCAGAAAGAACCGATCCGTGAGGGCTTTGTCGCCTCGCTTGAGCCGTTCATCGACACGATCGTGATCTGTTTCATGACCGCGATGGTCGTGCTGATCACCGACGCCTACATCGCACCGGAGTTAGTTGAATCGGACAACGGCTCGGCGATCACGCTGCACGCCTTCGAGCAGACCCGGGTCGGTGACTGGTTCCCGTGGGTGCTGTCTGTCAGCATCGTGCTCTTTGCCTTCTCGACGATGATCTCGTGGTGCTACTACGGCGAGCGGGCCTGGGGCTACCTCATCGGGCTCAAGTCCGTGATCATCTTCCGCCTCGTTTTCGTGGCATGTGTTTTCGTTGGCGCCGTGGCGAGCCTTAAACCCGTCATCGGCTTCTCGGATGTGATGCTGCTCAGTATGGCCCTGCCCAACATCATCGGCGGGGTGATCCTCGCCAAGCTGGTCAAACGCGAGCTCAAGGCCTACTGGGCCCGCTACAAGGCCGGCGGTATCACAGGCCCAGAGCCCGGCCCCGGCCCGAGCGGCTCGGACACCTGACGCCGCCTGACAGCCACGCCAGTGCCACCCTGCCAACCTGACACGCCCCACCCACAGCTCGCCACACGGTTGGCGAGCTTTTTCTTATGCAAAGTATTGCTATAAATAGCTTTAGCAAAATAAAAAACTGTAGCTGTCACACCCATACCTTGGCCTGGGTCTTGTTGACCCCCCGTATGCCGCGGCGATCGCTGCAGGCCAATCCTGACCCTACCCGCTTCCCACAGGAGCCAAAAACAATGCCCGCTAAGTCCCTTGTCTTTGAAACCGATGCCCGGTCGAGCCTATTGGCCGGCGTGGAGAAACTCGCTACCGCCGTGAAGAGCACCCTCGGCCCGCGCGGCCGCAACGCCGTGCTCGACAAGTCCTGGGGCGGCCCGACCGTCACCAAGGACGGCGTCTCGGTCGCCGAAGAAATCGAACTGGCCGACAAGAACCAGAACATGGGCGCCCAGCTGGTCAAAGAGGCCGCCAGCCAGACCTCCGACAAGGCGGGCGACGGTACCACGACCTCGACCGTGCTGGCCGAAGCCATCTTCAAGGAAGGCCTGCGCCAGGTCGCCGCGGGCCACGACGCGAACGCCCTGGTCCGCGGGATCAAGAAGGCGACCGAAGCCGCCGTCGCCGAGATCGACAAGCAGGCCAAGAAGATCGACGGCAAGAAGGACATCCAGAACGTCGCCACCATCTCCGCCAACAACGACCCCTCGATCGGCAAGATTATGGCCGACGCGATGGAGACTGTCGGCAAAGACGGCGTGATCACCGTCGAAGAAGGCAAGAGCCTCGAAACCGACATCGACGTCGTCGAAGGCATGCAGTTCGACCGCGGCTACCTCTCCCCGAACTTCATCACCAACCCGGACGCGATGAACGTCGAGCTGGACAAGTGCCTGGTCCTGATCTACGAGGACAAGATCGGCAGCATCCAGAAGCTCGTCCCGCTGCTGGAGAAGGTCCAGGAAACGAAGAAGCCGCTGCTGATCATCGCGGAAGACGTCGAGGGCGAAGCCCTCGCGACGCTGGTGATGAACAAGCTGCGTGGCGTGCTCAACATCTGCGCGGTCAAGTCGCCGGGCTACGGCGACCGGCGCAAGGCCATGCTCGGCGACATCGCCGTACTCACCGGCGGCACCGCGGTCATGAAGGACCTCGGTATCGAGCTCGACGCGGTCGAACTCGGCCACCTCGGCATGGCCAAGAAGATCACGATCGACGGCGACAACACCACGATCATCGAAGGCGCCGGATCCACCAAGGATATCCAGGGCCGCATCAGCCAGATCCGCAACGAGATCGAAACCACCACCAGCGACTACGACCGCGAGAAGCTCCAGGAACGCCTGGCCAAGCTCGCGGGCGGCGTGGCGCAGATCAATGTCGGCGCCGCATCTGAAGCCGAAATGAAAGAGAAGAAAGCCCGCGTTGAAGACGCCCTGCACGCGACCCGTGCGGCCGTCGAAGAAGGCATCGTACCCGGCGGCGGCGTGTCGTTTGTCCGTGCCGCGGCGAAGCTTTCCAAGCTCAAGCTGGCGGGTGACGAGCAGGTCGGCGTCGACATCATCGCCAAGGCGCTGACCGTCCCGCTGCAGACCATCGCCGACAACGCAGGCGAGCACGGCACCGTTGTCGTGTCCAAGGTCGCGGCCGCTAAAGGCAGCAACGGCTTTGATGCCCTCAAACTCGAATACGCCGACCTCATCGAACGCGGCATCATCACCCCCGCCAAGGTCGACCGCACCGCGCTGCAGAACGCGGCCTCGGTCGCGACCGTGCTGCTGACTTGCGACTGCCTGGTCACGGAGATCCCTGTCGAGGATGACGGCGGGCACGACGACCACCACCATGACCATGACCACGGCATGGGTGGGATGGGCGGAATGGGCGGGATGGGCGGCATGGGTATGCCCGGCATGATGTAAGCCAGACAGCTCCAACACCGACCGACTCAAACTAACACGCAACAACGAACCAACACACCGGAGACGCCAACGATGGCCACCAAGACCAAGAAAGCTGCTAAGACCACCATCACCCCTCTTGATGACCGCATCGTGGTCAAGCCCGACACCGCCGACGAACGCACCGAGTCGGGGATCTACCTGCCCGAAGCCGCGCAGGAAAAGCCACAAACCGGCAAGGTCATCGCCGCCGGCCCGGGCAAGCTGACCGACTCGGGCGAGCGCGGCAAGTTGTCCGTCAAAAAAGGGGACACCGTCCTCTTCGGCAAGTACGCCGGCTCGGAAGTCGACATCGACGGCGTCGAGCACAAGATCATGCGCGAGAACGAACTGCTCGCGATCGTCGAGAAGTAAGACGGCTTAGCGCCGGCCCGAAAGGGCCGGGCTCCCCCAGCACTGACTAAAACAATACAACACCTAACTGGAGCCAACTCTGATGGCACAGAAGCAACTGATGTTCGACGCCCAGGCACGCCTGGAGCTCAAGAAAGGCCTGGACCAGCTGGCCAACGCCGTAAAGGTCACCATGGGCCCGACCGGCCGGAATGTGATCCTCGATAAGTCCTTCGGCGGCCCTGCCGTGACCAAGGACGGCGTCACCGTCGCGAAAGAAGTCGACCTCGCCTCGCCCTTCGAGAACATGGGCGCGAAGATGGTCGTCGAAGTCGCCAAGAAGACCAACGATAAGGCGGGCGACGGCACGACCACCGCGACCGTCCTCGCTCAGGCCATCTTCGAAGAGGGCCTGCGGCACGTCACCGCCGGCGCGAACCCGATGGCGCTGCAGCGTGGTATCACCGCCGCCGCCGAGGTGGCGGGCGAAGCCATTACCGCCAGCGCAACCAAGTGCAAGGGGACCGGCGACTACCAGAAGGTGGCGACCGTCTCGGCCAACCACGACGCGGAGATCGGCTCGATCATCGCCGAGGCCATCGAGAAGGTCGGCCCCGAGGGCGTCGTCGAGGTCGAAGAGGGCAAGACCCCCGAAACCACGCTCGACTATGTCGAGGGCATGAACTTCGACAAGGGCTACCTCTCGCCCTACTTCATGACCGATCCAACCAGTCAGGAGTGCGTGCTCGAAGACGCGCTGATCCTGATCCACGAGAAGAAGATCAGCAACCTGCCCGACCTGCTGCCGCTACTCAACAAAGTCGCGATGGCTCAGAAGCCGCTGCTGATTATCGCGGAAGATGTTGAATCCGAAGCACTGGCGGCACTGGTCGTCAACCGGCTGCGTGGCGTGCTGAAGGTCTGTGCCGTCAAGGCCCCGGGCTTCGGTGATCGCCGAAAGGCGATGCTCGGCGATATCGCCGCGGTGACCGGCGGCACCTACATCAGCGAAGACCTCGGCATCTCGCTCGAAGCGCTCGAGCTCGACCAACTCGGCTCGGCCAAGCGGCTCGTGATCGACAAGGACGCGACCACCATCATCGAGGGCGGCGGTAAAAAGAAGGACATCACCACCCGCTGCGACCAGATCCGCACGCAGATCGAAGCCACGACCAGCGACTACGACCGCGAGAAGCTCCAGGAACGCCTGGCGAAGCTGACCGGCGGCGTCGCGATCATCCGTGTCGGGGCACACACCGAGACCGCGATGAAGGAACGAAAGGACCGTGTCGACGACGCGCTGCACGCCACCAAGGCCGCGGCCGCCGAAGGGTACGTCCCCGGTGGCGGCGTCGCGTTCATCCGTGCGGTCGCCGCGGTTGAAGCGGGCCGATCCAAGGCCAAAGGCGACGACAAGATCGGCTACGACATCGTCGCGCAGGCGCTCGAGGTCCCGCTGCGACAGATCGTCGAGAACGGCGGTGAAGACGGCTTCCTCGTCGTCGAGGAGGTCAAGGCCAAGAAAGCCAATCAGGGCTACAACGCCGCGACCACCGAGTACGGCGACCTGGTCAAGGCCGGCATCATCGACCCGGCCCTGGTCAGCCGCACCGCGCTGCAAAACGCCGCCTCGGTCGCCGGTCTAATGCTCACAACCAACGTGCTGGTCACCGAGCTCGCCGACGATGACGACGCCATCGAAGGCGCCGTCAGCTAATCGCCTAATACAAGACACCGCCGGTGCACTAACGCGCGCCGGCGTTCTTTTTTCATCCAGCCCACCCGTACCGTCCAAGCATGGCGACACAACGCGACTACTACGAGGTGCTCCAGGTCGAGCGCACCGCCAGCGGTGACGAGATCAAGCGCTCGTACCGCAAGCTCGCGATGCGTTACCACCCGGACCGCAACCCCGACAACAAAGAGGCCGAAGCCAAGTTCCGCGAGGCGTCCGAGGCCTACGAGGTCCTGTCCAGCGACGACAAGCGGCGCAAGTACGACCAGTTCGGCCACGCGGGCCTCAACGGCCAGGCCGGGCACGACTTCTCGCACATGAACGCGCAGGACATCTTCTCGATGTTCGACGACATCTTCGGCGGCGCGTTCGGCGGCGGCCGTTCGCGAGGCGGTCGCGCACAGTCCAACCGCGGCTACGACCTCGAGACCGTCACAACCGTCACGCTCAACGACGTCCTCAGCGGCGTCGAAAAAGAAATCGAGTTCACGCGGCAGGATACCTGCGAGACCTGCAGCGGGACCGGCGGCAAGCCGGGTACTAAGCCGGTGACCTGCGTCACCTGCGGCGGGACCGGGCAAGTCCAGCAAGCCGGCCTGGGCGGCATGTTCCGCATGGTCTCGACCTGCCCCGCCTGCAACGGCGCGGGGAAGAGCTACCGTGAAAAATGTGCCAACTGTGGCGGGGACGGCCGACAACCCAGACGCGTCGAGCTGTCCGTCAAGGTGCCCGCGGGCATCCGCGACGGCCAAGCCATCCGCGTCCAAGGCGAGGGCGAGCCGGGCAAGAACAATGGCCCGCGTGGCGACCTGCACGTCGTGATCCGTGTCGAAGAGCACGCGCTCTTCACCCGGGAAGACGACCACCTCGTCCTGCGCATGCCGATCAGCTTCGGGCAGGCGGCCTTGGGCGCGACACTCAGTATCCCAACCCTCGAGGGTGAGCAGGAGCTGACGCTCAAACCAGGCACGCAGCACGGCGAACTCTTCCGCATCAGGAACGCGGGCCTGCCGAACCTACGCAGCGGCCGACGTGGCGACCTGATCGTCGCGGTTTTGCTGGAAGTGCCCAAGAAGCTCAACGCCAAGCAGAAAGAACTGCTCCGGGCGTACGCCGAGACGGAAGCGCACCAGGATATGCCCGAGCACAAAGGCTTCTGGAAGAAGATCAAGGAATACATCGGCTAGTGATTTTCCGGGAGGGCGAGGCTCCTGCCGAGCCGCAAGCAAAAGGGGCTACCGGCTCGGCAGGAGCCTCGCCCTCCCAAGCCATACAAACTGCTATGACTGATCAAGACACCGAACAACCCGAAGACTTGCAAGGCGAAGAGACGCTCGAGCCCACCGAGTACGACGTGACGCCTGACGAAAAAGAGTCGCCGATCGACGCGCTCCAGGCCGAGCGTGACGAGCTCGAATCCAAGCTGCTGCGCGTCTCCGCGGACTATCAGAACTTCGCCCGGCGGGCGCAGCAGAATATCCAGTCCGCGGTTGAGCAGAAGCTGATGGATGTCGCCCGCGGGTTCATCACCGTGATGGACCACTTCGACCGTGCCCTCGAAGGCCAGAGCAAAGACGAGGCCGCCGGCGTGCTGCAGGGCGTCATGATGGTGCACAGCGAGATGCTTGCCACACTCAACCGCTTCGGTGTCGAACGGCTCGACGTCGAGCCGGGCACGGAGTTCGATCCGAACCGGCATGAAGCGCTCATGCGACAGCCCTCGGACGAGATCGAATCCAACCACGTCACCATGCAGATGCAGCCCGGTTACGTAATGGGCGACAAGGTGATCCGCCCGGCCCAGGTCGGTGTCGCGGAATAGAAACGCAACAAAGCCGGGGTGCCACACAACTTGCTTCAGCAAGCTGTGTGCGAACTCGAAGAAGCATGCTTAAATAGCCTTGCACAGAGCCGCCTGCGGCAGTTCTATAGCACCCAGGGGGTATAAGGGAACCGAAACCATGCCGACCTACGACTACGTCTGCGATGCGTGCGACCACGCGTTCGAAGAATTCCAAATGATGTCCGCCAAGCCGCTCAAGAAGTGCGAGAAGTGCGGCAAGAACAAACTCCGCCGGCTCATCGGCACCGGGGCCGGCATCATCTTCAAGGGCTCAGGCTTCTACGAGACCGACTACCGCTCGGAGGGCTACAACAAGGACAAGAAGGCCGACAGCGAGAAGAAGCCGGAGACAAAAGCCGAGAAAAAGCCAGACAAGAAGAGCGAAGCCAAGCCGAAGGCCGAGTCGCCCAAGCCCAAGAAAGAATCGAAGCAGGATTAAGCCCAGCCGGGTCGCAATGCCGCCTTACCCCGAAATCACTTCTTCCTACTCTCCCTTATCCTCCACCTTCTCCAACCACCCCGCCGTGCCCTCTTTCAGGTCCTCCAGATACGTCGGCTTCACCCCACCAAACACATCCACGACCCGGCCATCAACCACGACCAGCGTGCGCGGCACGGTCGGGAGCTTCAATGCCATCGCCGCCTCGGTTGATGGGTCCAGCAGCACGGTCAGGCCGATCTCCTTCTTGGCGGTCTTCTCCAAGGCCTCCATCCACTTGGTCATCTTCTCGGCCTGCTCGCCGACCGCGACACCATACACCCCCACCGCATGGTTGTTTTCCTTGCACCACGCCTCGTATTCCGCCAGCGCGGGCAGGTCCAGCACGCTCGTCTTGGACCATGTCGCGAAGCACTCCAGCACAACGACGCCCTCACCGAGTTCAGAGAGCTTGACCTTGTCCTCACTGCCCAGCACGGCAAGCTCGATCTCAGGCAGGGGCAAACCGATCAGCGTCCCGCCACCCGCGCCTCCCCCCTGCCCGGCTGCGCCGCCCGGCCCACCACCACCCGGGGGCGACAGGAACGCGGCCAACGTGGTCATCTCCTGCGACTGCTTCAGGTCCAGTTCAAACACGGCCTCGTCTACTGGCTCGTCGACCGCCGACCATTCAAACGCGTAGTGGAAGCGCACCGCCTCGAGGTCCTGCCCCTTGACATCCAGGTCGATCAGAACCTGCTCGACGAGACCCGATTCCCGATCAAAGCCCTGCTGATGGCTGCCCTGCCCAAGGGGAAACGCGAGGCGGACCCGGCCTTGCCCCCCGCCGTCCGCAGGCCCCAGCGGCGTCGCGTCGACAGATGGGTCCCCCGTGAACTGCGCAACCGGGTCCTCTGCCAAAAGATACACAAGCGCCGGCGGCGTAGGGTTAGCGAGGTCAGGGAAGACCTCGACCAGCCGTTCATACGTCAGCCCGCCATCCAACGGCATATGCAGGTGCCGGCCCGGCAACGCCTCGGCGACCAGGAAGATGTCCCGCCCATCGCTGACCAGCGTGAAGCCCGGCCGATCGACCCGCACACGCCCGCCAGGCCGGTCCAGCACCACCCGGTAGTCGGTCGTGACAAACTCGGTCTCATCGGCCCGCGTGTAGTAGATCCCGTACCGCACCGAAACGACCGCGGTGCCGACCTCGCGGTGGGCCTGGACGACCCGATCGCTGACGGTCTGCCCGGGCGGCTTCGGCTGGGCCAGCGAGCCGAAGCCGATCAGCACCAGATACAGGCCGAAGACCCACCATCGCGCACGCCGTGCCCGGATAACAAGAGGCTCAAACATCGCCTCAGCATACCGCCCTGAGCCCACATGCCAAGCACAAAGCGGTGTGATCGGATACTTGCAAGGCCCGCCGGAGATGCTAGACTTGTCGGTCCAACACGCGGGTGTAGCTCAGTGGTAGAGCGTCACGTTGCCAACGTGAATGTCGAGAGTTCGAATCTCTTCACCCGCTTTGAGGCATGCTGCTAACCCAGTGTGTCTCGCCCGGCCCATGCGTTTGCAGACGCGGGGCCGTGAGGTCCAGGGGGGCAAACCCCTGGGCGAGCACCTCAGTTCGCTGAGGGCCCGGCCCGACGGGCCACGCCAATGGCACGCCGGGCTTTATCTTTGCGCGAAGCTATCGCCTCCCATCGTCTGCGTCAAGCCCGGGTCTCAAATTTTTCATCGAGGATCGTCCCATGAGGTGTTTCATTGCTCCACTGATCACTGTGATGCTTGCTTGTGCTGTACCAATGACGACCGCACATGCAGAAGAAAAGCCCACACAGGTAGAAGCCTTAAAAGCAGAGATTGAGACACTACGCGCAGAGCTTGCCCAACTGCGGCTCGAAAATACACAGTTACGAAAACAGCTTGAAGCAAAAGCCGAAACAACTGCACCTAAGAGTGTTGTTCAAGAGGAAGAAAACGCTGGTCAAGAGAAAAGCGAAAAAGTCATTAAATACGAAAGTGCGGATGAAATATTTAAACAGATTCCTGAAGAACTATCGCCGCAGCGTGATGGCTGGACGAGAACAGAGGCAGATGCTGTTAAGCGCTGGATGAGAGAAAGTCTACCCGGGTCCATGTTCAGTGCAAGAAGAATTGTTAGCAGCACAAAAGTCTCCAAAAATCCATTCAACGATTCGGAATGGCACATCGACGTCACAATCAAGTACCGCCCTATTCGATACATGGGCTGGGATATGGAAGAGAGAATCTCTTCCATTAGGTTAACTGGCGATGTAGACTTCGTGGAGCGAGCACAAAAGCAATACAAAGAAGGAAGAAGAGTCCAGGTTACGGGAAAGATCAGAGCCGCTGGTTGGGGAATTACAATTGTGCCACAAGACAAACGGTGGCACCCAAAGCATCTAACAATTTCTCTCGAAGAGCCTGCCGTTCATTGAACAGAAAATCTCGAAGTGCATTCAGTCTGCGCTGATCATTTGAAACATTTTATTGTTGATCAAGCTCCATATGGCTCAGGCTCATACTCAGGCATTTCAAGCATCTTCATCACAGAATGGTGAAGTTTAATCTGATCAGTGGCAACCTTGCTCAAACGCTTATTGCGCTCGCCATTGGTACCACCAGCATATAGATAGAAAAGGTCTCCGAGACTATAAATCGATGCTGTGATTTCTGGAAGAAGAAATAAAACTTCATCACGATGATCACTACGCTTATATACCTCAACAAGACCCTTCAAGACTATCGCATACAACATCGATTTTTCGATATATGTATAAACATCATCAGAAGCTGATTCTTGATAGCCATCTTCTTTTTCCTGTGCCTTTGCCGCGTCAAGAAACTCAATTAAATATCTATCAAACAGAAAATAATTACTCCGTATTTCCTGTCTCAAAAGCTCTATTGAAATCTGAAATTTTCTTGCAGCAGACTGTGCAGAGGACTTATGAACACCGGAACGCATAGCCTCCATCAATCGGCCCTTTGAGGCCTTACGCCGGGCTTTAATCAATTCCACATATCGCGAATTATCCACCAACATTCCTGCGTGCCTTAGCTCCTGCTCCTCTGCAAGTAGCCGACGAAGCATAAGCCGCCGTGACCATAGAATGTATGCAGAAACAATAGCAACTGGTATGAGTAAGTACCAATATGCCGCTGTACCATTGGCTACGATGAGGTACGCACTTAACACATAGAGCTTAATCAAACCAATAATTATTAGTGCAAATATAGCTGAATATAAAACAACATGAGACAATCCGATCATCCGCTCCGCTAAAGCTTCAATGACATCAGTGAAACTATCCCTTCTACTATTCAGCCCTTTGGCCTTAGAAGGCTCGATGAAAAGCAAAACAAACCGATCCATAAAATCAAAAACCATATTAGTCATTAAGCTACTCCTTACCTAGATGGCCCACGAAGTTCGCCAATAACATCTTTAACAATAAATATTATCGCAAGCGCCAGCGTTCCGATTGAAGATATCCAAGCAAATAGCTGGGCAAATAGAGGGACGAAATCTCTTGATTCAGCAAATGCGGCCAACTCAAAAAAGGCCCAGGAACAGCCAAACCATGTACATAGAACTATAAAATCCATCAGGATGATTGCGATCAGTGTACCCGCACTTTTTACATGCGATCTAGGCACTTCTGATGTTGGCTGATCCATATACGATTTTTCTGGCGCAGGAAAATTATGAAGCGTTGACTCCTGCATGGAACCATGAGCTACTTTCTCTTTAGTCGCTTCAGGAGCGCCGTGATAAGGCGGCTTTGACTCTGGCTCTGGCTCTGGCTCTGGCCTTGATTCTGATGCTTCAACCTCAGGCAACTTGCACCTCACTATGACTTATAAAGTAATGTCGATGTACAAACGAAAATGGGCGTTTTAGAGATAATCACCAATGAATACACTATACACACTAAAAAAAGATCTGTTTACTACGCTGAAAATAGATTAACCCATTCAAAGTGTAAGTAATCCAGTACAAATCAGGTATTGTGCAATTTACGTGATGCTTGCAGCACATCATCTAGCCCCTGGTCAATATACCTAGATGTAGATCGGCGATCGCGATGCCCAAGCAAAACGGAAGCAACGTCGTAGCCAGCCTCGTCAAACCACCGCGTTGCTGCATTGTGACGAATCTGGAGCGGCGTCCAGTGGTTACAGCCTGCCCTCTCGATAGCACGTACGATCGTTTGGCGGTAGGTATCCCGCGTATAGGGATTACCGTTACTATTCAAGAAGATTAACCCGTTTTGGCGCGTGGGTCCGAGTAGTTTTCTTATGTCTTGCGGCAATGAGATGCAACGCATATGACTGTGTTGCTGCGTCTTGTGTATAGGCCGTGTGTCGACCCAACCACCACCCCGCCGCTGGGCAGACTCCCACCCGCTTCTGATCACGGCCTGGCGTACGGCAGGGTTTGTCGTTGTTCGCCTATGAAAGAACCCCGGCCGGTTATGGCAGGGGTTCTTTACACTGATGCCGAAGTAATGGTGCTTTCGCCGCGACTACACCGCGCGGGGGTGGGCGTCGTCGTAGGCGGTGCGGAGCCGCATCGACGAGAGGTGGGTGTAGATCTGCGTCGTGCTCAGCGACTGGTGGCCGAGCAGTTCCTGCACCGACCGCAGGTCGGCGCCGTTGTCCAGCAGGTGGGTCGCGAACGAGTGCCGCAGCGTGTGCGGGCTGATCTGCGGGTCCAGGCCCGCTTCCTTGAGGTACTTGTCGAGCTTGCGGCGGACCGAGCGGGAGCTGAGCCGGCCGCCGTTCTTGTTCACAAACAGCGGGACCGCGGCGTTGGTCAGCGACTCCTGACGCAGCTCGGAGAAGCGGGCGTCCGGCTCGAGCAGCGTGAGGTAGTGGCGGATCGCGGCCATGGCGTGGCTGCCCAGCGGGACGATGCGCTCCTTCTTGCCCTTGCCGCGGACGTGCATGGTCTGGCCGGCGTGGTCCAGGTCGTTGCGGTTGAGGTCGACCAGCTCGCTGACGCGGACGCCGGTGGAGTACAGGGTCTCGAGGATCGCGCGGTCGCGGGCGCCGAGGGTTTCGCGGTTGTCGGGGGCCGACAGCAGTTGTTCGACCTGCTCGACGGTGATCGCCTTGGGCAGCCGTTTGGTCTGCTTGGGGGTGCGGATCAGCAGCATCGGGTTGGACTCGATGATGCCGCGTTTGTTCATCCACTTGTAGAACGAGCGGAGGGTCGCGATCTTCCGGGCGGTCGTTGCGGGCGAGTAGCCGAACTGGTCGAGGTGGCTGAGGAAGCCGCGGACGACCATGGGGTCCGCCTGCTTGAGCTTGTCTGCGATGGTGATCGGAGCGTTCGTAGCCGGGCCATCGAGTTCGTTGGCAACGGTTGCCGCCGCCGACTCGGGGGCGTGGTCGGACTCGAGGTACTCGACGTACTGACGCAGGTCGGCGCCGTAGCACCGCGCGGTGTACGGGCTGAAGTGTCGCTCGTTGCGGAGGTAGTCCACGAACTGGTTGATGAGCTCGGGTTGCTGCTCGGTTTGGGTTTCAGGCATGGTGTTGCGTTCCTTACTCATCTGCGTCCCTGCGGTTGACGCCGCGTCCACGTGGCGTGTGTTCATATCCAGTTCGTATCGATCAGGCCGAGAGCCTCGGGGCCCCCAGCTCGTTGAGTCGCCTGCTCATCCGCTCGCCGAGCTGGTGCGAGAGCACCGCGGCATCGAACCAGGTCAGGTCCGAATCGTTGCGGGTCACCATCTCTGCGATTTCATTGAGCGTCTGCGCCTCGTGGCCCGGGGCGCAGTCAAAGACATAGCGTTTGCCGTTCTTCACCAGGGCGAACTCGTGTTCGCCAAGCTGCTCAAACTGCGCAGCGGAGTCCCGGGCCAGCTGCGCTTGTTTTGATCTTGTCGTGTCCGACATCGTCGTGCTCCGGCCTCTCGCCGACGCACGCCGCGCCGGTCAAGGGCTTGTATTTCCGTCGGCCGCGGCTCGCCGCCGCACCGCCTCGTACCCTCTCGCCAAGCGTTGCCACTCGGCCCAAATCAGTTGCGAGCCCATCTCGTGGCCCGCGAATTCCTGGAACAGGTTCATGTTGATCGTGTACAGACGCCGTTCGTGCAGCGCGTTGGGCGTTGAGCCCCGCCCGTAGGCGTAGTCATCTAAGAGTTGTTTCGTGCCCACCCCCGAGGCGTCGAAGTAGCCCGACACCGTCGTCACCGGCTGGTCCGGCCGGTAGAGCGTGCCGCGCCGGATCCCCGCCTTGTCCGCGGTCGGCGCCCATGACAGGCCGCGGATATCAAGCCCCCCGCCGCTGCGATCCAGCGGCCAGGTGTAGAGGTCCAGGGCCAGCCCGATCTTCGGCGGGTCGTACGCGTCGTAGTGTGTGATGCTGCCAACGACCAGGGCGTCTACACCCAGCGCTTCACGCAGGTGGATCGCGTCTTCTCGCGATTCAATCCCGGTCAGCCGGACCGCGTCCATCGCCTCGAGCACACGGTTCAGCGGCAGGGCATCGATCCCCACCACCTGCTCCAGCGACCGCGTCAGCTCATCGGCCATCTGCATGCCGTCGGCGAATCGGCTGCCCGACTCGTTGCGGAGCGGCGCGACGGCCCAGACCTGACGCTTTGCGTAAGGCGCTTCAATACGCTGCTCGACCTTTGGCGTCTGGCAACCCAATAGGGGGGTGACGACCAGTACGAGCAGCATCAAGCGCATCACGATCAATCGAACCTGTTCACTTGTCATGGCGTCATGCCGGGGGTTATTCACGCCGGGGCCTCCGCCGACGCGTCGCTGTCTATCAACCGATCATCTTGATCAGTCGGTCGGCACGTCGGCCGTTTGTGTCTCGTCCGTCTGCATGCCGAAGGCAACCTTGATCGCGTCGTCGGGGTCCAGTGCCCAGATGTTCTCGACGCCGTTGCTTGCCCGATTCGAGACGAAGTAAATCGCGTTGTCGCCGGACCACACCGGCTGAAGATTCGCGTACTTGCCGCGGGTCATCTTCGTGCGCCCGCTGCCGTCGGCCTTGGCAATCCACACGTCCGATTGCGCGGGCCTGTCCCCTTGCGTATCGGCGTCGGGATTCGTAACCGTGCAAAAAACCACGGCCTTACCGTCGGGCGACCACGAAGGCGTAATACACGCGAACGCGCTGGACCAGACAATCTCGGTCGGGCTGCCCGCCTCGCCGCGTTCGTCCAGCTCAACGGTCCAGACACTGAACCAGCGCGTCCCCCGTTCACGGGCACGCTGGTACAAGATCGTGTTGTTTTTTGGCGACCACTGCGGGAACAGGCCGTGCCCGATGTACCGCTTGGTGGTCGGGTTCGCGACATCGATCACAACCAGCTGCCACTGCCCCGAGCGATCACTCAGCGAGCTGTAGACCAGGTGCTTCCCGTCAGGCGAAAAGCTGGGGTGGATCTCGTGCGTGCGATCGCTGGTCAGCTGCACCGCGGGCCCGCCATCCGCATCCATCAGGTAGATGTCCCAGTTGCCGCTGCGGTCAGATGTAAAGGCGATCGTCTTGCCGTCCGGGCTCAGGGCCGGCATGACATCGTTGCTCTGGTCGTCGGTGAGCTGGGTGATCGCCGAGCCATCGATCCGCTGGCGATAAATGTCGGCGGTCTCGCGGTGGCGCGTCGAGCTGTAGATGAGGTGCTCGCCCGCGGCGTCCAGGGCGGCATCAAAGTCGGCCCCCTCGCTGGTCAGGCTGATGCGTCGGAGCTGGCCGGTCGAGTCCAGCGGGGAGACCGGGCCAGCGTCGGCACCCATGCTGCCGTAGATGTCGATCGGGCTGGAGGCCTGCTGGGGCGTCGGCTGGGTCGACACGTAGGGCCGTGGGGCATCCAGCGCGCTGTGCAGGCCATCGATCGGGCGTTCGGGCTGGTCCGACTCGTCCGGGTAGACCACGGGCTCGGCGGTGTTGACACCTGCTGGCGGCAGCGGATCGGATGTGATGCCGGCGGACTTGTTGATCTCCGCGGCGAGCTTCGCCTGCTTCTGGTCTTGCTCGATCAGGCGCTGTTCACGCTTGAGGTGGTACTCTGTCACGGAGTTGTAGTCGTCCTGGTGCAGGCCGAAGGCCCCGTTGTAGTACTGCTTGCACCCGGCAAGGGCGACCGCCAAGAGCAGGAGTAGCATGAACCCGGTTGTCTTCTTGCCCACCATACCTTGCACCCTTTCGCGGACGGCTTACCGAGCGGCACAACAGCCGCTGCACCCCCGCGTTATCGGGGACAAGGCCCCGATGCGCTTGACCGGACCGGGCCGCCACCGTTATCGGACATGGCTGCCAACGCCGGCTTGGCAGCCTTGCTCACGTACGCACAACACGACCATCACGAAATATTCCGCGCGTAAGTACTGTTAAGAAAATTTTTAAACGATATTCAGCGCCGCCCGTAACGTGGACGCCGTTCATTTCTTGGCCACCGCGCTACGCAAAGGCCTGCTCCACACGCCTAAGCAACCGATCGAACGCAGCACCGCTCATCGCAGGCTCGGCCCCCGCGACGTCCACCCCGCCACCCCCGCCTGCACCGGCCAAAGGCACCCAGCTCACACACCCCGCAAACCCGTCTTCGTTGAGCACAACCGCGGGCTCTCTAAGCCGATAAACCCGCAACGCCAACAGGTACAGCGGACGGTCCGGCTTGTAGTTGAACCGCATATCGATCTGAGGCTCCGCCCACGGGTGCAGGTCGTCCAACTGATCGAACGCCGATCGTGATGGCACCTGCCAGACTTTGGCCGTCTCCGCGTAGCACTTGAACCCGATCGGAGTCGGCTCGGCTTTCTCCGACTCGTCAATCTGAAGGTCGGCTTCCGGGGGCAGCCAGTCGGGTTTGATCCAATCGAGTCGCTCGTGCTCCCACGCCGGGAACATGAGGAACCGGTCATGATCCAACGCAAACCGCCCCGGGCCCCCCGCTTCGTGAATACCACCCTTGCGTAGCAACAAGGCGCATTTGCCTCGGGCAAGAAAGTCGCAAACGATGGCCCATTCTTTGAGTGCGATGCCGATCTGCATGGCGACAGTTTAATCGGGTCTAGATACTTTAATTTAAACGCCAAGTGCACCAAGCCGCCAAGATCGCCAAGGAACACAGCAAGATATTTTTAACCACGGATTCACACGGATCGACACAGATTCAAAGCAACGCTTCGCTTCACCGCAGAGGCGCGGAGGTCGCGGAGAGAGGCAGATTTACTTGCTAAAATCGAGCTTTCAACAAACGGCACGTTACGAAAGAAGACAGCCTGATGAATAACCAGCACTCTATTTTGTACGTTATGCGGTACATTGATATCGGGGGGCACATTGAGATTCCCTATAAGAAAGTCGGCATCACCGGGGCAGGCAATGCGACCCTGACATCTCGGTTACAGTAGATCAGCAATACCAAGTCACCAATCAAGGCACAGTGCATCGCGGCATGGGAACATCACGATGCGAAAGCTATCGAAAACGCGATCCATCAACTACTCGATGACAGCCGTGTTGAAGGCGAGTGGTTCTTAGACAAGGACGACACTTTGGTTGAACGGATGCAACCGATTATGGATTTGCTCCAAGCCAAGGAGATCACGATAGAAGGCTCGCAGGATTCGTATACCCGGGAGGTTCTTGAGAGAGAAGATCAGTCGAAGTCAGCAGCGAATAAAGCTCTGCTTGCCGAAATATCAGATCTCTTACATGAACCGATGCGCAGTAATCTACGCAAAAATGGCCTCACATTCTTCAGCGATGAAAACAGTTTGACTTATTATGTAAACGTCCGGAAGTCCGGACGACATCGATTGCATATCGGCCGAAGCAGCAAGGTTTACGAACAGCTTGAGGCCTTCTTGGGATCTAAGGAAATCGATGTTGAGCAAGGTTCCAATGGCGACGTGAGGCTCTTGAGGCAGACCCCCGAGATGATCGCTGAGACTATTAACTTGATCGAATTAGGCGGTTTCAGCGTCGATTGATTCCAAGCAAAATCCCGGCCTGTTTATTTGCTCTGCGCTCTCTGCGTCTCTGCGGTGAAGCGAAGCGTTGCCTTACTTGCCTTGGAATCTGTGTCCATCTGCGCAATCTGTGGCTAAAAACGACTTGCCTTCCTTGGCGTCTTGGCGTCTTGGTGTTCAAATCGAAAAATGACTGAGCACGAAGCGTCAGCGAGTGGCAACAAGTCTTAGAAGATTCGATGCCACTCGCTGACGCTTCGTGCTCTGATTTACATCCGCTGGATCACACCAATTCCCAGCAGGCCCAGACCACGCTCAAGCGTCAGCGCAACAAGCTTGCACAGCGCAAGCCGGCCCTGCCTCACACCGCTTGGCACATCCGACTTCAGCACCGGGCAGGACTCGAAGAACTTGTGGAACGCCGAGGCCAGCTCATAGAGGAAGTTACACATCCGGTGTGGCTCGAGCGACGCCGTGACCGAGTCGATGGTCGCGCCGAACTGCATCAGCTTGAGCACGAGGGCCTTCTCTGCGGGGTCCTCCACCTGCACATGGCCCGCATTGAACGAGTCGAAGTCGATCTCTCCCTTCCGGAAGATGCCGTGCACACGGACGTAGGCGTTGATCAGGTAAGGCGCGGTGTTGCCCTCCAGCGCGAGCATGCGATCCCAGCTGAACCTATAGTCCTTGATCCGGTCGCTGGACAGGTCCGCGTACTTCAGCGCCCCAAGCCCCACGACCCGACCGATGTGCTCGGCCTGCTCGTCCGTGAGCCCCGGGTTCTTCTCCTTGCACACCGCGATCGCGCGCGACTCGGCCTCGTCGATCAGGTCCACGAGCCGGACGACATCGCCGTCGCGCGTCTTGAACGGCTTACCGTCTTCGCCAAGCACCGTCCCAAACGGCACATGCTCCAGCTTGGCCTTGCCGGCAAGCCAACCCGCGTCCTCCGAGGCCTTGAATGCCATCGCGAAATGCTGCGACTGCCTCGCATCGGTCACGTAGACCACCCGCGAGGCCTCGAGTTCATCGATACGGAACCGGATCGCGGCGAGGTCGGTGGTTGCGTAGAGGTAGCCGCCATCCGACTTCTGAACGATCATAGGAAGCGGGTTGCCGTCTTTGTCCTGGAAGCCATCAACGAACACCACGCCCGCACCCCGGCTTTCTCTTAGAGCGCCGTCTTTTTTGAGTTGCTCGATGACACCGGGCAGCTTGTCGTTGTAAAAACTCTCGCCGCGGATATCACCAGGCTCAAGCAAAACACCCATCCGCTCATAGATGGACGCGAAATAGGCCTCGCTCTGCATGACGAGCCTGCGCCACAACGACAGCGTCATCTCATCCCCGCCTTGCAGCGCGACAACCCGCCGTTTGGCGCGTTCTGCAAAGCCGGCTTCGTCGTCGAATCGCTTCTTGGACTGCTTATAGAGCTTGGTCAGATCACCGAGGCCGCCCTGGTCCGCCTGCCCGGTTTCAACCAGGTGCTCGATCAGCATCCCGAACTGCGTGCCCCAGTCGCCGACATGGTTCTGGCGGATGACGCGATGGCCCTGGAAGCCGAGCACGCGCGCGATCGCGTCGCCGATCACGGTCGAGCGTAGGTGGCCGACGTGCATCTCCTTGGCGACATTCGGGCTCGAGTAGTCCACAACCACCGTCAGCGGCGACGCGGGCCTGGGCACACCCAGGCGCGGGTCCTTCAACATCTCTGCTGCTGTCGATGCTAGCGCCGCGTTCGACAGGCGCAGGTTGATGAAACCGGGCCCGGCGATCTCGGCCTCCTCGATCAGGCCGCCGGTCTCGAGGTGGTCAACCACCGCCTGAGCAACACCGCGCGGCGGCATGCCCAGCTGCTTACCCAGCTTCATCGCGAGATTAGCCTGGTAGTCCCCAAACTGGGGGTTATTCGCCGGGCCGAGCATCGGGTCCGCGTCGGCATAAGCCCCGCCGAACGCAGCGGCCAGTGCGGCCGAAAACGACTGATTGAGTTGTTGGATCACATCCGCCATGGACCGGGCATGATAACGAACCACGCCCTATGTGTCGGGCATGCAACGCGGTGCAGATACCGGCAGACGGCTGCAAAATTCTTCGAAAACCTTTTCACCAAAGCGACCCGGGCCTACGATGCCGGTACAACCGCATCGATCACCAACCTGAAGACGGAGCAATACGATGAAAAAATGCAACCTTCTCGCGGGACTTGTCATCTTCACCCTGTGCATCGGCATCACGCAAGCCGAAGAGCAAGCCAAGACGCTGTATAACGACGTCTGCCCCATCAGCGGTGAGGCCGTCAATCAGGACAAGTCCTCGGACTACGAGGTGGCGTTCTGCTGCAAGAACTGCAAGGGGAAATTTGACAAAGACCCTTCCAAGCACCTGGAGAAAGCCGCCGAGGCCGAAGAAGGAACGTGTATCTTTAACGGCCGGCCCGCCAAGACCAGCTCGACCCTCACGGTCGGTTTCTGCTGCGGCGGCTGTAAGAGCAAGTTCGACAAGGAACCCAACAAATTCATCACCAACGTCACGCCGGCGGAAAAAGAAACCGAGTAAATAGAGGCTTTTTGCTACGCAGAGAAAAACCCGCCGAATGGCGGGTTTTTTAATATCCATCTGGTGCCAAGCTTAAATCTCGTCTTCGATGTCGGTCGTGCGGTGCTGCAGCTGCGCCTTGAGCCGGGCGAGGATCGAGGAGTGCATCTGGCTCACCCGTGATTCGGAGAGGTCCAGCGTCACGCCGATCTCTTTCATTGTCATCTCCTCGTAGTAGTAGAGGATGATGATGAGGCGCTCGGCCCGGGTGAGGCCCTTGGTGATCACGTCTTTGAGGTCCCGCTTCTGCACCGCGGTCAATGGGTTGACCTGGCGGGTGTCCTTGAGCACATCGATCTCCCGGACATCTTTGTTCGAGTCGGTCTCGAACCACTTCCGGCTGAGCGACACGGTCGATACCGCGCCGGCGTCCTTGCGGATCTTGGCGTACTCGTCCTGGTCGACACCGATCTTGTCGCAGAGTTCTTCATCCGTGGGCGCACGGCCGTGCTCCATCTCGAAAGCACCGCGCGCCTGGTTGACCTGCGATGAACGCGAGCGAACGAGGCGCGGGACCCAGTCCATCGAGCGGAGTTCGTCGAGGATCGCGCCGCGGATACGCGGTGCACAATAGGTCTCAAACTTAACACCACGCTCCATGTCGAAGGCGTCGATCGCGTCCATCAGGCCAAAGATCCCCGCGGACATCAGGTCGTCCACATCGACTTCATCGGGCAGCTTCGTGTGGACACGCTCCGCGTTGTAGCGGACCAACGGCAGGTAGAACTCCATCAGTTCGTTGCGCATCGCCTCGGTGGGCTTGGCCTTGTACTTCACCCAGACCTTCTTGATCGCTTCGGCCTGCTCGGGTGTGGGTTTTCGAGTCGCTGTCCTGATTCGGGCCATGGTCCGCTCCTTGACCGGGTTGCCTCGACGCGTCCTTGCGTGGGCGATTTAAAGTCATTCATTAATATCACAAGAACCGGTAACCGGTCTCAAATTACATGCCGCTTCGTTTTAACCAGCTCCCACCTGGGTGGGGTCTGATTCAAAGATGTTCTCTTCATCTGGAATCGGGTTTTCTTCCCGGTGCCGATCGATCTGTTCATTCACGCTGTGAAGGATGAGCACGCCCAACACTGAACCAACAAGCCATGCAATCAGACAAACGAGAAACGCGCTGGACAAGATCGATAACCAATCATTCCCGTTGGCTAGACCAACGACAATAGTGGCTGCGAAGCAGAGCAGCGCGAAGCTAGTTGCGATCACTCGGGCGGGTATTGCGAGCACTCCGTTGCTTGCGGAACAAACTGAGTCTTGAAAGGCAAACGCATCAGCATCCTTGCTGACCGGTGACAGTTTACCGACTTTACCAAGAAGATGAAAGCAGTGAACGTCGATGTTGAAAAAAAAGTAGCAGGCCTTCACAAGCATGATCAGAGATCGCGCTCAGTGATGTTTTCGACACAATCCAGCGCGCATCATGAATGATCAAGCGCGTGTTAAAAACACATGGCGTAACACACAAAAGAAAAAGAATAGAGTTCAACCACCGACCAAGCGCGCGGTCATCCGACGGAGCAAGCCGCTTCGCGCACGCTCGGGTTCCGCTGCATGTTTATCAAGCCGGTGTGCCAAGGCGCTCATCGCGATGGTCGCGTTGTTCTGTTGCTGATCCAAGGCGAACGGCCGGCGATTCCGGATCGACTCACGAACAAACGGATCGCTCAACAAACAGCCCGCGTACTGCATGTCAAGCCCAAGGAATTTGCGGCACACACTCGCGACCCGGGTATACACCTGCCTCGCCTCTTCGGGGTCGGCCGCCTGATTCACCAGCAGCCTCGCATCAAGTTTGTTGTTCTGCCGGTGGGCCGTTTTGATCACCGCGTAGGCGTCTGTGATCGCGGTCGGGTCCGGGGTGGTTACAATCAGCACGCGGTCCGCCGCGGTGAGTAGCCCAAGCACGCCTGGCCCGATGCCGGCACCGGTGTCGATCAGCAAGACGTCGTACGCCTGTTCAAGCCGGGCGAACTGATCGATCAGGCGTTCTCGCTCCTGCGTGCCCAACGCGGCCATCTGTGCCAGGCCAGACGCCCCGGGGATCAACGAGAAGCCGCCCGGCGCCTGGATCGCGATCTCTTCAATCTCGCGTCGGCCCGACACGACGTGCGCGAGCGTGTGAACGGGCATCACATTGCACAGTACATCCGCGTTCGCGGTGCCCATATCCGCGTCCAGCAGCGCGACACGCCGGCCCATCCGGGACAGCATGACCGCGAGGTTCACCGCAACCGTCGATTTGCCGACCCCGCCCTTACCGCTGGAGATCGCAAGGGCCTGCGCGAGGCGCGGCGCAGATAGGCCGGCCGATGGGCTCGGCAGGTCGCCTGCCTGGATCGCACCCTGACGCATCAAACCCCGCAATGTCTCGGCCTGATCCACGATCATTCGCCTCCGCTTGCTTCACCCATCACCAGTGCCGCGAGACGATCCGAATCGCCCGGCTCGATCTCATGGGGCACTTCCTGCCCCGTCGTAATATAGCTGACTTTTTTGCCCACGCGGCGAGCGACGTTCAGGAGCACGCCTCCGGTGACCGCCTCGTCCAGCTTCGTAAAAATAATCCGGTCCGCTTCCACCGCGGAAAACCGGTCGATCGTCTGCAGCAAGACCTTCTGGCTCACCGTCGAGGACAGGACCAGGTGCACCTCGTGCGGGCTGGCGGCGGCGAGCACCTGCTTGAGCTCGCCGAGCTTGTCGGAGGCCTTCTGCGATCGGCCCGCGGTGTCGATCAGGATCGCGTCCAGGTCCTGGTATCCCGCGATCGCATCGGTGAGCTGATCTGCGGTATTCACCACCTTCAGTGGCAGCCCGATGATCCCCGCGTAGGTACGAAGCTGTTCGACAGCGGCGATGCGGTAGGTATCCATCGTGATCAGGCCGACCTTCTTGCCCTGCTTGAGCTTGAACGTCGCGGCAAGCTTGGCGATGGTCGTGGTCTTTCCAACGCCGGTCGGGCCGATGAGCGCGATCGTTCTCGGCCGACCGTCTTCGGGTTTTTCCAGTTTGCCCGATCCGCCTTCGACCGGGAGGCGACGCGCGATCTCATCGTGCACCGCCCGACGCACCGCGTCCGTATCAGCGATCGCCTGCTCGGACAGCCCCCGGCTTACCCGGGTCACGATCTCCTCTGCCAGCTCCTCCGCGACCTCCTGCTCGATCAGCCGGAGATAGTGGGCAACGAGCGGGTCGGGCAGGTCGGGTGTTTCGCTGCAGGGTGACGCGTTGTCTTGCGGCAGGGCCGCCTTCTGCTGCCGCATCATCTTCACCATCATCTGCTTCATCGCGGTGAGCTCGTCCGCAAGCTGGTTGTCGGCGGGATGCTGGATCACGACCTGCTGCGCCGGTGCGGGCATAGGCACCGGCGGAGCGGGTCGGCGAACCATATCGGTTCCCGCTCTGCCGGGGACAGGCTCGTTTTGTGTTGCATGCCCAGGAGAATCAGGGACCACCGGGGTGTCATGGCGGGGCGGGGCGGGCGCGGCCCCGAGGTCTGCACGTGCGGCGGCGTAGGTTTTTCGGATCAGATCACCGGCACTAGGCTCGTTGACAGGCGGTGGCTGCGGGCGTCCCGGCGGCATCACCTGCGCGAGTGGTTGCCTGGCCTGCATCGCCCGCTGACGAGATGCCTGGTCCGTCTTCCGCTGGTACTTCTGTGCGAGCTGCCGCCCATCGGTCGCGGTGACCTCGACGACCTGCCGCGCCCCCATGCCGAGGACGCCGCCCTTTTTGTAGCTGCGGGTATGCAGGATGACGCCGTTGCTGCCGTAGGTCTGCTTGACCAACGCGAGCACTTCGGGCATTGACTTAGCAGTGAAGGTTTTCATAAGCATCCATGCCTGGTTTGAGTCTTAACGAGACGACGCGAGCCAAACGATCCATCGCTGATCTCACACGCTGCGTGCATCATACCGCGGCGCCCTCTGGTGCACGAGTGCCCGTAGAAGCCTGTGCTGACGTATCAAGCTGAGCCAGACCCATCGACTCGACCTCGACACCTTTGCACACTTCGTTGTAGCCGAGCACCGCCGCGTTAGGGAGATGCGGCTCGATCAGTTTGCGAACCTGCGCACGGACCTGAGGCGACGCGAGGACCACCGGGTGCCTGCCGCTCCGCACCAGGCCATCCACCTCGGAGAGGATCGCGGCGGTCATCTTGTTGGCGACGATCGGCGGCATCGTCATACTCGTCCCCTCGGTCGACCGCTGGATAAAGCTGTTGATCTGATCTTCGATCGCCGGGTCAAGCGAGATGCAGTAGAGCTTGTCAACCATCTTCGCGGTCTCTGGGGCGGCGAGCGGGTCCTCCTGCTCCTGCACGGTGTACTGGGCGCAGATCGTTCGGCGCAACGCGTTACGCACGTACTCGGTTAGCACGTCGAGGTCCTTGGTGCGGTTGCCCCAATCGCCGAGGGTTTCGACGATCGTCTCGAGATCACGAGCAGGAACGCGCTCCCGCAGCAGGCTCTGCAGCACCTTCTGCAGCTCGCCGGGCCGGATGAGGGGCGCTTCGGTCGCGCCGACCTTGCCGAGCACCTCGTCGCAGAGCTTGGGTGCTTTCTCGCGCAGCTGGGTGATCAGGTTGTTGGTCTCCTCGCGCGACAGCATCTCGTCGGCGTGGTCTTTTACGACCTCCATCAGGTGCGTGGTCACCACCATGCTCGGCTCAACCACGATGTAATTGAGCGACTCGGCACGCTGGCGTTGACCGGCCTCGATCCACCAGGCGGGCAGCCCGAACGCAGGGTCTTGTGACGCGATGCCGTTGAGCTGGCCATCCTCACCGGGCGAGGCAAGCCCGTTGTCGACCGCAAAAAACTGCCCGGGGTACGCCTTGCCCACCGCGACCGTGTTGCCACGGATCTTCAGACGGTACTCATTCGGCGGCAGCTGCACGTTGTCCCGGATACTCACCGGCGGCATGACGAGCCCGAACTCCGTTGCGAGTTGTCGGCGGCCGTTGGAGACACGCTCAAGCAGGTCACCGCCCTGCGTTGTATCGACAAGCTTCACCAGCGCGTAGCCCACTTCGAGCTCCAGCGCGTCGACTGTCATGGCCTGCTCGATCGGCTCGGGCGGCTTGGGCGCATCCGCTTTCTCGGCTTCCTTGCGCTCTTGTTCAACGGCTTGCTTGTTCGTCTTCGCGCTCCGCCAGGCGATGCCGCCGACCGCCGCAGACAGGATAAACAGCGGGAGGGTTGGCAGCGGGGTCAGCGCCAGCATCGCGAGAAAGCCCGAGGTGATGCCAAGCGCAGGCGCCTTGCCGGTGAGCTGCGTGGTGAGCTCGGCGTTGAGGTTCGCCCGGCTCGATGAACGCGTGACGATCAGGCCCGCGGCCAACGCGATCAGGAACGCGGGCACCTGCGAGACCAGGCCGTCACCGATCGTCAGCTTCGTGAACACTTCAACCGACTGGCCAAACGACCAACCCTGGAGCGCCATACCGATGGCCAGGCCACCAACGATGTTGACGATAGTGATAATGATGCCTGCAACCGCATCACCACGCACAAACTTACTGGCACCATCCATCGCACCATGGAAGTCGGCCTCGTGCTGGATGGTTTCGCGACGCTCGCGGGCCTGCTGCTCATTAATCAACCCGGCGTTGAGGTCGGCATCGACCGCCATCTGCTTACCCGGCATGCCGTCGAGCATGAACCGTGCAGCCACTTCCGAGATACGCGTAGCACCCTTCGTGATCACGACAAACTGGATGATGATCAGAATGACAAAAAGGATCACGCCGACCACAGGCTGGGAGCCCGCAACAAACTCCGCAAACGATTCGATCAGCTTGCCGGCAACCCCCATCGCCTCATCCGGGGACCTGACCCGTTCCGTATCCGCCCCGGCCGTGAGGATCATCCGCGTCGTCGCGATGTTCAGGACCAGCCGGAACATGGTCGTGAACAGCAGCAGCGACGGAAACACCGAGAAATCCAACGGGGAATCGACAAAGATCGTGGTCAGCAGGATCAGTGCCGCCAGGGCCAGGTTCGCGACCAAGAGCAGGTCGATCACCATCGGCGGCAGCGGCACGATGATTACCGCCAGCAGGCTGATCAGCCCGATCGGCACCATCAGCGCACGGTTCTGATTGACCTTGTGCACCCACGCGGGGATCGAGTTGTTCTTCAGGGCATCAGCCATCGCTTCTTAGCTCGTCGCCACCTTCCCACTGAGCCGGTAGACATAAGCCAGGATCTCCGCGACGGCGGCGTAGTGTTCTTCCGGCACTTCGTCGCCGACCTCGACACTGCTATATAGCGCACGGGCCAGCGGCTTGCGCTCGACCAACGGGATGCCGTTGGCGGTGGCGATCTGCCGGATGCGCATCGCCATAAAGTCGGCGCCTTTCGCGATCACCCTGGGCGCGGCCATCGTGTCCGAGTCGTAACGCAATGCGATCGACAGGTGCGTCGGGTTCGTAATAACGACGTCCGCGTTAGGCACCTGCTGCGCCATCCGCTGCATCGCGAGTTGGCGGGCGACGCGTGCCCGGCGCTGCTTCATGAGCGGGTCGCCATCCATATCCTTCATCTCCTGGCGGACCTCCTGCTTGGTCATCCGCATGTCCTTGGTGTGCTGGTACTTCTGGAAGGCGAAGTCCAGGAGCGCGAGGATCACGAGGAGCACCGCGAGCTTGAGCGCGAGCATAAAGGTCATGTGGGCGGCTGCGGCCGTCGCGGCGGCGATGGTCATCGTGGGCAGCGCGGCGATCGCGTCGATCTCGGCCATGATCATCAGGGTCGCGACGGCCGAGATGATGATCACTTTGCCAAGGCTCATCACCAGCCGGATCGCGGCACGCGCATCGAACAGGCGCTTAAAGCCGGTAAGCGGGTTGAGCTTACTGAATTTTGGGACGAGCGGCTTGCCTGTGAGCAGCAGGCCGGTCTGCCCCGCGGTCACGAGCATGCCCACGCCCGCAATCGCGATGAGCAGCGGCAGCACGGTCCACCCGATCAGGCCGAGCAGGTAATCAAAGACCGGGCCCAGGTCGTCGCTCCGCGTCGGGTTGCTCGCGTCGACGGAGCTGAGCAGCCGGTGCAGCACCCCCGCCATCGACTCGAACAACCGGGTGCTGAACAGGTAGAGCAGCACGATCGCGAAGAGCAGCATCAACGCCGCGGTCAGGTCGGTACTGCGCGCGATATTGCCCTCTTCGCGGGCCTTCCGCAGGCGGTTCGGCGTGGGTGCTTCGGTTTTTTCTTGTCCGGTTGTTTCAGCCATCCATGGCCTCTCTCAGGGCCGCGTCCTGCGGCCCGCTTGTGCTAACTGTTTATCCTCGGGGGATCCCCTTGGGCCCGGGCGGCGGTGGCGGCTCGGCATCGAAAAAACGCATCAGTTCGCCGAGGATCTGCCCGGTCATCTCGCCGTAGGCCCCGGCGATCGCACCGATGAGCATCATCATGATGATCAGGCTCGACAGGATACGGATCGAGAAACCGACGCTGAGGATGTTGAAGGTCGGCACCGTCCGCATCAAGAAACCCATCCCCACACTGATCAGGAACATCAGGCAGAGCAGCGGCGCCGCGACCCGCAGGCCGAGCTCGAACATGATCGTGATCATGCCGACCACCATCGTGACGATCTGGTCGAAGCCGGCAAACCCGCCGAGCGGGACGTACCGGAACGTCTGCGCGAGCGTATGGAGCATCACATTGAGCCCGCCCGCCGCGATAAAGAGCGCGAGCGCGAGCCAAAACAGCAGCTGGGCTGTTACGCCGGCCTGCCCATCGATCTCGGGGTTGTACTGCTCCGCGACGGCGAGGCCCATCTGCTGATCGATAATATGACCGCCCAGCTGCATACCGGTTAACGGCAGCGACGCCGCGTAGCCAATCACGTAGCCGATTAGAAGCTCCAGCGCAACGAGCAGGCCCAGAGACCAGAGGTCGAGGTTCTGAACCGCAACGGCAAGGTTGCCCGACGCTTCCGGGTCGATCCACAGCATCGGCCAGATCGCGAACGACAGCCCGAGCGCCAGGAACACCTTGACCGTCCGCGGGATCGACGAACTGCCCAGCACCGGCGCGAGCACAAAGATCCCTGTGAGCCGGAAGAGGATCATCAGCCAGACAGGCACATAAGGCAGGATGGGGGTCAAGTCGACGGGCAATCACGCGGTTCCTCTAAAAGGTCGTTATCCGTTCAAAATAATTTCGAGGCTTACCCACCCGCGGGGAGCGGGCCGAACATCTGGGCGCTAAACGTCATCAGCTTCGAGACCATCCACGGCATCGTGACGATCGCGATCAGGACCATGCCGATAATCTTGGGCACAAACGTCAGGGTCTGCTCCTGGATCTGAGTCACCGTCATCATCAAGCTACCGATCAAGCCAATCATCAGGCCTGCTAGCAGCACGGGGATACTCAGCATGAGCATCACCGTCAGCGTCTGCCGTGTCACGTCAACCAGTTGGTCTGTCAGCATTATTGTCTCCGATTGAGTCGCCTGTCACCGATTTAGTACGCGCGCAATGCCCCTGCCATATCAATCCGGCTACCCGGCACCCGCCATCGAGAAGCTGCTCAGCAGGTTCGCGACGACGAGGTTCCACCCGTCCACCAGGACAAACAGCAGCAGCTTGAACGGAAGCGAAATCAACACGGGCGGCAGCATCAGCATGCCCATCGAGATCAGCACGCTGCTGATCACCATATCGATCACGAGGAACGGCAGGTACAGCCTGAAACCGAGCAGGAACGCGACCTTTAGTTCACTAAGCATGAACGCGGGGATCAGCGTGAGCATGTCGACATCCGACCGCCGCAACTCGCTCTTGTTCTTCGTCGAGCCCGGATCACGCCACTCCATCAGCATGTAGACCGAGTCCCAGTTGCCTGCGTGGTCGATCTGGGCAAACATGAAGTCACGGAGCGGAGCCTTGGCCTTCTCCCACGCCTGGATCTCATTCATCTCGATCTCGGGGTCCTGCATCGGCTGCAACACCTCGGTATTGATCCGATCCAGCGTTGGCGCCATCACAAGAAACGTGAGAAACAGAGACAAGCCAACGATGACCTGCGTTGGTGGCAGCGACTGCGTGCCCAACGCCTGACGCAAGAGCGCGAGAACGACCACGATCCGTGTGAAGCTCGTGCACATCACAAGGATCGCCGGGACCAGCGTGAGCACGGTCAGCAGCAGCAGGATCGAGAGCGATGTGCTCAGGCCCTGGTTCGCCGCGGGGGTTTCGCCGGGGTTTGCCTGAGCCGTGCTATCCGCCGATGGCTGCGACTGCCCGGCCAAGCCCGAGGCACCCGTGGTCAACGCGTTGATCGCGTCGCCGCTCCGGGAGAGCAGCTGGATCGGGTTGCTGATGCCGAGTTCCTCCGCGGCATCGATCGGGTTGGCAGGCAGGCCTTCTTCGGCAGTTGGTTCAGGCGCGGTCAGCGCGGGCGACTCCAGCGTCACGGGACCGGTGGGGTTTGCGTTCTGCGCCGCCGATGATAGCGGAAGAAAAACGAGCAACCCGAGCAAAAACAGAGGCAGGCCATCCCACGGCTTCACGCTCGCCCCCCCGTCTCCGACAGCGCAGCCAGCCGGCCCCGCACCCGCGACAGCGCGCCCTCCGCCTGATCAACCGCAGAACCGGGTTTCCCAGAATCGGCAGCGGGCTCATCAACGTAACCATCGTCCTCGCCCGACCACTGGCCCGAGAGCCTCTTCATCACCGTGCCAAAGCTGTGGCTGATGCTCGCCGGCTTGGATGCGTCGATCGCGCCCATCAACTCCGCGACTTCTTCGGCCTCGGCAACCGAGGCGAGCGTGCGCATCCCCGCGGGGGAATCACTGACGACCAAGACCCGCTGACCCACCCGTAACAAGACCACGTGGCTGCGTGGCGCAACGGTTGTCCGGCTGAGGACCTCGACGACCGAGCCCTGCGACATACTCGGACCGACCACGCCGCCCCGCTTCAGCAGCCAGCGGATCGCAAAAACGATCGCGAGCACAACACCCAGCGCAGCCAGCGTGCTCAGCAGCCAACCGTCGCCCAGCGAACCCGTGGAGACCTGCTCATCATGATCCGCGAAGAGTTCGGCTGCACCAACGCCTAAAGGCAACGACTCGTTCGGGGGTAGCGGTGTCTCTACAGCCGGCGCCGATTCATCGGACGCATGAGGAAGCGCGGCCGGCGGCTCAGCCGATCGATCGGTCGGAACCTGATCAACCGCGGGGAACTCCGCCTGATCACGCATCTGTTCGATCCGCGAACGTTCGGCGGCCGGCGGCTCTTGTGCGAGGGCAGGCTCCGGGCATACAACCGCGCTAAATAACAGCAGCGGCAATACGGCCATCGAGGTCCCCCAACCGAATAATGTCTCGTTGTGCCGCCCCAAACCTGGCCCTCCATGGCCGATGTTTGCTTTGCCGCAGCCTCCGTGAGAGATGCAGGCATCCTGCCGCATTCATCCCAGCCGCGTCCGACTTCTGCCTGCTTATGTTGCTGTCGCTCCGGGCTCGACTTCCAACTCGTCGCCCTTGGCATGAGCCGCGGGATCGGCCTCCTGCACATCCGCCAGGATCTCGCTGATGCGGATACAGAAATTGTCGTTGAGCACGAGCACCTCGCCCCGCGCGACCAGCCTGCTATTCACATACACATCCACCGGGTCACCGGCGAGTTTGTCGAGTTCAACGACGCTGCCGCTCGCCAGCCGGAGCACATCCTCGACGAGCATCTCGGTCCGGCCGAGTTCGATCGTGACATCAAGGTCCACGTCGCCGAGCATGTCGATGCCGCCCTGCTCACCCGCGGTCGGGCCCAGCGCCGAAGCAACGTCTTGCTGCATGCCATCGACCTGGCCCTGAGCCTCCGCCAGGGACTGCGCCAACAACTCATCGATCATGCTTTGGTCTGACATCGCCGGCCGCCTTCGCGTTTACAGGTCCGTGCTGAACCGCTTCCAGTTGCTGATCACCACGTCACGGACGTAGGGCTCGCCGTCCGCATCATCACCGAAGCGCTTCTCACAACGCTCGAGGATCTGCCGCTTCAGCGTCAGCCGGTCGGGCTCGTTGAGCTGCGCGGGCTCGGCCCGTGCGAAGATCTCCGTGATCTCCTGGCTGATCCTGTTCATCTTCTCCTGGATCTCGGCTTCGACGTGGGCGCTGTGACGCTGCTGGACCAAGACATAGATCGTCGCGTCGTACAGGTAAGCCTGCGCGCCCTGCCGGGTATTCTGGAACTTATCACCAATCAGTAAAATCTCGACAAGCTCGAACTCGGCGGCCTTGTCATCCGCCTGCAAGCCTTCGGCCTGCACGGCAGGCGGCTTATCGCTAAACAAGAAGAAACCTCCGGTGAGGATTGCACCCTCGACGACCATGACGATCGCGAGGATGATGATCATCTTCATCGGGAGCTTCTTCTTGGCCGGGGCCTGTTCTGTTGTTGCTTCTTCTTCAGCCATACGTTCTGGTTATCGGCGTTTTCACGGCTAAAACACGATCAATCCCGCAATTTTTGCGCGATGCAGTACAACCCCAGGCAAACAGGGTTCAGAACTCAGGCGGGCCTTCACTACCCTGGCGATCCTGGATCACGTGCTCGGTCACGATGATCTCGACCCGCCGGTTGCTGCGGGCCTCATCCGAGTTGATCCCGCGCGGGTTGATCGGCTCGCGGTCGGCAGCGCCCATCAGGAGGAACCGCGCACCGTCGAGGCGGTACGCCACAGGGATCTCGGACCCGGTCAGGAAGTCCTCGACCGCGGCGGCGCGCTGGTAGCTCAATAAACGCAGGTCGCCGGAGGTGCCATCGCTTTCAGAGAGTTCCATCGCTGCGGCGTGCCCGATGAGCTCGATCTTGTTGGTCGAGTCCTTGAGCTTTACGCGTGAAACCAAATCAATGAGTTGAAGCTTGTTCTGCTCGCTCAGGTCCGCGGAACCCGGCTCAAAGAGGATCTTGCCACCGATCGCGTACTGCTTGCCCTCCCGGATCGTCGTGACGCGGGGCTCTCGGCCGGTCTGGCCGGGGTCTTTCACGTTGGACTTATTCGGGACGCGCTCCTGACGCATGCGGATCGCTTCCAGACGCTCGATCAGAGACAGCGCCGGGTCATCTTCGGTGGGCAGCTTGCCGCCGCCGCCACGCATGCCGAAGGCCTTCTGGATCTCTTCGACCACAGACTGAAACTGTTCCTGCTTCTTGATTTCGGAGAAGGATACGATGAGCACGAAGAAGCACAAGAGCAGCGTAACCATGTCGCCGTAGGTCACCATCCAGTCCGGAGCACCGGCGGGTGGGCATTTACATTTTCGTCCCATTAAAGCGGTCAGCCTTTAGCCATTAGCTGTTAGCCGGAGAACTGCCGTTGCCTTGAGCTAATGGCTAATCGCTAAAGGCCAACGGCTCCACTACGCCGCCTCTTCCTTCGGCCGCTGGCTCGGCGGCAGGAAGGTGCGGAGCTTCTGCTCGACGACCCGCGGGTTGTCGCCGCTCTGGATCGCCATCACGCCCTTCACGATGACCGTCTTGTAGAGCACTTCCTCGGCCGACCGCTTCGAGAGCCGGTCCGCGATCGGCCCGGCCAGTGCGTTGGCGATGATCGAGCCGTACATCGTGGTCAGCAAAGCGACCGCCAGCCCCGCGCCGATCGAGGCCGGGTCGGTCAGGTCCGACAGCATGGCGACCAGGCCGATCAGCGTGCCGATCATCCCCATCGCGGGCGCGTACTTGGTGATCGTGTCAAAAATGAACTTGCCCGACTCGTGCCGTTCGACCAGGTTGTCCAGGTCGGTCAGCATGATCTGCTCGATGAGCTCGGGGTCGGTGCCGTCCACCGCCATCTGGATGCCCTGGACGACGAAAGGGTCGTCGATATCTTTAACGGCATTTTCAAGCGAAAGGATGCCGTCCCGGCGTGCGATCTCAGCGAAGCCGACCATGTCCTCGATCAGCTTGTCGATCGGCATCGGTGTGGTAAAGAAGGCCTTCTTGGCGATCCCGGCGATGTTCTTCACGATCTTCGTCGGGATCGCGAAGAATACGATCGTGATCGACGCGCCGAAAACGAGAACGACCGAAGGGATATCGAGATAGATCCCGATCTTGCCGCCCAGCAGCAGGGTCGCGATGATCAGCAGCCAGGTGCCGATGAATCCAAAGATAGTACCCAGGTCCATGGGAAAACTCGTCGTCAGTCCGTTGACACAGGAGTTTTATCGGCGGTCCCGCGACGGCCGCTTGACCAATCACCCGCCCCACCAAACCGCGTTCAACTCGGCGGCAGGATCTTGCGGAGCGAACGGCCGTAATCGACCGCCAACTCGACGACCTCCCGCATCGACTCGCGCACGATCAGCGTGTCACCCGTCGTCAAGCGCAGCGTGGTGTCCGGGTTCTCTTCAACGACCTTGATCAGGTCGGCGTTGATCACGAACTGCTTGCCGTTAAGTCGCGTGACGGTGATCATGGCGAAGCCTTTAGCAGGTAGCCCTTAGCCGTTGGCTCCAAACCATCCAAGCCGCGTCGTTCCTCTGGCTAACGGCTAAAGGCCAAAGGCTAACGGCGCCATCAATCACCGGATCGACGCCAGCAACTCCTGGATCAACTGGTCGCTGGTCGAGATGATCCGCGAGTTGGCACTGAAGCCGGTCTGCGCGCTGATCAGGCTGATGAACTCCTGGGCCAGGTCGACGTTGCTCAGCTCCAGGGCCCGGCCGATGACCCGGCCCGATCCGCCCGTCCCGCCGGTCACGATCTGTGGCGAGCCGGAGTTCGAGGCGTTCTGGTAGAGGTTGCCGCCAACTTCGTTCAGGCCGGCGGTGTTCGAGAACATCGCTAACGGGAGCTGGCCGAGGTCACGCAGCAGGGAGTTGGAGAAGACACCGGTGATCGTGCCGTCTTCGGAAATGCTGAAGTCCTCAAGCGTGCCGATCGGTGTGCCGTCCTGCCGCAGCGAGTTGACCTGGCTCGTGTCCAAACCCGATAGCGCGGTCAGTGAGCCGAGCGTGCCGTTGGGGTCGGTAAACTCAAGCGTGATGTTCTGCGGGTCCAGCGCACCGGTATTGGTACGGTCGATCACGAATGATGCGCCTTGGGCGAGGGTGAACTGGCCGTTGGTATCGAAGCTCAGCGAGCCCCGGCTCAGGAACTTGTTCAGGTCTGAATCGTCGTCCGAGTGGATATAGAAGTCCCACTGGGTACCGGTCGAGTTCTTGTCGTTGAGCACCGTGATCATGTCGATGTTCAGCGGGTTGCCCAAGGAGTCGTAGGCGATGAAGCTTGTCCGGGCGGATTCCCCCGTCGCTTCCTGGACGATCGTCCAGGGCGAGGTGAAGGGCTGGGTATTCACACCACCGCTGCTAGCGATGATGTCGCCCGGGTCGATGAGCAGTTCGTTGGCATCGCCGGTATTCGACTCGACGACCACTTGCCCCAAGGCATTGACGGTGACGCCCGGGGCGTTGGCGGTCGTGGTATCGATGCCGGTGATGTCTTCGATGAAGGCCATGAAGTCGCCGAGTGTCGTGCCGAACTGGTCGGAGTTGGTGGTGTTGGTCGTGTTGATCTCGAAACTGCGCGTAGGCAATTCGGCCCCGCCACGCGTGATCGTGCCGACATTCAACACGGCCCCGGCGGGGAAGCGTGCAGAACCATCCGACCCGAAGAGGCTGGTCAGCAAATCACCCGCGACTGCCGGGGTTGTTGCGAATGCATCGGAGTACAGCGCCTCGCTCTCGATAATCGAGCCCTGCGTGGCGACATCACCGCCGGTATTCAGGTTGCCGCCGATGTTGACGGTCTCGGTCGCCTGCGCGATGGTCAGAACACCGAGCGGGATGTTGATGTCCTGGAGCACGCCTGGCACGACCTGGAAGTCGGAGTCGACGCCGTAGCCCTGTACGCGTGCGCCGTTGTTTGTTACGAGGTTGAAGTCCCGGTCGAGCTGGAACGTGCCGTCACGGGTGAACAGCTGGGAACCACTCTGCTCAACGATGAAGAAGCCCGCGCCTTCAACCGCTGCATGTGTCGCGACCCCTGTCGGCTGCAGGCCGCCATCAGAGAAGTCGCGCGTGATCGCGGCGAGGCGCGTGCCCAGGCCGGCCTGCGCGGGGTTGGTGCCGCCCAGCGCGGTGCTCGGCGCCGAGCCGTTCTTGAGCGTCTGCGAGACCTGCGTCTCGAAGAAGGCCTGGCTCCGCTTGAAGCTCGTCGTGTTGACGTTCGCGATATTGTTACCCGCCACACCGATCGTCTGCGAGTTCGCGTTCAGCCCGGTCAAACCCGAGAAAAGCGCCCTGGTGATACTCATCGTCGTGTCTCCAAATCAATCCGACTAGCTGTCGGTTCCAAGTCAGTCTGTCTGTCCCAAACCCGTTTCAGTCCCGTACGACTTTGCAAGCACCTCACGCAGCGCCGCGTTCTCTACTTGTCCCAATCCACCCAACGCTCCGAGCGGGTCGACCTGTGCTGGCTTCGTGTTGGCCGCTTCTTTGATATCCGTCGCGTTCGCCTTGGCTTCGGTCAGTAACTCATCAAACGGCCTGTTCTCGAAGGCAGGCTTGCCCTGCTGCAGCCCGCTCGTTGCAGAGGGGCTGCCCGGCCGAACCGTCGGCTCAAGCATCTGCAACAACCTTGAAGGATCAACCGTCATGACACCCTCAGCCCTCGCCGCTACTGCGACTCCTTAAAACTCCTGACACCGCCTAAAGGAAGCGAATCAAGCGTGTCCAACTCCAGCTGGATCTGACCATCCACCACCGACACGCCGGTCACACGGCCGGAGACCTGCCGGGTCCCACCACCTGTATCGGCAACCTGGCCGACAACATCACGGCCGATCAACGTCCCCGAGTCCAGCACCTGCAGGTTTGCCAACAGCTGCTGAACGACCTGTGTATCCAGATCGCCCAGATCTTCCACCTGCGTCACGCGCTCCGCCGCCAGTTCGCCGCCGCCCGCCAAGTTTAAAACCGGCTCACCCTCTCGTACGCTTAGCGATTCGACGATGCCTTCCACGGTATTGTTGTTCGCATCGAGCCCTTCGACGAACTTACCGATCATGTTGGCGCTGGTCGAGATCGAGTTCTGTGTGACGAGCTCGTTGAGCTGGTCGTCCAGTTGCGTCTGGGTTTCGATGTTGCGGATGCTAGAAAGCTGCTCAAGGATCGCGGACGTGTCGTTCGGTGCCAGCGGGTCCTGGTTGGCCAGCTCCGACAGGATAATCTGCAGGAACTCACCGGAGGAGAGGTCCGCGAAGCCGTTCGCGCCGGGCGTGCTGTTGGGTTCGTTGATGACGCTCGCGGCGCCACCGATCGCTGATGACATGGTGTCGTCCTTCTAATCAGGCGGCTTCGCTGGCCGAGGCATCAGTGAGGCGGCCCAGGAAGCCGTCCACGGCTTGCTGTGATGACCCGGCTTCTTTCTGCTGATCCGCAGATTGCTGGTTGGAGCGGTCGTTGGCGTATTGGCCGCGGCTGCGGCCGTCATTCGCGGATTGCTGCTGCGACTGGCCCTGCTGCTGGGTGTCGCTCTGGTTCTGGCTCTGGTTGGTGTTCTGGCTGGCGGCCGTAGCGGCCATGGGCTGCACGCTGAGCCTGTCAACACTCATACCTTTGCTTTCCAGCGCAGAGCGGAGCTGGGCCAACTGCGTCGTCAGCAGCGTTTGTGCTGACGACGATTCGGCATGGAAGCTGGCGCTGACATTCGTGCCCGTGATCTGCATCTGGATCCGCACCGTGCCCATCTCGGGCGGCGTCAAGCGCAGCGTCACCGCACCGCCCCGCTGCTGGACCGCGTTGGCCAGGCCGCGGGTCAGGCGAGCCGTGTTGAGTGAATCGTTGTCGGTATTGGTCGCTACGGTTTGTGCCTGCGCCTGCCGAGCCGCATCAACGGCCTGAGTGGGCGCCGTGGTGTTGATCGGCAGCCGGGCTTCGCCGGACGACTGGTCTGGGACGGTAAAGGCGGTGGTCGCAGCCGCGTTCGTATTAGTGGATGAGGTGGTATTCACGGCGTTCGACGCGGCAGCGGCCTTGCTCTCACCGCGTGTGTCGCCGGGATTGGATTGGGCAGTGTCACCCTGCTGCAGGACGGGCTGCACGGCCGCGGCCGCGTCACCCTGCACGGCAGGCCCTGCTGCAGACTGTGACTGATTCGGTAACGCCGGGTTCAGGTTGAGCTTAGCGCCATTGGATTGGCTCTGTGCCGAAGGCTTCTCGCTCGAAGTCACCTGCTTGATCTGCCCGGTATCGGTCTGCGGGTTTGTCGCCGCTTGCGCTTGTGCCTTGGCCTGATCCGCTGCCAGAGCATCGACCACATTGAGCTGAGCAGAGACCGCGTTGGCAGCGGCTTGTACCTGCGCCTCTTCTGAAGTGTCCGTCGCTGGATTGTCGCCAGACGCTTCTGCGGATTGGTCAGTTCCTTGCTCGCTGCTTTCAGACTCGGACGAGCCTTGCGTTGGGTCCTCCGCCGAATCGCTGGCCTGCGTGTCCTGATCGGTCGGCTCGGCCTGGTCCGTGGCCGACTGCTCACCCTGCTGTGATTCAGGGCGGGGCTGCGCATCCGCGGGCTCAGATGATTCGGCACGCTGCGGGGGCTGCTGGGACTCACCAGAGTCACGCAGCAGGTCGTTGAAGCCGGGCTTCTTTTCCTGGCTCAGGTCCTCGCTGCCAGAGCGTTCCAGCTGAGGCGTTGCCGGTGCGGGTAGAGCGGCGAGCAGGTCCTGCACGCCTTGCTTGCTGGTCGTGAATGAAACGATACTCAAAGATCGGCCTCCTCTTTGAATTGATCGGTCCGCTGGCGGATTTGTTCGATGAGCGTAGCGGCCTGGGCCACCTCGTTCGGGAGTTTGAATTCCTTGAGCACCTTCGCGGCCTTGCGTTCTTCCATCGCGGAGAGGTAATCGACCACCTGCTGCTCTGCACCATCGGTCAACCAGCGCTGGATCACCTGCTTCGCCTGCTTGGGCGGGATGCCCTCAAGCATCGCGATGGCTTCTTTGAAGTCCTCCGACTCCATCTCTTCGATCTTCTCCGCAATCGCGTCGTCAAACACTTTCTGCTTTGTATCGAGTTCGGCGATCCGCGCTTCGATCAACTGCTGCTGGGCATCAAGCTGCCGCTTGAGGGCCTCAGCTTCGACCTTCTGCCGCTCCAACAACGCCCGGCGTTTGTCATCAACCACCTGGATCGCTTCGAGCCTGGCCTCGGGCGTCACCGGGCCGCCGGCAACCTGCTCCATCCGCAAGGCCCGCTCGGCCAATGCTTGCGCTTCCTGCTCGGCTTGATCGGCTTGCTCAGCGAGCCTGGCTTGTTCAGGGATCGTGTAGCCGAATACCGCGACCGCTTGGCGGAGACGTTCTTTGCTCAGCCGGTTGGTTGCACCGAGCCAACCCGCCAACGCACCAAGCGCTAGGGCGTTGACGACAAGGACGAGGATGAAGGCTGTGAAGAGGGTACGCATCGGTTGGGCTCCGCCATGGCTTTCGCGGCGTAGGCCTGGGTCGTTTGCTCATCAAGCAGCTTCGCCTCCATGCGTCGCTGCTCAAGCTCCCAAGCCTGCTGCTGACGGTCCCTAAGCAATTCCAATGCCTTGCGGTTCTTCGATGCCTCGATTAATTCGTTTCGTGCTTGTTCTACAAGGTTTTCCAGCTGCGCGATCTCACGGACCAGCGTGTTGCCCTGCAGCGCACAGTTTGCGCTGTACCGCGCAATTCCTGCGATGGCGTCGAGGTCAACCGTGCCGACCAGACCGTCGGCGGCCTGCCGCTTGCTCGCGCTGATCGTCTCCTGCATCTCGCGCAGCCGGTTCACCATCGCGTTGCGCTGGTGCATCAGCTTGGCCAGCGCACGCTGCTTCTGCTGCTCGATGACTTCACGCTGACGGAGCACGGCCTTGTACTGGAACTGGAATACCTGCATCTCAAGCCTCACCAAGAATCAGGTCGATCTATGAGCCCTGATTCGGCTGTTGGGCCTGGGCTTGTTGAATAGATAGGACGATCGCGTGGAGCTGCTGCTGGATCGTAGTCATCTGGGCGTGCTCCGCCCCCTCGTTCCGGCCCTGGCGGAGCAGCTGTTCGATCATCGGACGGGCGGTGATTGCGAGGTCGTAGTCCGGGTTGGACCCCGCCGCGTAGGCACCGATATTGAGGAGATCTTCGACCTCATCGTAGGACGCAATCAACCGGTTGATCAACTGAGCGGCCTGCTGATGCTCCTTCGTCGCCACATCGCTCATAACACGACTGATCGAGCCCAGCACATCGACCGCGGGGTACTGCCCCTTCTCGGCGAGTTTGCGAGACAAGAGCACGTGGCCATCAAGCACCCCGCGGCAGGCGTCGGCGATCGGCTCGGTCATATCGTCACCCTCGACAAGCACGGCATACAAGCCCGTGATCGAGCCACGCTGGGTCCTGCCTGCACGCTCCAAGACCTGCGGCAGCATCGCAAAGACACTCGGTGGGTAACCACGCGTCGCGGGCGGCTCACCGGCGGCCAAGCCGATCTGCCGCTGCGCCTGACAGAAACGAGTGACAGAGTCCATAAGTAGCAGGACATCCAGGCCGTCATCGCGGAAGTACTCAGCAATCGACGACGCAACAGACGCCGCACGAACCCGCATCAGCGCCGACTCATCGCCTGTCGCGCAGATTACAACCGACCGGGCGAGCCCCGCGGGACCGAGCACGTTATCGATAAAGTCGCGCACCTCCCGGCCGCGCTCGCCGATCAACGCGATCACGCTGACGTCGGCTTCGGTCCGCCTCGCCATCATGCCTAACAGCGTAGACTTGCCGCAGCCCGGGCCGGCGAAGACACCCATGCGTTGGCCGCGTCCAAGCGTCGCCATCGCGTCAACAGAGCGCACGCCAGTCGCCAAGGCCGTGTCAATCAACGGCCGGTCCAGCGGGTCCACAGGGCGTGGGTTCAGTTGCCTTGGCACGGTATCTCGCAGTGGTCCGAGCCCGTCGATTGGCTCACCCAGACCGTTCAACACACGGCCGAGGAGAGAACTGCCCACACGCACGCTGCGCTGATGCTGCCCCGCCGTGACACGGTCACCCGGTCCGACACCAGCGAGCGAATGCAGTGGCATCACCACCGCTTCATCCCCGTCGAAGCCGATCACCTCAGCCGCAACCGGTTCTGCACGCCCCCGGCCCGCGGCAATCGTCAACTGCGTCCCGACCGGCGCGGGCATCGCGGCTACACGCGCGGCCATCCCACGGACCTCACGCACCGAGCCGCCCAGTTCGACGGTGACAGCCTGGTCGATCATTTGAAGTTGTTCGGTGAGCAGACCCAGGCCTACACCTCGGCTTCCGGTTGCATAGGCGGTTCTGTTTCGTCTGCGTTGTCCGGCTGGGTATCCAGCGAATCGACCTGATCACCGAAAACCTCCCCGTGGGTTTGGACCAACCCATCGTCAGTGATCTCGTAGATCGGCGGTTTGGAAACCGGCTCGATAACAGGCTCGACCAATTCTTGTGCGGCCGCGTCGGCGGCACCCTGCAGATCTACTAAGGGGATCGGGTCCGCTTCATCTTGTGTTTGTGCCGATGACTCCATCGTTTCTTCAATAGGCGGGGGCTCTGGAATCATCAGATCAATCAGACGCTGTAATTGCCGCTCGATCGTTGCATCGACACGCCCTTGCCCGAAAGCAACCATGCAGCCGCCGGGCGTGATCGCCTCGTCATCCACGAGCTCAATGTGATCAAGGCTGTCGAGTTCGTTGATCAACTGCGGGATCGCGTCCTCGAGTATCGGGCGATCCACCGGGTGGATGCGGACACTGGCGTCGTGAGCGGACAAGACAAGCGATAGGGCCTGAGCCGCCTGATCCACGACCACCGATTCATCGACTTCGATCACGCGGTGCACGACCTTTTCCGCGACCGATAAGGCGAATGCTAGGACCGCCTGCCGGGCTTCACGTTCCATGTCGGCACGCTGCTGCTCCCACTCGGTAGCGACCTGCGACCACGCGGCCATCAGTTGACGGAGTTGCTCGGCGGATTCAGAAAGCGCTTCGGCCCGGCCCTGCTCTCGGCCTTCAAGAAGGCCTTTCTCCAAACCCTCCGCATGGCCCTGCTGCTGGGCCTCCTGCTGCAGTTGATTGGCGATCGAAACAGATTTGGCTTGCGCGTCCGCGATGATCTTCGACGCTTCTGTCTCGGCGGCGGCACGGATACGTGCGGCCTGTGCACCGATGTCGCCCAGGTCCAGCACGATCGCCTCGCGCATCGCCGGTGTCGTGTTGTGTTGTTTGAGGACGGGCATAGACGATCGCCTTAAATCGGTAAACGGTTAAACGATGAGGTCCTTGTCACCGCCGCGGCCGGCGATAATGATTTCCCCGGCGTCTTCCAGCCGGCGAACGATATCGACGATGCGCTGCTGGGCGGCCTCGACATCGGCGACACGGACCGGGCCCATGAACTCCATATCCTCTGCGATAAGCGTGGCGGCACGCTCGGACATGTTCTTGAAGATCTTGTCGCGGAGCTCCTCGCTGGCGGTCTTGAGCGACAACGCCAGTTCATCGTTGTCGATCTCTTTGAGCACCGCCTGGATACCCTTGTCGTCGACCAAGAGGATATCCTCAAAGACGAACATCAGGCGGCGGATCTCTTCGACAAGGTCCGGGTCCTCAGACTCCAGGCCTTCCATAATGCCTTTCTCGGTAGTACGGTCGACAAGGTTGAGCATCTCGGCGACGGTCTCGACACCACCGATCTTCTCGAAGGACTGGTTGAGCATGTTGGCGAGCCGGGCTTCCAGGCCTTTCTCAACCTCGCCGATAACCTCGGGGTTGGTCTGCTCCATATTGGCGACGCGTTTGACGACCTCGATCTGCTTGGGGCCGGGAAGGCCGGAGAGGATCTCTGAGGCCTTGTGGAACGCGAGGTGTGAAACGATTAACGCGATCGTCTGCGGGTGCTCGTCCTGGATAAAGGTCAGCAGGTTGGTGGACTCGGCCTTCTGAAGAAAAGCAAAAGGGGTCTTACGGACCTGCTGGCTGATCTGCTGCAGGATGCGTTCGGCATCTCCTGCGGGCAGCGACTGGAACAGCAGCGCCCGTGCGTAGTCCAGACCGCCTTCACGCGCCCAGCTGTGCGCAACCGCGAGGTCGTAAAACTCCTGAAGAATCTTGTCACGCAGCGTCGGCGGGACCCCGCCGGTCGATGCGAGTTCGCGGGTGATCTCTTCGACCGTACGCTCGTTCATCTGCTTGAGGAGCAGCGTCGCCGCGTCCTGTTCGAGCGCGAGCAGGAGGATGGCCGCCTTCTGCGTGCCGGACAGCTCTTCGGTTTCTTGTATCGCTTGGCTCATGCTTGACCCATCTCGGCTCGCCTACGCTCAGCTGTGGTCGTCCACAACCCACTTCGTCAGCAGGCCGCCCGCCTCTTCGGGGTTGGCCCGGACCAGGTCACTGATCTGGTCTGCGATTTGCCGGGCACGCAGCTCGTCTTCATCGAGCTCAACGCCGGCCAGTGTGTTATCCATCTCTTCGACCTCGCCCATCAGATCATCGTCCGTTGGAAGCGTTGGCGGGACGCCCGCGAGTTCTTCGATCGAGGGCATCTCTTCCTTACGCGTTGCCCGGCGGACCATGTAGAAGAACAGGCCCAACGACATCACCGCGAGCCCCGCGAGCATCCCGGTCTGTGCCATATCCGAAGAAACCACCGCGCCCAGGCTGCCGCTCACCCCGGCGGTCGCGGGCTCGAGGTAGGCCTGGTCGTACACCATCGCGACGCTGATCTCGCCGGGCTGCATCTGCTCATCGCTGGACACGATCTGCGGCTGAACAACGCGCGCGATCTTTGCCTCTTCCGCGGCGATGATCGGCTGAAGTTCTTCATCACTAGGCGTTTCGGCTTCGGGGTTCTGCGCATTAAAGATCCGCACGTAGTAGCTGCGCGGGACCACGACCGAGACATTAATCTTCCGGATCATGTTGCCGGCGATCTGCTTCTGCGACTGCTTCGTCGCCAGCGGGCTGCTGAACTGCTCGATGGTCGTGTTTTCGGTTAGCTCTGTGCCGGAGCCGCCGCCGCCATCGATTGTCCTGCCAACATTTGGGCGGATCCCGGCCTCACCCGCGTTGCTGACATTCGTTTGGTTCTTCTCGATCGTTTCCGAAAGCGCGATCGGCGGATTGTCGTACGTCGTCTCGTTGACTTGTTCACGGACGACCTGGCTGGTCACGATCTTGACCGCGACCATAACACCCTCCCACGACCGCAGCACCTGCTCGATCTTTTGTTTGTGCAGGCGTTCGTTGGCGAGCGTCGCCTCGACGCCGGCGATCGCATCCGCCTCCATCGGGTCGGCCGCGGTGAAGCTCCGGCTGTTCGCGGTGTCGGAGACAGTGACGTGCTGCTCCTGCAGGCCGGCAACAGCCGAGGCGACCATATGGATGAGGGTATCCGCCATGGGGCGGGAGACCTTGCTGCCCGCCTGCATCGTCACCATGACGCTCGCGGAGGGGTCGACATGCGTAACGCCGAAACCATTAGACTGTGGTTTGTCCAGGATGACCGAGGCAGAATCAACATTAGGGAAGCTGCCGATCACCGCCGAGAGGAACTGGCCCTTGGCCAGCAGGTACTTACGGTTCTTGTCGGTGCTGGAGTCCATCCAACTCGTCTTGTCCATGAGCTTGTCAAACGCGGCGGCGGCATTGGGGTTCAGATGGCCCGCTCGGCTGAGGGACGCGACGGCTTCCTCACGCTGGGAGACAGGCACCACCACCTTGCCGTCGTTCATCTGCGCATCAATGCCGTCCGCCTTAAGGACAGTCATGACGTCGCCGGGCGAACCCAACGCCACCCCATCGATCGGCACGCGGTCCGCCGCGCCACCCCAGTAGACCAGCATGCCGCCGACCAGCAGCATGATGACGACCACCGCACCGATGAGCCAGCGCGTGGCAAAGCTCATCCCGCCTAACTGGGCCTGGATCTGTGTCAGATTACGTTTCAGGAATTCCATGCTCGGCCTCCATGCCGTGAGCGTTCGATCAAACCGCTGTCCACCGGCCCGGTTTCAGAGCATCCTGCTCAATGCCAGGCCCAGCGCCTCTCTTTTCTACACCCTGATCTGTTTCACTTCCTCGTAGGCATCCATCAACTTGTTGCGCACCTGCAGCAGCATCTCGAAAGCAACATCCGCCTTGACCTTGGCGTTAAACACCGTCGCCTGGTCGGTTCGCTTACCCGCATACAGATCGTTGATCGCTGTTTCAGCCTCGGCCTGAAGGCGGTTGACCTCTTCAAGGTTCTCCATGAGGACCTGCTTGAAGCCGGGTCCCTCTACCGGCTTCTGCGCACGATCCATGCTCACACCCTGGCCGGGAGTGAGTCCTTGCGTCGGGATAAGGCCTAATGGGTCCGTCATGGCCTGTTCATGAACAGCTCTCAAATACAACAAGCTACGCCAGCAGGCGCAGAGACGTCTGGATCATCGACTTAGTGGCCTCCGCGGCCGCAATGTTTGCTTCGTACGCCCGTGAGGCTTCGAGCGCATTGACCTGCTCCATCATCGGGTCGATGTTGGTCGTCTTAATACGACCGTTCTCGTCTGCTTTAGGGTTGCCCGGGTCGTACTTCTCGTTGAAGTGTGGGTCGAGCATGATCTCTTTCACGTGCACGCCGTGCGGGTTGCCCGTCGCGGGGTCGCCTGGCGCAAGGATCGTGATCCGCCGCTGGAACGGGTTGTTCTCGCCGTTCTCATCGAAGTTCGCGCCACGGTTGGCGATATTCGCGGAGATCGCATTCATGCGCGTGCGCTGCGCGACGAGGGCGGAGGTCGAGGTGTCAAGGGCTCCAAACATAGCGGCTCATTTGTTCAGCGGTTTCAAGATCAGACCCGTTCTCGGATCGCGGTTCGCAATAAATCGAACTGGCTCTTCAAGAGCTCAACGCTCGTCCGGTGGGCCAGGGCATTTTCAACCAGGTCCTGCATCGTGCGTTCCACATCCCGGTTGTTCTGGTCGTGAAACAGGATGTTCTCATTCTTAGCCTGTGGGCGGAACCGCATCTGCCCCCGGCTCATGCGGACCTGTTGAGAATTGCCCAGTTCCAAGTCTCGTCGCATCGGGTTAGGCCTGCGTGAGCGGCGATCCAACGCGTCACCAAGCTGCGCCTGAAACTTCACCGGGTCCAGGTCCGTAGGCTTGAAGTAAGGCGTCGAGAAGTTCGCAATGTTGTGAGCAATAAGCTCCTGCCGGGCGCCGGTGAACTGCACCATGCGCTCCAGGACCGGCATCGATCCATAACTGAACATCCCCTTGATCATGCCTCAGGCTCCGCAACAATGGATTTGGCTGGGTCACGCCAATGAGCCCCGCCTCGGACAGGCAAGCAATCGCTGTACCCCGGCTCGATATCAACATCTTCGCTCTGGAACGGAGCCTTCTCACAGAATGCGACCGAGCCAAACGCGCAGGGACCGCGCAAGAGTTGCGCGATGCCGGCATCTCCTGCGCGGTTCAGGATTGTGTCAGACCGACTGAGCAACGAGGTTCTGCTCCTTCCACTTCTTGAGCTTGAGGCCGAGGGTGCGGACCCCGATGCCCAGCGCCTGGGCGGTGCGGGTGCGGTTGCCGCTAAAGCGTCCGAGTGCGCGGATGACTTCCTCACGCTCGATCTCCTCAAGCGAACGGAGCGGACCGCCCGCGTCTGGAGAAGTCGTCATGACCGGCGGCTGGAGGGGCGGGCTGCCTATGAGGGTATTCATCGAAGAGGGCTCGGCCGAAGGGTGCGCAAGCGGTGTCGCGCTGCCGCGCGGCATCAGCCAAGGCTGGATCAGGCCGCCCTCGATCACGGTATCCCGGCAGAGGACGCTCGCCCGCTCGCAGATGTTCTGCAACTCACGCACATTGCCCGGCCAGTGGTACGCTTTTAGCATCGAAATCGCCTCGCTGTCAAAACGCTTGGCCTCACGACCCTCGCGCTGCGACGCCATCGAAAGGAAGTGCTCCGCGAGCAGCGAAACATCATCGACCCGGCTACGCAGCGGCGGGATCGGGATCGGCAGCACATTGAGCCGGTAGTACAGATCCTGACGGAACGAGCCATCCGCGACCGACCGCGAGAGGTCACGATTGGTCGTTGCGATCACGCGGACATCCACACGCATCGACGTCGACGAGCCGACCCGCTCAAACTGCCCCTCCTGCAGCACGCGAAGCAGCTTGGCCTGGAGCTGCGGGCTCACCTCGCTGATTTCATCCAGCAGCAGCGTGCCGCCGTCGGCTAATTCAAAACGGCCTTTCCGGAGCTGATCGGCGCCGGTAAACGCGCCGCGTTCATGGCCGAAAAGCTCGGACTCCAGCAACGAACTGGACAGCGCCGCACAGTTGAGGCAAAGCATCACCCGGTCGCGCCGCTGGCTGTGTGCGTGGATCGTGCGGGCCACGACCTCCTTACCCGTACCCGATTCACCCTGGATCAGCACGGTGCCAGAGGACAACGCCACCTGGCGGATCTGCGTCGCGAGAGAACGCATCGGGCCAGAACTCCCAACCAGGGCAGGGCCAACCACCCGCTCGGCCCGGTCCGCTCTAAGAGCGGCGTTTTCCTTTCGGAGCTGACGGTGCTCGACAGCACGCTTCACGACGACGACAAGCTGATCGCCTTCGAACGGTTTTTGTACAAAGTCAAAAGCGCCGTGCTTCATCGCCTCGACCGCGTCGCCGACCGTGCCGTATGCCGTCATCAAGACGACCGGCAGATCGCTGTCCGCCTCGCGGAGGTGCTGCAGCAGCTCGAGCCCGGTCATCTCGGGCATCTTCAAGTCGGTCACAACCACCGCCGGCTGATGCCGACCAAGCTTTGCAACCGCGTCTTTCCCGTTATTCGCAACGACCACGGTATAGCCCGCCCGCTGCAGCGTCGCGCCGACACTGTCGCGCATCATCTGCTTGTCGTCAACGACCAGGACTTTGATACTCATAAAGCCTCCTGCGGCAAGTGGCCCACGCCGCTGGTTTGTACCAGTTCCACCTGGTCAGGAAGGGAAAGCACAAACACCGCGCCGCCCCGGTTGGGCTCGCGGTGCACAGCGATTGACCCGCCGTGCGCATCGGCGATACGGTGAACGATCGCCAGGCCCAGGCCGGTCCCGGTACTGCGTGTCGTAAAGAAGGGGTTGAAGATACGGTCCAGGCAGTCCTCCGATACACCCGGACCTGTATCCGTCACACTCATCACCACGCCGACCTCATCACGCTTCGCATCAAGCGTCAGCACACGCGGCGTCTCGCTATCCGCCATCGCATCCACCGCGTTACGCAGTAGGTTTAAAAGCGCCTGCTGGAGCAAGCCTGGGTCGGCGTAGACCATAAGCGGTGCCCGGCCAAGGTCGCTGCGCACGACATGGACCTCGGCCTGATCGAGACCGGGCCCGTTTGCCGCGATCACACGATCAAAGATCTGCGAGGCGTCCACCTGCGAACGCTCGGGCTGGGTCCCGCGCGAGAAGCTGAGCACATCGTTGACGATGGCACTCATGCCGCGGACCGCGGAGGCGATCTTGCGCACATTGCCTAACGCTTCAAGCCGCGAACCCTCTCCACCGGCCTGCAAATCATCCGCCGCCATACCCGCGTAGAGCTGGATCGCGGCGAGCGGGTTGCGGATCTCGTGCGCAATACCCGCCGCCATCTCGCCTAGCGCGGACAGGCGTCTCGAGCGCTGGACCTGCGCGTTGGCGCTATTGAGTTCACGCCGCAGCCGCACGACCTCGTCCTGCAGCCTCTCGTGGCTGACCTGCAGGCGCTCTGTCACCGCGCTGTACGCCTCGACGATCTGCGCGAGGTCGTTGAGCTTTGGATCATCCACGCGGCCCGGCGGCACCTGCAACGCTTCAACGCCGGGCTGTGCATCCTGCATCATCGCCATCCATCAACCCCGCTGCTGAGTAAACTTCGGGCCACCGACCGGCGCAGCCTTGCCGTACGCACCCGCCGCGGCGACCGCGCCCGCGGCCTGCCGGATCTGGCCACCAACCTTGTCACGGGCGGCTTCAAGATCGGCCTTGCCCTTCTCATCGAACGCAATGATCGACTCAAGCAGGACGCGGACTTCTTCCACCATCGAACGCATCTGCCCGCCGACATCGCCGGCCGCCTGATCAGCGATCGCCGCGATCCGGCTGCGGTACGGGGCCAACGAAGTAGACACCTGGCCGAGCCCGTCGATCAGGCGCTGACGCTGGGCAAGCAGCGACAACAACTGGTCCGTTGCGCCGCTAGCGATCAAGGCGTCTTGCTGCTCGCTGTGTGACTTCAGTTCACGATAGAGGTCGCGCTGCCGCTCAAGCAGTGCGAAGACTTCGGCGACTTCTTCAGAAGGGGATTGATTGGTTGCTTGCGGTGCCATCCATGACCCTTAGGTGATGCGTTGCGTCCTGCTTCGCGGCCAAGGATAACCGCGGCCACTTTAGTTATCGGCCTGTCATGAATTGCGCTTGAATCAACCGGGGGCGCAAAGCCTGCGCGTTCAATCAGGGGGTCGGCGGCACGCCGGCGGTCGAACGGCCGTCCTCGTAGAGATCGAGCTGGGACATCCACTGCAGCCAATCGTCCCAACGCTCCCGAGTCATCAGTGAATCGGCTCGGCGAAAGGCGCTCTCAGGCATTTGATTGAACAACTCGATCGCGCGGGCGTGCGCTGATCGCGCCGCTTCGTATTGCTCGAGTTCCGCACGGGCGTTCATGATCTGGACCCAACCGACCAGGGCGACGGGGTGTTCCTGATAACGGCTGACCGCGTTCAAATAAAAGCCGATCGCCGTCTCAAAGTCCCCGCGATCAAAAGCGCAGTCGGCCATGTAGAAGTGCGCGTTGCGCAGGTAAGTCTGCTCCAACTGCGTGAGCGCATCGGGGTGGAACTTCTCCAACTCCGTGATGACCATGTGGTAGTACATCAACGCGTCGGACAGCCGCTCCGTCCGTGTGGCCAACATAGCAAGCCGTTCGGTCTCGGTGCGTGCCTGGTCGGCCTGGTCGATCAGGCCGTCGGCACTGAGCCTGAGGCTGTCGGCGAGCATATAACGCAGCGTCGGCATCTGGCGCAGATAAGGATTCTCCTTTGGCTCGCTATCGCTTTCGATCTGATGGACACGCATCTGGATACGCTCGATCGCGCCGCCCTCTTCGCCGAACACCTCGATAGCGCGGGCGTAATACCGGGGGTCGTCCGCGCCACGCCGGTAGAAGAGCTTGCCCAACGCGATCATGGCGTCGTAGTAGTACGGGCTGTCTGGGCCGATAGAGGGGTGGTTCTCTAAGACGGAACGCAAGAGCTTTTCCGCCTCGCCCCACCGCTCCATCACACTCAGGCCCTGAGCCATGGGCACGTAAGACTGCTTGGCAAACTGGCCCGCCGGTGATTCCTCGATAATCGCTCGCAGCCGCTGTACCGCCGCCTCGGGCTGATGGTCTGCGAGAAAAGCCTGCGCGATACGAAACGTGGCCTCTTCCCGGCGTTCCTGCTTATCGCTGGTCTCTAAGAAATCGGCGTACACCTCCGCGGCCTTGTCCCACAGCTGCGCTTTCTCGTAGCTGAGCGCGGCGTTCCAGAGCGCCTCGCCGTGCTCAGCCGTGGTATGAGTAAGCTCGGTGGATTGCCTGCGGTAGTAATCAGCCGCCTGCTCGAAGGCGATCGCCGCTTCCTGGTTGTGGATCCTCCGTGCGTTGAGGCTCGGGTCCTGACCCGGGTCGCTTGGGTCCGGCGTGAGGTCCTTGGCCTGAGCAAGCGACTGCCTGCCCAGCGCTTCATAGATCGAAGCAAAGGCGAACAGTGTTTCTGCAGAAAGGTCCGGGGCCTCAAGCGGCTCATAGACCTTCAAGAGCTCGAGCGCTTCGCCGTATCGACCCCGGCCAAACTCCCGCTCAACGTGGACGTCACGCAAGTAGTGCGCGAGCCGTTCGCGGCGGCTGTCCCATGCGGGCAGCTGCTCACTCGTAATCCGTTTCACGGCAAGGTCAAACCAATTTAACGCTTCGGGGAAGCGGTTGTCCCGGTTCGCTTCGGTGTGGCCTAAGCCGATGAGCGCATCGATCGATGACGGTCCCATCTTGTCGGTGTCGTAAGCCTGCCTGTAGTGGTTGTACGCCTGCTCAAACGCGGTAGACAAGCCCTCAGCCAACACGACGTCGCCAAAAGCCACCATGACGCGCGGGTTTAGCAGGTCGCCGTCGGGCAGGTGGCCCTGCGCAATACGCAGGTAAAGCCTGGCGTTTTCAAGCTCGCCTAATGCGGCATACGCCTCGCCGAGCCTGACCTTCAAGGGCGCAAGTTCGGCTTCAGTCGACTGCTTCATCAGGCTTTGAAGCCCGCCCTCAACAAGCAGGCTGACCACACCGTCTGGGTCGTCGGCCTGCAGCATCCGCTCGCACTTCAGGGCCATGACCCAGATCTGCCCGGCCCTCCGAGCGTCAAGGTCGCTCTCGGTATCGAGTTCCTGCTCGTAGCGCTGGATGAGCCGCGTTATCGACTTGGAAGCCGGGTCAGGGTCGGTCTTGATGCGCCGCTCGATCAGCTCACGTACGAGCCGGTAGCGCGGCGGGTCGAGATCGACCGGCATCCGATCCACGATCCTAAGCGCCGCCTCGTCCTCACCGAGTGCGGCGAGCGTCTGTGCATAACGACGCAGCGCGGGCGGCGGCAGGTCTCGCCCGAGCTTCTCGGATTCGCGGTATCGCTGCCTGATCTTGTTGAGATTGGCTTCGCCAACGGCGGTAGTGATGCGCTGCCAGACCGACTTGTCGATCTGCCTGAAAAACAGGTCGCCATAGAGTTGCTCGGCATGCGCCTTGGTGGCGTCATCGGCAAGCTCTGAATAGAATTCATCTGCGGCCATCTTGTTGAGCGTCTGCTCAGCCTGTTCGAGCTCTTCCGCCAGCAGGTGGACCTCGACATCTTGCAAGACCTTGTTGTAGTCCGGCACGCTGTACCGCGGCAGCGCGAAGTACACACCGAGCAGCAGCAAACCCAGCCCCAACAACAGCACCGGGATCTGCCACGCCTGCGACCACGCCAACTCGGACGCACCGATGTCCAGCGCATCGGCGTCGGCAGAGAGGTCTTGAATAGGGAGGTCTTGGCTAGCCATCAGCCCCCGCCCTCCGCATCAATGCTTGCTAGCGGGTCCGTGCGATCCACGTTCGCCTGGACCTTATCGAGAAGGCATTTGATCTGCTCAACGGTGTGTGATTTCCGGAGTTGGATGATGTGGCTGAGCCTAACAAACACGGATTCGTCGTAGAGACGGTGCCCGCCAGGCGTCCACTCGGCTTCCTGGATGAGGCCCCACCGGGTGTAGTTGTGCAGGGTCTGGCGGGTCAGCCCCGTGTGCCTCGCGAGTTCGCCGATGCGGTAGCGCTTCGGCGGCGCGTCGCACGGAGCCTGCGAGAGCCAGGCCGGATTATCTCGTGTCAATTGAGCCATGTGCGTTCCATCGCGGGGCGATCATGCCGGCATCCTTGCCGACGACCGGACAAAGCCGGTTGTGCTTGTCGTATCGTCAAAGCGTCAAAGCTGGCTTGAGTGAATCGACTATAGTTGCCGCGATCGAGTCGAATTCATGAGCCTATAGATGTACCCAAGTCATTCATCACCGCATTTCATTTTCCCATCACACCCATTGAAACCACGTCTCGTCGAGCCGATGTTCGAAGACCAGAAGTTAGCAGTAGAGGGTATAGGGATAACGGCTTCATGCTTCTCAGAATCAGTTATTGATGATGAAAAACCCATATCAGGCGTACCATCCAATCACTTAGTTATCTATCGAGGCTGGATGTTGAATCCTGATCAGTACGCGGCGCTAGACGCAGCAGTAAATCAAGCAGGCTCAAAGATGCTTACATCTAGCAAGGCATATCTTCATGCTCATTATCTTCCCAACTGGTATGAGCAAATCCAGGAACATACACCTGAGACCATTGTGATTCCAAACGGCTCTGATTACGAACAAGAGCTCAGAAAACTTGGTTGGGACCAATACTTCATTAAGGACTACGTGAAGTCAATCACGACTTCTGACGGATCGATTATTCAACAACCATCGCAGATTAATGATGCAATCAAACACTTTACTGATTATCGGGGTGAATTGGAGGGCGGTTTATGTGTTCGACGCGTCGAAGATTTTATTCCGGACACAGAACGCAGGTACTTTGTGAATCGTGGGAAGGCATTCGGTGCAGATCAGAACGCTGTACCCGAGATTGTTCACGAGGTTATGGATCGTATCGATCTTCGCTTTTACTCAGTCGATGTCATAGATCGCACTGACGGTATCAAGAGGGTTGTAGAGATTGGCGACGGACAAGTATCCGACTTAAAAGAGTGGACGGCAGAATCTTTTGCCAGCCTGTGGCAACATGAAGCCTGAAACGAATTAACTGCCCTTCGCCCGGCGTTGAAGCTCGGCGTCGATGAAGCCCTGGAGGTCGCCGTCGAGGACGTTCTGCGGGTTGGGCTGTTCGTGGTTGGTGCGGTGGTCCTTGACGCGGTTGTCGTAGAAGACGTAGCTGCGGATCTGGCTGCCCCAGCCTCGGTCGACACTGCCGCCAGTGGCCTGCTCTTTCTCGGCCTGCCTTTTTTCTTCCTCGATCAACTCAAGCTTGCCGCGCAGCATGCTCATCGCGATCTTCTTGTTCTGCTCCAGCTTCCGCTCGACCGAGCAGACGATCATGATCGACTCGCTCATGTCGGGTGTCTTATAGACGAGCCGGATCGCAGACGCGACCTTGTTGACATTCTGACCTCCCGGGCCGGAGGAGCGGGCAAACGGCGTGGCTTCGAGGTACTGGTCGTCGATCTCCGGCCCGCCGGTATCGGGGAACTCGGGCACGACATCGATCGTGCAGAAGCTAGTCTGTCGTTTACCTTCCGCGTTGAACGGGCTGACACGGGCGAGGCGGTGCGTGCCCCGCTCGGTGGAGAGGTAGCCGAAGGCCATCGCGCCCTTGATGTAGAGCGTGACTTCCTTGATGCCCGCCTCGGTGCCGTGCGTCTTGCTGTACTCGCTGATGTCCCAGCCCATCTTCTCGCAGTAGTACAGGTACATCCGCATCAGCATCTCGCACCAGTCGTCCGCCTCGGTGCCGCCGGCCCCGGACTGAATAGAGAGGTAGCAGTTGTTGCCGTCGTACTTCCCGGAGAGCAGCGATGCGGTCTCGAGCTTATCCAAGTCCTTGAGCAAGCCATCGATCTGCCCGTCCACTTCCTCGCGAGAGTCCTGGTCGTCCATCTCTTGGGCCATCTCCCAGAGCACCAGCGCATCGTCGATCTTGGCGGCGACCTCGTTGACCGGGTCGATCCGGGCCTTGATACCCTTGAGCTCGCTGATGACCTCGTTGGCGGCGTCCTGGTTGTCCCAGAACCCGGGCTCACCCATCTTGGCCTCGAGCTCTTTGAGCCGAGCGCCCTTTTCTTCGACGCGCATCGAGTCGCGCATCGCGGCGATGCGCGACTGAATCTCTTCGAGGATGCCGGGGATGTTTTCGTGCTGCATAGAGCGAGCGATTGTACAGCAGTCCAGCGTTGGGGATCGCTTCTCGGCGTAAGGGAATCAACCTGATGGGGGGAATGATGTCAGCGTGACTGGGACATGAATCGGTCAATGCGGGCACGCTGAACGGGCGATAAATCTACCTTTTCCATATCGATTTGCTCATCGATAAATACAACGTGAGGCCGCAGCGCAAAGCTATATGAGCGATCTTCTAACTCGTCGTTGCGAAGCACCGACAAGATGGCTTCACGCCTGTCCTCGATCTCTGCGTCGATTGGAAAATTCTTCAACCAGACGGACTGTCGCACATCGCGCATCTGCGCGAAATCAAGTAAGAGTAACTCCACTTTCTTCGGAATAGGTTCCCTTTGCGCTTCCCACTCAATAACGGCATGGTCGACCGCAATGGCTTGAACCTCAGTCGGTGCATGGGAGACGTCGGCAGCAAGCAGCCATGCCGTCTTCATCGCTTGTCGGATGAAGACAAATACTTCGGCTTTACGATGATCTGAAATCTGCGAGTCGCTCAAAAAGGAATCCAATGCATCAATATTCTTAGCCGTCGCTTCTGCCTTTTCACCAATAAATACAAATGGCTCGTCATAGATCCCAAGCAGTGATGCCATAGGGTGATGACTGAAAATAGTTAGCGCGGCCTCCATGCGGTGGTCAGGTTCATTTGCCTCGATACATAAATAGCCCGCGAGTGCCACGAGGGAATAGTCCGTCTGCTCACACATCTCGAGCCATAAATCGAGCGACCCGCCGTCGCGTATCCGTCTCATCGCGCTCAGATCGAAAACGCGGTCGCCGATGGACTCATCGCTTTCGAACACTTCCGGCAGAGAATCAATGATCGCGGTCTCTACGGCAGCCCAGTCTTGATACCCCACATCAGCGGGACTGTTCACGCTTTGTTCTGAGCAGGCGACAGCAAGCGTCAGAAGTGCGGTCAAAAAAAATGCTCCAAGGTAACGCCATACCTGCATAGTCGGATTCCAACTGCGTGAGAGGCACGAATGAGAACACCTGTGCTCATTCACGGGTCGCGTAGCCTTCGAGCCAGCTTCGGCGAGCGGTCCAGCCACGCCAGTCTTCCAATTGCTCTTCGAGCGTTAGCGTGAGGTCGGCTTGGATGTGCCGAAGGTGCTCGTCCAGGGTCGCGTGACGGGGCGGCGAGGACTGCCGTGACGCGTATCGAAGACGGGGAGCTCTTTCTCGCGAATAGTTTCCGTAAGCAGTGCTTCCCGGCGAGGCCTGCGCGTACTCGGCCGGTAGCTTGTCGATCAGTAATTCGATCGCTGGCAACGCGTCTGGGCCGAGGTGCTCGAGATAAACGATGTCGATCGGCCCCGCTTTGCCGCCGAGCTCCTTGCAGTTGCGCACGTTGTAACCCGCGATCAAGGGGTCGAACGGCACGAAGCTGCAGACCCAGAGCACCGCGATGCCCCAGCCCATCGCCCAGCCGGTGAGCCAGTTGTTGTCGCGTGACCGGGCGATCCGCCAGAGTAGCAGCGCCAAACAGCCCGCGACCATCAGCATCCACACCGCCGCGGCGACACGAAGCCGAGTCAGCGTGTAGACCTCGACGTAGGCCTGCAGCCGCCAGGCCGCGGACACGACCAGCACGATGTTCTGCGTGATCCACAAGAGCACGAGGTACACCGCGAGCTTGCTGCGCTGCGCGATGCCGCTGGGCCGGAAAACCGCGAGTACCAGTGCGGCGGCGAGGATCGCTGTGGCGATCAGGGGGTAGGCCCCGCGGTGGGCGTACTCGGCGTAGGTCATGCCGGCGGGCAGGTCTTGCCCCAAGACGAGGTACCGGCTGTCGAGCACGAGCTGCAGCGCGAAGACGAGGTTCATCGCGATCAGGCAGCGGACAACAAGGTTCTGATACTTGCCCGCGAGCCAGGCGAGGATGTCTTCACTTGGTGCGGCGGGTTCGGTCGGAGCATTGGCTTCAGACGTATCTTCTGCAACCGGCTCGGACTGCCGCTTTTCCTCGGCTGTCGCTTGGACCGGGTGCACCTCGAACCCGTAAGAAGAGTCGTCGTTTGGCTGAATCGAAGCAATCGCCCGGCGGATGCGACGGAACTTAAGGTGCCGGCGTGGTCGGTGCCGCAGCAGGCCCCAGCATAGGAATGCCGCGATATACCAGAGCAAGACCCGCCCGACAGTGATGTAGTCGGTCAGATTGCTGAAGAAATCGCCGACCCTGTCCGAGCCCTGCCGCATCCAGTCGGAGACGACCGGGTTGGCCAGCGCGAACAGGCCGAGGAAGACGAGGCTGAGCGCCAGCGGGATGACGATGCCCGCGAAGGCCCACGCCCACCGCGCGGCGCCCATGGCCCGGCTGCGCAGGCCCCTGGTCCGCATCGCCCACCGTCTCGCCAGCCGGCTGTCACGGATCGGCCGCCAGGCCGCGAGCAGCCAGGACCAGCCCATGAGCCAGAGCCACCGCCAACCCAGCCGCCGGGGCGACCAGCCGTGGGCGAGCATCGCGAGCGTGCTGAGCAGGATGAGCGACAGGATGATCGCGATCGAGCCGGGCTCGAGGGCGAGCGAGATACAGAGCCCGAGCGTCATCGCGGACAGCGACCAGCCCCACCCCCGGCGTCGGCCGGCCAGGAGCGATCGGCCGTTGCGTAACAGCAGGACGAGCAGCAGCCAGGCGACGAACCCGCCGAGTGTCCAACCCACCACCTGGTCGTAGAACAGGAAGTCGGCCAGCGCCGCGGAGAGCAGCGACACCCCCGCTACGACCGGCAAGCCAAACCGCCACCATCGATTGATCTGATTCATATGACGCACCACCGCACCGGAGTCGAAACGCACAGGATTAGCTACGTGGACCTCGACCCGAAGGTTGCCCGAAGATCAAAAATAACGGTCATGAGACGACCGTGGCGATCGCATCACAGAGCTTATCGATGTTAGCGGGCGTAATGCCTGCGACGTTGATCCGGCCGGAACCGACGATATAGATCGCGTGCTCGGCCTTGAGAGCAGCGACCTGCTCCTTAGTGAGCCCGGACATCGTGAACATGCCGTTCTGCTGCTCGATAAAACCGTTGCCATCGGCGTTGAGCTGGACCCCACGGTTGTCAAGCGCCTGCCGCAGGGCAGTGCGCATGCCATTGATCCGGCCGCGCATCTGAGCCAGCTCATCGAGCCATTGCTGCGTCAACGCTTCATCGCTGAGGATATGCTCGACGACCAGCGCGCCGTGCGCGGGTGGGTTCGAGTAGTTGCGGCGGATGGCGGACTTGATCTGGCTCTGCACCGCGGCGGCCTGGCTTGGATCATGCGCGACGACGGTCAGCGCGCCGACGCGTTCGCGGTACAGGCCGAAGTTCTTCGAGTAGCTGGAGCAGACAAGTACTTCGTCACAGACCGTAAGCACTTCGCGCAGACCGGCCGCGTCGATATCGACATCCATGGCAAAGCCCTGGTAGGCGAAGTCGATCAGCGGCAGCGCACCGATACCTTTGAGAAGATGCGCGATCTGCCGCCACTGGTCGGCCGTGGGATCGACGCCGGTCGGGTTGTGGCAGCATCCATGCAGCAGCACGACGTCGCCCGGCTTGACCGAAGACAGCGCCTCGGTCATCGAATCAAAGTCAAGCGAATTTGTATCGCTATCGAGGTAGGCATACTTCTGTGTGGGCAGACCCGCGGCCTGGAAGATCGCGTGGTGGTTGGCCCAGGTCGGGTCGCTGAGCCAGAGCGTCGCGCCGGCGTGGTTGTTGGCGAGGTAGTCACCGGCAACGCGGAGCGCGCCTGTGCCACCGGGGCACTGGAAAGTGATGGCCCGCCCGTTGGAGACGAGGTCGCTTTCTTGGCCAAAGAGCAGTTCGCGCGTGGACTGGCCGTAGGCGGGCGAGCCGTCGATGCCGAGATACGACTTGGTCGGCTCGTTGTCGAGCAGCCACTTCTCCGCGGCGGTGACCGCGGCGAGGGTCGGGGTGTTGCCCTGCTCGTCCTTGTAGACGCCGACGGCGAGGTTGATCTTGTTGGGGTTGGTGTCGGCCTTGAAGGCCTCGGTCAGGCCGAGGATCGCGTCGGGCGGGGCGGGCTGGACGGACTGGAACATGGCGTGGCTCGGGGTTAGGTCTTGGGTGCAACCCGGCAGCGTAGCAGCGTCGAAAGGGTCCAGCAACTCGGCGCGTGGACCCAAGTAAAATCTCTTAATAGCCGGCGGCCCACAGAACCCCCAACCCCGCCAAACAAACAATGG
>JBCDKD010000022.1:0-65977 GCA_039024275.1 Planctomycetota bacterium | reverse complement strand
GTAAATCAGAAGGAAGACTTCCAGATTCAAGCGAAATAGTGTCAATTTCATCGTGCAATGAAGACTTATAAGGTTCATCACTTAATTAATTACAAAGCACTAAAAACCGAAATTCATTTGGCATAAGCTTCCCCAGTTATCTCACATCTCGCAGTAGTCTTCCATCGGCGGGCAGGTGCAGATGAGGTTGCGGTCGCCGTGGGCGTTGTCGATCCGGCCGACGAGGGGCCAGTACTTGTGTTCGCGGAGGTAGGGCAGCGCGTACGCCGCTTCCTCGCGGGTGTACGGGTGCTGCCAGTCGCTGGTGAGCAGAGACTTCGCGGTGTGCGGGGCGTTGTGCAGCGGGTTGTCGTCCTGGGGCCAGTCGCCCTTCTCGACCTTGGCGATCTCGGCGCGGATCTGGATCATCGCGTCGCAGAAGCGGTCGAGTTCTTCTTTGGATTCGCTTTCGGTCGGCTCGAACATCAGCGTGCCGGCGACGGGCCAGGACATCGTGGGGGAGTGGAAGCCGAAGTCCATCAGACGCTTCGCGAAGTCGTCGATGGTGACGCCGGCGTCCTGGAACCTACGGACATCGAGGATGAACTCGTGCGCGACGGTCCCGCTCTGCCCGGTGTAGAGCACGTCGTACGAATCCTTAAGACGCGCGGCCATGTAGTTGGCGTTGACGATGGCGGCCTTGGTCGCGTCGGTCAGGCCCTGGGCGCCCATCATGGCGATGTACATCCAGGAGATCGGGAGGATGGCGGGGCTGCCGTAGGGCGCCGCGCTGACGGTGCCGAACGGGTCGCGCCCGCCGGTGGTGGTGTCCATCGGGTGCGAGGGCAGGTAGGGCGCGAGGTCCTCGGTGCAGCAGATCGGGCCCATGCCCGGGCCGCCGCCGCCGTGGGGGATGCAGAAGGTCTTGTGCAGGTTGAGGTGGCAGACGTCGGCACCGATGAGGCCGGGGCTGGTCAGGCCGACCTGCGCGTTCATGTTGGCGCCGTCCATGTAGACCTTGCCGCCGTGGTCGTGGATGACGTCGCAGATCTCTCGGATCTCGGTCTCGAAGACGCCGTGGGTGGAGGGGTAGGTGACCATGAGCGCGGCGAGCTCGTCGCTGTGGGCCTCGGCCTGCTGCTTGAGGTGGTCCAGGTCGATGTCGCCGTTGTCCTTGCAGTTGACGGGGACGACCTTCATGCCGGCGATGACGGCGGAGGCGGGGTTGGTGCCGTGCGCGCTGACGGGGATGAGGCAGATGTCTCGGGTGTTGGGTGTTGGGTCCTGGGTGTTGGCCGCGGCCTGCGCTTCATGATACTTACGGATGAGCATCAATCCCGCGTACTCGCCCTGACTGCCTGCATTGGGCTGCAGGGAGCACGCGGCGAAGCCGGTGATCTCGCTGAGCCAGTTCTCGAGTTCCATAAACATCAGCTTGTAGCCGAGGGTCTGGTCGGCCGGTGCGAAGGGGTGCAGGTTCGCGAACTCCGGCCAGGTGACGGGGATCATCTCGCTGGCGGCGTTTAGCTTCATCGTACACGAGCCGAGCGGGATCATGCTGTCGGCGAGGCTGATGTCCTTGCTGCAGAGCCTGACGGCGTATCGCAGCAGCTCCGACTCGCTGTGGTAGCGGTTGAAGACCTCGTGCGTGAGGTAGTCGCTGGTTCGGGCGAATGGGCCGAGGTCTTCAACCAGTTCGTCGGCTTCCGTACCGCCGACGAGCTCATCGAGATCGAGGTGCTCGGGGGTGATGCCACGGTTGAAGATGGTCAAAAGCGCGGCGAGGTCGTCACGGGTGGTCGTCTCGTCGAGCGCGATGCCGACGTGGGTCGGGCCGATACGTCGGAGGTTGAGCTCGAACTTTGCGGCGAGCGCGTGGATGGCTTCGGCGTCGGACACCTCGACGACGATGGTGTCGAAGTAGGTCTCGGTCTTGACGTTCCGGCCCAGCGCGGTGAGCCCGGCGACGAGGGCGCGGGTCGCGGCGTGGACACGCGTCGCGATGTGCTTGAGGCCGTTGGGCCCGTGGTACACCGCGTAGAACCCGGCGATGATGGCGAGCAGGACCTGCGCGGTGCAGATGTTCGAAGTTGCTTTGTCGCGGCGGATGTGCTGCTCGCGGGTCTGGAGCGACATGCGGAACGCGGTGTTGCCGTGCACGTCTTTAGAGACGCCGATGATCCGGCCGGGCATCTTGCGGGCGTAGGTCTCTTTGGTGGCGAGGAACGCGGCGTGCGGCCCGCCGTAGCCCATGGGCACGCCAAAGCGCTGCGAAGAGCCGATGGCGATGTCGGCGCCCTTGCCGTCGTTGAACTCGCCGGGCGCTTTAAGGAGCGTCAGTGCGAGCAGGTCGGTCGCGCAGACGAGCAGCGCCCCCGCGTCGTGGACCTGCCTGGTCAGCGCGTCGTAGTCCTTGATCTGGCCCCAGGTGTTGGGGTACTGCACGAGCACGCCACTGACCTGATCACTCAGTTCAAACTGATCGCCCCGCGCAACGCGTAGCTCGACACCCATCGACTCGCAGCGCGTCTGCAGCACCGCGATCGTCTGCGGGTGCACGTCCTCGGCGACGATGAAGATCGGCCGCTTGCCCCGTGCGATGCCGTGGCACATCGCCATCGCCTCGGCGGCGGCGGTGCCTTCATCTAATAAGGACGCGCCGGCCAAGGGCAGGCCCGTCAGGTCGCTGACCATCGTCTGGAAGTTCAGGAGCGCTTCTAGTCGGCCCTGCGCGATCTCCGCCTGGTACGGCGTATACGGCGTGTACCAGCGCGGGTTCTCAAGCACCTTCCGCAGGATCACCGGCGGGATGATCGTGCCGTGGTACCCCATCCCGATGAAACTCTTATAGACCTTGTTCTTACGGCTCATGTCCTTGAGCCGGGCAAGCATGTCGTACTCGCCCTGCGGCTGGCCGAGCTTGAGCGGCTCGGTCATGCGGATCGCGTCGGGCACGGTCGCATCGATCAGCGCGTCGACCGACTCGAAACCGCAGGCCTTGGCCATGTCAACGAGCTCGTCGTTATTGGGGCCGATGTGCCTGTCGAGGAAGATGTCGTGCGGGTCGAGGATCGAGCGCGGGCCGGCGGGGACGAACTGGCCGTGGGTCTCATCGAAAGCGACTTCGGTTGGCGTCATAGGGTTGGCGGGGGTTGGGGTGGGTTCTGGAAACAGGTACGCAATGATAGCGTTCGGGATCGCGCTACGGTGTTTTTCGCGGGAGAGAACGACGAAGCCCAAGACAGGGTGGGTATCCAGCCCGCCGTCATGATAAAGACGTCAGTAAGTGTTCTTCGAGCTATGCTCGAACGGCGTACAGGATGCCCCCTTACCCCTTCTGAAAGGTGGTTCGAAGCGGCGGGTGGCGCTGACAAACGGCCGTTTGCCAGTGTTGATTCAAGCCTCTCATACGGATCCCCTTTAATGCTTGTGCGTGGTTTTCTGATAGCCGCCGCGTAACACGCGGGGCCGAGCATCAAAGGGCTCTTCCCCCGGGCGTTGCCCGGGGGCTAATACCAGACAAACACCCAGGTATTTAAGAGGATGCCTCTAATCTCTTCGCACTGACAGCCTACTGGTTGCTAGTGCCACCCATCTGATTTACTCCACGTCGAGCACGACCGGCGTCAGCATCTTGCGCTTGGGCATCTCGGCGGTGAGCGTTTCGCGGATGCCCTGCCAGGCGCGCTTGTAGGGGGCCTTACGGGCGGCGGCTTCGAACGCATCGGTCGTGTACATGTGGTCCAAAGCCAGGCCTTCTGCGCAGACCAGCTCGATCGCGAGCAGTTCGCTGTTGCGGAGCACCGTGAACCGCATGGTGTCGCCCGCCTCGTGTGCGGAGATGCGCCATCGGACCCAGTTGGTGATGTCGTGGTGCTGGTGGTGGGGTGAGAGGGACTGGCCGGCGATCTGCACGATGATGTCGCCGCGGCGGAGGTGGGCGTGGCCGGGGAAGCCGGGCATCGTCGCGATCACGCGGACGCCGGGCATCGCCGCCTGCGGGTTCTCGTGGGCCATGACCGGCTCATACGAGTAGCCGACCGACGCGGGCCGGTGAGCGCCGCGCCCAAAGACCAATTCACCTTCCTCAACAGGCTTAGCCTGCTGGCCGAAGTCGCGCTCGCGCATCACGCGCATCACATGGTGCTCGGCGATGTACAGCAGGCGCTGCGACTGCTCGGGCGAACCCGACTGCTGGATCAGCTCTTTGAGCGTCTCTTTATCAAGCGTGTCGTCGGTCAGCAGGTAGGCCTGGGCGGACTCGCGGACCGCGTAATCTGCGTGGTTCAGCGCCGCAACGGTCTCTTCGCGTGGACGCTCGGCCCAGGGGTTCTCGAACGGCTTGGCATCCAGCACGATCGGCTCGGCGGCGTGCTGCTGCTCCTGCAGGCCGGGGAACAGCCGCTGTTCATCCAACTCCAGCTGGATGATCCGCCGCTGGAGCTGCTCGATCCGCCGACGCTGCTCGCGGGCACGCTCCAGCGGGTCGGCGTCGTCATTGTCCGCCTGTAGCCGAAGCTCGAAGTCCTGAAACAGCTCGCGGATGGCCTCCTCGGCCTGCGCTTCAATGAAGCGCTCCTGCTCGGCGTCCTCGGCCTGGCCCACGGCGGGCATTACGATCGCAAACAAAAGCCCTGGAACGATCGTGTCTTTGAGGTTAAACATATACTCAGTTTAGCCTGCTCGGCGGCAGATGGAACCATCTTTGCAGGGATTTCCAGGGTGGGCGATGGCGTTGTTGAACCGCTTTAATCGTCCAGCATCGCGACCAGCTGGCTCGATTGCTCCAGCAGCCAGACGCACTTTCGGCGGACCATCTCGAGGAACACCGACCCCTCCAGCCGGGCGAACATGCCCGTCTTCGCGACCGGGATGACTGCCTCGGCGATCAGCGCCTGGATCATCAGCCAGGGCACGACTTTCAGCTCGGCCCGGGTCAGCACGGCGTCCGGGACCGAGTCATAGCCCATCAGGAAGCGCTTGAACCGGGCGAGGTCGATCCCCTCGGGCCAGGCGAGCGGGTCCTCGCCCCCGCCGAGGATGGAGAATTGCAGCGCGCCGTTGGCGATGTCGATGATGCGCTGGTGGACGCGGGCGGTGTCGTAGTCGATGACGGCGACGACGCGCTGGCCTCGGAAGAGCATGTTGCCCGGGTGCCAGTCGCTGTGCACAATCTGCCTGGGCCAGTCGAGCATGCCCGCGTCTTCGACACGCTGTACCGCGTCGTCGTAGTAGGCCTGCAGGTCCTGGACGAGCTTGGCTTGGGCCTTCGCCTGCTCGCCGCTCTGCTTCGGGTTCTTGCGGGCGAGTGTCGTCGGGATGGTCCGGCAGGCGTTGTAGACCGACTTGGCGGCGTGGTACGAGCTGCCGACAACGGTACCCGGGTCGTAAGCGTAGTCCTTCAGCAGCTTGTGCATCAGCGCGAGGATCTTGCCCGAGTCCTGCGTCGCCTCGAGCGACTGGTCGTAGGGCGTGCCCTGGATGTACTCGAAGAGCTCGTAGGTATAGTCACCTAGTCGTAGCATCGAGTTGTTGTCGGTGCGCGTACCGATGAGGTGGGGCAGCGGGAACTGCCGGGACGCGAGGTGGATCTGGATGCCGTGGCAGAACGCGATCTTCTGCGGGTCGTCCTTGCCCATGGCGCGGCGCTTCAAAAGGAAGGGGCCGCGCTCCGCCTTGATGAGCAGCTTCGGCGCTTTGCGTGAGCCGCGTGGGAACTCTTTGATCTTGTCGATGACGCCGACGTCGTAGTGGCTCGTGACGATCGCGAGTTCGTCGGCGGCGAACTGCTGGCGGTCGGACTTGGTGCTCTGGCCTCCAGAGAGCGTGACCGAGCCGAGCCCGGACGCACTGGCCGATACGCTGGAGCGTGGGTCCACAGACGATCCCCCCGCACCTGGTTGTGCTGTCGGCTCTGCCATCAATCCATCTATCGCCCAACCCTGCTGGACCAACCCACACTTTATGCCAAAACCCCGCCCACGGCACAGGTTGCGTTACAGCGAACCGCCATGAACCAGTTCACCTTTGCGTTGTGGCGTCACGGGGCGGGCCTGGGGTAGGCAGGCGAACACCAAGACAAGGGTGCTGAGCCGATTCAAGTCTCATGCGATGTGCGGGCCGTGCGCGCGGCAATCAGGCTTGCAGGTCTTCAACCAGGTCCTTCGCTTCGAGCACTTTGAGCAATGCCTGCACCGGCAGTGTCGGCGTGGGTTGCTAGGGGCGGTTGGCGTTGGCCGTGAGCAAGCAGACCACCCCCGCGGTGAACATGACGAAGCCGACGAGAAGGCCCATCCCCCCGGCGTGCATGCGTTCGTAGCATCGGCGCGCCTCTTTGGGGTCGCGTCTGCACTGCTCATAGACGCGGCCCCAGGCGTCCAAGAGGTCGAGATCAAGCTGGCCCATACAAAAGGATCGGCAACCCGGCCTCTGCGCACAGCAGGTGTTTACCGCCCTTTTCTACCCCGGTTGTCTACACCTGGGATTTTTACTCAGGATCTATCCTCTTTGAAGCGTGATGGACCCCCTTCTCGATGACGAATAGATAAAGAATCAGCACGACAATGACGAGGCAACGCAGGGCGATATCTTGCCAATGTAGCGAAACCGAGCCCGGCTCCGCCATCGAACTCTTGAGCACGATGCCGACGAGGTCCACCGACACGATCGAGGCGAGCAGCGAAGCGATCAACGACTTGGCGCCCGCGACCTTGCGCAGCGACTCCATCCAGTTGCGCTGCTGGTCGTCGATAGCGGAGAGATACCCGACGAGCGTCGAGACGAATACGTAGCTCAGCGGCGCCAGCAGGATCAGCTCTACGGCCTTGATCGCCTTGGTCATCGAAACCATCTGCGGGTCCTTCAGATCGTCGTCCAGCAGCGCGAGCAGCGCCTCGACGAGGTAATACGTCCCGGCCCCGAAGAAGCCGATCACCAGCAGGAAGTTGACCCAGAGGAACAGGATCAGCGACCAGCCCTGTACCCACACGAGGACGTCGTACGCCTTCCCCCTTACCTCTTTCTGATTCTCTAGGAACTCGGACAGATCAGATGGCATCGCTGGCTCCGGTCACGGTCATTTGTAAAGGGGGTTCCTGCCGCCGCCTCCCTTGTCAAACGGCTTACGATCCGGCGACTGTTTCAGCCAACTCTGCACCGCGGTCGGTGTTTGGTCGGCGGGCGTGGGCGTGGTCCCCGGCAGCACACACTCGCAGCCCTTGTTCGAGGCCTCGAAAACGGTGACATGCGCGTTACCCCAGCCCGGAACGGATCGCGCCCTCAATTCAAATTCGGTACGAAAAACCCGCTCCACCTCATTGATCAGCTCCGCCTCATTCTTGACAAATGCGATCAGTGTCGACCCCGCACCGCTGATACACGCGCCGTACGCCCCCGCTTGGATCACGCGCTCAAAGATCGCGTTGAGGTTGATCGATCGGCTGCTGCTTTTCTTGTCTGGCCCGATGCCGCGGTACAGGTCCGCAGCCCGGCGGTCTTGGTGCAGCTTGTCCCGGAGTGCCTGCTTTAATTGCTTGTAGTCGCGGTCGCGGAAGATCGCGGGGATGACCGCGGCTCGGCACAGGTTGAAGCGTGCGTGAACATGATCTACGGTCTCCGAGTTGACCGTACCGCGGGCCGTGTCCGTCTCGATTTTTTGACTGGGTATCAGGGCGACTACACGGAAGTCCTCGCCGTGTTTGATGTCTTGACGGTAGAAATTCAGCCAACCGCCGTCGCAAGTGTACGTCTTGTACGTCTCTCGCAACATCGCGTAGGTGAGCCCGCCACTCAGGCTTGCGCAGACGTTGTCCGGGCACATATCTGCGTGCATGGCCAGAGAGGCACAAAAATTACTGTCTTTGCGCACGTCCGCCATCGTGAGATGTTTGCCATCCTTCGCGATTTTGGCTGCGCCTTTTTTCGGGTGGATCAGCTCGTAGACATACGTCGCGGTGATGACTCCGGCGACCGCGGCGGAAGCGCTGGACCCAAGCCCGCGCTGTGGGGGGATCTCGACTTGCTGCTCCACGTACTTGGGCATCATCGCATAACGGTCCAACACAACGATTTTGTCTTTGTCGCGTGAGGCGCTCATATTCGAAAGCCTGTCGAGTGTCATCTCGACTGCTTGGACAAAAAGGTTGCCCGAGGCCGAGCGCATCGAGTCGATTGCATTTGCGTAGGTGCCCTCCAGGCTGAATACGTACTCGTCCTCGAGCGTTCCGTTCGAGAGCGTGCCGAGGTGTCGCGGATCGATATAGAGGTCGTAGTCATTCCAGCCGTCTAGCGCAAGCGCGAGGCAGTCGTAGCCGGCCCCAAGGTTGGCCGACGACGCCGGTGAACGCACGCTGATCTTGTTGAGTTCAGTCATCGAGCCCATCCAGAGGCAGCGGCGTGTTGCACAGCCGCTCACCGGCAGACGGTGCGCAGATACTTGCCCGACGATCGATCGTTTCAAGCCCAAGCGACGCGTTGGGCCGATCCGAGAAGCCGATCGGCACCGCGCCGAGCCGCGCCGCGTCCCGGATCAGCCGGACCACGTGGCCGTTGATCGGGACCTTATTCTCGGCCGCGCGATCCAGGAGCACCAGCTCTTCTTTCTCACGGAACGCGTGAAACGTCGACGCCTCGCCCTGGTTGACCCGCTCCGTGCAGTCCGAGAACAGGTTTCGGATCTCCTCGAGCTCGCCCGCCCGCGTCTTGTGGTTCTCCATCACGAAGTCGGCGTACTGGAGCCATTCAAGCAGCGTCACAAAGCCCAACCCGTTTGCAGGGTTCAGCAGCTGGTCTTTCCAGTGGACGATCCCGGTATACAAGCCCAGCGCGATCAGCGCGGTCAGGTCCGCGTCGTCAAACGCTTTACTGAATCCCGTCTTCCCCGCCAGTTTGTACGCCTCGTCCAAGGAGGCCACGTGCTCGGGGTTCTCGACGTCGAAGAGGCGGGCGTCGAAATAGGTAGCGGAGAACATCTTGAGCGCCTCGAAACGGGCGCCGCTGATCGTGTCCGAGTACGTCGGACGCGGGCACATCAGCGTGCCATCCAGATCGATGACCAGGATGATGTTGTCCGTACGCTGCTTGGATTCGATCAGTGAGCGCACTGCCGAGAGCTCGGACCACGACTCAGCGTGATAGAAAAGCTGCTCGTCGTCCCAGCCCGTCGTGACCTTCTTCGACTCCCCCTTCTCCGATCCGTCCTCCGATCCGCCCAGCGGGCTGACCAGGTCCGAGTTCGAGATGAAGCAGTGGAAATCATAGCTCTGCGAGAACGTGGACAAGAGCCGTTTGGCGTTGTAAGCCAGCCTTTTGTCGCTGTTGCTGTCGCCGATCACGATAATCGTCGCGTCGTCCTTGGTCCCGATGATCTGATCGATCAAACCCTCCTTCAGGTACACCGCCGCCCCGAACTCGATCTTGCGCGGCAGAGGCAGCCCGCGGTTGCTCACGTTCCGCTTGACCGAGTGGTAGGACAACGCCATCGGCGAGTTGCTGGTGATGTACGGGCTTCCCGTGACCTGGAGTTCCCGACAAACCATCGTGGGAAGGATGTCAAGCATCGCGCCCCGCTTATTCTGCAACGCATCCTCACAAGCGCCGATCACATCGCGCAGGTAGTTAGGCAGGTGACGATTCATGCATAGCACCCTGAGTGTTGGAAGAAATATTGGAGAGTTCTACCCCAGTTCTTGAAGTATACACCAACGCATCCGGACGAGCGCTACCCGAGGCCATCAATCCGGAAACGCGCGTAGGCTCGTGCCCCCACAAGCGTCGGCGGGTGCCCCCCGGGGGGCTTGGGGGTGCCCCGGAACAGGCCAGACCATGAACCCCAGGAACCTCTACTTTTAAATGCGCTAACAATGGGGAGGATTACAGGAACTCTTCAAATCTAGGTATGCCGTTTCCATTGTCAACTAATTCCCTGCTGGTGATCCTCAATACCTGCCTCCATCTGAACACGCATTCATCACCTTGGTATTTGGGATCAGTTATCTCCGGCTTCAAGAGTATTCTTGCACCTATTTTTCGTATTTTACCTCCTACTCCACCTGCAAATTTATCTTCGGTGATCAAAGGGCGGCGGGTGGCACTGACAAACAGCCGTTTGTCAGTGGTTTGGGCTTCATCACGCTCTCGCACGGACAAGCCGGGGCTTGTCAGTGGCACCCAGTGCATACATGCGATACAAACAACCCTTTCCGCGGCATCCATAAGCCAGCTAGCGCTGTCACCCGCAGGTCCGTCGGCGGCGTGCCATCAACGCCAGGCCTGTGAAGCCCAGCATCGCCGCGGTCGTTGGCTCGGGGACGACCGGCAGTGAGGAGCCGTCCGAGGTTGTGACGCCGACGTTGGTGATGATCTGGCCGGTGTTGGTGTCGCTGAGTTCGTAGCCGACGATCTCCAGGGTGCTGCCGAAGTTGGCGAACGCGGTGAAGCCCGATTCGGCGTTTTCAACGGAGGTTTCGGCGATCGCGAGGAGGCTCACCTCGATCTCCTGCGGCGACCCGCCGTGGACGAAGGCCTCGGTCACGATGAGCTCGTTGACGGTCAGGCCGTCGCCGATCGTGTCGCCGTCATCGGATTCGCCGTCGAAGAAGAAGCTCTGGGTCCCCGCGTCGCCGTGGGTGATGTCGAATTGCACGGAGCCGCCGCCTTCTGCTGAGAACGAACCGGTGAGTCGCAGGAAGTAGCGTGAGGTGTAGTTGCGTGCCGTGCCGCCGTACTGCAAGACGTCGCGGAAGCCGGCGATGGCGGTGAAGTTGGCCGCGGTCGGCACGCCGTTTTGATCAAAGCTACCGTCGGGGAGGACAAAGGGCGTGGTAACGCTCTCCACGTTGTTGCCCGAGACGGTGATGCTCGCCGAGGCACGCAGGGCGCCCGCCACCGAGCTCGCGTCGGCGAAGCCCGTGACACTGAACGTGCCATCGGTGCCGCTGAATGTCGCGCTGGTGTTCAACGTGGATTCGAACGGACCGGCGTCCTGCTCGAATGTTGCGGACGCGCCCTGATCGTCCTGGATCAGATCGAGCGAGGACCTGGTGAAGTTTTGGAAGTTGGTGATGCCCCCGAAGATGCCCCTCTCCGGGAGGTCTTGAGCCCGGGCCGCCGGTACAAACAACAGCGCGGCCGCAGCCGAGAGCATCAGGCACCGAGCGAAGGCAGGTCTATCATCATTGGTCATGGTTCTGTTTCCGGAAAGGGGGATAAGAAAAAAAGGTTCCGTAGTTGGGACGGTCTCGCAGGTTTCGCGCCGACCAAGGCTGCACGGCAACACGGGCTGGCACGTCGCAGCTGTAAACCGAACGAAAGCCGCCGAGCAACACGCGTGTTTGCTTAAGAGTCGCGGCGAGCCCTAAAGCCCCACGCGATAACCAGATGCTCTTGGCAAGCAGCAAGTGACCGAGCATCTCAGCAATCAGGTTGTTTAAGGCTTTCTCCACACCAATCACTGCGAAATACACCCCCCTTAAGCATTAACTATACAGGATGATGCCGCGATTGCACGAAGATTCCATGAAATCCTGCGGTGCGTGCCTTTGGCTGTGTGGATTTAGGCAAGGTGGTGGGTAGGCGGCCGGGGTTAGGCGTTTCCTGCCCACGGATTGCATTTCGTATCTCTGCTGAAGTTATGTCCGGGGCCTTGCATGGTACCCGCGGTCATGGTCGGATTTAGTCTTGCGGGGTCGCGGGGGGTGCGTCTGGGTTTTTCAGCGTCTCCAGCAGTTCGTGGATCGGCAGGGCCGGGGGCTTGGGCTGCCAGGGGCGGTTGGCGATGGCGATGAGCAGGCTGATCAGCGCAGCGCCGAACATCACGGCACCGACGAACCAGCCCATGCGCCCGCCCCGGCCCGCGGCGAGGGCGGCGATGGGGATCGCGAGGAACATCGCGAAGCCGAAGAGCCCGAGCAGGAAGTACGCGAGCATCGTGCCGCGGCCGGCGGCGAGGGTCACGGCCATGTCGGGCCTGGCCTGCGCGATGGCCTGCAGCAGAGCAAGGCGGACCGCGTCGTAGTCCTGAACCTGCCCGCTATCAGGTCGGGCACGCTGAATGCTGCAGCCGAGATAGGTGGTGCGCTCGTCGGTCACGAGGTCGAACTGCCGGCTGATGATCTGCGGGGCGGGGAGCTCGTAGAGGCGGACCCCGGTGAGCCGGTCGTACGGGATTGAGATCGTCTTGCCAGCGCGTTCGATGCGGATCGCGTCGGGCTCGGCGTGCACCGTGGTGGGGTCAACGAGTATGCCGGGGTGATAGCTCAGGCTCTGGTAGAGCGTGTCGTCCGACGTCATGGCCGGAGTATATCGGTGTTGTGATTGATCGCAGAGCCGCGGGATTAAACGACGCCGGCGCTGCCGGTGAGGATGGGGCTGTCGACGTATTCGCGGGGGTCGGTCACCACACCCGTGAGGGCGCTCGCGGCGGCGGTGAGGGGGCTTGCGAGGTAGACGCCGGCTTCTTTGTGGCCCATTCGGCCGGGGAAGTTGCGGTTGGTGGTGCTGATGCACTGGAGGGGTTCGTTGAGTCGGCCGAAGGTGTCTTCGGGTCCGCCTAGGCAGGCGGCGCAGGAGGCGGCGCCCATGTTGCAGCCGGCGTTTTGGAGTGCCTCGTAGACGGAGGTGGTTGCTTTTTTGTCGTTGGGGTCGTGGGCGCGGGGGTTGTGGACCGGGGTGGTACCGGGGATGGCGGTCTCGCGGTCGCCGACGGTGAGGCCAACGTGGTCGTTTGAGGCGTCGGCGATTTTTTCGCCGTAGAGGTTGAGCTCGAGCATGTCCTTGTGGACCTCGGTCGAGCCGGGGACGACGAAGGAGGGGATCTTGACTTCGCGGCCGAAGAGGATGTTCGCGGCGAAGATCATGTCGGTGATCTTGCCGCCGGTGCAGGAGCCGATGTAGGCGCGGTCGAGCTTGGTGTTTTGTTGTTGGAGCTCGTAGGCGGTCTTGGTGTTGTCGGGGGAGTGTGGTGCGGCGACGAGGGGGTCGAACGAGCCGAGGTCCCAGGTTTGTTCGTAGTCGTAGGTGCAGCCTTGGTCTTCGGAGTAGACGGTCCAGTCGGGCCGGTTGGATCGGGCGCGGACGTAGTCGAGCGTTTTTTCGTCGACGTCGCAGATGCCGTTCTTGCCGCCGGCCTCGATGGCCATGTTGGTGAGGGTCATGCGGTCTTCGAGGGAGAGCGAGGCGATGCCCGAGCCGGCGAAGTACATGGCCTTGTAGGTGGCGCCTGCGAAGCCGATGTCGCCGATGACGGCGAGGATGAGGTCTTTGGCGGTGAGGTAGGGCGGGATGTCGCCGTGGAAGTTGAACCGCATGGTGGGCGGGACCTTGAGCCAGGTCTTGCCGGTGCCCATGGTGAAGGCTGCGTCGGTGTTGCCGACGCCTGTGGCGAACTGGCCGAAGGCGCCTGCGGTGCAGGTGTGCGAGTCGGTGCCGAGGAGGATTTCGCCGGGTCGGGTGTGGCCTTCTTCGGGGAGTGCTTTGTGGCAGACGCCTTTGTAGCTTGTCTTCGTCGGGTCGCGGTAGGGGTTTGGCATGCCCGAGGCTTCGTCGGTGTCGAGGAAGTCGGGGTCGTAGTAGTACTTGATGTTTTGTTCGCGGACGAACTCACGGAGTGTGGCGATGTTGCGGTGGCACTTGCCGTCTGCGGTGAAGATGTAGTGGTCGGGGATGATGGGGATGCGTGTGTTGTCCCAGACCCTGGCGTCCGCGCCGAACTCTCTCTTGAAGATACCGATGGTTCCGGGGCCACAGACATCATGTGTCATGAGTACGTCGACGTAACACCATACATTGTCCCCGGGCGCGACCTCGCTCTTGCCGGCATGGGCGGCCATGATCTTTTCAGTCATCGTCATCTTGCGGGGCATCGTTCAGGCTCCAAGCTCAAGGCATTAATCGAACCCTCTATAATAGCACCAGTTAAGCGTGCACCGCAGCGAAATCTGTCATAAGCCAAGGGTATTCGTACGGCGTACGAAACGGATTGACGCCCCGCCGACGACCGGCTATTGTCCGGGCATGCGTGACCACTCCTCTCCGAAGCATTTCTCACCCCGGGCCTTGATCCTCGCACTCGGCACGGCTGTACTGTCCGGCTGCATGCAGGCGCCGCATCTGACGCGGAACGAACTGCGCGATGCACTAATCGCGGAGCACCAGGAGAAGCTTGAAGGCCGTGCGGCGGTGGTACGGGTCGAGCGTAAGCCCAATGAGTTCGAGCAGTCGCTGGAGCGGGTGTTGAAGAAGGCGAAGGAAGACGACGTCGCGCTGCCAGAGGACCGCCAGACCGTCGAGCAGAACATTAAAGCCGCGGACGACATGAGCGGCGCCGATGCGTACAACGGCCAAGAGCTCGACGCGGGTGACAGCCTGCTTGTCAATCAAAAGGCGGCGACGGTGAGCCTGGACTTGCCATCGGCGATCCGCAAGGCCATCGAGAACAACATCGACCTGCGGGTCGCGCGGCTGAACCCGCAGATCAGCGAGCAGCAGATCCTCCAGGCCGAGGCGGTGTTTGACTCGGTGCTGTTCGCGGATGCGAACTTTGCGGAGCTCGACACGCCGCAGCCGCCCGGTGCGATCCCGGGGCTATCTGGCGATCAGCAGTCCGAGTCGCGCACGCTCTCCACGGGCATCCGCACGGACCTGACCACTGGCGGCCGGCTGACCGCGCAGGCCGATGTTAGCCGGGCCCAGCAGTCGCCTTCGTTCTTCGGCGTCAGCCGGTTCTACGACACCGATCTGACCGTGCAGTTGGAGCAGCCGCTGCTGCGTGGGTTTGGCAGCGATGTCGCGGAGGCGAATATCCGGCTGGCGGGTATCGCGAACGAGGCCGACCAGGCGGCTCTTGAACTGTCGATGGTTGAGCTGGCGAACACGGTCGAGCAGACGTACTGGCAGCTGGTCGCAGCGCGCAGCGCGCTGCTGGTGCAGCAGCGCCGGTACGAGCGGACGATCGAGATGCGGGACAAGCTCGAGCCGCGCTTCGGGTTTGACCTGCTGCTGGCGGACCTCAACGAAGTCAATGCGCGGGTCGACCAGCGGTTCGCCGATGTGCTGCGTGCGCAGCAGAGCGTGCGGACACTGTCCGACCAGCTCAAGCGTTTGATCAACGACCCCGAGTTGCCGGTGATCGACGAGACACTGATCGAGCCAAGCGACAAGCCCGCCGACGAGGCGATCACGTTCAGCCTGCTGGACCAGGTCACGACCGCTTTACAGGAGCGTCGCGAGATCGAGACCGCGCTGCTGGCGATCGACGATGCGGACGTACGCCGTGTCGTAGCAGACAACGCCCAGTTGCCGATCCTCAACCTCGTCGCTTCGGCGACCAGCAACGGGCTCGATGTGAACGACCCCGGCGACGCGCTGGGCAACGCGCTGGACTTCGACTACATCGACTACGCGCTGGGTGTTCAGTTCGAAAGGCCGTGGGGCAACCGATCCGCCGAGGCGTTGTTCGAGCAGCGGACCCTCGAGCGGCAGCGCGCGTTAGAGAACTACCGAAGCGAGGCGCAGCTCGTCACGCTCGAAGTGAAGGACGCGCTCCGCGGCGTCGGCACGAACTATCAGCTGATTGATACGACCCGCTCACAACGCCGGGCGTCGGCATTGTCGCTCGAAGTCGCATCGATCCAACTCGAGAAAGGCGGCCGCAACGAGGCGGAGACGTTCACGACGCGCGTCGACCGTGTGCTCGCCCGGCAGGACGCGCTGGCCCAGGCGGAGCTCGCCGAGGTGCAGGCTCTGAGCGACTACATGGTTGCGCTAAGCGAACTACGCCGCGCAACGGGGACCAGTTTGAAGCAGGCGGGGGTCGATGTTTCCTCTGATGAGGACTGACTGGAGGACATCGTGGTTCAACTTTTGTTGATCTGGTCTTGGTTTGTATTGCTCACTTTTTGCTGTGTTTATTTAGCGTGGAAGCGCAACCGTCCAGCATTAACGTCTGTGTTAACGTTATGGTTACTGTGTATGTGTGGAATATTGTGGACGCTCATGCTTGGCCAAGTGCATCGTGACCGGCACAACCGGATAGAGGAAATAAAGCAAGCACAAGGTGTGGAAGATTCTGAGCGTGTCGATGCGACGTCTGAGCCTGAACTTGGCATTGATTAGTGAAGCGGGAAGATTAGGCTTGGTGTGCCTGCCGAATAGAGGTTTCTTTTATCCCATCCAAGGAGTCCCAAATGATCCGGGCTGTTACCACGTTTCTCGCACTGCTTACACTTGCGTTGACCGTCGGCTGTGGTGAAAAAACCGAGGGCACCCTCGCCGCCATCATTTCTTCGTCCGACGAGCAAGGGACCTACCGGGCTCAAAGCGAGGGTGTCACCTCGATCCGTGGCGACGGCAGTGGCATGGAATACGCGCTGTACACCATGTACCGGATGGACTCGATCGACTTCACAGGCGAGGGCAGCTTCGATCGGATCCAGGACAAGGTCAACGAAGCGACCGAGCACAAGCCCGGCGAATCGACGGAAGGCGTCGACATCCTCTACTGCTTCTACCAAACGCCGGACGGGCGTTACATCATCCGCCAGCTGGTGGAAGGCATAACGCCGGACGGGGAGGGGGATATCGACGTCAAGGCCGAGGCCGAGATCACGAAGGGCTCGTGGGAGGACTTCCTCGCGGGCAAGACGATCACCGTGATGTTTACCGAGGCCGGGCTGGAGGAGTATTACAAGGTTGCCACGGATCAGGCGGAGGAACTGTTCCGGATCCTTGGTGAAGCGGACAACCCCGGCGTTCGCCTTGAGTTTGATTTCGAGTGGGAGAGTCAACCCAACGCCGTATTCGAGGTGTCTTTGAAAGAAATGACCTATAAGATGCAGGGCGACAGCAAGCTCAAGATGATGATGAAGGCGTATCGGTAATACACGCGCACGACGAGGAAGCGATCACCCACTCTGTTTCATCGCCGGCCCTTAATTCAGGGTTATCCTCGGCAAGATGGCAAGCCAGTTCAGGCCGCGCCGCACAAAGGTGCGCCGGATAGGTATGTTCTGGAGGATGGCAACATCCTGATCGCCTAAGCGAAAGATGTCCTCAAGTATGGAAAGACTAGAATGCTATTTAGAGCAACATATATGATGATGCTTCATCGCACCGGATGTGAACCTGGTGCCCGATTCAATCACGACACGCCGGGCCCCGCATTCACATGCGGGGCTGGAGAAGATCTCCGCCAAATGCGCTAGTCCGACAAGCTCGACCCATTCAATAGTAAGGTCGTTGGGGAGCTCACCAACGAAGACACATGCAAGGTACAGCGACTGCCTAGAGTAACGCTTTGGTTGCGTGCTACCCCTCAAAGAAGGGCTTCAAGCTCTTTGAGATCAAGCAAGTCATCTAGCCAGCTGTACGACAGCCCTGTCTGCGTGCAGCGCTTCCAGTTGCTGACGACCAACGGCAAGCCGATCGAAGGAAAGCCGATGCAGTGAAGACAATAGCCTCTGCTTCGCCTGAACTGTATTTAAAGCTGTCGGCGTCTGATGAGCCGCAAAAACAATACGGCGGTGGCCTGTGGCAAAATTAAGCAGGAAATAGATTGCCGTACATCGGCAGTCTAGCCCTCATTCATTCGCCACTGGCGTCTGCTTATGCCTTCTGATAAAGCATATGACCCTTCTTACTAATCCAGGTCTTGACAGCACCCGAGGCGATCAAATCCGTCAAGATCGCCTGGAGATCGCTCTGGTCTAATTCAGAAAGCCGGGCGAAGCCACTGCGTTTCCCGCCCCATTGAATAATCCTTGGAATATTGAAACCCCATGTATCCCACTTCGATAAAAACTGAAGTACCAGTTGCTTGTCTTGCTCCGAAGGCAGCTTGAATGTACTTCCCTCAAGCGCGGTGCCTCCGTTTGATAGCTCCACGACAAGCTGCCTTAATTCAGTGATCTGCTGGGCGTAGTCCTGAGCCTCTTCACGCCGCTGAGCACGTTCAACTTCAACCCCACCAAAACTGATACTCTGCCAGGGCATCTGGACGATTAGGATTAAACCGACACCAACAATAAAAAATGTACTTAAGCTCATCTGTTCAGGCGTCATGTCTGTAAAGCCTGAAACACAAAGCAGGAAGACCGCGATACACGCCAAGATCAGAATTACACCAAGGACCGATAGTATCCAGCGCGTATAAATATTGATCTCAATCTTTTCGCTATCTCCATGATCCATTTAAAACCCCTGAAGTTGATTTAATAGGCAAATAGGAATAATAACCTGTATACCCATCAAGTTGTTGAGCAAAGTGAAACCTGTTGCTATACGTTCTTATGGCATGCCGTGGGTTTCGTTTTGCCCACCATACGGAAAACTAATACCCACTCCCCGAGTTGCCTTGCCCCGTCACGATCTGCACGCCTGCGGAGCAGCCGAGGCGGTCGGCACCGGCGGCGATCATGGCCTTGGCGTCGTCGAGCGTGCGGATGCCGCCGGAGGCCTTAACCTTCATAGGCCCGGCGTGCTTCTTCATGAGCCTCACCGCCTCGACGCTCGCGCCACCCGCGCCATGAAAACCCGTGCTGGTCTTGACGAAGTCGATGCCCGCGAGTTGAGCGGCTTCGCATACAGCGGCGATGCGTTTCTCACATAACGCATCATCAGCATCTTTCATCAGCGCCGCCGACTCGATGATCACCTTGATCACCACGCCCGGGAGCACCGAACGGGCGGCCTTGGCAAGCTCCGCGTATTCGACCCTTGCCGCTTCCGCGTCGCAGGCCAGCAGCGTCGGCAGGTGGGCGACGAAGTCGACCTCGTCCGCGCCGTCCTTCACGAGGCTCGTCGCCTCGATCGCCTTGACCATCGGCTTCATCGCGCCCAGTGGGAACCCGGCGACGGCGCAGGTCTTGACCTCTGAGCCGGCGAGCTTCTCACGGACATTAGGCACGAAGACGCCGCTGACGCAGACGGAGGCGAAGCCGTGCTCCAGCGCCTCGTCGCAGAGACGCATAACGTCGTCGCGCGTGGCCTCGGCCTTAAGGATAGTGTGGTCGATCATAGAGGCGATGTTGGTCATGAAGAGATTCTACGTGGGTTCGTCTGGGCCGAGGGAATCGAAGTAGGTCTTCAGCGCCGTGCTGTACACCTCTGGCTTCTGCTCGTGCAGTTGGTTGTGCCGGCCGCCCTCGATATGGACGAACGCGCTCTGGGGCGCGGCGTCGGCGAGTTCCCGGCCTTCCTCGATCGGGCAGACCCGGTCGTCGCTGCCATGGATGAGCAGCATCGGCTTGGGGTACTGCGCGGCGTACCGGGCGCGGTCGAAGTCGTGGATCAACCCGAGCAGCCAGAACACGACGCCGACGATGTGCACGAAGGGGAAGGCGGGCACGCGGTGGATCTTCAGCCGCATCCGGATCGGTGTGTCCCATCGGCGGTAGGCGCCGTCGACGACAACGCCGGCGAAGCGGTCGGGGTGCAGGCCCGCGGTCTTGATCGCGATCTGCCCGCCGAGCGAGTAGCCAAACAGCACGATCGGCCGTTCGGAGACATCCTCGGGCAGGCCATTGAGGACCGCGAGTACATCGTCGGGTTCGCGTTTGCCGCAGGTCATCCAGGGCGCGGTGCAGCCGCCGTGCGCGGGCCAGTCGAAGAGGACGATGTGCGCAGCATACGGTGCGAGGGCCGGCACGAAGCGCATCGCGCCGTAGACAAAGTCGCGGTGGCCGTGCAGGACCAGGACGGTCGGCCCGGCGGGTGCTTTGCCCTTGATGATCCAGCCCGGCGAGTTGAAGCCGCCGGGCAGGTTGAAGGTGGCCTCTTCGCCGACAAGCCCGAGCTCGCCGGGGTCGGTGGGCAGGTCGCGCGCGATGGCGGTGGCGTAGGTCTTGCGGCGGGGCCTGACGATCATTTGGACAATGACCGCTGAGCCGATGAGGGCGATCAGCGTGTACGCCGTCAGGAAGAGCAGGAGTAAGCCGGGCATAGGAAGCGCTAGGATAACGGCGTGGCGGTTGACCCACGCGGCGTGTCGCTCGCGACGAGCCGCGGGCTTAGGATATGCTGATATGAACGATCAAGAACTGATGAACGCGGCGTTTGACCAGGCCAAGAAGAGCTACGACGAGGGCGGGATCCCGATCGGCGCGGTGCTTGCCGACGCGGAGGGCAACATCGTCTCGGCGGGGCACAACCGCCGGGTGCAGCACGGCGACCCAACCGCGCACGGCGAGATGAACTGCATCCGCAACGCCGGCCGCCGCCGAGACTGGACCACGCTAACGCTTTACACGACGCTGAGCCCGTGCATCATGTGCTCGGGCGCCGCGATGCTCTTCCGCATCCCACGCATCGTCATCGGCGAGAACAAGAACTTCATGGGCGAAGAAGCGCTGCTCCAATCGCGCGGCGTCGAGGTGACCGTGCTCGACGATCCCGCCTGCACCGAGATCATGTCACGGTTTATCCGCGAGCAGCCGGATGTGTGGAACGAGGACATCGGCCTGTAGTTTGACCTCGCAAATGGTTTGGTTTGAAACCACAGACGCACACGGATCAACACAGATTCAAGCCAGTAGGTTCATCAGTGTCCATCCGTGTGCATCCGTGGTTTCAAAATGCCTTGACTCTGCGGTAAATACAGAACCCGATTACGATAGACGCATGGCCCGCCCGAACCGATCCCACGAAAAACGCGCTGAGCTGATGCCGATCGTTGCGCAGGCGTTCAGCGAGCTGGGCTACCGCAAGGCGACGACCGCCGAGCTCGCCGGCCGTTGCGGGGTGCAGGAGAACATCCTGTACCGGCTGTGGAACGACAAGAAGGCGATGTTCGCCGCGTCGATCGACTACCTGTTCGACGCGACGATGCAGGTCTGGCAGGAGCTGATCGATCAAGCAGAAAGCGACCCCGACGGGCCGACGGCCGCAGAGCGGATCCTCGCCTACGACGCGGAGCACCGTGGCGAGAAAGGGTTTTACAAGATCACGTTCGCCGCGCTGAGCGAGACGGACGACCCGGTGGTGCACGACGCGCTAAAGTCGATGTACAGCAAATTCAGCGCGTTCATCGAAGCACAAGTCGGCGGGCACCGTCGATCCATTGATGCCGGCAGGCTGCCGGAGACCTGGGCCATCGCCTGGGCGATCCTTGGCCTGGCGACCGCGGCGGACATCGGCCGGGAGACCGGGCTGCTCAGCGGGCCGAAGCGCAAAGCAATGATCGAGGAAGTGGGCCGGCTGCTCCTCAATGGTTAGGCCGAGTAAATAGAGAAGGAACGACTTCATGCTTAGACGCCTCATGCTCATCGTAATGGTCGTCTATCTATGCAGTGTCGCGGCCCAACCCTTGCTTGCCGAGGACCGGCCGAACATCGTCTGGATCTTCGTCGAGGACATGAACGGCTGGTACGGCTGCTACGGCGACGACACCGTGCCGACGCCCAACATCGACGCGCTGGCCGAGCGCGGCGTGCGCTTCGACCGGTGCTACATGCCGGCGGGGGTCTGCTCGGCGACACGCTCGGCGATCGCGACCGGGTCGATGCAGACCACGCTCGGCATCCACCACCACCGCTCGTCGCGCAAACGCGTTCCCGAGGAAGTCATCTACCTGCCTAAGGGCGTCAAGACGGCCTACCAGCTGATGCGCGAGGCGGGGTACCACGTCACCAGCAGCACCGGAAAAGACGACTTTAACTTCATCTTCGACCGCAACGATCTGTACGACCAGTGGTTCAAGGGGATGGGTCTATCCGACAAGCACTGGCGCGACCGCCCCGAAGGCAAGCCCTTCTTCGCGCAGATCCAGCTCCGTGGCGGGAAGAATACTGGCAAAGGATTCGAAAAGACCGACCCCGCGAAGGTCGACGTGCCACCCTATTACCCAGACGTGCCGATCATCCGTAAAGAGATCGCCCACCACTACGACACCATCCGTCAGACCGACCAAGAGGTCGGTGATATCGTCGCCGCGCTGAAGGAAGATGGACTGCTCGGCAATACCATCGTCATCTACTGGACGGACCACGGCATGCGGCTGCACCGGCATAAGCAGTGGCTCTACGAAGGCGGCATCCGCGTGCCGATGGTCATCGCCGGTCCGGGCATCGAACCGGGCAGCACGCGCGACGACCTCATCAACGGCATCGACATCACTGCGACCACGCTCGCGCTCGGCGGGGTCGACTTGAGCACGCTCGACTGGGTCGAGGGGCGCGACTTCTTTGCGGAAGACCACACACAACGTGATTTCGTCATCGCCGCCCGCGACCGCTGCGACTACACCATCGACCGCGTCCGCTCGGTGACGACCAAGCGGTACAAGTACCTTCGGAACTTCATGACCGACCGCACGTTTATGCAGCCGCAGTACCGCGACGGGCGCGAGCACATGGAGGTCTGCCGGCAGCTATGGAAAGACGGCAAGCTCAACGCGGTGCAGGCGTTCAAGTGGGAGGCCCGCGTGCCGGAGGAGCTCTACGACCTGGAGAACGACCCGCACGAGATCAACAACCTCGCCAACGATCCAGAGTACGCCGAGGTCTTGGCGGAGCACCGCGCGATCCTGGAGAAGTGGATCAAAGAGACCGATGACAAAGGCCAGTACCCCGAGTCCATCGATTCGCTGCGCGGCGTACTCAAACGCTGGAGCAAGCAGGCGGTGAACCCGGAATATGAGAAAGCGCGGAATCAAGAGTGATGCCTTGGCCCCCTCTCCCTCGAGGGAGAGGGGGCCAAGGCAGTCGATCCACAATGCGCGTTAAACCCGCTCCAGCCGCATCGGGTAGGTCCCGCCGGAGAGGAACTGGGCGACGTAGATCGAGCCGTCCTTGGCGACGCATAGGTCGTGCGGGTGGGTAAAGACCCGGCCCATCGCGGTCATCTGCAGGAGTTTGCCGTCGTCGGTGTAGTGCGGGGCGTTGCCATCCAGGTTGGCGACGACCCTGAAGTCCTTGTCGAGGATGGAGAGGTAGCCGCGCGAGCTGCGGTCCTTGGGCCAGTTGTCCGCGAGGTGGGCGACGAAGTAGTGGTCGCCGGCGCGTTGGATCGAGCGCGGGTTGCCGCCGGGCAGCTCGACGCGGAACTGTTCTTCGCCCTTGTCGTTGAGTTTTAAGAGGTACTGCTGGTCGCTCATCGCGATAAGCAGGCCGCCGTCATCGTAGATACCGGCATGCGGGCCCCAGTGTGCGATGCCGCCTTCTTTACCACCGAAGTGGTTGATCGGTTTGCCGCTTTTATCGAAGTGCTGGATATAGTCCCTGCCGTAGCCGTCGAGGACGAAGAAGTCGCCGTCTGGTTTGTGCAGGGTCCAGGAGGGCCGGTACTGCTTGGCGTTGTCGTATTTCCCTGAGTCTTCGGGCCAGCCCCAGCGCTGAAGCACCTCGCCTTCGAGCGTGGTCTTGACGACCTTACCCAGGCGGATGTCGGTGATGTAGAGCACCTCGCGCTGGTCCCTGCCGGTGCCCTCGGTGACGATAGACAGGCCGTGGGCGCCGGGGAAGTCGAGCGTCCAGGTGCTGTCGAAGCAGGCACACTTCTCGTAGATGACGATGTTGTTCTTGACGTGGTCTGTGAGCAGGAAGATGCGTCCGTCTTTGGCCTGAACGATACCGTGGCAGTTCTTGACGATGGCCTCGCTCTCATCGAGCAGGCCCCAGAGTTCATCGACCCTGTACTTGAAGCCGCCCTGCCCGACGATGGGGTCGCTATTGCCCCGCACGCGGATCGCGGGGAAGAGTGACGCGGTTGCGGCGGCGGTTGAGGCGGCGAGGAAGGTTCGGCGTTTCATGAAAACTCCCAATACTGATTCAGGGCTCATTGGAATAATCAACGGGCCCAAGGATTTGTTCCCGGAGGTACGACCAAATTGGGTCTTCCTGCGTAGAAATCTCCAGTGGATATGGATCGCCATAAAAATCTGGAATAGCTGAGAGCCTCTCCGCGAACTGTTGTACATCACGAGTGTAGTAAACCCATTGACGGGCTCCATCGAACGTGAGTATCGCGGTTAGAACAGCCAGCCCATCCTGCTCAACGGATGCCGTCAAAAAGTCCTCAAAACGGGACATCTCTTGCATGTCTGATGGGGCCGGCATTGCACCGGTCTCCGCGTCAGCGTAAGCCCAAAGTATAACCAGCAGATGTGGATGGGACTGAACACCACCGGGTCCTAAAACTGGTACCCGATATCGAAACAGTGCATGGTTTTCCGATCCGGTTGATTCTGCGATCTGCCAAGTATCTGACTGCAATAGCTGTTCTACTAACAAGTTGTATTCCGGTTTCCTGGTTGTTGTGCTTGCCGAAGTAATCCCAAAGCCGCTTGTACCCGCTTCGGGGCATCTTCTCGGTCTTCTCCCAGCCAATACAAGCGTTGTCGACCAGTTCGACGAATCGTGCCCGGCGACCCGCCGTAACGGCTTCCGCTTCGTCGGTCACTGTTTAGGGATCACATCGCCACGCCTTAGGTACTGGTCGGTTTCTTCGATCTTGAACCGCGTTGCGACGACCGAGTGCTTGGCTCTCCCCGGCTTATACTTGATATAAGTCGTGGCGACGATCGTACCGTCGTCAAGCATCTCGACACCGGGGTAGCCGCAGTCCCAGCCGGCATGGCTGTGCAGCAGTTTGATTCGGTACGCCCCGGGCCTGCCCTGCTTGATGTCGTCGTATGTGCCGACCCACGCAACAAAGTGGTTGAAGGTCGGGCTCCTGGGGGCTTTATCTCGGAACGCGACAAGGAGCCGACCGTCCTCAAGGTATCGGCCGATGTGGCGGTCGCCCGTCAGGCCCCAAGGCGTCTCCACCGGTTCGGTCCAGGTCTTGCCCTCGTCTTGCGAGAACATCATTAGTGAACGGCCCGTCCGCGCGTTCTCACGCATCAGGCAGCACAGCTCTTTGCCATCCGGTGAGCGGAACACGAAGGGCTCGCATGGGTTTTTCTTGTCGATCTCCGCGACCAGCTCCGGGTCCGACCATGTGACCCCGCCGTCGGCCGAGAACGCCTGCATGACACCCAGCGGCGGCCGGTCCAGCCCGTCGGGGCCACGGTGGTACATGCCCAGGTACCGGCCGTCTTTGAGTTTCACGACGCTGCTGAAGGTCATCACGCAGGCGAATTTCTTGCCCAGCGGTGGCATCTCGCTCCAGGTCTTGCCGCCGTCTTCGCTGACGATGCGCGGCATCCACCCGTCCTTGACGCCCTTGGTCCGCGCGCTGTAGACCCACAGGCGCGCCTTGCCCTGTGGGTCGACCATGCGGTAGAGACTGGGGCAGTTGATATGGCCGCGGAACGCGGCGGGCAGCTGCCCATCCATCCGGGCCCATGTGAGCCCGCCGTCATCGCTGCGCGCCATCGCCCCGGCCGGCCCGCCGTGGTTGGTGCTCCAGACCGCAAAGATCGTCTTGCCATCCGGCATGAGCAAGGTGGTGGGGTGGCCCTGATACACCGACTCGGTGCCCGCCGCGATGATCGTGTGGCGCGAACTTTCGCCCGAGAGATCAACTGTTGGCAGGCCAGGCTTGTCTCTGGCGGCAGCGGTCAGCGTGGCGAACAGGCACAACGCAGACAACGATTGAAGTCTTGATAAAGGCATGGCTGTTCTTCGGCTTTCGATCCAGCCCAACGGCTCCATGCACCTGCAGAACGACGAGGCCACGGTAGCTGTTGTAGTGGCGAGGGAGGTTCGGCGTTTCATGGATAAGCCTGTGGTTATGGCTCGTATTGAGTTTCAGGAATTAAAACAGACTTACATTCCACACAATATTCAGAAGCGTTTTGCTCAATCTTAGCTTCGCAGGCTAAACAGTAAGGCGGTCGTATTCGTTTTCTTGCAAGAATTACCATTGCTTCACGACCAATTTGTGTAATCCGAGACGTTTTGACCCTGATGTACGAGCCCGCTAAATAGACTAAGAACACAGAAGGATAAACGCCATAAGCGTATGGGGTCGTACTCGACAAGTAGCCTTGTAACAGCCAAGCGACAACAATGAGTGGTACAAAGGTCACAACCAGCCAGAACTGTTCTTTCTTCTTAGCATTACGTGTCGCCTCACGCATGATCGCTTTGCGCTGCGGCTCGGTGAGCAAGCCGTCAAGAAGCTCAAGTGCTTTCCAGACCGATCGATAGGACTCCCGATATTCATCGCGCTCATTGTCCACGTCTTGATTTTAACGCACGAAAGAAATGACTTACCCCAGCTCCCCCAGGTGTTCATAACCGCTGCGCAGCAGCTGCTCCGTCTTCTCCCAGCCGATACACGCATCGGTGATCGACACGCCGCGTTTCAGCTGGCTGCGGACATCGTCGCCCGGCTCGACCTTGGGCAGCTTCTGGCTGCCCTCTTGGAGGTTGGACTCAATCATCGTGCCGGTGATAAACGGGCGGGTCGTGCCGGCCCCGGCGGCGGCGGCACCCTTTGCCCGCGCGACACGCTGGTCGATCAAAGAGTTGAAAACAACTTCCTGCTTCTCGTGCTGCTTCTCGCTGTTGGCGTGTGAACAGTCGATCATCACGCCGGGGTTCAGGCCAGCAATGCCCAGCCGGCGTGCGGCGTCGGCGACGTTCTCGGCCGAGTAGTTCGGCATACCGCGCCCGCCACGCAGGATCGTGTGGCCCCAGGGGTTGCCCTTCGTCGACACCACGCACGTCGTGCCCGTGTCATCGATGCCCAGGAAGTGGTGACCGGACTGCGCCGCGAGCATCGCGTCGATCGCGACCTGCAAATTGCCATCGGTCCCGTTCTTGTAGCCGACGGGCATCGACAAACCGCTGGCCATCTGCCGGTGGGTCTGCGACTCGGTCGTGCGGGCGCCGATCGCGGCCCAACTCACCAGGTCGGCGATGTACTGCGGCGTGATCGGTTCGAGGAACTCGGTCCCCGCTGCCAAGCCCAGCTCATTCACCGCCATCAACACCTTGCGTGCCAGGCGGATGCCCTCGTCCATATCGAAGCTGCCGTCGAGGTGCGGGTCGTTGATCAGGCCCTTCCACCCCAGCGTGGTGCGGGGTTTTTCGAAGTAGACCCGCATCACGATGCACAGCCGGTCCTTGAGCTCGTCGCGGAGCTTCTGCAGGCGCTCGGCGTACTCCATCGCGGCGTCAACATCGTGGATCGAGCACGGGCCGATGACCACGAGCAGGCGCGGGTCCTCGCCGTGGATCACGGCCTTGACCTCCTCGCGCGCGGCGATGACGGTCTGCTGAGCGGCGTCGCTGATGGGGATCTCCTCGGCGAGTTCGGCGGGGCCGATGAGCCGGGTCAACGACTCGACGTTGAGGTTGTGGGTCTGGGCGGGCTCGGGCACGGCGCGGTCTCGGCGGAAGGCATATCTTCGGCATGACCCACGACCAGCAGGTCAGGCCAAGCGGGGGATTGTACCGCATCGTGCCCGACTAAGAGCATGTAAGAGAAGTGCCTTCGGTTGGGGTAGGCTTCCAGCCTGCCGTCACGACGAAGTCGTGAAATAACCTGTTTCGAGCCGCGCTCGAACGGCGGGCAAGATGCCCCCCCACCCTTTCATACATATTCTAAGGCGCCTCCCGTGTCCCTTGGCAAAGCCCCAAAATGTCCATCCTCAGGGCGGGCAGCACCCCCACAGCCCGCGGGATCGGGTATCACACCGGCTGCCATGCAAGAGAACCACGCCAACGAGCAGTACTTCTTCGACGCGCCGACGCTGCGCCGGCTGCGCGTGGTGGTCGCGCGCTTCTCGGCCCCTTGCGTGCTGTGCGCCCCGCTGCTCGGCCGATCGCTGCACGAGCACGGACAGGCCGCGGCGGTGCTCGATATCGACGAACGGTTCGCCGACCTGCCGGGGTACCGCCGGTGGGACGTGTCCCGCCCCGAGCCAATCGACCAGGCGCTTGGGCTGATCCTCTGCGACCCACCGTTTTTTAGTGTGTCGCTGAGCCAGCTGTTCCGTGCGATCCGGCTGCTGGCAAAGTTTGACACGTCTACGCCGATCGCAATCGGCTACCTCGCCAGGCGGGAGCGTGCGCTGCTTGGCGCCTTCGCGCCATTCAACCTCCAGCCAAGCGCCTTCCGGCTCGGCTACCAGACCGTGCAGTACCAGGCCGGCCGCAACGACATCCGGCTGTACACCAACTTTGACCTCGACCCATGACCAGCACCCTGCACATCGACGGCTCCTTCGGCGAAGGCGGCGGGCAGATCGTCCGCTCGTCGCTGGCGCTCGCCGCGCTGACCGGACGCAGCGTCGAGATCACGAACGTGCGCGCCGGGCGGAAGAGGCCCGGGCTGCAGCGGCAGCACCTCGTCGCCGTGCGCGCCGCGGCCGATGTCACGCACGGCAGTGTCGAGGGCGACGAGATCGGCTCCACGCACATCCTCTTCGAGCCCGGGCACACCACCGGCGGCACGTACCACCTGCCCATCGGTACCGCGGGCAGCACCTCGCTCGTTATGCAGACCGTACTCATGCCCCTGCTACTCGCCGGCCATCCCAGCACGCTCAAGCTTGGTGGCGGCACCCACAACCCCATGGCCCCGCCCTACGAGTTCCTGCGCGACGCCTACCTGCCGCACCTGCGCGCGATGGGCGGGAGCGTCTCCATCCGTCTGAACCAGGCGGGCTACTTCCCAAGGGGCGGCGGCGAGGTGGATATCGAGATCGATGGGACCGATCGGCTGCGCGGCATCGAGCTGATGCGGCGTGGCGGTCGGCAGTCTTCGCATGCGCTGATCCGCCTGGCACAGCTGCCCGGGCACATCGCCGAGCGGCAGGCCAAGGCCGTCCGCCGCAAGCTCGGCTGGCCGGACCTGACCGTCGAGACCGACCACGAGCCCAACGCCTGGGGCCCGGGCAACGCGGTCGTGATCACCGCGCGGTACGAACACACGACGGAGGTGTTCACATCGATCGGCGAGCGGGGCAAACCTGCCGAACGCGTCGCGGAACAGGCGATCAATGAGGCGTTATCGTTCGATGCGTCGGGCGCAGCCGTGGGCGAACACCTCGCAGACCAGCTCATGCTGCCGCTGGCCCTGTCCGGTCATGGGCGGTACCGGGCGTCGTGCCTGTCGCTTCACACGGCGACGCATGCTGCATTGATCCAGCGTTTCCTGGACGTGCCGATCACGCTCGAGCCAGACGAAGACCCGTCCGGCCCGGGCACGGTCGCCATCGGCCAGTAGCTGGCGTGGCCGCGCAGGGCTGGCTATACTTGCCGATCCCGCAAACGAAAGCCAGCGGGCAGACGGGCCATTGGCGCAGTTGGCTAGCGCGCATCCTTGACATGGATGAGGTCACAGGTTCAAGTCCTGTATGGCCCATTGTCTTATGAAACCCCGCATAAAGATGCGGGGTTTTTTTATGATAGGTTCGCGTTACTCGACCTCGAGCAGGACGCGGAAGCTGTGGTAAGGGTACGGGCTCAGTGCGTTCAAATCGACACGGGAGGCGGAGCGGAACAGCACGGGCTGTTTGGTAAAGGACCCGCCGATGAGGCTCTCGTCGCAGGGCGTGCCGTTTCGCGGAGGGCCCACTCGCGGGCGTTTCCGTGCATGTCATAGAGGCCGAAGGCGCTGGCCGGAGTTGTGCGACGGGCTGGGTGCCGTTGGGCGCGTTGTTGTAGCACCATCCGTAGTCGGTCATGGCCAGAGGATGTCGTCACCGAAGCTCCACCGGCCGGGGCTGCCGGCGCGGCAGGCGAGAATCGATGAGTAGTCGGGATTCGATTTGTGATCGTGTTGAGGCAATCTCAGCGCAACGCATAGTACGACTCCCGATCCTTTTTCCCCTCCCGAACTACTCTGGAACCAAACGAAGCTCCGACGTGAGGCCTGGGCCACGAATTTTCATTACTCCATCTTCAATGGAAGAAATCTGCAGCGGGATATGGCTTCCTCCGCCCAAGCGGAAAACAATCGGAGTGTCGGGATCAGAACTGTCGATCCATCCATCTTCTGTATCGGGGACTACGAGCCACCTACTATCACCTTCGATACGCTCAAACATGTCTACGTCATAGTGTCGGTATTCATATGGCACCGGTCGGTACTCGGCTTCTTCATCAGATAATTTATGGACGACCAAACGAATGGAAGTTGTTTTATCCCAGATACGGCTAGCAGGATCAACGGTTAGTACCTGACTTTGCCAAACACCAACGAGCCGTGATAAATCGGGCTTCTTGGAAATATCGTCTTGTTGGTTTTTGAGGTCTTGGTTTTGCCCTACAAATGAACTATCTCCACCATATTGCTGGCAACCAACAAAGAAAAGAATCATTAGACAAACTGTATGTGTTTTGGTTGTGCTCACGTTCATGTAATATCCCAGGCCTATGGACCACTTGGCATCCAACCTGCGTTACCGTCTGGGTCCCACACCGTATACCCAGGGTTTTGCTCTCGCCCTTTTCTTTGCGGACCAGGAGGAAGCAGATTACTATCGCCCTCGATTGTGATTTGGACCTCTTTATCTTTATCGCACGCATCCCACTTAATCACAAGAGAAGCCGACGCGGAACTGTACTCTCCGTAAGTATAGATGCGGGGCATATAAATCGACCAAGGTTTATGGACAAATTCAGGATCAGCCGTTGCAGATCCTCTAGGAGTTTTCCGGATGATATTCTTAAGGTTGTATTCTGCACTTCTTGATGGCTTACGTTCAAAAGAACCTGATGACCAAGACTGATCCCCAATATAATATTTGGCATCTACGGCAACTCGAATTTCTCCTTTAGTACACTCAATCGACATCGCCCTTATTTCCTGCCCGGGAGGCAATTGCTCACTACGGTCCCTCATGTCGGTAAGAAGTTTCTTTAGTGCACGGTTTTGCAAACTTAATGTGTTTGTATGTAGAAGATTAATGTAGGCGATTGCAGTGCTTCCATCGGCTAATAAGGTAGGACCACCATTGCCACCAAGAGGGTCATTAACAATCAAACTGCCATCAGCCGCGAATGTAATATGATCGAAGTGCCACGTAGTACCGAAGTCACGATATGAAAAATTGCTATCACACCCTTCGATACTCCAAGAGCTGTCACGTTGATAAACCAATGCCGCTCCACCGGCAGCACGTCCAGCACCAAGCTCATCTGCATCAGCCATGACAGAAGCCGCAGCCCATACATTAAGGTACGTCTTGTCTTTGCCAAACAGATGTGTCTGAGGCCCATTACCAACACTCTGAAAAGACAATGTACCTGTTGGATCGACCCCACCATGCATGATGTGGTATCCCGCATACTGGTTCATTCCATCCGCATAACCTGCCTGAGCCGGGCTTGTGAGAAGCAAGGCAGTGGCGATTACAAATAGCATGGGAACAATCGATTTCATCATCAAACCCCTGGGTCAGTATTGCGGTTGAGGCGGAAAAGGTGAGAACGGGTCGTGTGTCTGCGGCGGCTGGTAGCCAGCAGGCTGGTTCCAGTGCTGCGGTTGTTGGTGCTGATATCCGAACGGATCATTCGGATTGTGCTGCTGATTGATATTCGGGTTGTAGCCGTGTAAGTGGGCTTGTTGCTGCTGCATTCGGCGACGGTTCTGCTCGTTGAATGCTTCCATCTGAGCGAGAGCGTCTTCGTGCCTCTTTTGCCGAAGCTCTTCTTCCGTCCGAAAGTGAGCAAACACCTTGAAGGGGTGCCGTGGCTCGCGCTTGTTGAAGATTTGATTGCTGCGTTGGATGGACAGCTCCATCGACGCCAGTAGTAAACGCCTGTGCCGGGGCAATAGCGAACGGGCAAGTGAATGATCCTGGTCTGCCTTCTCCCATTGCCCGGTATCCCAATAGTACCGTCCACGCAGCGAAATGAAGTAGGCCAACATTTCACGGGCGGACATGGTTTCGAGTGTGTCGGCCTCGGTGAACGCACAATCGGGTAGTTTGAATTCCTTGGCGTAGTCGGCTTCGGTGCCCGCCGAGAAGCCACCCTTGTCGGTGTGCGTTGTCTCGATGTTGTAGGCGACCTCGCCGTCATCGAAGCGGCAGACCGTGTGGCTTTCAACGGGTGCCAGGGCAATGGGCCAGCCCATCCGCCGGGCGATCGCCGCTTGCAGCGTCGGCATGTTGCCGCAGGTGCCCAGGCTGGTATCGAGCAGGCCGTGCAGGAAGAGCTCGCCGGGGTCTTTGTAGATGACGTGGTCGAGGTCACGTTGCTCGGGGATGTATTCGATGTTCTTCTTGTGGCCGAGCCAGGCCATTAACTGGCCGATGCGGTAGAACCGTAGATCGTTTTTGTATTCGGCTTCGCGACCGCGGAAGGTCGCATCGATCTTGGGTAGTTCTTTTGCGAACTCGCGTGCCCACTGATCGACGATGGCTTCGTACTTGGATGCGTCGAGATCCTCGTAGCCGGGGATCTCTCGGACCACGGCCAGGTTCATCTCAACCAGGCTGACTTTCTCAAGCTCTTCGTCGGACAGAGCGAGCAGTTCCCACGTCGAGCGGTCGCCCTGGAAGTCTACCTCGACGAGCTGCGTACCGCCCTGCTCCGTGTTGAACATGTCGTCAGACTGGCTGGTCACGATGATCGTGACCAGTAAGGCGACAACGGCCAGGAGAGCCAGGCCTTGGGTGATGTAACGCTTTGACTTGCTCTTGGGTGGATCGACAAACGTAGCCGATTGTTTCGGCTTGGATCGTTTGTCTTTGGATGCTTTGCCCCGACGAGCCATGACAGAAACCCCAGAATGCGAAAGTGCATTGTGTGGTTCATCCCGGTTTGTGTCAAGCACTCGCCAATGCTTCACCTAATGTCAACATAAATCACGCTAACTATCAGCGGGATCGTAGGTTAACTCGTTTGAAGATCGGGAAGCTGTGTGGCGTCTTCGTGAGACAGTCAGGTCGCAATATTCGCGTGGCACGACAAAAGCGTTATTCTCTGATCTTCTTCTGCCAAGACCCTCACGCCCGGTGACCCCTATGCCCCGCTTCATCGAGATCCGAGATGAAACGGGCAAGCTGACCAAGCACGAGCTGGTCGGGGAGCAGATAACCATCGGCCGGTCGTCATCGGCAGATATCCGGCTGAACCGGCCGACCGTGTCCCGGCAGCACGCCAGGCTTACGATCCAGAACGGCAACTGCGTGCTGACCGACTTGGACAGCACCAGCGGAACCACCCTCAACGGCAAGCCGGTCACACAGAGCAGGCTCTGGCCCGGCGACCGGGTGCGGATCAGCCGGTTCGAGCTGCGGCTGGTGGACCCGCAGGCCTCGACGAGCACGGACCAGCTCGGGCTGACAACGATGTGGGCGCGCGAGCAGGCCCCGCCGAAGATCAGCGCGCTGGACTTCGGGCCCACGCCCAAGATCGACTTCGACCACATCGGCGCGATCAACGCGTTCGGCCAAACGCTGATGAAGGAGGACGACCCGGCGGCCCGGCTGAACAAGCTGTGCAGGATGGCGGTCGGCGAGACGATGGGCGGGTACTGGGCGCTGGTGCTGGGGGTGCACGGGGAGGACACAAGCCGCACGCCGGCGGTGCTCGCGGCGTCGGACGAGCGGCTGCTCGACCGGGAGGGCACGTACATCTCGCAGTCCGCGATCCGCGCGGCGCTCAAGGACCGGGCCCCGGTCCTGGCGAACAACTTCGCGCAGGACAACCAGGCGATCGAGATGTCGATCGTCGATGGCGCGGGTGCGACCGCGGCGGTGGTCTGCCCGCTGGGCCAGAACGAGGGCGGGCAGCTGCTGCTTTACATCAACATGCCGCCGCAGCGTGCGTCGGTGGCCTGGCTCGCGGTGATCGCGCTCTTGACCAAGGAGTACCAGCAGTCCGAAGCGCAGCGGCGGGCGCAGGAGAGCGCCCGGCAGCGCGCGGTCGTCGAGCGCGATATGGAAAACGCCAAGTCGATCCAGCAGTCCATCCTGCCCGAGCGGCCAGAGACCGATGGGCTAGACGTCGCCTGGAGCTTTGTGCCCTGCGACGCGGTAGGCGGGGACCTGATCGATGTCATCGGGTTAACGGACGGCAGGGTGCTGCTCGCGATCGCGGACGTGTCCGGGCACGGGCTCGCCGCGGCGCTCGCGACACTGAGCATCCACAGCATCGTCCAGACCTTGATCAAGAACGGCACATCGACCGAGCAGATGATGACCATGCTCAACGACCACCTGTGCGCCTACCTGCCCGACTCGCGCTTCGTCACGATGGTAGTCGTCGTGATCGATCCCGGCACAGGCGAAACGCACTGCATCAACGCCGGCCACTCCGCCCCGCTCATCGTCGGCGGCGACGGGCAGGCCCGCGAACTCAACCACGAGAGCCACCTCGTCCTCGGCGTCGCGCCCGGCGCGTTGACCTCCGCAAGCGATCGGCTCCGGCCCGACGAAACCATGCTGCTCTATACCGACGGGCTCATCGAGATGCAGGCCCCGGAAGGTGGTCAGCTCCGGACCGAGGGCTTGACGGTACTGTTCCAGCAGGCGTTGCAAGCCGGCCGCTCGGCCGACGCCGTCACGGAATCGATCCGAGATTCGCTCGATGGGCTCCAGGCAGGCCAGCCCGTGCTCGACGATCAGACCTTTATGGTTATCCGGGCAAAGAACCGGGCCACATCACGATGATTCATCACTCGGGCGCAACCGGCCGAAGCTCGTTGCCCTCTGCATCCACCGGGTACAGCGCGCCCTCCTCGTCCAGCTGCCTGGTCATCGCGTTGACCAACCGCTTGACCTTGTTCGGCTCTCGGTCTGCGAGGTTGGCCTTCTCAAACGGGTCGTCCACGAGGTTAAAGAGCTCGTAGCGCGTCTTTGCCGGGTTCTTCTCGGGGTAGTAGTGGTAGATCAGCTTCCAGTCGCCCGCGCGGAAGACGGTGTAATAGCTCGACCGGTGGCCGTGCGGGAAATGCATGAGGAAGCGGACGGGGCGCTCGGCATTGGGCTTGGCCGAGGCGAGCTGTTTCGCCAGGTCGTACCCATCAACGGCGTGGCCTTCGGGAATGTCTGCCCCGGCAAGGTTGAGGATCGTGGGGTAAAGGTCCATCACCGTGCCGAGCTGCTGCTGGATAACGCCCTGGGCGATCGGCAGACGCTTCTGCCACTTGTTGGCCGGGTCGGGCTTGGCCCAGGCCGCGATAAATGGGGTGCGCATGCCGCCCTCGTAGTGCGTGCCCTTCTTCGCGCGCAGGGGGTACGAGCTGTTGTGCTGGTGTGTTGGCCCCAGCGGCGCGTCCCCGCCGTTGTCACCAAGGAAGATGATCAGCGTGTCCTGAGCGATGCCTTTCTCCACCAGGTGGTCCATGAGCTCACCCAGCGCGGTATCCATCGATTCAACGAGCGTCGCGTAGGCGATGGCCGCCTTGGTTTTGCCCGATTCTTTGTAGTTGTCCGCGTACGCGGGGTTGGTCTGGAAAGGCGTGTGCAGCGCGTACGGCGCGAAGTGGAGGAAGAAGGGCTTGCCTTCCTTCACCGCCGAGTCGATCTGCGCCTTGCCTTCGATGGCGAGCGCATCGGTGAGGAAGGTATCGGTGCCGTGGTATTGCTCGAGGTCGGGGACGGCCCGCCGCTTGTTGCCCTTGAGGTGGCCGTAGCCGTCCTGCCCGAAGTAGCTGCCGGGCTGTCCCCATGAGCAGCCTGCGATGTTGATGTCGTAGCCGACCTTCTCGGGGTGCTCGGTCGGTTCGCCGGTCGGGCCGAAGTGGGCCTTGCCGATGTAGATCGTGCGGTAGCCGACGGTCTTGAGCACGCTGGGCAGCGTGATGGATGCGTCGTCGAGGCCCGTCCAGTTCCAGTTGGGCGGGCCGAACTGCTGGCCGCCTTGTTTAAGGTTGTTCTGCTCCGAGCGGATCCACTGGGTCACCTGGTGCCTCGCCGAGTTCTGCCCGGTGATGATGCTCGTCCGCGTGGGCGAGCAGACGCTCATCGCGTAGAACTGGTTCAGCCGGGCCCCCTTCGCCGCCAACCGTTCCATGCTCGGCGTTCGGTAATAGTCGTTGAGCGGGTACTTCTTCGGCGTGCCATCCGCCCCGGCCATGAACGGCACCGACGTGTCCATCGGGCCCATGTCGTCGACCAGGAAGACCACGATGTTCGGCTTGTCCGCGGCTTGAGCAGGTGTACCCCAAACGCAGGATAGGGCCAACAGGCAGGCAAATATGGAACATCGGATCACAGGCATGGCAGGCCTTTCGTAAGCATCTTTGAAAAGTGACAATCGCGATGTCATGACGCAAAGAAAACGGCTTACGATACATTGGAACCGGACTGGGGTCATATGCCAACCTAGGAGACCGCTATGCGTCTTGTCCTATCCGCCCTGCTGATCCTCTTGGCCACGAGAACCATCACCGCTGCTCCAAACGCCAACGATGCGCCCGAAGAACAGCGGGTCGAGCGTCTTAAGGAAGCGGAAACCAAGAGGCTCGGCTCCTGGCACACGGGCCTGTCGGTCGGGGTGCCTGAGGGCTGGTGCGTGATCAGCGAAGGGCTGAACGACTTGATGATCGCGGAACGGCCACAAGACCCAACGGACCGCGACAAGATCGCCTGGCTACAGATGTTCCGTAGCGAAGTAGGCGAAGACGCGGCCGACAAACTCGCCGAGCACATCAAACAGGAGAAGGCCCGCGGTGCACAAGTTCAGCATCGCAAGTTGGCTGATGAGTTTGACGCCTTCCTCTTCGCCAGGCGGACCAGCTATTTGCACATCGATGCTGGAGAAGAGTCGCGCGGCACCTCCATCCTCACTTTCGCATACTTCGCGCACGGCAACGACATCATTACCCTGATGTGGCAGATGCCCGAAGACGAACGATTCGATCAGCACGTCGCCGCGTTCAAGGCGCTCATCGATACCATCAAAGTCAAAGACCGGGGCGAAGGCGACTGGCCCCTGCCCGAGAACGCGGTCAAGATTGAAAAGCTGCCCTACACATTTGAGAAAGAGATGAACGCTGGCGACGACCTGACCTTCGTCATGCCCAACGGCAAGACCTTCAGCATCTGGGCACAGCACGACAAGGGCTCCGCCGAGCAGCGCAGCAAGAGCGGCATCCTCGCGAGCTACGGCTACCGCCCGCACTTCAACGGCCCGATGACAATACCCGGTGAGGAAGAGAGCGAGACACCCTTTGACTACATCGACGGCCCGAGTGTCAGCACCAAGATGCATGTCCGCCGAAAAAGGCGAATCAACGTCGATTGCTACCAAGTCACTTTTACCGAAAACCTTGCAGCAGAGGACCGCCTGCCGATTAAACTAGCGGTCGAGCTTGCTGCGGAAGCAAAATAGCAGCCAGCCAACTGCGTTCGAACCGCTGATCAATACACGCAACACACGAATCTACCGAATGGAGACCCCCATGCGCCCCCTGCTACTCGCCCTCGTCTGCACCCTCGCCCTCGGCTCCGTCGGCTGCGCGACCGCGCCGGCCAGCAAGCAGGACCGGACCAACCTGATCTCCGCGTCGGGCCAGACCCTCGCCACTTTCAAGCAGAACAAGCCCGGCTACTACAAGGTCTACAACGACTCCGCCGCCGGCAAGGCCGTCTTCCCCTCCATCGGCAAGGGCGGGATCTTCCTCGGCGGGGCCTACGGCCAGGGCGTCGTCTACGAGGGCAGCACCGTCGTCGGCTACTGCAAGATCGAGCAGGCCACCGTCGGCTTCCAGCTCGGTGGGCAGGCCTACTCCCAGATCATCTTCTTCCAGAACAAGGCCGCGCTGCAGCGCTTCAAGCGCGGCGAGCTCGCCGGCGCCGCGCAGGCCTCCGCCGTCGCCATCAAGGCCGACGCCTCCGCCCAGGCCGACTACAAGGACGGCGTCGCCGTATTCTCCATGGACTCCGCCGGCCTGATGTACGAAGCCAGCATCGGCGGGCAGAAGTTCAGCTACCTGCCCAAGGACGCGCTGGACTGATCGGCTTGCAAAGCGATAAGGGGTCGTTGTGCGATTGAATGCTTTCTGTGTTTTATTGGCCTTGACCCTGACGGGCTGTACGACCACCAGCCCGCGCGATGTGGAGCAAGATTTCGACTACCCGCACCAGGTGTACCGGGTCGATGTCCAATCCTTGTTGGCTGGCGATCTGCGCTACAACATGGAGATCCGTGACGGCGATGTACTGATCCCGAGCAACAATACCCTGTTTGAGGACAAGGCCGATGACCCGAGCAACCCAAAAATAGACCGGGTCATACCGAGTCGGCCTGAGCCGCTGCGGTACGAGATCAAGCCGGGTGATCTCTTGCTGGTGACGATCTACGAGTTGCGTACGCCGGGCGTCGACGACCAGCAGCAGTGCCGTGTTGATGGGCATGGCTGGATACGCCTGGACATCGTGGGGCCATTTCATACCCAAGGCTTGAGCCCTGCTGAGCTTGAACAGGTGATCGCCACGCGCTTAGAAGACGCCATCCTCCTGCGCGACCCGACGGTCAGTGTGCAGGTACTCGAATACCAATGGTCCTATACCGTCCAGATCCCGATGGCGGAGTATCAAACCACGTACTCGGTAAAGAACAACAGGATGCGCTTGCTGGGAATCTTGACAAAGCAGGGGCTGCAAGGGATCGAGGACTACCGGTACGTTTACCTGGTTCGCAAGCAGGCGAAGGACTGACCCTGCCGCCACTCAGCAGACCCGATTGAACGAAGCCCCGTCGTTAGATGGGGTTTTTTGCTGTTTAAGACCGCTTAAGGCGATCAAAAACATTTTTTCAGAATCCGGTGTGACAAAATGATCCCGCGCGCGATATTCATTGGCAGCGACAGTTCGTTAGCGCTTTTTAGCTAGTTCCGCCCGTTATCTACGCCTTGGATGCCTGTGACGACCCCCAACCCCGCCGAGTTTACGGAGCGCTGGATGAAGTCCCGGCACATGGTCGCGGCCTTCATCCGCAGCCTCGTGCGCGACGAGCACCACGCCGAGGACGTGCTGCAGAAGGTCGCCGTCAACGCCGCGACCAAGTTCGAGCAGTACGACCGCGACCGCGAATTCGCCCACTGGCTCATCGGCATCGCCAAGCGGCAGGTCGCCCAGCACTTCCGCGAGTTCCAGCGTGACCGCCATACCTTCGACCAGACCCTCGTCGACCAACTCGTCGATGCTTATACCGACGTCGCCGACGAGCTGCCCAACCAGGCGATCGCACTGAAGGTCTGCATTCAGAAGTTGAATGATCGTGGCCGAGAGGTCATCGACCTGCGATACCAGCAGAACCTTAAGCCGCAGCAGATCGCCGACCGCGTCGGCACCTCGCCCACGGCGATCACGTCGCTCTTGCACCGCATCCGCAAGTCACTGGAAGGTTGCGTCAAGAAGCAGCTCATCAAGATGGAGGGCGAGTAGATGCAAGACATTGACCCCCGTATTGATGCATTGATCGACGCCTATATTGATTCGTCAATCGACGATAAACAGTTCGCGGCGCTCTGTGACTGGCTGCGCGAAGACGCCGGGCACCGCCAAGCCTTTGCCCGCAAGCTCGCGCTGCACTCCGAGATGGCCGAGTGGTGCATTGAGCGCTCGGGGGGCAAACTCGCCGGCCACCTGGACACCGACGATACGCAGCTCAGGGGCACCAACGCGGGCACCGTCCTCGCCGAGCTAACGGAGCTTGAAGAGCACGGCGAGGTGCTGGACCCGATGGCCCTCGCCGCTGAACAGTTCCCGAAAACAGGCGGTGTTTCTGTTGGCAAAAAACAGTACATCGCTGCTCTGTCGTATGTGATGGAGCACGCCGCCACCTCTAAACGCCTCGCGGTACTGGGGGCCGCTGCAGCCGTGCTGCTCGGCGTGGTGCTGGCGATCAGCTTTATAGCCAGCGAAGATGGGCTTCCAGAGCGTGCCGAGTTGCCCGGACTAACGCCAGCGCCCCGCACGCACGACCTCCACCGCGTCGTGGCGACGGTCACCGGCCAGGTCAACGCGCAGTGGGTCAGCGCGAACGGCCAGGGGGCGCTGCCCGACCGCATGCTTCTCGGCGTCAACCAGCGGCTGACGCTGACCGAGGGCTTCGCCGAGATCACGACCACGCGCGGCGCGAAGGTGCTCATCCAGGCCCCGGCGACGATCGAGACCACCGACAGCGACAACGCGGTCCGCCTGCACCGTGGCAAGCTGGTCGGCATCTGCGAGACGCCGAGCAGCAAGGGCTTTGTCGTCCACGCGCCGGGGATGGACGTGATCGACCTTGGTACCGAGTTCGGCGTTGCGGCGGACGAAACGAACGGCAGCACGGTCCTGGTGCTCTCGGGATCGGTTCGTGCGAAGCCCGCGCAGACATCGCCGCTTGCGTTCGAGCCTGTGGTGCTGCAGCAGGGCGACGCCCGCCGGGTCGAGCCGGAGACGGGTGGGCTTGAGACGATTACTGCCCAAGAAGCGATGTTGTTCCACCGCGGAAGCAACCACCCTTACGTCAGAGCGGTGTTAGAGGCCGGGCCGATCGCATACTGGCGGTTCGAAGACGCCTATCGCGAGCAAGATGGTCAGCCATTTTTTGCCATCCGCAACGAGCGCAATCACGAAAAGTACAGCCTGAGTTCGGTTGGTTCGGCGGCCCTAGACGCGGAGGGCCTGCTTGGTTCGTGCGGCCGGCTGAGCAACAACCAGCCGCCGCGTGGCTACTTCGAATTGGCCGGTTTGATGGCTGGATTAGACGGTATGGGATCGCTCACGGTCCAGCTATGGTTCAAGGCCGATGACCACCAACTCGGGACACTGATTGATTACTACGACCGTTCAGAAGATCGAAAGGATCCAAAGCACATCGCGGTCATGGAATTGCAGAGTGGCGCCGGACTGACCAACGCCGATCAACTCGAAAATTGGAAGCCAGATTCGGTCCGCGCGTTTTATAACAACCCGCCGCAGCGTTATGGGCTTACACGGTTCAGCCACAACCTCTTTAGCGAACAGGCTTACCGCGCTGAGCAGTGGCATCAGCTCGTTCTTGTCAAGAAGCCGGATAGCATCCAGCTTTACATTGATGGTCGCCAGTCTAGCGCGCACGACACTGCGTTAGCGCGTTCGCCGGTTGGCCAGCTGATGATCGGCGTGTCATCGAAAGTGCTCGTGCGACCCTTGGATGGTGACGAGGATATCCGCTCGTTTACCGGCCTGATTGATGAGGTCGCGGTCTATGACCGCGCATTAAGCAAGACTGAAATCGCAAGACACTGGTCCTTGGCAGAAGACTTGTTGGCAGGACCACGCAACTAATCAAAGGAGGACCAAGACCGTTCAGCAGTCCTGATTCAACAGGAGGACCACCGTTCTAACTTTTTCTTTTCACCACTTCACAGGAGACTTAGATATGAAGACCGTTACAAAAACCGCACTGACCCTTTCCGCCGCAACCCTGCTCTCGGCAGCGATGGCAAGCGAGGCGGCCATCACCGTTGTCAACTCCGACAGTGTTGCCGACGTGACCTCTACTGCCTTGGGTTCACAAACTCACAGTTTGGATGGCTTTGACGCAGCCGGCGTAGAGAAGCTGATTGTCACCGTTGTCGGTGAAGGCAAGGTTGCGGGAACACTTCTAGACCCAACGGTGACATTTGGTAGCAAGACCTTTACACTCGCTGCTTCGGAGAACGACCTCAGCACCCCTGCGAATGGTCAGCAGTACGCTGGCGTCTTCTATCTCGACCTGCCCGATCAGATTGTCGGAGACATCCTTATTGATTGGGATGGTACCGCGGCGACCAATGGTGCAGGCATCAGTGTTGTTGGCCTGACCGGTGCTGCTGGGGGTGGCCCGGTCAGCACGGGGACGTCCACGTCTGCTGGTGGCCCCCTGAGCCTTTCGCCCGATCCCTCAGCGGGCGACTTTGCCATCGTGACTTTTGTCACGAACGGTGCCGGCGGTAGTATCGATATCACCAGCGGGACGGTGACCGATCTATACAGCTCGGATGTTGGCTCTGCGGACGGTGCCGCGGCGTATGAGTTCCTGGGCGCGGGTGGCCCGCTGAACTATTCCTACACAGGCGGCAGCTCGGGCCGGCCCGCGGGTGCCGCGGCCGTCTTCACCGAGGGCGTCATCCCCGAGCCCAGTTCGCTGGCGCTGCTCGGCCTGGGCGGTCTTCTGATCGCTCGCCGTCGGCGTGCTTCATGATTGATCCTCCTTCAAGGCCGTTGGTCACTGAGAGGTGAGCAACGGTTTTCGTAACTAATGCGATGGGCACACCGTCCGCGCCCGTTTGACTTGAACAAAGAGGTCTCATGCAACGGCACCGTGCCTTTACCCTCATCGAACTGCTCGTCGTGGTCAGCATCATCGCCCTGCTGATCGCGATCCTGCTGCCCGCACTCAGCTCCGCGAGAGAGGCGGCGCAGAGCACACAGTGCAAATCTAACCAGAAGCAGCTGGCAACAGCGATCTTGAACCACTCGGTCGACTTCCGGGACTATGTCCCCTGGAACTTCATCGGCGGCGGGGACTTCATGTGGAACGACCGGCTCGGACAGTTCGGCTACGACGGCCGGAGCATGACCGAGGCGCAGGCGGCCGCGACACTTAACCGGAACGACCCCAACAACGCGGTGCCCAGCGCGTTGTATGCCTGCCCCTCGGACGACATCAGCAGGGAGACCGCCTTCGCGGGGGCGTACACCCTCAGCTACCAGATGACGCTGTGGGTCGAATCGACCGAGGACCAGTACCCGGGCATGGTCAATTTTGGTAGCGTCGCTACTGGCCCTCCAGGGGCGCTGCAGGGCGCGACCAAGGAAACCCCCTTCTCGCGTCGCATCTCAGACGTAACGGTTCCCACCGATACGCTGCTCACGATCGACCAGTGGGATGATGAGCAGGCGGTCGGCTGGTTCAATTCGCGTTTTGTCCGTGCACGCACGCTTGGCCTGACCCCCGAGAAGTTCCAGGCGCACGGCGAGCGGAACAACCAGTCCTACGCCGACGGCCACGTCGAGCAGACCGAACTGGATCGCCTTGAAGAAGGTGCAACAGGCTCTCCGGATTGGTGGACCAATGTGAGAGGGACGGTTTGGGATGCGCGGCAGTAGAGCCGTCAGACGGCATGGCAGCACGGGGGTCGGCCAACCCAGCAGGTAACCGACCGGGGGCTTTAAACGGCCCGTGGAGGTAGAGGTACCGGGTCGTACTTCTCACAGGGGCGCACATATCTCGTAGTGGATGATGTGCTCAGGCATCTTCCGAGCGCGCTAAGCCTGCATGCCCTACAGATTAGAGCGGTGGTTTGAGGCCGTGCACGCTGGAACGGGGCTAGTCTTCGGTCAAGGGGGAGAATCAAATGAAAGCCGCCGGCGGTCTCTCGGCCGCGGCGCGGGGCATAGTCCGGGGTTATTTGCCGGCGCGGTGGGCAGCCCCGTCCCGATCGATGACCACGCAACGGCCTCCCGTAAGGCATACACCACATATCCGGATAAGTCATCAAATAAATGCAAATACTTGACTTATGACGTCGATTTGGACTCCTCGGCAAGGTCCCGAGCGGATATATCTGTAAAAATCCGTTCCGGTTGCTAATCAATCCGGTTGTAGCGCAACTTGGTTAATAACGATGCCTGCAAACGAACCATCCAAGCCGCTGGCGGAGGTCTTGGCCGCGAACTGGGTACGGACCCAGCCGACGCTGCTGGCGTACCTATGCTCGGCGTTGTCCGACCTGTCGATTGCCGAGGACGTGGCCCAGGAGGTCGCGGTCGCGGCGACCCGGCAGTTCACGCAGGAGCAGGCCGACAAGCCCTTCACCCCCTGGGTCATGGGCATCGCCCGCAAGCAGGTCGCGCTCTACTACCGCAAGCACTACCGCGACAGGCTCAAGTTCGATTCCGACGTCCTGGCCCAGGTCGAAGACGTGTTCGTCGAAAACGAGCAGGAGATCGCGCAGCGCCGCTCCATCCTGGACCGGTGCATCGCGGAGCTCAACCCCAAGGCCCGCCGGCTGATCGAGTTCCGCTACGCCGCGGGGCTGGCAACCAGGGAGATCGCCGAGCGCGTCGGCACGACCAGCAACACCGTCGCGGTGACGATGTCGCGTATCCGTAAAGCGCTGACCGACTGCGTCTCCAGGCAGATGAACGGGGGCGCCCGATGAGCGAAGACGTACCAAACGATACGGATCTGCTGATCTCGCTGTACCTGGACGGCGACATCGAGGAGCAGGGCTTCCAGCAGCTCAACGCGTGGCTTAAAGAAGACCACGCGCACGTGGCGTACTTCGTCGACCGTGTCGCGGACCACTGCCGGACCTCGGAACTGGTCAGCGGCGAGTTTAACCTCCCGTTCCTCTCGCCCGAATCGGAGAGTATCTTCCGGGACGCTCCCTCGGCCGAGACCGATCTGCCGCACATTCAGTACAGCGCCCCGGGCGTCATGACGAAGCAGAAATACGCTGGGGCCCTGTCGTATGTGCTCCGGCACGCGTTCACGCCGAAACGCGCTGCGGCACTGGCTGCCGCGGCGGCGGTGCTGCTCGCCTGCGTCCTGGCGGTCTTGCTGCTGACCGGGCCGGACCAGGGTCCGGAACTGGGTCCGGAACTGGCTCAGACCAGGCAGGAGCCTAACGAGAGCCCGTATGCAGCACCCGAGGCACAACCGGCCCCGGCCGTCGCGACCCTGACCGCCCAGCGCGACACGGATTGGGCCAACGAGATCCTGTCGCCCGGGACGCGGCTGCGGGCAGGCGAGCGACTCACGCTCATCCGGGGCCTGGCCGAGATCACGACCAACCGGGGTGCCGTCGCGGTGATCGAAGCGCCGGCAAGCATCGAGTTCCTCGATCATAACAACGCGATCCGCCTGCACAGCGGCAGACTGGTTGGCATCTGCGAGACGGATCGGTCAAAGGGGTTTCTTGTCCAGACGCCGCACATGGCGATCACAGACCTTGGCACGGAGTTCTGTGTGGACGTGTCCGACAACAACACCTCCACGGTGCACGTGCTGCAGGGCGAGGTCGCCGTCGAAAGCGCCCGAGCCCTCCGAGATGAGAAACCGCTCTACCTGACAACCGGGGAGTCGGCTTCCGCCTCCGCGAGGCGCCCCAGGGCGCGAACCACCCCGCAGACGCCTGAGCATCTCGGCCGCTTCCAAAACGTTTCAATCCAGTCGATCACGCTCCGCGGGACGGGGGCCGGGCTTGGCATCGGCTCGATCGATCCGAACTGGGAGGTCGTCGAGGCGAACGGCAGGACGCTTGATCGACCCGAACGTGTCGAGGTGATCGACCACAAGTTCTACAAGCTGCCCAACAGGGGTCAAGAGTCCTGGTCCGCCTCGCAGATGATCGGCTACAAGCCGGGCGACGGCATGCCGAGGGACGCCGCGTTCGTCTTTGAGACCCGCTTTGTCATCCCCGACACCTTCGATGCCGAAGCAGCCGCGCTCCAACTGCGCTACATGGCGGATATCTACGTGCAGTGGGTGCGCATCAACGGCCAGCGCATCCGCCTTGACCGCGAGGCCCATGGGTGGGGCGGGTTTGTTAAGAGCACGATCCGTGACCACCTCGTCCAGGGCGAGAACACGATCGCCTTCGAGGTCATCAACGCCAGCCCCAGGAAGACCAACACGCAGGCAGATCAGGGCTTCGTGGGGCTGCGGCTCGAGTGGGAACTGGAGCAAGCCCGCCGGCTAAGCCCCTTTACAGACATGCGTGACGAGCCAGCATTGATTAACTGACAGAGGTATTTGACGCACGCGGCAAGACCGCGTTGGACCGTTGAGATAACACTTTTTCACATCTTTTTTAGGAGGTTTACCTTGTTAGCGACACACTCGAGACTCAGCTCTTCATTCCCATCCCTTACTAGGAGGATCGCCATGACGATTCGTTTCAAAACGTTTTTAACTGCAACCACCGCATGCGCTGCGATGGCTTGCGGCAGCTTTTACGCCGACACGCTTGCGCTGTGGGGCTTTTCCGACCGCAGCAGCGAGACCGCTGCTATGACACCTGATACCGGGACCGTCGCGGAAGGCGTCGCCGTCTCCCGGCTGTTTATCAATGACTCGTTTGAATTCTTTGGTCTCAGCAACCTTCCGGCCCCACCGCGGGATGGCTATGGCTTTGGGAATGCTACCAACGACATCTTTCTCGACCGGGCAAACTTCTTTGATGGCTCATCGGTTCCCGACCCGAGGCCAACCGCGGGCGATTACACGTCCTGGGGGCCGCCTACTACTGCTGGAACTGGCGATGACATGACGTCCGACGGCAACGCTCCGCTTGCCTTCACGGTCACCGCCGATGCCGGGCAGACGGTAACGATTGAGAGCCTGACTTTCGACAGGAATGGAGCGCAAGCAGGCGCTTACGCCGTCTTTTTCCAATTAGCGGGCCAGAATACATCGACCACGGTGGGCACGGGTGTCAATTCGAATTCTCAATTCGTCATTCCTTTGGCTGGAGGCCCGTTCGTAATCAATCCGGGTGAGACCCAGTCGTTTACGATCAATCTCAATAGCTCCCAGCTCAACAATAGGTTGACCTTAGACAGCATCGCGCTTAACGGGACGGTGATCCCCGAGCCCGGCTCGCTCGCGCTGCTGGGTCTGGGCGGGCTCTGCGTCTTCCGCCGTCGGCGTCGTGACTGAATCGATTCTCCTTCAAACGGGCTGCGCGTTTCGGAAGGGACGCGCAGCCTTTCTCAGGCGGCCACGGGCCTTGCAACGGTGCAGGGCAACCGGCCTGTCCGTACGAATTGTTTCCATGGAGTCTGCTATGCGCAAAGGATTTACGCTCATCGAACTGCTTGTCGTGATCAGCATCATCGCGCTGCTGATCGCGATCCTCTTACCCGCGTTAAGCCGGGCGCGTGAGTCGGCGCAGATCATGCAGAACACCACGCACATGCGCGGGATCTACCAGGCCTTTGCGTTCTATGGCCAGGACTACGACGGGGTCTACCCCGGCCTGGTCCGCAACGGCACCGCGGTGGACATCCTGCCCGCAACAGTCGGCGGCCAGATCACGTCGCCTTCCGGGGAGAACGGCGGGCACCCCGGGACACGCCTCGGGCTGATCATCCAGGACGACTACGTCTCGCCCGACTACGCCATCAACCCCGCCGACCCGTTCCCCCGTGAGGCCTGGACGTTCGGCGACAGCGGGCTCGATTCTGCCGGGACCCGGCTTGACTGGCGGAACTACTCCTACGCGATGGAGGAGTTGATCGACTTCAACGCCTCGAACAAGAGCGACTACAAACGCAGGCAGTACACGATCGACAACCTCGACTCGAAGCTGCCCGTCATCGGTGACAGGATCATCGTCGTTCAGGACCAGGACTACTCGGACCCGAACGCCTACATCGGGGTCTACTCGCCAAGCCCGGGTAAGTTCAGGATGGGGCTGGCCTGGGGCGACGGGCACGTGTCGGTCGAGGATTCGGCCGAGCAAGACACCAGCTTTGGCAGGTACAACAACCTCAACGACAACATCTACCAGCGGCCCAGCGACGAACTCGACATCACCACGACGCCCGCGCCGCCCGCCGACCAGACCGTGCAGAGCAAGTTCTGCTACCTCAACGCGATCTCACATCAATCGCACACCTCCGAACGCTAGTCGCTGTCGGTTCTGTTCACCCGCTTTCATGACAGAGGAATATCTGATGCAACAGGAAGTATGCGCCCGGACCAAGCGGCCCGCATTAAGCAGGCCTGCCTTCACGCTTATCGAACTGCTCGTAGTGATCAGTATTATCGCGCTGCTGATTGCGATCCTGCTGCCCGCGCTCGGCTCGGCACGAAAGGCCGCCCGCCAGATGCAGAACAGCACCCAGCTCCGCGGCGTCCACCAGGGGATGTTTGGGTTTGCTCAGGACAACAAGGGCTGGTACCCGGGCATCGACAGCTCGGGTCAGCCGCTCAGGGGTGGGAGCATCGGCCATATCAACGACCCGGATTCCACGTACCGGAGCCAGGGCCTGGGGGTCAACGCGGCGCGGCGGATCGCTATTCTTTACGAGTTGGATTACTTCCCGCCCGCGTATTTGATCAGCCCTGGGGACACGGCGAAGGTCTTACCCGACACTTCGGTGCCGATCGGGTCCCGCAATGTGACATGGGATAACAACTCGTACTCGATGCTTTCGTTTGACAGGCAAGTCGCGACGGGTTCGCTTTGGAGTGCTGCCGCGGTGTCCGACCCGAGCCTGAAGTGGGTTGCGTCGAGACGGGGGCAGGAGTGGCGCGACACCGCGAGCGCGCGGGCGATCATCATGTCCGACCGCCCGATCTCGGACACCGGCGCGGTCAGGCAGCTCTCCGCGTTGAACGACGAGCGGTTCCACAGTATCTGGACCGAGCCCGGCAGCAAGCAGTGGACCGGCAGCGTCCAGTCCAACGACGGGAGCGTCACCCTGAACCAGAGTGCGATCGGCTACACGACGCAGTACGCCTCGGGCCCAACGAACACGGACGACCACCTGTTCTTCGATGAGTCCGGCAGCGGGCCGTACGCCAATACCCTGCTGAGCCATGTTGACTCAACGTTCACGCTGAGCGATAAGTGAAGCCGGATACGGGGTGGTCGCCGTCCTGCTTATGTCGAAAAGAGAACCGGGAATCAATCTTTGCTTGGCCTCACATCGCGTGCATGGAAATGGATTACGTGTGTGTGCGTTGGACAACGCGTTGCTTGGCAGGCGTTGCGTATGGTTGAGTGGCTGCATAAGTTGTGCGCGCGGGGAGTGGGGTTAGGGTTTGATTGAGGGGATGGATCGAAACAAAGCCGCCGACGGTGTCGGCGGTCTTGAGGGGAGGTTCAGATAATTCGTTTAAGACCGCCGATGCCATCGGCGGCTTTGGGGACCCGCGTGCGCGACCACTTTTGGGGGCCCAGGAAAGGGTGAAAACCCAGTGATTCCGGTTAACGCATACGATCAATGGTGTAAGGGCGTGGCTCAGGACGCCTTGACGCGTTCGATGTCGGCGCCGAGGGACTGGAGAGTTTTTTCCATCTGCTGGTAGCCGCGGTCCAGGTGGTAGACGCGGTTGATGGTGGTTTGGCCTCTGGCAGCAAGCCCGGCGATGACCAGGCCGGCGCTAGCGCGGAGGTCCGACGCCATGACCGGTGCGCCGACGAGGTTGCGTACGCCGGTGATGACGGCCGAGTTGCCGACGCGGGTGATATTCGCGCCCATGCGGAGCAGCTCCGCGACGTGCAGGAAGCGGTCGGGGAAGATCTTCTCGGTGACGATCGCGTTGCCGTCGCTGAGGGTCAGGAGGGCCATGAGCTGGGCCTGCAGGTCGGTCGGGAAGCCGGGGTGGGGCTGGGTGACGACCTGGACGGGCTGGAAGACGCGAGGGGTGATGACGCGGACGGTGTCGGACAGGCCGGGGTTGGTGTTGTCGCCGAGCTGTTCGAGGGTGATGCCCATCTCTTCGAGGCGGTCGATGGCGGCCAGCAGCGTGTCGGTGGGGAAGTTCTCGAGGATGACGTCGCCTCCGGTAATGGCGGCGGCCATGACGTAGGTGCCGGCCTCGATGCGGTCGGCGAGGACGTGGTGGTCGGTGCCGTGGAGCTTGGTGACGCCCTCGATGGTGATGCGCGGTGTGCCGGCGCCTTGGATCTTGGCGCCCATCTTGGTGAGCAGGGCGCAGAGATCCGTGATCTCGGGCTCACACGCGGCGGACTCGATGACGGTGATGCCCTCGGCGAGGACGGCGGAGCAGAGGACGTTGGCGGTGCCCAGCACGGTCGAGCCGTTGGGCCCGCCGAGGAAGAGGGTCGTGCCGATGAGCCGTCCGCCAGCGGGTGGTCGCGCGACGATATAGCCGCCATCGACGCTGATCTCGGCGCCGAGCGCGCGGAGGCCGCGGAGGTGCAGGTCGACGGGGCGGTCGCCGATCGCGCAGCCGCCGGGCAGGGAGACGCGGGCCTCGCCCCGGGCGGCGAGGAGGGGCCCGAGCACACAGATGCCTGCCCGCATCTTGCGGACGATCTCGTAGTGGGCAAGGGTCGGGGTGTTGTCCTGGGTGGCGATGGTGAGCGAGCCAGCGGCGAGGCCGGCTGTGCCAGCCGGGCGAACCTGGGGTGCCGTCGCGGTGGCGGCCTTGGGCTTGATCAGCTCGGACAGGCCCGAGTATTTGGGGTCGATCTTGTCTTCGGCGGGCGGGATCGGGGGGATCGGCGCAGGAGTGGGGCTGCCAGACGCTTCGCTGCGCCCAGCGTCGGCGTGGTTGCTGCTGAACGTCATGCCCAGTGAGCCGAGCAGCTCCTGCATGGCCCGGATGTCGGAGAGGTCGGGGACGCCGTGGAGCGTGACCGGCTCGGTGGTGAGCAGTGCCGCGGCCATGAGGGGAAGCGAGGCGTTCTTGGAGCCGTTGATGCGGACGGTGCCGCGCAGGGGCTTGCCGCCGTTGATTTGGAATGCGTCCATGTCGTAGGGTCTAGCGTGTAGGGCCTAGCGCCTAGGCTGTGTCACTGGAGGGCGATCAAAGCTTCGTAATCTCATCACGCATCGGCAACTTCGAGACTCTGGCAATACCGAATACAACGGAACATGGTACAACCTGCAACGATCAGTTAAAGCCTACTCACCGCCGACGCTAGACGCTAGGCCCTACACGCCAGACGCTGCCCATGGACCTGCACACCCTCATCCGTGATATCGCCGACTACCCCAAGCCTGGGATCGTATTCAAGGACATCTCACCGCTGCTGAAAGACCCGTCCGGGCTGGCGATGGCGGTCGAGCAGATGGCCAACCCTTATCGGGGCAAGGGCGTCGAGCTGGTCTGTGGTGCCGAATCCCGTGGGTTTATCTTCGGTACGGCGATCGCCCAGGCCCTGTCCGCCGGTTTCGTCCCCATCCGCAAGCCCGGCAAGCTGCCCTACGACACCCACGCGATGGAGTACGACCTCGAATACGGGAAAGACAAGCTGGAGATCCATACCGACGCCATCGCCCAGGGCCAAAAAGTGCTGATGGTCGACGACCTGCTCGCGACCGGTGGGACGATGGAGGCCTGCTGCGAGCTGGTCTCCAAGATGGGCGGGGAGATCGTCGGCGTCACCGTGCTGATCGAGCTGTCGTTCCTGCCCGGGCGAGCGAAGCTGGACCGCTTCGGCCAGGCCCACGCGGTGTTGACCTATTGATTGATGATTTATGATTGATGATTGATAATTAGCTTCAGCGAACATGCCGTCTGTAGATAGGGCAATCATCAATTAGCAATCATCAATCAACAATCACGACCTACTGGGACCGCTCGAAGTGGCCGCTGCAGTCGCTGTACTTCCTGCTGCCGCTGCTGGTGGTCTACGAGATCGGTGCGCTGACGCTGCTGACCGAGCAGCAGCTCACCGCGACGCGGTTGCTCGGGCAGTTCTTTGCGCTCTTTGGGGTGACCGGCGTGCACCTGCCGGCGATCGCCGTCGTTGGGGCGCTGCTTGGGATGCACCTGGTGCGGAAGAAGGACCCGTGGGCGCCGGAGCTGAAGCTGTACCCGGTGATGTGGGGGGAGTCGCTGGTGCTGGCATTGCCGTTGTTCGTATTGATGACGGTGCTGCTGCGGGAGCCCGTGGTCGCGGCGTCGTTCGACGCGGTGGACTGGGGGGTGTGGCGGCGGGACATGGTGATCTCGATCGGAGCCGGGGTGTACGAGGAGCTGTTGTTCCGCCTGATCGCGATCGCGGCGATCCACGCGATCACCCGGGACCTGCTGTCGTTGCCTGAGGAGGTCTGCGTCATCGCCTCGGTGGTGATCAGCTCGCTGGGCTTTGCGCTGGTGCACTTCCTGGGCGACTACAACCCTTTTACGATGACCAAGATGCTGTTTTACACCGTCGCGGGCGTGTATTTCGCGGCGATCTACCTGACGCGCGGCTTCGGGATCGTTGTCGCGGCGCACGCGTTGTACGACGTGCTGGTGTTCACAAAGCTGGCCATGTCAAAGGGGGCCTGAGGCTTGCGTGCTGAGGCGGTCGCAGCAGAGGCAGGCCTCGGGCTTCGAGCCTCAAGCCCAACCCCTGTCTGCTAAACTGTGTGGCTGGCCCGATGGCCAAGGTTATGCAACATCAACACCCCAGTTTTTCGGGAAGGAACCGACCGATGATCCGTCAACACTCCAAGCTGATTTGCCTGCTCGCTGCCGTCGCCCTTGCCCTTGGGTACATGGGATTCCAGAGCCAACGCCTGGAGGCACAGAACCAACCCAAGGCAGACAAGACCGCGGTCGCCGTGGTGAACGTCGCGGAGCTGATCGCCAAGTGTCAGAAGAACAAGGATTTCCAGGCGGAGGTGCAGAAGCGCCGCGTGGGCCTGGAGAAAGAGCAGAAGGACCGCCAGCAGGCGATCAACGTGCTCAGGCAGGACCTCGACCTCGCGGCAAACGCGGCAGAGCGCCAAAAGACCGAGCGCGAGATCACCAAAGCCTTGTACGAATTCCAGGCCTGGCAGAACATCGAGCAGCAGAACCTGCTGCGTGAGCAGCGGCTGTTCCTGATCGAACTCTACGGCGAGATCGATGACGCGGTCGCAATGATCGCCTCGAAGCAGGGCTACGACCTGGTGCTCTTCGACACGCCGGCCCCGGACTTTGACAACCTCAACCCCGAGCAGCTCGTTCAGGTCATCGGCAACCGCCGGGTGGTGTACCGTGCCGAGAAAGTCAACCTCACCCCGATCGTACTCGAGAAGCTCAACCTCGATCACCTCAGCCGCGGCGGTGAGTAAACCCCGATAAAGGATCCTTTGGTGCCTCACACGACCCAAGCGATCGCCGACCTCGTCGGCGGCCAACTCTCTGGCCCGGGTGACGTAGAGATCACCGCGCTGGCTGAGATCGATCAAGCCAAGCCCGGCGAGCTGACATTCGCCGGTAACGCGCAGTATGCGGCAAAGTGGGCCGACTCGTCCGCGTCTGCGGTGCTCGTTGAGCAGGGCGTCAAGCTTGAGGCGGTCGATGGGAAGGCCGTGATTTCCGTCGAGAACGCGGACCTTGCGATGGCTACGGTGCTCGAGGCGTACGCCCCGCCAACGCCCGTCCCGCCCAAGGGCGTACACCCCTCCGCACTCATCGCCGAGACCGCGACTATCGGCGCAGGCTGCCGGGTCGGGCCGAACTGCGTGATCAAGCCGGGCGTGACCATTGGCAACAACGTCATCCTCCACGCCGGCGTCACGATCTACGACGACAGCACGATCGGTAGCGGCTGCGAATTCTGGACCAACGTGACCGTCCGCGAACGCTGCAGCATTGGCGAGCGCACCATCCTCCACGCCGGCGTGGTCATCGGGACCGATGGCTTCGGCTACCGGGTCGACACCTCCGGCGATTCGCCCCGCGTCGTCAAGGTCCCGCAGATCGGCACCGTCCGTATCGGCAGCGACTGCGAGATCGGCGCCAACAGCACCATCGACCGAGCAAAGTTTGACGCCACCATCGTCGGAAACGACTGCAAACTCGATAACCTCGTCCAGATCGGGCATAACTGCCGGCTGGGCAACATGGTCATCATCGCTGGCTGCGTCGGCATCGCCGGGTCGTCGACCATCGGCGACGGTACGCTCATCGGTGGCAAGTCGATGATCAAAGACCACGTCCATATTGGCGCCGGCTGCCAGATCGCGGGCGGCGCCGCGGTCATCAACGATATGCCCGATGGCGAGTCGTGGGCGGGCTATCCGGCCGGGCCGCTGAAGACTAAGTTCCGCGAAGAGATGGCCGTACGAAAACTCCCGGACATGATGAAGAAAGTTAGCAAGGTCCTGAAAGACCCTTAGCGCCATGCAGCCGCAGCAGACCATCGACAAGCCGGTCACGATCTCGGGCCCCGGGCTGTTCAACCCGCAGGTCACCACGCTGTCGATCAAGCCGGCCCCGTCGAACCACGGCATCGTGTTCGCCCGCACGGACCTGGACAACACGCCGATCCCCGCCCTGGTCTCGCGCGTCGTCAAACGTCCCCGCCGCTCCGCGATCAAGCAGGGCGAGGCGAGTGTGGACGTCGTCGAGCACCTGATGTCCGCGGCCGCCGCGCTGCGCCTGGACAACCTGGTCATCGAGATCGACGGGCCCGAGGTGCCGATTATGGACGGCTCGTCTCTGCCGTTCTACGAGGTGCTCGAATCGGCCGGCCGGAAGGACAACGACCAGCCGCGCAAGCCGTTGGTCATCAAGGAGCCGGTGATCATCCGCGATGGCGATTCGGTTGTCGCCGCGACGCCCAGCGACGAGCCTGAGATGACGCTGCTGTACGAGCTCGATTACGGCGAGGGGCCGATCGGGCGGCAACTGGTCAGCTTCGACTTCAACCGGGACAACTACAAAGATCAGATCGCCCCCTGCCGGACGTACTCCACCCAGGCCGAGGCCGAGCAGGCCAAGGCCGCTGGCATGTTCGCGCACCTGACCGAGGACGACGCGCTGGTCATCGGGACCAACGGCAAGCCGCTGGGCAACAACGCGTTCCGCTTCGATGACGAGCCCGTCCGCCACAAGATGCTCGACCTGATCGGCGACCTGTACCTCCTCGGCGCGCCGATCCAGGGGCGTATCGTCGCCTACAAGTCCGGCCACGCGCTCAACCAGTTGCTGGTCAAGAAGCTCATTGCCCAATACCGCAAGCAGACCTTCAGCGACCTCGGGCGCAACGCCGAATCGATCGACATCCGCGGGCTGTTCCGGATGATGCCGCACCGCTACCCGATGCTGCTGGTGGACCGCGTGGTGCAGATCGACGGCGACCGCCGGGCGGTGGGTGTCAAGAACGTCACGATCAACGAGCCCTTCTTCCAGGGCCACTACCCCAACACCCCGATCATGCCGGGCGTGCTCATCGTCGAGGCCATGGCCCAGCTCTCGGGCGTCCTCATCGGCCAGTCGCTGGCGCAGGTCGGTAAGCTGCCGGTCTTGTTGTCGATGGACCGCGTCAAGCTGCGCAAGCCCGTGACGCCCGGCGACCAACTCTTCCTCGAAGCGGAGACCGTGAAGATCCGCGCCCGTATCGCGCATATGCGCTGCCGGGCTTATGTGGGTGAGGAGCTTGCCGCCGAGGCGGAAGTGAAGTTCATGATGGTCGATGACGACCAGGAGTAGCTCACTCCAAACCACCTTTCAACTCGACCGGGACCAAACAAATGGATCGCTTCTACGAAAAGCCGCAATGGACCGCGGACGCGAAGGGCTACGACAGCACCGCGAGCCTCTTCGCGACCATGGCCTTTATCCTGGGGGGCCTTGGCGTCATCGTTGCGCTTGTCTTGTTCTTCATTGCTATTTCTGAGCTCGGCAACGGCGGGTTCGGGGGGATGGTGGGTGCGATCACGCTCGCCTTTCAATCTGTGATGCTCATCGTCTTCGGCTCGATGATGCGGCTGCAGTGCAAAGTCCTCCTCGCCTTGTTTGAGATGGGTATCAGCGAAACCCGAAACAAGATCAATCAAGCCCAGGCCGATTAGGCCGGCGGTGAAGCGTATCGCTTGACACAAGATGTGGGGCTTGCGTCCGTGTTCAAATATTCTGCGATGGACGTTGTTCGATCGCCGATGTACTACGGTGGTGGCACCAACGATTGCACAACACAACCCGCCTGTTCTGATCACCGGCGTGGCGGGCCTGGTGGGCTCACACCTGGCGGAAGCCCTGCTCGCGCAGGGCCGGGTGGTCGTCGGGATCGATAATTTCTGTGAACACTATTACGACGCGAACCAGAAGCGGGACAACCTGTCGAGCACCATAGGGCACGCCGGCTTTACGCTTTACGAGACCGATATCCGCGACGCCGAGGCGATGATGCGCATCGTCGCGGATCATAGGCCCGCTGCTGTCGCGCACCTCGCGGCGATGGCAAACGTCCGCTACGCGATCGGCCGGACACCGCTCTACACGGACGTCAACATCACCGGCAGCACCAACCTCCTCGAGGCCGCCACCGCGCACGGCGTCAAGAACTTCGTCTTCGCGTCCACCTCCAGCGCCTACGGCCACACGACCGCCCTGCCCTTCACCGAAAACGACCCCAGCAACAGCCCGCTCTCGGCGTACCCCGCGACGAAGAAGGCCGTCGAGCTGATGGGCTACACCTACCACAACCTCCACCAGCTCAACTTCACCGCGCTGCGCTTCTTCAGTGTGTACGGCCCCAGGCCACGGCAAGACATGATGCCGTTTATGGTCACCGACCGCATCATGCGCGGCGAGACCGTCACACTCTTCAATGGCGGTCAGATGCAACGCGACTGGACCTACGTCGGTGATATCGTCGACGGTGTGATCCGCGCGATCGATACGCCGCTGGGCTACGAACTCATCAACCTCGGCCGGGGCGAGCCTGTGCTCATGGCCGACTTCGTCCGCATCCTCGAACAACTCACCGGCAAGCAGGCGACCCTCGAGTGTCCGGAGGCGCCGCCAAGCGAACCCACGATCACGTTCGCGAGTATCGACAAGGCCAGAGCGCTGCTGGGCTATAACCCGCAGACCTCGATCCAAGATGGTTTGACAGAACTCGTGCGTTGGTATGAAGAGGTCCATGCGTTCTCACGCACGAACCGACGAAGCAAGCGTCGTCATGCGGCGTGACAAGACAGCAGCGGTCATCCAGCCTACGATCCTCGCTCCATGCCCGTGCTGTCGTACCTCCGTTCCTTTGCACCCAAGGCACAGCCCGCCTTCGTCCGCCGGGCGTATGCCCGCGAGCTGGTTGGTGAGCTGAGCCTCACCTTCCCTTTGGCGATGCTGCAGGCCGGGGTGATCAGCGTCATTGGTGCGCTGCTGTTCGGGGTTGGGCCGATGGGTGTTGCGACGATCACCGCGGCGCCGATGTTCGCCAACGCGACCTCGACGATCTGGGCCAGGCTCGCCAACGGCCGACGCAAGGCGATCACGCTCGCGGTGCTGCAGTCGCTTCTCTTGATGCTGGTCGCCGTGATTGCGGTGCTGCCGATCGGGTCCGCGAGCGCGGTCTGGTTCGTAGGCATCTATGTCTTGACCCGCTGTCTGATCGCGGGCGTAATCACCGTGCGGACCGTGATCTGGCGGGCCAACTACCCCCGGCATAGCCGATCGCGCATCACCGGCCGGCTGCTGCTGCTCAACACGGTCATGCTCGCCGTCATCCCGCTCGTCGCGGGCATCCTTTTCGACGCGGACAAAGGGTTTGACCACCGGCTTTACCTGGCGGTCTACCTCGCCGCGGCGTTGGCGGGGGTGTTCGGCGTGGTCAGCTACGCCGGCCTGCGCGTCCGCCGAGAGCGCGCCCTGCGCAAGGAAGAACGCGAGCCCACGATTGGCTCTGGCGACACACCGGGTCCGCCCGTCCGGGTCTCCGCCATCAATATCCTGCTGACCGACCACCACTTCCGCAGCTACATGGTCTGGCAGTTCTTTGCGGGCGTCGCCACGATGGCGGGCAACACCGTCATGGTTGTCTTCATCACGCAGCTGCTCAGCGACCTCCCTGACGACTGGCGGCTGGGCCCAAGCGCGCTGGGGCTGGGCCAGTTCCTCGTTGGCTTTGTCCTATCCGAAGTCGCGGTGCAGCTCTTCGTCGCGCTGTCGATCCCCTTCTGGGCGCACTACCTCGACAAGGTCCACGTCACGCGCTTCCGCACACGCCACGGCCTGACCTGGATCTTCACGCAGTCGACCGCGTTCGTTGCGGTCTTCGCCGCGGCCCAGGGCACCGCACTGCAGTGGGTGCTGCTGCTCACCCTCGTCCCACGCATCGGCCAGGGCGTCCTCTTCGGCGGCGGACGCTTGGCGTGGCAGCTGGGCCACCACGACTTCGCCGACCGCCACCTCGCCGCGACATACATGGCCATCCACCAGACCCTCACCGGCGTCCGCGGCTTCCTCGCGCCGTTCCTCGGCGTGATCCTCTATGCGGGCTGGCAAGGACGAGACAACCTACTCGGCACCCGTATCGCCCTGCCCGCCTGGCCCGGCATCGGCTACTGGGTCTTCGCGATCACGCTGGCCTGCGCCACCATCGGCTGGCTCGGCTTCGTCCGCCTCGACAAACAAGTCGGTGGGGATGGCGCGGCGCAGGCCCATGATTGAAAGCATCCATAGCTCCGGGTGGAAACCCGGAGCTGTGCAATACAATCAAACTATGCCGGTGTATATGATCACACTCCACGCCTACCGCTCTTGGTCGGAAGATAACCCGATGGGCTATGTCCAACGCGGTGAGCATGGCATCAAAACGCCGGACCCGATACTCGCGAAGCAACGTGCCAGCCTTGCAAAAAATCCACCACGGCATTTCACCGAAGATCAGAAGCAATTTATCATTACTCAAGCTCAAGAAATACTGAGCAACCGAAACATACGGCTACATGCTGCTTCATGTACCTCGACACACACCCACCTGATCGTTAGCTGGTTTGGTAAAGAGCCCATCTTTCAAGAGATCAAACAGCCTTTTAAGCAGGCAGACTTACTCGCAAATAAAGTCAAGACCGTGCTTGCGACATTGCTTTCCAAGCGTGAGGAGTCAACAGGCAACCGATGGTTCTCACGCGGCTGCGACTGTACGCCCGTCAATGACCGCGACCACTTAAATCACCTGCTTGAGCACTACCTCCCGAAACACCGCCATGAGAGCGGGATCGTACAAGCCTTCGATAAAGGCAGCACTGGCCCATAGCTCCGGGTGGAAACCCGGAGCAAGTACAACTCATCTATACGCCATCAAGACCATTTGTGACTGCTCCGGGTTTCCACCCGGAGCTATAGAGCCTCACACCTTCAACTCTCGCCGGAGGATCTTCCCGGTCGGGTTCCTCGGCAATTCATCGATCTTCCGGATCTCCCGCGGCACCTTGTACTGCGCGATCTTGTCGCGGACGAAGTTACGCAGCTCGGTCTCATTGAACTCGGCGTCTTCTTCGAGCTCGACGAACGCGATGGGTATCTCGCCGCGCATGTCGTCTTGCTTGCCAACCACGGCCGAGGCCTTCACGGAGGGGTGCATGTTGAGGACCTCTTCGATCTCGCGGGGGAAGACATTCTCGCCGCCGACGATCAGCATCTCCTTCTTACGGCCGGTGATATAGAGGTAGCCCTCATCATCGAGCTTGCCGATGTCGCCGGTGCGGAAGCACCTGGTCTTGCCCTTGCCGGGCTCGCTTCCTGGGGCGTCGATCTCGACGAAGACCTCGTCCGTCTTGTCTTTGAGCTGCCAGTAGCCGTCCATGACGCTGGGCCCGGCGATGAGGATCTCACCCGCCTCGTTCGGGCCAAGCACATTGTTATCGTCGTCGACGATGATGTTTGTCACGCCGGGCAGCGCTCGCCCCACCGCGTGCTGCTTGTTCTGCTGCGGGGTGGACCAGTTCGTCACCGGCGCGGTCTCGGTCAGGCCGTAGCCTTCGAGCAGGTGGCAGTTGAACTTCTCAGCGTACGCGTCGTAGACCGCCTGCGACAACGGCTCGGCCCCGCTCACCGCGAACTCAAGCGACGCGAAGTCGTCCGCCGTCGCGCTCTTCACGCTCAACAGCGCGCCGTACATCGATGGCACCGCAATAAAAATATTCGGCTTGTGCTTCCGCATCAGCTCGATTAGCTTCCGCGGGACGAACCGAGCGGTATAGATCACCTCCGCGCCCAGCGTCAGGGGCATGAGCGTCAGCGCGGTGACGCCGAACGCGTGGAACTGCGGCAGCACGCCGAGGAATTTATTGGTCGGGCCGAGGTGCGCGTGCTCGATGATCGCGCGGACGTTGCTGTCGAGCGCGCGGTGGCTGAGCATGACGCCCTTGGGCTTGCCCGACGTGCCGGAGGTGTACAACAGCACGGCCAAGTCCTCGTCGCGCGGCGCAGCCGGCCAACGCACGGGGGGCAGGCCCTTGAAGTTCAGTTCGTCGAGCTTGACGACCTTAACCCCCTCGGGGATCGCGTCCTCGCCGACGACATCGAGCAGCTTGGTCGCGGTGAACACGGTGTCGAGCCCGCTATCGTGGATGACGTGGTGCAGGTCCTCCTTGCTCAGCAGGTAGTTCAGCGGGACGGCGACCTTGCCCGCCTGCCAGGTGCCCAGCAGGGCCGAGGGGAACGCGCCCGAGGTCGGCAGCATCAGCCCGACGTTCGGCTTGTCCGTGTACTGCCTGATCACCCGGGCCATGAAGAACGCCCCGCCTACCAGCTTGGCGTAGGACCAGGTGCGCATGTCGTCGATAATCGCCGTGCGCTTGGGGTGGAGCAGGGCCTGTTTCAGGATCGGTCGGAGCAGCGCCATAGCGAGCCATCATAGCCCTGCCAGTGATGAGGCGAAGGCTGCCTGCACAACTTGCGTATAACACTGAACCCCTCGCGGGCGTCATGCTCTAAAATGCGTGCCGACCCACAAGGATCCCGCCATGAATAAGCTCGCTCCAGCCTTGCTCGTTGCCTTCGCCGTTGCGCTGATCGGCTGCCAGAACTCGGCCTTCAAGGACACCTACTTCGAGGACACCTACATCGATCAGGGCTCCAACGCCACGATTGAGGAGGTCTCGGTGGCGTACGGCCAGGGCGACTACCAGGCCGCCTACGACATGGGCCGGCAGATCGCATGGGACCGCTTCCGTGACGACCGCTACGAGGCGGCGTACCTGGCCGGGCTGTCCGCGCAGTCGCTTGGCCAACTCCGCAACGCGGACACGATGCTGAACCGGGCCAAGGCGACCCCGGACCCCTCGCTCGCGACGGACGCGGCGGACGCGCTGGGCCTGGTGTATTCCCAGCAGGGCCGCTACGGCGAGGCGCAGCGCGAGCTGCTGTGGGCGGCCGAACGGCTGGACGGCGAGCGCAAGGCGCGGGCGTACTTCTACGCCGGCATCGCGCAGCAGAAGATGGGCCAGTGGAGCCAGGCGCGGACGACCCTGGTCCTCGCGCGTGGCACGACCCGCGATGCGGGCTTCCGCCAGCAGATCGACGGCCAGGTCCAGGTGACCGGCTGGACACTCCAGCTCGGCGCGTTTACGGACCGGTCTAGCGCCCGCAACCTCGCCGAGTCGATCGCCGCGAAGTCGCGCGACATGAAGCTCGGCCTGCCGCGCCTGGTCAGCGGCACGACCAACAGCAACGAGCCGGTGACCTTCGTGCACGTCGGCCAGTTCACGAGCTTCCAGTCGGCGACGCGGTACCGCGACGCGCTCGGCACGCCGGGCGTGATTATCCGGGCGTTGACGCCGTGAAAGATGACATCTTCTATATCCGGGAAGAGGTGTCTTCAATCATCCAAGCTGCACTAGCTGATGTTGCGCCTGATTCATATAAGCAGAAATTGATTCAAGCAGTCCACGAGTGCAAAAAGCCTCGGGGCCTACTTTATTGTGAATTACTAATTTCACTGTGTATCTTTAGTCTAGCATTATGTCTGATCATGCTATTTGATAACGGGAATGGTTTGAGCTGGCCACTATTCATCATTATGTTGATCGCATTTGTGATCAATGCGTTCATAAGCAATCGTTTTAGTAGCAAGTATAAACATCAATTTCTTTCTAAATCACTTTTGAAGGATGGCTATCGCCCGAACATGTGTGTCATCTGTTTTACAGATTTACGCTACAGCGACAAGCCTGTTTGCCCAACTTGTGGCGAGCCGCTCGCACCACCCAAAGAAGAGCATACATAGCCACTGCGTAACACGCGGGGGTCAAGTGGTTTTAAGCGTGTCGTGGTTTGACCCCCGCGTGTTACGCGGCGGCTACATCACTGCTTCGCCGTGACGTACAGCGCGATCGCGATGATCATCATGGCGGCGGCGATCGCGCGTTGGATGACGACCTTCAGCGGGGCGTGCGACTCGATGTGGTGGTGGCCGAGTTTGGCGATGAGGACACCGAGCAGGATCGACATCAGGCCGCGGGTGGACTGCAGGATGTTGCCGAGGATGATGCCGACGAGGGCGAACGCGCTGAACAGGCAGACCATGGCCGTGATCCACGCCGCGGCATAAGGGGCCGAGCCCTTCCAGTGCGCCGCCTTCCAGGGCTTCGCGACAGGCAGCAACGCGACCGCGATGATCCCGCACCAGACGTAGACCAGCGACATGCCCTGCATCGCGGCGGTGACGACCGTGAGCGGGTCCTGCTTCTTGGTGGCCTCGTAATCGACGCCGGGCGGCAGCCAGGCCGGGACCATCTGATCGATAAAGGTGTCCGAGGTGACGAAGCCGGCACACGCCCCGACCGTCAGTGCGACCGTCGGCCAGGGCAGCCGGCCACCCGATGCGCCCAGCACCCACGCCGCCGCAGTCGCGAGCACGGCGGCGGCCCAGTGCTGCGCGACCAGCGGCTCGTTCAGGATGAACTGCGTCACAAACGCGAGCAGCACGACCTTAAACCCCAGCAGTGGCGCGATGCGTGAGGCCTCGGCCCGCCTGAGCGCGAAGAAGAGCAGCGTGTTGGCCAGCAGGTAGAACAGTGCGACGAAGATGCTGGTCGTGATCGCCCAGGACCAGTCGGTGGGCTGTTGACCACCGGTGGGTCGGATGACGAGGTACGCCCCGCCGCAGACGATCGCGAGCATGACGTGGGCCGTCACCATCAGCCGCAGCGGGCCGAGCCAGCCCGGCAGATCGGCTTCGTGCTCGGCATGGCGCACCGTAAACCGCCGCGAAGCGAGGTACGCCAGCGACGAGCAGAACGCGGTGCCAAGGCCAAGAACGATGCCAAGCAGCATGACGAGGCAGTGTAGCGGGGAGCGTGAAGAATTGTTATTTCTTAAACAGTGGGGCAGACATTCCTGTCTGCCAAAAGGCCGAAGGCCTTATCCAACTTACATTTCAGGCTATGCCTGAAGGCAGACAGGAATGTCTGCCCCACTTTTCAGATAGCTGTGTGATAGAAAGGATAGTCACTGGCTCTTTCAACCAGCCCCGCTCGCACTGGGTTCTCAAGGATATATCTTGCCTTCTCGATCGCTTCTTCTTCATCCCACATGATGCGGTCTAGCGATTCATCCTGCCAAACCGATCCCCTGGTCCCACGAGATTGATTGATCAGTCTGGCTGAAACACCTTTGATCCCTTTCATCACCCGTGGTAGCTCATAGCCGGGCTGAGGCCGAATCAACAGATGGCAATGGTCAGGCATGACCACTGCGATGTCCAAGCTGTAAAACTCGCCATCACCATCAATAAGATGATCGAGAACAATCTGGCATTCATGATCTGAAAGTGTCCCTTGTAACAGTCTGAACGTCGCGAAATAAGCCGCTCCACTCAGTTCCCAGTGCGGGAGGCGGCGACGCGACTTAGTAAGCTTTGGTTGCTTGTTGTTCATGCCTTCGGCATGAGGCAGACAGGAATGTCTGCCCCACTGTTTAAGACATCACATTAACACAATCAGGACCCTTGCCAATCCACGCCGGTCTCCTGCCAGGATTTCTCGGCCGCAGACTTCAGCACCGCGTCGCAGACCTTGGTCGTCTCCAATGCGTCACGGAAGGTCGGCGGGCAGGGCTTGCCGGCTTCGACCGCGGCGAGGAAGTCGGCGACCTGATGCACGAAAGTATGCTCGTAGCCGACGCACAGGCCGGGCACCCACCACTTGTCCATGTAGGGCATATCGCCGTCGGTGACGTGGACGCTGTGCCAGCCGCGGACGAGCGAGTCGTCGCCGTGGTCGAAGTACTCAAGCCGGTTGAGGTCGTGCAGGTCCCAGCGGATGGAGGCCTTCTCGCCGTTGATCTCAAGGGTGTAGAGCGCCTTGTGGCCGCGTGCGTAGCGGGTCGATTCGAAAAGCCCGAGCGAGCCGTTGCCGAACTTGCAGTGGAAGAGGCAGGCGTCATCAATCGTGACGGCCTGCTTCTCGCCGGTCGCGGTGTGCACGCGTTCCTTGATGAAGGTCTCGGTCATGGCGGAGACCTCGTCGATCCCGCCGTTGAGCCACATCGCGGTGTCGATGCAGTGCGCGAGCAGGTCGCCGGTGACACCCGATCCCGCGGCCTGCGCGTCCAGACGCCAGAGTGCCGCGCCGCCCTGCGGCAGGTCCTCGCTGATGGTCCAGTCCTGAAGGAAGTTGGCGCGGTAGTGGAAGATCTTGCCCAGCCGGCCTTCGTCGATCAACTGCTTGGCCAAGGTGACCGCGGGCGCGCGGCGGTAGTTGTACCAGACCGTGTTGGCGACGCCGGCCTTCTCGATCGCCTCGACCATCGGCAGCGACTCCGCGGTGTCGCGGGACAGCGGCTTCTCGCAGAGCACCATCTTGCCCGCCTCGGCCGCGGCGATCGCGATCGGGGCGTGCGTGTCGTTGGGCGTGCAGATGTCGATCGCGTCGATATCGTCCCGCGCGATGAGGGCTTTCCAGTCGGTCTCGACAGATTCGTACTCCCACTGGCCTGCGAACGCCTTGGCCTTGTCTTCGCTTCGGCCGCACACGGCCTTGAGGACCGGGCGGGTCTCCAACTCGGGGAAGAAGTCGTTGACGCGCTTGTAGCCATTGGAGTGAGTACGCCCCATAAAGCCATATCCCACTAGGCCGATCCGTAGTTCTTTACTCGTTGCCATATCTCAGCTTCCTCTGGTTCGTTTTTGAACCGCCAAGGCGCCAAGGACGCCAAGGGATTCAGGAGTCATTTGAATTTAAAAGTACTTTGCTTTCCTTGGCGACCTTGGCGCCTTGGCGGTTCAATTTGGTTTGTGATCACCAACCGCACGCGTCGCGGACCTCGACCATCTTGGCGAGGATCGTGTTCCAGGTCTCGGGGTTTTCGAGGGTGGCGTTGGGGAACATGCAGCCGTCCCAGCAGATGTGCTGGATCCCGCGTTCTTCCGCGTCCTGCAGCCAGTAGCTCGAGCACTTGACGATGTCGAGCTTGCCGTTGGGGTCGTCGGCCGGGCAGTGCTTGCCGGTCTTGTCGTGGCTGCCTGCGCCGTGGACCTCGCCGTCGTTCTGGGCGACGTGGAAGTCGATCGTCCACGGGCGGAGCTTGTCGGTCATCTCTTTGTAAGCGGCCCAGAACTCATCGTCGCTGTAGCCTTCCTTGACTAGGGCACACTCCGGCGCGTTATAGCCCATCAGATAGAGGTAGGTGTGGGCGAGGTCGGCCTGGAAGCCAACGGTCTCGGGCATATCGACCAGTTCCATGAGGTCGAGCACATCCTTCCAGGAGTGGATGCCGGCCCAGCAGATCTCGCCCTCGATCGCGAGGCGTTCGCCGTGGTCGGCGGCGATCTTGCCGGCCTTCTTGAAGGTGTCCGCGATGCGTGCGGTGTTGGCCTTGGGGTCTTCGCGCCACTTGTCCACGCCGAACTCTGCCGAGTCGATACGGATGACGCCGTAGTCGCGGATGCCGATGCCGTTGAGCACCTTGGTGACCCGGCAGGCCTTGGTGACCGCGTCGAGGAACTTGGCCTGCTGCTCGTCGTCGCCCATCGCTGAACCACCCGCTGCATCAGGCCAGACCGGCGCGACACACGAGCCGATCTTGAGGTTGCGCGCGGCGACCTTGTCGGCCATGGCCTTAAGCTCGTCGTCACTCGCATCGATCTCCATGTGCGGGAGGAAGAGGAACATGTCGATGCCGTCGAACTTCGCGCCGTTCGCGTTGGCGTGCGCGGTGAGTTCGAGCATGCGGTCGAAGCCGATCGCGGGTTCGGCGCCCTCTTCGTCGCCGCCCTTGCCGACCAGGCCGGGCCACATCGCGTTGTGGAGTTTGGGGGAGGGGTTGGTCATGGTTCGCTTCCTTTAACAAGCCTTCTGTTGGTTCGATTGGGACAGGATTAACAGGATCGTTTTGTTGGGATTGAATCCTGTCAAAAACCGTGCTTCTCTAGCATTTGTTTGATGAACTTGAACCCGCCGCCGTAGATGTTTTCCTTAGGATCGTACTCGCGCCAGACGTGGATCGCCGCGGCGAAGTCGGGGTCGTCGGGGCTAAACGCTTCGATCACCATCCAGCCATCGAAGCCGATCTCTTTGATCGCGGCGAAGTTGTCGTCCCAGTTGACCAGCCCGGTGCCGGGCTCGCCGCGGTCGCATTCGGAAATGTGGACGAGCTTGATGTGGTCTTTTCCGGAGACGATGGCGTCGCGGACGTTCTTTTCTTCGATGTTGCAGTGGTGCGTGTCGTAGAGGTAGCCGAAGTTGGGCTGGTCGACGAGCCTGCAGAGCTTCTGGGCCATCGCGCCGTTGTTGAGCATGTAGCACTCGAAGCGGTTGATCGGCTCGGTGGCGAGGGTGACG
>JBCDKD010000021.1:0-68953 GCA_039024275.1 Planctomycetota bacterium | reverse complement strand
GGTCGGGGCGGATGCGGTCTTCCAGATCGATCGCGTAGAAAAACGATGGCCGGGGATCGGGCTTACCACGCATGATGAGAGGCTCCGCGAAAGGAGCCGACATCGTAGCGCGAGGCTGGAGGTTTTGCAGCAGCCTGCTAGCGTCGTTCGGCATCAACGGCATTGTCCTGTCGTCTATGACGGTCCGCCGGCTGATCGTGGTGTTCACGCCCGCGGTCCGGCTCGAGATCGAAGAGCAGGCAATCCCGGCCGGCGGCTCGACCACGCTTTGCCCCAAACGGGCCAGGAATCCGGGTTTAAAGCGAGGTGGTCCCCCTTGTATCAGGGGTTGAGATAGCGCGTTCAATTCGCTTCGTTTTCGAAGTAACATCCGATAATGTAGTTGGTCCACGCCGATGAGCGTGGGCTTTTTCGTTTGAAAACCGCGCGTTCATCCCAGGTGCGGTTCAAACGGGCTTGAGATTTGCCGATCTACATGAGCATGCATGCCGCGATCACAAGCCAGCCAGCCGTCCCCACGGGCCTGCTCATCAGCCAACGGGACAAGTTCGGCTACATCCCCCTCAATTACTTGATGGAAGAGGTCGCGACGCGGCTCAAGCGGCACGGCTTCCGTGGCGCGATCACCGGCCCGGCCGGCTGCGGCAAGACCACCATGCTCCAGGCGCTGGGCGACGAACTCATGGCCCACGGCCTGAGCCCGCTGCCACTGACCATCCAGCCCGAGCGCAGCCAACCGCTACCCAACGACTGGCAGCGGACGATCCGCAGCGCTCGGCCGACCGATGCGCTGCTGCTGGACAATTACGACCTGCTCCCGCGTTGGGCCCGGCTGTGGGTCCTGTTCGCATCGCGGCGGGCCGGCGCCGTGGTCGTCACCGCGAAGCGGGATGTGTACTTCAACACGCTGGCCAAGCCCAGGCCCACGCCCGTGCTGCTCGAGCAGATCGTCGCCAGGATGCTGCCCGCCACAAACCTCGACATCGATGCCGGGGCCGTGCTCGAGCAGTGCCACGGCAACCTCCACGCAGCGCTGGACCGTGTGAACGAGCAGACCAAGGGCTGATGTCCGGGTGCCCGAGGCCACACCGCTTGCGAAGCAAGCTGTGTGCGAACGCCGCCCAGACACGCCACTGATACCCGCCGCACGCAGTGACATCGATCCATCGCTTAGAGGCCGTAACGATCCTGTAAGCTAACCAGCCGACCCCCGTCTTCTGAGCAAGCGCGACAGGACCCAGCATGCCCCGATTCGCGATCTGCAACGAGACCTACGGCGATATGCCGTTTCATGAAGCCTTGGCCGACATAAAAGCCGCGGGCTACGACGGCGTCGAGATCGCGCCGTTCACTTTGAATCCCGACCCACGCGAGCTGACCGAGGCGGAGGCCGAGGCGGTCGGTAGGCAGGTCCGCGACCACGGGCTTGAGGCGGTTGGTCTGCACTGGCTGCTCGTCAAACCCGAGGGCCTGCACCTGGCGACCAAGGACGGCGTGGTCCGACAGAAGACCGCGTCCTTCGTCGAGCACCTGGCGCGCCTCTGCGCCGCGATGGGCGGCGAGTTCATGGTCTGGGGCAGTCCAAAACAGCGGAATCTGGATTCGGGCGAGGACTATGACGCTGCGGCAGAGCGTGCCGCGGATGTGCTTCGGAGCGTCTGCGAAGTCGCTGGGCCTTTGGGCGTGACGCTCGCGCTGGAGCCGTTGGGCCCGAGCGAGACGAACTTCATGACGACCGCTGCGGAAACGATCGAGATGATCCACCGCGTCGACCACCCCGCCTGCCGGCTGCACCTGGACGTCAAGGCGATGGCGAGCGAGGACAAAGCGATCGTCGACATCATCCGTGACTGCGCTGATTACACCGCCCACTTCCACGCCAACGACCCGAACCTCCGCGGCCCGGGACAGGGCGAGGTCGACTTCCCACCGATCGCGAAGGCGCTTGAAGAGACCGGCTACGACGGGTGGGTCAGCGTCGAGGTGTTTGATTACACGCCGGACGCGCCGACGATTGCGAAACGGAGTATGGACGTGCTCAAGGCCAGCTTTATTCAATCAAAGTCCGGAATCTGATGATGAAACAAATGACATCACTGCTTATCTTCTGTTGCTTGGTCATAACAGCTACAGCTTACGCTCAAGAACGACCAGCACTACATATTAAAAGCGATGATAATCGCCGCCTTGTGATGATCGGCGACGATGTCTTTGTCGGTTACAACCATCAGGATGTGAGCAAGCCGTATCTCTATCCCATCATCGGACCAACCGGTGCAAATATGACCCGTCACTACCCCATGAAAGCAGGCATTGAAGGCGAGTCCGAAGACCACCCGCATCACACCTCACTTTGGTTCGCGCATGGCGGTGTGAACGGGGTGGACTTCTGGCATACCAAATCAAAAGAAGTGAATAAATCTTTCACAGGTGTGAGTCATAGAAAGCACAGATTCTCGGGAGTCCCCTTGCTCACGACAACGCTTTACAGTGAAGATGCGTGGATAGCCCCTACGTTCAAAGTGTTGGCGAGTGCCAAGACCAAGTACGCTTTTACTGTGCTGGCTGATGGATCGCGTGTGATCGACTATGACACATCAATCGTACCGGATAAAGAAATCGATAGAATCGTTTTTGCCGACACCAAAGAAGGCACGATGGCCATCCGCCTGGCACCACAGCTCCGACTCAAGGGCGAGGTCGCCACAGGCAAGGCCATCAACAGCGAAGGCGACAAGGACGCCAGGGTCTGGGGCAAACGTGCCAAGTGGGTTGCCTACTGGGGGCAGATCGACGGCAAGACCTGCGGCGTCGCCATCTTCGACCACCCCACCAACCTCCGTCACCCCACCTGGTGGCACGCGCGGGACTATGGCCTGGTCGCGGCCAACCCGTTCGGGATGAGCGACTTTGAGAAGGGCAAGCACAAGCGTGGCGACGGCAATTACACGCTCAAACAAGACGAAACGCTAAGCCTGCGATACCGCTTCGTCTTCTTCGCCGGCACCGCCGAAGAGGCCGACATCTCGGGCAAGTACGACCAGTGGGTGAAGGAAACCACTTCGAAAGAAGAGTAACAATAGCCGGCGGCCTACGGACGCCGGACAAGAGAACAAGAGTGTTGGCACGGTGGATTCGTTGCTTTCGCGTCCGGAGCCCGTAGGTCTCCGGCTATCATCAAGGCCATCATCTATTGCACAGGAAGGATAATGACGATGCAGACACGCTACACACGACGAACCCTCATGAAGACCGCCGCGGTCGGTGCCGGTGCACTCGCCCTTAGCCCGGCCGCGAAGGTGCTCGGTGCCAACGACAAGGTCCGAGTCGCCTTCATCGGCCTGGGCGGCCGTGGCAAGGGCCTGCTCGGCTCGTTCTCCCGGCTGAGCAACGTCTCCGTCGCCGGCCTCTGCGACGCCGACGAGAAGAACCTCGGCGGGCTCAAGCAGAAGTACCCCGACACCTTCATGACGACCGACCTGCGCACCATGCTGGACCGCAAGGACGTCGACGCGGTCGTCTCGGCGACGCCCAACCACTGGCACGCGCTGCTGACCATCTGGGCCTGCCAGGCCGGCAAGCACGTCTACATGGAGAAGCCGACGTCGCACACGGTCTACGAGAGCCGGCAGATGACAAAAGCCGCACGCAAGTACGGCACGATCGTGTCGTCCGGCTTCCAGAACCGCAGCTGCGGCGGGCTCACCCCGTTCTTCGAGTCGCTGCACGAGGGCAAGTGGGGCAGGGTCAACGCGATCCGCGTGCTCACCTACCGCAACCGCAAGTCTATCGGCAAGCTCGACAAGCCGGCAGCCCCGCCCGACTCCGTGGACTACAACCTCTGGCTCGGACCGGCCGCCGACCAGCCGATCATGCGGCCGCGCTTCCACTACGACTGGCACTGGGACTACAACACCGGCGATGGCGACCTCGGCAACCAGGGCCCGCACGAGACCGACCTCGCCCGGTGGGCACTCAAGGACCCCATGGCCCTGCCCGATACCGTCGAGTGCATGGGCGGCCGTTTCGGCTGGGACGACGCGGGCAACACCCCCAACATGCTGCTCGTCCGCATGATGTATGGCGACGTGCCCATCACCTGCGAAACGATCAACCTCAAACGGCCGGCCTACAAAGGCGTCGGTGTGGGCGTCATCATCAACTGCGAGAAGGGCGAGTTCCGCGGCGGCCGCGGCGGCGGCAAGGTCCTCGCGCCCGACGGAAGCGAGCTCGCGAAATGGAAAGGCGGCCAGGGCGCCCACTACGGCAGGTTCATCGACGCGATCCAGAAGAACGACCGCAACGTCCTCACCAGCGAGTGCGAGTCGGCGGGCTACTCCTCCGACCTGGCCCACGTCTCCAACATCGCCTTCAAGGCCGGCAAGACCATGGCCGAGGGCGAGGTCATGGAACGCTTCGGCCACGACGGCGACCTCAAAGAGTCGATCGCCCGCTACGCCAAGATCCGCAAGGACAACGGCGTCGACGCCGGCATCCAGTGGACCTACGGCAGCAAGCTCGCCTTCGACAACAGCAAGGGCAGGTTCGTCGGCGAGGGTGCCGACAAGGCCAACCCGCTGATGACCCGCGCGTACCGCAAAGGGTTTGAGGTGACTGACGAGGTGTGATTCAGTAGGGATGAAACATTAGCCGCGAGGCTACGCCTCGCAGGGAGCGTGTGACGAACGTGTCATGCTTCGCTTGCGATGCGTCGCATCGCGGCTTTTTCAACGCGCTGATTTACTTCAAACCAACACTCTTGCGCAGCTTCCGCACCTCCGGCCCGGTCAGCTCGCGCCACGCGCCGCTGCGCAGCGTCTTCATCTGGATCGGGCCGATGGCGACGCGCTTGAGCTTGCGCACCTTCAGATCAAGCCTGGCGAGCACCCGGCGGATCTCGCGGTTCTGGCCCTCGTGCAGCGTCATCGCCAGCATCGTGCGGTCCCCGCCCGCCCGGTCGCGCTCGACGCGGAGGATGCGCACCGCGTCGGGCGCGGCTTTTTTGGCGTCGCTCTTGACGCGCCCCGGTGCCGAAGCACCCTTGGCCGATTTCGATTTCGCGATCTCCTTTGGAGCGGCGAGGTAGATGCCTCTGCGGAGTTTTTCCAGGGCCTCGACACTGACCCGGCCGTTGACGGTGACGCGGTACTCCTTGGGCGCTTCGAAGCTGGGGTGTGTGAGACGGTGGGTCAGCTCGCCATCATCGGTGAGCAGGATCATGCCGGTCGAGTCCGCGTCGAGCCGGCCGACGGGGTAGAGCCTTTTGCGGTCGTAGTGCTTGTCATCGATCAGGTCGATGACGCGTTTGCGGCCTTCGGGGTCGTCGTTGGTGCTGATCACGTTGCGCGGCTTGTTGACGATGAGGTACGTCTTGCCCACGGCTGTGTTTTCTTTCCCCCGCCGACTGCGCGGGGTGCGCGGCAGCGGCTCGCCATCGACCGCGATCGCGTCGCTGGCGGGGTCGACCCACGCGGGCAGCTCCTTGACCTGCGTGCCGTTGACGGTCACCCGGCCGGCTTCGATGAGTTCTTCACACGCACGCCGCGATGCAAGGCCCGACTCGGCCATGGCCTTCTGCAGGCGGACGCCGCGCGTGTTGTCGGTGTAGTCATGGGGCATATCGAACCACAAATTGTAACGTCACGAAGCTTCATGTAATGAATCACGGACACGCATCAGAATCTGGCCAAGCATGTTCTTTCCCGACCCGTCACCGCCATCGCCCCAATATCTGTCATTTACAGTGTGCTCAATGATTTTGGCATCACCGGTATCCAGAAGCAGCCTGCGTAATTCTTCGTGCTGTGTGAACTTCGCATAAACCGCATCTTGCATCACGCCGACCTTACATGACTCCCAATCTTTCCGGATCTTGACTTTTCTGCTTCGCCCTAGCCTTGCGGCAATCATTGGGCTAACCGTCTTACGAATCTTTTCCCTATAAGCGGTGTCTTTAAATTTCTGTGCTTGAAAATAGTGCTCAGACGTTGGCCAAACTTTCTTTTGTAATTTAATTGGAAAGGGCGCAAAGTTGGAGAATTCTCCAAATACATCATTTACTGAGTAAAACTTGATCGGATCGGACATCGGTCTACCCCCACCATCAATCAAACTCATCCCCCTTGAACATCGACCCGAGGTACTCGCGCTTCACGGTCTCGTCATTGATGATCTCCTTGGGCGTGCCTTCCGCGAAGACCTTGCCCTCGGCGATGACGTAGACCCGGTCGCACACCGCGAGGATGTGGTGGACGTTGTGGTCGGTGATGAGCATCGAGATCTCGAACTGGTCACGCAGACGGCGGATTTCATCCTGCAACCCCTCCACCGCGACGGGGTCAACGCCGGCGAAGGGCTCGTCGAGCAGGATCAATGACGGCTCGGTGACGAGCGCCCTGGCGATCTCGAGCTTGCGTTTCTCACCGCCTGAGCAGAGCGAGGCCTTGTTGCTGCGGATCTTGGTCAGGTCGAACTGGGCCATGAGCTGCTCGGCCCGCTCCTTGCGCTGCTTGCGGCCCATCCGCCGGGTCTCGAGGATCGCGTGCAGGTTCTGCTCGACGGTCAGCCGCTGGAAGATGCTCGGCTCCTGCGCAAGGTAGCCCATGCCGCGCTGCGCCCGCTGGTACATCGCCAGGGTCGAGACGTCCTGCCCGTTGAAGACGACCTGCCCGGCGTCGGGCTCGATCATGCCCATCGTCATGCGGAAGCTCGTCGTCTTACCGGCGCCGTTGCGGCCCAGCAGCCCGACGATCTCCCCCTCCTCGACCGCGAACGAGACCCTGTCGACAACGGTCCGGCCGTTGTAGGCCTTCACGAGATTGGTGGACTTGAGGATGAACACACGGGACAGGATACCTAGCCGGCAGATTCTCAGCAGAAAACCCTTGGCAAAAGTAGTCCGTACACGTATAAATATGAAGACCGCGGTAACCCGGCCTGTCTACGCCGCGTCGTTCCTCTCCGGCTCGCAAGGCCAAAGCGTGATATCGGGTCCAACGAAGCGCCTAACCGGGATCGTCTGATGAAAGCCACCGCCCAACTGCTCGTCACTGCTTCACTGCTCATCCTCCTGACCGGGTGCGCCGGGTACAGGCACAACAAGGCGGGCGACGCCGCGGTGGAGACCGGCGACATGCGCTCGGCGGTCTACCACTACGAGCGGGCTCTCGCTAAGAAAGACAAGTACGCGCGAGACGCCGAGTTTCTCACCAAGCTGGCGGCCGCGCGTTCGCGCGTCGCGTACGACGACGCGAAGAAGGCGCGCGCCGAGGGGCGTTACGAGACCGCGCTGGACCACCTGCGTGAGTCGATCCGGCAGGACCCCGGCTTCGCCGACCCCGAGGCGTTGCTGCCGGCCGTCCTGAAAGAAGCCGGCCAATGGCGGTACACGCAGGCGGTCGCCGCCGCGGACCGGGGCAGCCTCGAAGCGGCGCGCGAGAACCTTGTCCGGGCGATGCGGCACGACATGGCCAACGAGTCGGTCGCGTACGCGATGGCGTCGCTCGAGCCCGGCAAGCTGAACCCGAGCACGCCCGGCCTGTCCGAGTACAGCCGGGGCATCAAGCAGTCCGCCGAGCGGCGCTGGGCGCTGGCCGAAGAGACGCTGCAGAAATCGATCGCTGCCAACGCCGGGCTGCTGCCCCCGCGCGCCGCGCTGCACGGAGCCCGCGAGCAGCTCGGTGCTTCGCGTCGGCTGCAGGACGACGGCCGGAACCTGATCGACCGGCTCACGATGGGCCCGGCGATCCGCTCGCTCGAGCAATCACTCGAGGTCTGGCCCTACAACACGCAGGCCAGCGAACTGCTGACCAAGGCCAAGGCCCAGCGGGCACTGGCAGACGAACAGTTCGCGCTGGCGACCAAGGCCGCGGGTGGAGCGAGGTGGGACGACGCGATCGCGCAGGCGGACAGCGGGCTGGCGATCGACCGGTCGCACCCGGCGCTGGGCGAACTCCGCAGCGCGCTGCCCAGGCGGGCCGCCGCCGATTTCGCCAAGCGCGGTGACGGGCACTTGGAGAAAGGCGACCTCGACCGGGCCCACCAGGCCTACGGCCGGTCGCTGAGCTACCGCGACACCAACCTCGAGGCGCGGGTTGGCATGGCGCTTGTCTACGCGACCTGGGCCAAGGAACACGAAGAGGCCGGCCGGCTCGGAGCCGCGCTGCTCAACTACGCCAAGGGCCAGGCCTACACCCGCAGCAAGTCGCTTGACGACGGCGTGGTCCGCATGGCAGCCGCGGTGCGCGATCGGCTCGGCATGGGACTCATGATCTCCGCGGACGGGCGCGGCGGAGTCGACCCGCGCCAGCTCAGCAGCGCAACCCTTAGCACCTTGGCAGGCAAACGTTCGCACGGCTTAGCGATCCAGGGCCAGGGCATGCCCTACGAACTCCGTATGTCGATCCGCAAGGCGACGATCGATGAGCGGCGGACCAATACCTCACGACGCATCCACAAGTACACCACGCAGGAGCTTCGTTACAACCCCGAGTACGACCGCGTGGCGTCCAGGCTCCGCGCGGCAGAGCGGGACTACGACCGCGCCTGCCGGGCCTACAACAACGCGACCGGGAAGAACCACGCCAAGGACCACCCCGATTACGACCCGCACTACGACCGCCTGCGCAAGGATGTCGACCGCAAACGGTCGCGCGTGAACAAGCTCCGGCACGAGCTGTCGTGCACCCCGCGGAAGATCAAGGTCACGCTGCACCACGAGTGGCCTTACACCGTCGAAACCTTCACCAAGACCGGCGAACTCAGCGTGGTGACCGAGCTCATCGACACCGCCAGCGGCAAGCCCGTCAAGACCTTCACCCACCAGGCCAGCTTCGCGCAGAGCGACGACCGCACGCTGAACCCGAACCCGTCCGTGGGCGTCCGGCATGACGACCTCCGGCTGGCGAGTGATGGGGCCGTCAGCGCCGCGTTGACCGACGAGCTCGCCAGCGCGGCGGGCCCCTGGGCGGTCAACGGCATCGTCGACCACCGGCTCGCGCGGATCAATGCCTCGGTCGACTTCTATGAAGAGAAGGGCAAGACCGCCGAGGCGCTCGAGGCCCGTGTGGACGGCGCCGTCCTGATCGGCCTCGTAGACCGCAAGGGGTCGCAGGCCTCGCTGGACAAGCTGACCGAGCTGCACACAAGGTGATGGCATGATTGGTGTGGCAGGCTTCTGGCTTGTCATTGATCATGCGCTCTGAATGACAGGCTGGAAGCCTGGCCCGCCATCAAACAGAGTCAAGCGATAAACTATCGCCCAATGCAGGCCCTCTTTTCATGGCTTTGGCGGCTGGTTCCGGGCAACCCACAGGTCGTCCGGATCGTGCAGGGCGCTTCAAGGCGCAACCAGCACGCGGTCGTCCGGCTGGGCTACCTCCTCGTCCTGATGGGCATCGTCTTCATCGGGCTCGTCGCGGGCGGCGGGCTGACGGGCTCGGGCGACCTGCGCGAGCTCGCCCAGGCCGGCGCACAGATCTTCCGGGTCATCGCGATGGGCCAGGTCGTGCTCGTCTGCCTGATCGCGCCGATCTTCATGGCCGGGGCGATCGCGTCCGAGCAGTCCGGCAAGACCTACGCGATCCTGCTGACCACGCCGCTCTCAAACCTGCAGATCGTGCTGGGCTCGCTGATCGGCCGGCTGTTTTTTATCCTCGCGCTCTTGATGAGCGGGCTGCCGCTCTTCGCGGTCATGCTGATCTTCGGCGGCGTCCCGGTTTCCTCGATTTTTATCGCCTTCGCGGTCGCGGCGATGACCGCGGTGTTCGTCGGCGCGGTCGCGGTGGTCCTCTCGGTCATGCGGGCCGGCGGACGCAAGGCGGTCTTCGCGTTTGTCATCTCGATCGCGGCGTACCTCGTTGTCGTCGGCGCCCTCGACATGCTGGTCCTGCGTAACCTCGGCCAGACCAGCGGGCAGACCACCGTCGTCACCGCGATCCACCCGCTGCTGGTCCTCGAAGCCAGCATCAACCGCGCCAACTACAGCCCGCCCGGCGCCGAGCAGCTCGCCGCGTACCCGGGCCTGATCCGCTTTTACCTCGGCCGGCCCTTCGCGGCGTTCACTACGATGACCGCGGCCAGCTCGTTGCTCATGGTCCTTTTCTGCTCGCTCTGGGTCCGGCGGGTCGGCACGGGCGATAGCAAGCTGCTGATCTGGCTCAAGAAGAAGCTCAAGGTCTCCGACCTCAAGACCCGCGAGCCCCGGCAGCTCGGCACCGGCAACCCGATCGCCTGGCGCGAGGCGAACACCCGCGGCAAGCTGCTTGGCGGGATCATCGCCCGCTACGGCTTCCTCGTGCTCGGCCTCGTCGGGCTGGGCATCCTGCTGTACTACTACCACTTCGACCCGTTCTGGCAGAACAATAAGAACGCGACGGTGGGTGGCAACACGGTCGGCACGACCCCACCGAGCTGGTTCCGCCAGGCGCTGACCGCCCTGCTCATCGCCGAGGTCGCGGTGATCACGCTCGTCGCCTTGTATATGGCCGCGGGCAGCGTCTCGAAGGAGCGCGAGGACGGCACGCTCGACATCATGCTCACCACCCCGATCACCCCCCGCTACTACATCTGGGGCAAGCTCCGCGGGCTGGTGCGGTTCCTCAGCCTGATGATCGCGCTGCCCGTGCTCAGCCTGGCGATCGTCGCGGGCTACACCCTCATCGGCAACATGAACCGCTGGGCGCAGACCACGGTGGTGCAACAGTCGGTCAAGCAAGCCGGCGGCACGTCCGACCCGGTCCCACTGATCTATTTTGAGACGCCGATCCTGTTGCTCGTGATGCTCCTGCCGTTCATCGCGGTCTGCGTCGCGATCGGCATGTACTCGTCGCTTCGGGCCAAGGGCGTGCTCGGCGCGATCGTCCCGTCGGTCGGGATCATCGGCTTCGGCGCGCTGGTCTTCGCGTTCTGTGGCCTGACCGCTTCGTATGAGATCCCGTTGATCGGCCCGGCGTTGAACGCCTTCTCCCCGGCGACCAACCTGATCATGCTCGTCGACCCGCACGAGTGGGTCGCCAACTTCGGCACGGGCAAGGACACGATCATCGGCCGGGGCTCGCTCTTCTTCGCCGCGATCATCGCCGCCGCCGGCTACACCACGATCGTCTGGGCGGTCATCACCTCGATGGTCAAGGGCTTCGACCAGACCGTCCGCAAGCTGTCGGGGACGAAGTGAGTTTCCTGGGTTTCGTTTTTGAAACCACAGATGCGCACGGATGGACACAGATCTAGGCAGACCAAAGCAAGCAATCTAGAAGCAGAGGAACAGCACAAGAATCTATACTTCAAGCCTGTTTGATCTCAGTGTTACTAAGAAAATCGGTGTTTATCCTTGTGCATCTGTGGTTTCCTTCCTTCGCCTATAATGTGATGTCACGCAAGGAACCGACCATGCTCTGGCAGCCCGCCCTCCCCGAGAAATATACGACGATGAGCGACGGCCAGCTCGCAGACGCGATCAGGGCGCGTAAGGCCGAGCTCGGGTCGGACCTGGTCATCCTCGGGCACCACTACCAGCAGGACGAGGTCATCCAGTTCGCCGACTTCGACGGCGACTCCTTCAAGCTCTCGCAGCTCGCCGCACAGAAGGTCCAGGAAGTCGGCGCGAAGTACGTCGTCTTCTGCGGCGTGCACTTCATGGCCGAGACGGCGGACATCCTCACACCCTCTATCGAGGCGGGCGATGTGACGGACGTGCAAGTGATCCTGCCCGACCTCGGCGCGGGCTGCTCGATGGCGGACATGGCCGACTACGACCAGACGATGGAGTGCTGGGAGCAGCTGCACGATGTCTTTGCGGACGCGGGCGAGAAAGTCCGTGTCATCCCGGTCTGCTACATGAACTGCACCGCGGCGATCAAGGCCTTCTGCGGGATGCACGGCGGCGCGGTCTGCACCTCCTCCAACTGCGACAAGATCTTCGACTGGGCGCTGGCCGGCGGGGACACACCGCTGGAAGAAGGCGAGGCCGTCAAGATCCTGTTCCTGCCCGACCAGCACCTCGGCCGGAACACCGGCGCCCAGGCCGGCTTCGACCCGCTCACGCAGATGTGCCTCTGGGACCCGAAGCAAGACCTTGGCGGTAACGACGAGCAGCAGATCCTTGACAGCACGTTCATCCTCTGGAAGGGCCACTGCTCGGTGCACAAGCTGTTCCGCCCGGAGCACATCGATGAGGTCCGTGCCGAGTGGCCGGACGTGACGGTGATCGCCCACCCCGAGTGCGCGCACGAGCTGTGCCAGAAGGCGGACATGACCGGCAGCACCGAGGGCATCATCCAGGCGATCCACGGGGCCGAGCCCGGCAGCCGATGGGCGATCGCAACCGAGGTCCACCTGGTCAACCGGCTGGTGAACAAAGCGAAAGAGCGTGGCGTCCACGCCCGTATCCTGTCGAGCTGCCAGTGCCTGTGCACGACCATGTACCGCATCGACATGCCGCACCTGCTTTGGGTGCTGGACAACCTCGCCGAGGGCAGAGTGGTGAACCGTATCACCGTGCACCCCGAGGCGCGGGAGCACGCGATTACCGCGCTGCAACGGATGCTCGACATCACCGCGAAGGCCAAACCGAGTGCGATCAAGCACAACACCGCGACGGCGTGACCGGTCCGTAGCGCGTGGTCGCTCGCTTATCTATTCCAGCCAGTTGCTACGTTCGCGGAAGTACCCGTAAGCGATCGTCCCGTCACCGACCGCCCTGCCGAGAACAAGGTTCGTTGGCTGGATGGCAACAACATGATCCGGGTACTTGCGTAGATATTCAAGCAACGTTGGGGGTAAGGGCAGCCGCTGTCGGTTGGTAAACATGGGCGTGCTGTCTGAAGGGATGCCGTGGATGAGCCGGTACGCCTCCGGGTCACGTTCAAAACGCTCACGCCGCTGAATCTCTTCATCAAGCAGAAGGGATTCCATATCGTTTTCGGCACTGATACGGGTCATCGACGAGAGCGGCAGCGACCATCTCACACACGCTTGTGGCTGGAGGTCCGGCATCCGTTCATAGGTGTGTAACGCTTGAAGCCGATCGAGCGCAATCTCGCTGTCCATGAATAGGCTGGCACGCCCATCGGCAATGACAACGATCTCGCCGAGGTAGTAATCGCCAGTCGCGGCCAAGGGCAGTGGCAACTCGGTCGTGTTGTACAACGCGAAGGTGATGCGGTCTGCCTCAAGATCAATGGACTCCAGCCGCAAGGCGGCCAGACCACTCACATCCACATTGGTAGGACGCGAATGGCAGCCAGCCGTGAGTAAGAGCATCAGCAATATACAGCTTGGCATCGACTTTGCGATCATTTCTGGCCACATGTTACCGTCGAGACCCGGAATTTAGACGCGATAAAAACCAGTGGCGGCGATATTATGAAACGATGTCCATTTCCGACCTACGCCAGAGCTACGACGACGCACCGTCCTTTGATGTCGGTGACCTCGCGGACAGCCCGTTCGATCAGTTCCGCCAGTGGTTCAAGCAAGCGGTCGACGCGGGCATCATGGAGCCCAACGCGATGACGCTGGCGACGGTCGATGGTGCCGGCCGGCCCGACGCGCGGGTGGTCCTGCTCAAGGACGCCGACGACCGCGGCTTCACGTTTTACACGAACTACGGCAGCGCTAAGGCCCGTCAGATCAACGCGCACCCCGAGGTCACGCTGGTGTTCTACTGGGACGTCCTGTTCCGTCAGGTCCGCGTCAGGGGCGCGATCACCAAGGTCGACCGCAACGAAGCCGAGGCGTACTGGCGGACCCGCCCAATCAAGAGCCAGCTCGGCGCGATCGCGTCCAGCCAGTCGCAAACGCTCAAGGACCGCCAGCAGTTGGAAGACGCGTTCCAGGCCGCGGTTGACAAATATGGCCTCGAAGGCCCGGTCCCCCTGCCCAACGACTGGGGCGGCTACCGCGTGATCCCCAGCAGCATCGAGTTCTGGCAGGGCCAACGCTCCCGCCTGCACGACCGGCTGGTCTACGCCCGCGACGCGGAGGGCTGGCAGGTCAAGCGTTTGGCGCCGTGATGGAAACTCGAACACTACCAGCACACGACAAGAAGACAATCAATCGCGAGTATTGGCGATGGTGGTGGGCTCCGACCGGTTTCGTTCTTCTAATTCTGTGGATATGGCAGGGCGATGTGAGCGTGCTAGTCGGCTTTGGGAGTTTCGCCTTATTTATGGCATTGGTCATCTTCTTTGCGGGTCGTGCTGTCAATAAATGGTTGCCTAAAGAAATGAAATGCCCAAGCTGTGACGATTCGCTACAACGCGAAAGCGAGGGTGTGAGCACAAAGTTTCACTACGAATGCCAAACATGTCAGATTCGTTGGGAAACGAATATGAAGCATGAAGAAAGCTCTTAACCTCCTGCCTGCATCCAACTTACTAGATGCCGAGGATTGCAGGTGAAGCGGTTGGCGCCGTGAAAACTAAGATGACTAGATCAAACCTTACCGGGAGCACAAACATGAAAGTTGTCCTTGTGATCATTTGCCTGCTTTGCACTGCGGGCTGTTCTTCAAATACGGTCCTGGGATCGCATGTCAGTAGCATCAGCCAAGGTATTCGCAATGCAAAAGCGAATGATACCTACCGTGAAGCGATCGGCGACCATGCGGAGTATGGGAGACTCCTAGGCACGTGGACATGGGAATCGCCGACCAAGGCCGTTTTCGACCTGCCCCTGCACGAGGACTCGCTCTCACTATTCGATGACGGCACGTACATCAAGCGTCGCATCGGGCGCTCGATGCAGAACACCATGGTCGGGATCACCGTCGAGGAAGGCTCATGGACGCGTGAAGCGCCCGGCATGGTCGCGTTATCCCCGGACAAGCCGGACCCACGCAGACAAATCGCCGCGAGGACGATCGATCTCAACGCGTGGACCAACACGTTTGTTGAGGCGGACCGGGCGATACATGCAGAAGAGTAGGTGTTTGCCGCCGAGGACGCTGAGGCGCGCCAAGTTGTTTTTGATGGAACTACTTAGCACGACCGGCTTGCTTAGCGGTTGAATCCATCCCCTTCTTCGCGCAGGCCTTGGAGCAGTACTTGACATTCTCCCAGTCGCGTTCCCATTTTTTACGCCAGGTGAAGGGCAGATTACAGACGGGGCAGGTCTTCGTCGGCAGGTTTTGCTGTCGCTTGTTCGGCATGGGATTTGTGGATGCTGTGTAGCGGGCGACGCGGAGCGTCCCGTTCGAGCCGTGATAGATGGCTAAAACGGGACGCTCCGCGTCGCCCGCTACACCGCTTGTGGTTTAGTGCGTTGGTTTTCCAATTGCTTGCCCCGCGCAGCGATCGCCTTGGCCATGCGGGTGAACATGACGAGGTGGACCGGGTAGAGCGACCACCAGTACAGCAGGCCGGGCAGGCCCCTTGGGCGGAACGCGGCGGTCTGTTCGAGGAAGACACCGGAGGGTTCTTCTTTTGCTTCCCAGCGGAGCCAGGCCTCGCCGGGCACCTTCATCTCGGCGCGGAGGGTCAGCCGGTGGTCGGGATCGACTTCTTCGACGCGCCAGAAATCCATCGCCTCGCCGGGCAGCAGCTCGTCGGGGTGGCGCCTGCCCCTGCGCAGCCCCGGGCCGCCGACAAGCTTGTCCATCATGCCGCGGAGCCGCCAGGCCCAGTTGAAGGTGAGGTAGCCCCGCTCCCCGCCGAGCGAGGTGAACGAGCGGTAGAGCGCGTTCATCGAGCAGCCCGCTTCGACCCGGCGGACCTCGCGGACGATGCCCTTGCTGTCCGCGAGCTGCAGGGTCTGGCCCGCGTTAAACGATCCCGACCACCGCGTCTCGATGTCACCGAGCTCGATCTTGCCCAGCGCGAGCTCGACGGCCTCGCAGTAGCCGATCGGCTCGATCTTAGGGAACAGCTCGCGCGCCCTGCTGTTCTTCACCAGCAGCGGGCGGATGACGCCCTCGATCAGCGGCACCGCGAGGCGGTTGGGGATCGGCGTCACAAACCCGACCCACCGTGCAGCGAGCCCGGGCGCGAGGACAGGTACGGGCAGGATCAGCCGCTTCAGGCCACGGACCGAGGCGTACCCGTGCATCATGGCTTTGAAGGTGAGCTGCTCCCCGCCGACGCCGACGACACCCGCGGGCTCGCGGTCGGCCGCGGCGATGAGGTAGGCGAGGATGTCCCGCACCGCGATGGGCTGCACGAGGTTGTTGATCCACTTGGGCGCGACCATCGCGGGGAGTCGCTCGGTCAGGTAGCGGACCATCTCGAAGCTCGCCGAGCCCGAGCCGATGATCGGCCCGGCGCGCAGCTCGGTCGTGGGCACATGCTCGGCGAGCACGCGCCCGGTCTCCGCCCGGCTCGCGAGGTGCGGCGAGGCGAGGCGGTCGTCCTCCGGCTGGATCCCGCCGAGGTAGATGATGTGCTTGACGCCGGCCTGCCTCGCGGCCTTGCCAAAGTTGTCTGCGCCGCGCTTGTCGCGCTCGGCGAAGTCGCCGGACGCCCCCATCGCGTGGATCAGATAGTAGGCCGTATCGATGTCTTCGAGCGCATCGGGCAGGCTCTCAGGCGTGAGCACGTCCCCGACCGCGACGTCGACCATGCCCTCCCACGGCCTGCCGAGGATCGGCTCGTGCCCGCGCACCAGCACACGCACCGCCGTATCACCCCGGTCGATCAGCCTCGGCACCAGCCGCCCGCCGATGTAGCCCGTCGCACCTGTGACCAGCACTTTCCGCATCAGGCAGGCTCCGTGACGTGATCGATGAACGCCTCCGCGGCGTTGAAGATCGCTTCCTTACGGTCCGTTTTCATCTTATCCAGCGAGCGCGGCATCACCGACATCCGCGGGTTACGCTCAAAAAACGAGCGGTTCTTTGCGATGAACCGCCAGTACAGACCATCGGCAATATCGCACCATTCGCCCTTCTTGTAAGCGTCGCTCATCTTGATCAGGTAGTTGCTGCCGCAGATGTAGGGCTTGGTCGAGAAGATCCCGCCGTCGCTGCACAGGCCCATGCCGTAGACATTCGGGCCCATGACCCAGTCGGACGAATCGACGAACATCGTCATAAACCAGTCGTGGGCCTGCTTCGGCTCGACCTCGCAGAGGTTCATGAAGTTGCTGAGCACCATCAGGCGTTCGATGTGGTGCGTCCAGCCGAGGCGGAGGGCTTTTTTGATCGCGTCGTCGAGCGGGGGCAGGCCGGTCTCGCCGGTGAACCAACAGGGCTTCATCGAGCGGTGGTGGCCGAAGGTGTTTTCGGCTTCTTCCTCTTCTGAAAAGTTCTGGTAGATGCCGCGGATGAACTCACGCCAGCCGATGATCTGACGGACAAAGCCCTCGAGGCTGTTCAGCGGGGTGCCGGCTTCCTCGGCGAACGCGGCCGTGCGTTCCATGATCTCCCCGGGCGTGATCAGGCCGAGGTTGATGATCGGGCTGGTCACCGAGTGGAACAGCCAATCGCCACGGTCGCTGAGCGCATCCTCATAGTCGCCGAAGAGCTCGAATCGGTCGGCAAGGAACGCCCTAAGCCACGCGAGCGCCTGGCGACGCGTTGTCGGGAACCAGATCTTGCTGAGGTCGTCCAGGCTGCCGGGGTGGTCGGCGAAGCGGTCGTTGATGAGTCCTACAACGTCCTTCACGTGTTCGGTCGGCTTCGCGTAGCTGGTCTCGGGGATCGCGATGGTCTTGGGTAGCCTCTTGCGGTTGTCCGCGTCGAAGCTCCACTGCCCGCCGGTCGGCTTGCCATCGCTGTCCATCAAGAGGTTGAGCCGCTTGCGCTGGCGTTGATAGAACCGGGCCATGAAGGGCTTGCCCTTCGCATCGTCCAGGTACTCGGCGAACTGCTGACGGCTGGTCAGGAACATCGGGCTGGGCAGTCGCTTCGTCTCAACCCCCCGCTTGCCCACGAAGGCCGCCATGCGCTTCTCAAAAAACTTGTCCTCGATCTCGAATTGGACGAGTGTGTCGATCGGCTTGTTCTGGTCCAAGTAGTCGCCAAGCTTCCTCTCGTAGCTCGGCGCGTTACCGCCCTTCGCCTGGTCATCGAGCTTCACGTAGTGCACGTCGAACCCGGCCTCGCGCAGGTCGTCCGCATAGCTCCGCATGGCGGACAGGAAGAGCACGAGCTTGAGCTTGTGGTGCTTGACGTAGGTGCACAGCCCCGCGTCCTCGGCCATGAAGACGCGCGTGACGCCGGCCTTGCGCACGTGAGTGATAGGGAACAGCTGGTTGCCCAGGATGACAAGCAAGTGGGAATCGGGGGCTTTAGAGGTCATAGGTGCCAGAACAGAGCGTCGCTGATGTAAAAGAATCCTAGGCAGCATAAACTGCGGCAAATCAGAACAGAAGCTGTAAGCCGCCCCATCGCCCAACGATCGACAGGATGAACGACCCACAACAACCCACCATCGGCATGCTTGGCGGCGGACAGCTCGGGCAGATGTTCTGTCATGCGGCCAAGCGCGCGGGCGTCAAGACACACGTCTTCTGCCCCGGCGGCGGCGAACCCGCGACACAGGTCTGCGATACGAAAACGATTGCGGCGTATGACGACCTTGATGCGGTTGAAGCGTTCGCCCGGTCCGTCGACGCGGTGACTTATGAGTTTGAGAACGTGCCCGCGGCGACGGCGGCGGCTTGTGCCAGGCATGTCCCGGTCCGGCCGGGCCAGAAAGTGCTCGCCGCGGCGCAGAACCGGGTGATCGAGAAGACGACGCTTAGCAGCCACGGCATCCCGGTCGGTACGTTCGCCACGGTGACCTCGTTCGACAGCCTGAAGATCGCGGTCCGGTCGGTCGGCACGCCGGCCGTGCTCAAGACCGCCAGCGGCGGGTACGACGGCAAGGGCCAGCGCGTCCTGCACCGAGGCGATGAGAACGAGCTGACCTATGCCTGGGAGGACTTGGGCAGGCAGCCCTGCGTGTTAGAAGCCTTTGTCGACTTCGAGCAGGAGGTCTCTATCGTCGCGGCCCGCGGCACCCCGGCGTCCGGCGGGGATGTCGTGACCTATGGCCCGATCGCAAACACCCACCGCAACCACATCCTCGATGTCTCGGTCGTCCCGTCCGGCGCGCCCGAGCAGGTGGAGCAGCAGGCGGTTGAGATCGCGAAGCAGGTCATGACCGCGCTGGATGTCGTGGGCGTGCTTTGCGTCGAGTTTTTTCAGACACGCGACGGCCGGATGCTGGTGAACGAGCTCGCGCCCCGGCCGCACAACTCCGGGCACCTCACGATCGACGCGTACACACACAGCCAGTTCGATCAGCAGGTCGCCTGCGTGCTGGGCAAGCCGCCATTGCCCGTCGAACTGAAGCAGCCTGCCGCGATGGTGAACCTGCTGGGTGAGCTCTGGCCGGAGCAAGGCGAGCCACCATGGGGCATGATCGAATCGAATAATACGCAGCAACTCCACCTGTATGGCAAGGCGCAGGCCCGGCCGGGCCGGAAGATGGGCCACCTCACGGCTCTGGCACGCACGCCGCACGAGGCGATCCGTGACGCGGTGGAATCGCGTTCTCGGATCACCCCACGGCCGCCGATCGAACGCGGGTAGAATCAAGCGTCTCCCGAAGGATCACCTATGGCCAAGAACGATAAGACCCCTTCGAACAAGCCTGCGAGTTGGACCTTTCTGACCAACCACTCGCACGTGCTGATCTGCCTGGCGCTTGAGCCGGACATGCTGCTCAGGCAGGTCGCACAGAAGGTTGGGATCACGGAGCGGGCGGTGCAAAAAATCGTACTGGAGCTCGAGGAGGGCGGCGTATTGGTGCGTACACGCGTCGGTCGACGCAACCATTACACCATCAAAGAAGGCCGGGCCCTGCGGCACCCGGTCGAAGGCCACCGCCAGGTGCGCGACCTGCTTGATATAGTGCGCAAAGACAAATAAGCGAAAATTATTTCGCATTTTTACCTGCAATCTTCGTCGCTTTTTGACGATGAAGGTCATAGTATTGAAGTGGTTCAATCAACCCTTCTAAACGGAGTTTCATGATGCAGATGACCATCGCCAGCCGGACAGCCGACCTGACCCCCTCCATCCGCGAGCACATCCAGGACCGCCTCCACGCGGCGCTGGATCAGCACGAGTCACGCATCGACCAAGTCGAGGTGATGATCGAGGACGAGAACGGGCCTCGCGGCGGGCTGGACCAGGTCTGCCGCGTCGTCGTCAGCCTAACCAACGGGATGCAGCTTCGGCACGAGCGCAAGGGCATGGACCTCTACGCGAACGTCAGCCTGATCGCGGACAAGGTTAAACAGCGCGTCGGCCGTGAACTGGCCAAGATTAAGGACCGCCGCACCAAGAGCTGATCCGGTATATCGCCAGCGGCCCGGCCCCCGCAGCACATCAACACGGCACCCCCTCAACCGCGTTGCACGGCTTTACCCAGCCGAAGCCGCGCGGTATTTTCTTTCACTCGATCCGCCGCCGAGTGATCCATGAGCATCGACCTCATCCTTAACAACCTGTTAAGCCCCCCTATCCTGTTTTTCCTACTCGGCGTGTTTGCCACGCTTGTGAAATCCGACCTCGAGATGCCGACCCAGGTCGCGCGGTTCCTCTCGCTCTACCTGCTCTTCGCCATCGGCTTCAAGGGCGGCTACAAGCTCTCAGAAAGCGACTTCAGCCCGGAAATCGTGCTGATGCTTGGCGCGGCGACCGCGACCTCGTTCATCATCCCGCTCTGGTGCTTTGCGGTCCTGCGGCGCAAGCTCCCGGTTCCCGACGCGGCGGCGATCGCAGCAACCTACGGCTCCGTCTCGGCGGTCACCTTCATCACCGCGGTTAGTTTCCTGAAGTCAGAGCACGTGGAATACGGGGGGCACATGATCGCGGCGATGGCGCTGATGGAGTCCCCCGCGATCGTGGTCGGCGTGCTGCTCGCGCGATGGTTCGGCGAGCGAGAAGAAGGCAGCCAGATCAACTGGAGCGAGCTGGGTCGAGAGGCGTTTCTCAACGGCTCGGTCCTTGTCCTGATGGGCAGCATGATCATCGGCTTGGCCACCGCACGCAACGGTGGCTGGGCCAGTGTGGATCAATTCGCCGACGGGGACATGTTCAAGGGCGTCCTATGCTTGTTCCTTCTCGACATGGGGCTCGTCGCCGCCAAGCGCATCAAAGACCTGAAAGAATCGGGCTTCATCTTGATCGCGTTCTCGGTGATCGCCGCGGTGGTGCACGCGATGCTGGGTATCGGCATCGCCTGGCTGATCGGTTCTTCGCCGGGCGATGCGTTGCTGCTGGCCTGCCTCGTCGGCGGGGCGAGCTACATCGCGGTCCCCGCTGCTGTCCGGCTGGCGATCCCCAAGGCCAACCCGAGCCTGTATGTCCCGATGTCGCTCGGGCTCACGTTCCCGTTCAATGTCATCATCGGCATCCCGCTGTACTACGCGGTGATCAGGATGCTCTGGAGCAGCTCATGAAAGATGTGAAACGGATCGAACTCGTTATCGACGCGGCGCACACGCCCGAGCTGATCAAGGTCATCCGGGCCTCGGGCGCAACGGGCTTTACCGTGGTCCGCGACGTGCACGGCTCGGGCGACCGGGGCGACCGGATGGGCGATGAACTGGGCAACGTCTTCCGCAACTGCTACATCATCGTCGCCGCGGGCGAGACCATCGCGGAGAAACTGATCTACGACGCCCGGCCGCTGCTGGAGCGCTACGGCGGGATGTGCCTGGTCAGCGACGCCGGGTGGATCAAGCACTAGCCGCAACAAGCATCCGATACAATCACGAATTGCTAGCCGGTCAAGGAGTGGCCCCATCGATAAGGCGATCAAGGACAACGCGGTCTTCTGCAAGGGCTTCCACGACGGCGACCTCGGCGCGCCGCCCGCCCGGCACCTCATGGTGATCACCTGCATGGACGCGCGGATCAACGTCGAGGCCGCGCTCGGGCTCAAGCCAGGCGAGGCCCACATCCTCCGTAACGCCGGCGGGAGCGTGACCGAAGACGTGCTCCGGTCTGCCATCATCTCCACCAACCTGATGGGCACCAAACAGATCATGATCATCAACCACACCGAGTGCGGCATGATGAAGGCGACCGACCACGAGCTCCGAAGAGAGTTCACCAAAAAATACGGCAAGGCGGTCGTCGCACCCAACAGCTTCTTCACGATCGACAACCTTGGCCTGCACGCCAAAGAACAGGTGGCCAAGCTGCGGGACCACCCGTGGATCCCCGAGGACACCGCGATCCGCGGCTTCACCTATGATGTCCACACCGGTCGGCTGCACGAAGTCGAAGGCGCCTGACCGTCGTACCCATGACCGAGAACGAACCCACCACGACGGAGCACCCGCCGGACTTCCCCCTGCGTCGCGATGTGCGCATGCTCGGCTACGAGTTGGGCAAGGTGCTCAAGTCCCACGGCAGCGATGGGCTCTACGACCTCGTCGAAGAGGTCCGCGCGCTGGCGAAAGCGCGGCGGGATGGCGACGAGCAAGCCGACAAGCAACTGCGCAACCGTATCTCGGCGATGTCCGAAGATGAGCTAGGCGAATTGATGCGGGCGCTGGCGTGCTTCTTCGACTTGGCGAACCTCGCGGAAGACCGCCACCGCATACGTGTGCTGCGCGAACGCGAGCAGGACACCTGGCCCGGCCCGCGGAACCAGTCGCTGGGGCAGGCGGTCACCAAGCTCGCAGAAGAAGGTATCTCAGCCCAGCAGATGCAGCAGATGCTTGATGAACTCGATGTGGACCTCGTCTTCACCGCGCATCCGACCGAAGCGAAGCGGAAGACCATGCGTTTGACGCTGCGCCGGCTCCGCGACGACCTGATCCAGCTTGATCGGCCCGACATGCTGCACCGCGAGCGTGATGAGCTCGTCCGCCGTATGCGCGCCAACCTCGACTGCCTCTGGGAGACCGATACGCTTCGGCCAAGCAAGCCTAGCGTGCTGGAAGAAGTCGACCGGTCCTTGTTCGTGGTCGAATCACTCTGGGATGTCGTGCCGCAGCTATGCCGCTCGACCCGCCGGGCACTGCAGCACGCATACTCCGAGAACACCCCGACGCTGCCGGCGGTCATACGGTTCGGGTCGTGGATCGGTGGCGACCGCGATGGCAACCCGTTCGTGACACCGGAGGTGACCCGGAAGACCCTGGTCCACCTTCGAAAGGCCGTCATTGAGAAACACGCGGTCTTCTGCCGGCACTTCGCGCGGGTGCTGAGTATCTCAGACAAGCACCACCCGGTAAGTGATCAGGTGCGCGCGATCCTCGAAGGGGGTTTGGCGAAATGGCCGCGGCTGAAAGACTCGGTCCAACGGATTAGCCCGCACGAGACCTACCGCCGAACACTCCGTGTCATCCGGCATCGGCTGCGTGCCGCCGCCGAGACGGACCCGGTCACGGGTCCTGACGACCTGGCCTACCGGAGCAGCGCTGAGTTCGCGGCGGACCTGCAGGCGATCGCCAACTCGCTCCGTGAGAACAAGCACAAAGAACTGGCCGACGGCGCGATGCAGGCCTGGCAAGACCGTGTCGCGGTCTTCGGCCTGCACTTCGCGAGGCTGGACATCCGCGAAGACTCCCGCCAGTTGCACAGCGCGATCACCGAAGTGGTCGCGCAGCTCGACCCGGACGCGGACTACGCCGCGATGGACGAGCGCGCCCGGCAGGCGCTGCTCAGCAGCGCGGTGACGCTGGACACCAACGCGCTCAACATGGATAAACTCACCGAGCCGACACGCAACACGGTCGAGTTGTTCGTGCTGCTCGAGCAGGCGGCGGAGCACCTGGGCACCGAGGCGCTCGGCGCGCTGATCATCTCGATGACCCACCACCCCAGCGATGTGCTCGCGATGGGCTGGCTCGGGCGGCTGGCGGCGAAGCTGCGCGGGTACGACCAGCCCAAGGCCCTGCTGCCGATCGCGCCGCTGTTTGAAACCATTGACGACCTGGCCAACGCCGACCAGACGCTCGACGCCCTGCTGTCGAGCGAGCCCTACATGGCTCATGTCAGGGCGACCGGCGGCAGGCAGATGTGCATGGTCGGCTACTCGGACTCCTGCAAAGACGGCGGGTACCTCGCATCCAACTTCGGCCTGTATGACGCGCAGACGCGCCTCGCCGCGACCGCCAAGCAGCACGGCATCGGGCTCGTACTCTTCCACGGGCGTGGCGGGTCGCTCGGCCGAGGCGGCGGCCCCGCTGCGCGAGGTGTGCTGTCGCTGCCGCCCGAAGCGGTCGGCTTCAAGGTCCGCATCACCGAGCAGGGCGAGGTATTGGCCGAGCGGTACGACGACCCGGAAGTCGCGTTCCGCCATGTCGAGCAGGTCGCCTGGGCCACGCTGCTGGTAAGCGCCGAGAAGGCCGACAAGATCGACCCGGTGTGGAAGGACGGACTCGCCAAGGCATCGCAGGCCTCGACCGCTTGCTACCGCGCACTGCGGGACGACCCGGGGTTTCTCGCCTACTTCGACAAGGCCACGCCGATCAATACGATCGAGACGATGCCGATCGGATCGCGCCCCAGCCGAAGACGGGGGGCACGAGAACTCAAAGACCTGCGTGCGATCCCGTACACGTTCGCCTGGACACAGAACCGCCACCTGCTGACGGGCTGGTACGGCCTGGGCACCGGGCTGAGTCAGATCGACCTGGAGACGCGGCTGGCGATGTACGACGGCTGGCCGATGTTCCGCGGGATGATCCACAACGCCGAGCTCGCGCTGATCAAGTGCGATATGCAGATCGCCAGGCACTACGCCGAACTGGTCGACGACGGCGCGAGCACGCGTCTGTTCGAGACGATCTGCACCGAGTTCGACCGCACCCGCGCGGTCGTACTCGAGACCGCCGAGCGCGACGAGATGCTCTCCGGCATCGACTGGCTGCAACGCTCTGTCCGCGTACGCAACCCCTACGTCGACCCACTGAACCTGATCCAGATCGAACTCATGCGCCGCGGCCTTGACCCCCAGGGCGACCTGCTCCGCCAGAGTGTCCAGGCGATCGCCGCGGGGCTGAGAAATACGGGCTGAGTACCAGACGCTTCGCTTACGCTCAGCGTCGGCGTGCGCAGAAGATGCATCGTCGCTGGACAACGCCGACGCTGAGCGTGAGCGAAGCATCTGGTTACGACCCCTCTCCGTCCCGGAAAGACCAAACCCACGCGCCTTGCTTAGCGTGGTCAAGGATGTACTGATACGCCCGCCGGTGATGCGACTCGTCACTGATCACAACCGGGTCACAGCTCTTGGACCAGATCGAACCGGGCAGCTCATCTCGCACCGCATGCGACGCTCTTTGCTTCCAGGACCCCGCGATCTGCTTTACTTTTTCCCGATCACTTGGCAGTTCTACAAGCACATGCACGTGGAGATGATCAATGGCGATCACCAGTACGCGGTGCCCCTGCTCATCGCACTTGCTGAGAACGGCTTGCCCAATACATGCCCACAGCCGCTTGGGGAGCTTCACCGTCGGTCGGCTGCCATCTCGTACGACCCGGAATAAGCCTGCATGCTGGCCCGTTGGAGGCGGTGTCCTGTAATCCCCACCGCTGTGTTTTCGGTGGTTGCGGGAACGAAATCCACGAGGATCGCCGGTGAGCCAACTGCTGCGTGTATTGAAGATGATGTGCTGCCAGGCTTTCCCCGGGATTGGCATAAACGGAGCCTAGCACGGTGCGAGACCAGACGCTTCGCGGTGCTCAGCGTCGGCGTTCGGAGCTATGCTCCCATCGCCTGAATCCAAGATTGGTACACTGTACGAACTCCTGGGTGACAGGCCCGACTTATGAAAAAACCAAGCGCTAAAACCATGGCCCTTCTGATCCGTACGCTGGTTGGGCTCATCCTGCTGGCCAGCGCGGGCTGGCTAGCGGGCTACCTCTACGAGACCAAGCCGGAGGTCAGCAAGAGCGATCTCCAGGAGCTTTCGATCACCGTGCAGGTCATGCGAGTCGAGCCGGTCGAGGTCGCCCGGCAGTGGCGTGGCTACGGCACGACGCGGGCCAAAGACACCGCCGACGTCCCCGCAAGGATCGGTGCGACGGTCGTCACGCTGCCCAAGGAGATCGAGGTCGGCCGTATCGTGAAGGCCGGGCAGACGATCGCTGAACTCGACCCGACCGATTTTCAAAACACATTCAATGCTGCGGAGAAACGCATCGCCGAGGCAGGCGCGGTGATCAAGCAGCTCGAAACCGAGCTGGCGAGCCTAAAGAAGCGGCTCGTCGTTGAAGAGCAGGACACCGAACTCGCCCGGGCCGAATACCGCCGTCAACTGGATCGCAAGCAGACGGGCGCCGCAACACAGACCGATATCGACCGGGCCCAGCGGACCCTCTTGACTGCCGAGCGGTCTGTGATCGCGACGCAGCAGCAGATCGACGCGATCCCCCCGCGTGTTCTAGGTGTCGAAGCGCAGCAGGCCGTCGCGAAGGCGGACCGCGATACCGCCAAGGCCAACCTCACCCGCACCACCATCGTCAGCCCGATCGACGGCATCATCGAGATGCTCGACATCGAGGTCGGCGAGAACCTCGCGCCGGGGCAGCGGGTCGCCCGCATCATCGACCCGCGCATCATCGAGTTGCCGCTGCAGCTACCCGCCTCCGCGCGCAGCTTTGTGAAGACCGGCAACGCAGTCACCCTTACCACGCGCAGCCACCCCGACGACTGCCCGCCCTGGGAAGCGACGATCTCCCGCCTTGGTATCGCCGACAACCCCACGCGGACCTTTACCGTGTTCGCCGAGGTCGACCAAACCCGCATCCCGCTGCGCAACTTCGCCGAGGGCACCGGGCCGTACAAGCTCTCGGCCGGCGCGTTCACGCTCGCCAAGCTCGATACCGCCGAGGCAACGCCGCAGATGATCGTGCCGGCCCGCTCGATCCAGGAAGGCCGGATCCGCACGGTTGTTGACGGCAAAGTCGTGGGTCGGGCCGTTAATGTCGCGTTTGACCTGGAAGGAGCGTTCCCCGGCTTCGGTGTCGAGGACACGCAGTGGGTCGTGCTGGAAGAGCCGCTGGAGCCCGGTACGCTGGTCGTGCTCAGCGCATCGATGACCATCCTCGACGGTCAGAAGGTCGAGCCAAAGATCACCAACGCGACGCCCGCCGTAGCAGCCGAGGTGTCGCCATGAACCTGGGGCTCAGTGAGTTCGGCGTCCGCAAGCCGGTTGTCGCCAACCTGCTCATGGCCGCGCTGATCATCGGCGGGCTCGTCGCGGCCACCACGCTCCGCAAGCAGTTCTTCCCCGAGACCGAGCCCGACACCGCGACCATCAGCATGCCCTACCCCGGCGCGGCGCCGGAAGAGGTGGAATCTTCCCTGGCGATCAAGGTCGAGGACGCTTTACGCGGCATCGACGAGATCGACGAGATCTTTACTACCGTCGCCGAGGGCGGCGGCGGGATCACGATTAAGTTCAAGGAAGGTGTCGACGTCGATGCGGGTATGAAGGATGTCGAGCGCGAGATCGATGCGCTCCAGGACCTGCCCGAGGAAGCCGAAGAGATCACCACCGAGCTGATCCAACCGAGGCTCCCGGTGATCCGCATCGTGCTGGCGGGCATCGAAGACCCCTACGCCATGAAGGAGGCGATCCGCGCGATCCGCGACGACCTGCAGTCCCTGCCAGACATGGGCGAGATCCTCATCGGCGGGATCAACAACTACGAGATCAACCTCGATGTTGATGAGGTCGCGATGCTCGAGTACGGCCTGTCGCTGCCCGCGATCTCCCAGACCATCCGCAACTGGATGACCGAGATCCCGGGCGGCACGATCAAGCACAACACCGGCAACGTCTCGCTCCGCACGCTAGGCGTCGAGGAACGGGCCGACGCGGTCCGCGGGATCCCACTGCTCGCGACCGAGGACGGCACGGTCATCACCGTCGGTGAGATCGCCACCGTCACCGAGGGGTTTGTCGATAGCGACCTTGAGTCGCGCTTCGATAACAAGCCCGCAACCAGTATGACGATCTTTAAGGTCGGCGACCAGGACATCGTGCAGATGGCACAGATGGTGCGCGCCTACGTCAAGGGTCGAAGCGGCGAGCCCTACCAATTCACCAATACCGAACAGCTGATGCGGCTGGCGACGCAGAACCGGCCGGGCGGGCCAACAACATCTGATGCGTTCAAGGCCTGGGAACTCGGCGCGAAAGGGGCCAAGCCCCTGCCCGAGGGCGCAACGATCCACGCCACCACCGACCTCGCCCGCTTCGTCGAGGGCCGGCTCGACCTGCTCACCCGCAACGCGGTCTACGGGGCGATGCTCGTCTTCCTGACGCTCTTGATCTTCCTGAACTGGCGCGCGGCGATGTGGGTCGGCGTCGGGCTGTCGACCGCGATCTGCGGCACGCTGATCCTGATGTCTGCGCTGGACGTCACACTCAACCTGCTCACGATGTTTGGGCTCATCGTCGTGCTCGGCCTGCTCGTCGACGACGCGATCGTTGTCGCGGATAACATCCAGTCGCACCATGACGACTCGCGCGAGTCGCCAACGAATTCTGCAATCAACGGTGCGAACCAGGTCTTCTGGCCCGTCGTCGCGACGGTGATGACGAGCATCGTCGCGTTCCTTCCGCTGACATTCATCAAGGGGCAGATCGGCACGCTGCTCGGCGCGCTGCCGGTGGTTGTGGCGTGTGCGCTCGCGATGTCGCTGATCGAGTCGCTGTTGATCCTGCCGTCACACATGGGCCACTCGCTGGAGAAACGGGACAAGCTCAAGCCCAACCGCTTCTCGCGCTGGCTGCAGTCGTATGAAAACTGGCGTGATGACACGATCCACAAACGCGTCATCCCCGCGTTCGGGCGGATGCAGGCGGCGCTGCTCCGTGTCCGCTACCTGACACTGGCGGTCGCGGTGTCCGCCCTTATCGCGTCCGCGGCGATGGTCGCGGGCGGCCGGCTGGTGTTTAACTTCCTGCCGCAGGACGATGCGGAATCGTTCGTCATCGATATCCGGATGCCCATCGGCACGCCGGTAGAGGCGACGCGGGACGCGGTGAAACGGATCGAAAAAGTCGTGCTCGCCACGGACGAGGTCAACTCGATGGAGTCGCTCATCGGCGGCAGCAGCGATCTTGAGACGGGCACGTCCAACGCCCCCGCCTCGCATATCGCCCAGGTCTTCGTCGAGCTCAGACCCGTCGAAGAACGCAACCGGACCTCGCCCCAGGTCACGACCGCGATCCGCAAGCAACTGCGGGGCCAGATCGACGACGTCGAGCGGATCACCTACACCCAGCAGGCCGGGGGCCCGGGCGGCGCGGACATCACGATCCGGCTGGTGAGCGACAACTCCGAGCACCTCTCGCTGGCGACCGACGAGGTCAAGAAGATCCTGCTCGAGTACGACGAGCTCTTCGATGTCGCGGACAACGCGAACCTGGGCCAGTCCGAACGCAAGGTCAGGGTCTACGCCGACGCGGCGACGCTGGGGATGGCCCCGCGCGAGATCAACACGCAGCTGCGCGGATTCCTGTTCGGTCTTGAGGCGCACACCTTCGCCGAGCGCGAGGAAGACATCGATGTGCGCGTCCGGATCGATGAGGAGTTCCGCGACTCGTTGACGCAGGTGCAGAACGCCTGGCTCGTTGACCCTCAGGGCCGGCCCGTGCCGATGCGCGAGCTGGTCGAAATCGAGGACAGCACGACCTACGCAAGCATCAACCGCGTGGACCGCACGCGGGCTGTAACGGTCACCGCGGCGGCAGACGCCAATGCGAGCCCGGACCGGATCGTGGGTGAGCTTCAACAACCGCCTAAGGACGACGACGGCAACGTCCTCAAGGACGAGGATGGCAAGCCACAAGCCCCGCTGCTCGAACAGATCGAGGCCAAGTACCCCGGGCTCAAGATCACGTTCGCCGGCCAGCAGGAACAACGCGCCGACGCGTTCGCCTCGCTGCCCTACGGCTTCGCCGCGGCGCTGGTCATGATCTATGTTATCCTCGCCTGGCTGTTCCAGAGCTACTTCCAGCCCATCCTCGTGATGTGCGTCGTGCCTTTCGCGACGATCGGGCTGATCTGGGGCCACCTCGCGCTCGGCTACGACATGACGTTCCTCTCGCTCATCGGCTTCGTTGCGCTCTCGGGCATCGTGGTCAACGACTCGCTGATCCTCGTGCAGTTCTTTAATATGAAACGAGCCGAGGGCCAGAGCGTATATGACGCCCTCGTCGCCGCGGGGCAGGCCCGCTTCCGCGCGATCATGCTGACGACGATCACCACCGTGCTCGGCCTGACGCCGCTGATCCTCGAAACCTCCTTCCAGGCCAAGTTCCTGATCCCGATGGCGATCTCGATCGCAGCCGGCCTGATCAGCGCGACCGTGATGATCCTCGTCGTCCTGCCCTGCATCATCCTCGCCTTCGACGACCTTAAGGGCGTGCTCTACTACCTCTGGAACGGCGAAAAACGCCCCGAAGACCACAGACCCGAGGGCGTCTACGCGGGCAGTATCGAAACGGCCTAGCCGGCGTCGCTACAATCAACCGCAACAGAACAAAGGAGCACCATGCTGAAAAACGCCTGTACGATCGCGCTGTCCCTCATCGCCTTGATTACATCCACCGGCTGCGAGATCCTCCCGCACAAGACCGGCAGCAAGCCGATGGCGGCCGAGACCGAGGACGACGGCTTCGAGCCGCTGTTCAACGGCAAGGACCTTACCGGGTGGACCCCCAAGATCCGTGGCGAGGCGTTCGGCAAGGACCCTAAAAACACCTTCCGCGTCAAGGACGGGGTCATCCAGGTCCGCTACGACAACTACGACACCTTCGACCGGCAGTTCGGCCACCTCTTCCTCGACAAGACCGACTACGCGCACTACATCTTCCGCCTCGAGTACCGGTTCATCGGCGACAAACAAATCGCGGGCAACCCCGGCGGCTGGGCGTACATGAACTCAGGCGTCATGCTCCACGGCGAGGACCCCAAGGCCATGAAAATCGATAAAGAGTTCCCCGACTCCATCGAGGTCCAACTCCTCGGCCAAAAGGAAGGCGGCCCCGAACGCTCCACCGCCAACATCTGCACCCCCGGCACGCACTACGTCCTCGACGGCAAACTCATGAAGGGCCACTGCAAGAACTCCACCTCCAAGACCTTCCGCGGCGAGCAGTGGGTCCAACTCGAGATCGAGGTCCACGGCAGCAAACGCATCATCCACCGCGTCAACGGCGAGGTCGTCTTCGACTATGAGAAACCCCAGCTCAACGACGGCACCCTGCTCGAACAAGGCAGCATCTCCCTGCAGTCCGAAAGCCACGCGGTGGACTTCCGTAACATCGAGATCAAGGTGTTGGAGAAGTAGCGCATATGTTTTGAAACCGCAGATGAACGCGGATAAACGCAGATCAAGGCAATGGCTGTACACAACGCCATTCTGATACTCGAAGATTCACCCGCTCGAGTTCAACGATTCGAACGGGTTTTGCATCAACAACTGCCACAAGTCCAACCATTCATCTCGCAGACAGCTGGTCATATGCGACAACTGATCGAGATGCAGATGAAATCTACGTTTGTAATTTCATTAGATCATGATCTACATGTGCCCGGTGTTGATGACCCCGGGGACGGTCTTAAGGTCGCCCAATTCATCGCATCGAAGCAATCCTCATGTCCTGTCATTATTCACACCAGCAATGCCGTCAAGAGTAGAGAAATGCAAGGAACTCTCGAAGCAGAAAATTGGTCGGTGCGCTTAGCCGGCGCGATTGGCGAATATTGGATCGAAAAAGACTGGATCATGGAAGTGGCCAAAGCATACGAGCAACAAACAACATAGCAAGATCGATCTGCGTTTATCCGCGTTTATCTGCGGTTCCAAAACTTACTCCGCCAGCCCGGGCGCGAAGCCGCGGCGCATCGTGTTCTCGGTGATGCACCTGGGCTCGACGAATTGGTAGAGGTACTGGTCGCCGCCGGCCTTGGACCCGACGCCGGACATCCCGAAGCCGCCGAAGGGTTGTCGGCCGACCAGCGCGCCGGTGCAGCCACGGTTCAGGTAGAGGTTGCCGACGCGGAGTTCCTCTCTGGCCTTGGCGATGTGGCTGGGCGTCCGGCTGAACAGGCCCGCGGTGAGCTTGTAGGGCGTGCCGTTGGCGATCTTTAGGGCCTCGTCGAACGACGCAGCGCGCATCACCGCGGCGACCGGGCCGAAGACCTCTTCGTTGGCCAAGCGGTGCTTGGGTGTAATGCCGCTGAAGATGTGCGGGCCGATAAGGGGCTTGCCTAGGGCTTTAGGCTGCGCAGGGTCGTGAGCAAGTTCGAGCTTGCCCTCATGTTTGCCGGTCTCGATGTACTGCATGATGTTCGTAGCCGCTTCTTCGTCGATCACCGGGCCGACATCCGTTCCGGGATGTGCGGGGTCTCCCACGTTCAATGCCCTGGTTGCGTTGATGAATCGCTCAAGGAAGCGGTCGTGGACATCGCTCAGGCAGATCACGCGCGAGCAGGCCGAGCATTTCTGACCGGCAAAGCCGAAGGCGGAGGCGCGTACGCCGACGACGGCCTCATCCAAGTCGGCGGAGCTGTCGACAATGATCGCGTTCTTGCCGCCCATCTCGCAGACGACGCGTTTGACCTGCGGTTGGTCATCGGGCGTGACCCCTGCCGCTTGAATGATGTCTAATCCCACGGCCTTGCTGCCGGTGAACGCGATCGTGCTGATACGCGGGTCGCGGACCAGCGCTGCGCCGACGGTCTCGCCGGGTCCGGGCAGGAAATGGAGCACCCCCCGTGGCACGCCGGCCTGCCAAAGGATCTCGGCCATGGCCGACGCGATGCCCGGCGTCTGCTCGGCGGGCTTGACGATCGCGGTGTTGCCGGTGACGAGTGCCGCCGCCGTCATGCCGGTACAGATCGCCAGCGGGAAGTTCCACGGGCTGATAATGACCGCGACACCCCGGGGCTGGTAGGACACCTCGTTGCGCTCGCCGAGGAATTCACCCTGCGGCTGAGGCGTGAACAGGCTCGCGGCCTGCCGCGCGTAGTACTCACAGAAGTCGATCGCCTCGCAGACATCGGCGTCGGCCTCCTTCCACGGCTTGCCCGATTCTTTGAGGATGATGCCCGCCAACTCATCGCGGCGCTGACGCATCAGGTCGGCCGCCTTGGTGAGGGTATTCGCGCGCCGGATCGGGTCGGTCGCCCGCCAGGCGGGGAAGGCGTTGGCCGCGATCTCGACCGCTTCACCGGCATTCTCGACCGTGCTGTCATTCGCGATGGGCGGAACCTTTGCGGCGGCTAATGCGCCCGCAAAAACGTCGCGTTGCGGCGCTTCTGAAAAATCACGCAGCGGCTCGTTGAAGAATGGCTTGCCTTTAGAGATGCCCTCCACTCCGGCCAGTAGCTCGACCCCCGCGTGTGACACAGCGGCTTCATCACTACTCTTAGTCAGCGCTTCATGAGGGCTTGCGAACAACGCGTCCGCGTTGAGTTCTTTGTCGAAGCCCTTCATCAGCCAGGACTCATTGGAGGTGTTCTCCAGGAGTCGGCGGACCAGGTAGGCCATGCCCGGGATCATCTCGCCGACGGGCACGTACTCGCGGAGCCGCAGGTTCTGATCGAGCGCAGCGTGTTTCGGGCCGTTGCCCATGCCGTACAGCATCTGCAATTCGAGCGCTTCGGGTGGCAGGCCGTTGTCTTTCAGCGCGGCCATCGATGCGGCGATCGAGCGCAGGTTGTGCGAACCCAGCGCGAGCTTGACGCCGCCCTGCCCCGGCTCTTTTGGCGTGTGCTCGATAAAGCGCGTTGCCATGCGCTCGAAGCATGCGTCGCTCTCGCGTTTCTCCGTCCATACCGGGCAGGGCCAGCCCTGCTCCTGTGCGTGGATCACTTCATAGTCCCAGTACGCCCCCTTGACGAGCCGGACGGTGATCTCCCGCCCGAGCTTCTTCGACCAGTCGATGACGCGCTGCGCATCGGTATCACCCGACCGAAGGTAGGCCTGCATGGCAAGCCCCGCGGGGAAGTCGATCTGCTCGCAGCACCGCTGGAAGAGCGCGAGGTTGAGCTCTTTGAGCGCGGCCTGCTCGACATCGAAGTTGATCAGCACGTTCTGCTTCGCCGCGGCTTCGAGCAGCGGCTTGAGTGATTCGAAGCACCGATCCAGCGAGCCTTCAAAATCGAGCGGCTCAAAGACCGCCACCAACGAAGAAACCTTGATAGAAACGTTCGCGCGGGGGATCGGCCCGAGGTGATCGTATTCGAGTCGCTTGTTCTCCGGCCAGCTCTGGACCTCTAACGCCAGCGTATTGATCAGGTCGAGGTAGCGCCGGCGGTAGTCATCGGCCTCCGACTCGCTTAGACACGCTTCGCCAAGCAGGTCAACCGAAAACGAGATGCCCTCGTCCCAACGCTTCCGCAAGAGCGGGATCGCCGACGCGGCGTCTGTCCCGGCGATATAGCGTTTGGCCATCGCGGTGATCTGCCCGGACAAGGTCTTACTCATCGTGCCTTTCAAAAGACCGCCGGCCTTGAGCCCGAGCCCCATCCCGGGCGGCAGCTGCGGCACGTCCATCCCCGGGGCGGGCGGCTCGGCGAGATACTCCGTGATGTGGCGGTGGACCGCGTCGGCGCTGGGCAGCGTGGGGAACGTATCCACAAAGCGGAAGAGTTGGACCTTGAACGCGTTGTCTTGCATCGCCCAGTCGGCAAGCTTGTCCTTCAGGCCCTTCGCATCCGGGTGCCTGCGTGCGGTCTCAAGCAACGCGCGGCCAAGCGAGAGCACCTCCTGATGTTCCGGGGCGGACTCAAGAACTCGGTTTTCTGTCCTGCTTTTGCTGCCAAACCACGCCATTGCTTGTCCTTTTATGCGGGGTCATCTGTGTAGGTTGATCGCTGGCCTGTATAATATATTGAACTATTTCATTATTCAATATAATCACATTATTTCATCATGCTAAACTTTCGTGTTTCTTTGTCACCAGGAGCGTCCTTTGCCCGAGCAAGACCCCGATACGATTGTCGAAGCGGCCGAGCAGGCTACGAGTCAGATGAGCGTCCGGCTGCAGCGCGAGCGGAAGCGAGCGGGGATGACGCTCGAGGCACTCGCCCGCGCCTCGGGCGTGTCCAAGGGGACCCTCAGCCAGATCGAGCAGAACAAAGCGAACCCCTCCATCACCGTGCTCTACCGCATCGCGATGGCGCTTTCGGTGCCGGTCAGCGCGTTGATCGAAGACCCGGCCCGCGCGATGCACTTCGAAGTGGTCCCCGCGGGTGAGGCGAACCGCAAGTTTTTTACGAACCAGGCTTGCTCCGGCCACCTGCTGAACCCGGCATGGATGGACAAAGACCTCGAGTTCTACGAGATGAATTTCCCCGTCGGCGGCCGGCTCGAGTCCCAGCCACACCACCCGCACACACGCGAGGTCCTTACGGTGGTCGAAGGCAACATCCGCGTTCATGCCAGCGAGCGATCAGCAGAGCTAACGCCAGGCGACACTGCGCACTACTCCGCCGATGTCCCACACCTGATCGAGAACATCGGCCCCAACGCAGCGACGATCTACCTCGTTGTCCGCTATTGGACCGAGTCGTAGGCACCCGGTCAGAGTGTATTCCGCTCGGACGAAGAACGTGTACGAGACGTACGCACCACAGCCGGGGACCTACGGGCCCCGGACGCGGGAGCGGCTGCTTGTCTGAACAGCCCCCGTATTCTCGCGTCCTGCGTCCGTAGGCCGCCGGCTATTTCATAGTTCTCGTACACGTTCGAAAGAAACCTGGTTGGCCAGCCAAAAAGCATTAGGTGCTCGCGCAGCGGCATGCTATGTTTTTAGATGGTGGCCATGCCGATGCGGCTGCCCACTCCCTTCTTCACGCGTCGGCGGCATCCTTCCCGAAAGGAGCGTCCCTGATGGCGGTTCTCACCTCCACCTACACCACAGCCGATATCCGTAACCTTGCCCTGGTGGGCCATGCCGGCAGCGGCAAGACCACCCTCGTTGAGACCCTCCTCGCACGTGCCGGCGGCAGCCCCGGCCCGTACGAGCGGGGTCAGGCCCTGTGCGACTTCACCGAGGAAGAACGCGAGCACGGCCAGTCGCTCTACAGCCACCTCGTCCATATGGACGTGCAAGGCAAGCACATCAATCTGATCGACACGCCCGGTGCGCCGGACTTCACCGGCCAGGCGGTCTCGGTCTTCCCCGCGGTCGAGACGGTCGCGGTGGTGGTGGATGCGCAGGCGGGGATCGAGAGCGTGACCCGGCGGATGATGCAGCGGGCGGCCCGCCGCAAGCTCTGCCGGATGATCGTGGTCAACAAGATCGACGCCGATAATGCCGACCTGCCCGGGCTGCTGGAATCCCTCAAAGAATCGTTTGGCAGCGAAGTCCTGCCGATCAACCTGCCCTGCGGCGGCGGGGCGGGCGTGGTTGATTGCTTCAAGCAGACCGGAGGCGGCAGCGATCTCGGCCCGGTGGCCGACTTCCACACCGCGATCGTGGACCAGGTCGTCGAGGTCGATGAAGACCTGATGGAGTTGTATCTCGAGCAGGGCGAGGTCACGCCCGAGCAACTGCACGACCCGTTCGAGAAGGCGCTCCGCGAGGGGCACCTGATCCCGGTCTGCTTTACCGCGAGCCGGCCGCACGACGGGGGGGAACCTATTGGTATCGACGCCCTCATGGACTTGTTGATCACGCTCGCGCCAAACCCCTTGGAAGGCAACCCGCGTCCGTTTGTGCGCGGCAGCGACTTTGAACACGAGCTCCACTTCGAGGCGGATGCCGACAAGCACGTCATCGCGCATGTCTTTGCCGTCCGTATGGACCCATTCGTCGGCAAGCTCGCCTGCTTCCGCGTCCACCAGGGCACGGTGACGGCGGACAGCCAGCTGTTTATCGATGATGTCAAGGCGGGCGAGAGTAAGAAGCCGTTTAAGGTCGGCCACCTGTTCAAGCTCCAGGGCAAGGGGCACGTCGAGATCGACCACGCGATCCCCGGGGACATCGCCGCCGTGGCAAAGGTTGAAGAGATCCACTACGACGCGGTGCTCCACGATTCGCACGATGAGGACAACCTGCACCTCAGGCCGATCCAGCTGCCCGAGCCGATGTCCGGGCTCGCGATCGCGCCCAAGAAGCGTGGCGACGAGCAGAAGATCGCCGACGCATTCGCCAAGATGCAGGAAGAAGACCCGACGCTGAAGATCACCCGGGACCGTATCACGCACGAGACGGTGATCCACGGCATGGGCGAGCTGCACCTGCGTGTGCTGCTCGAAAAGCTCAAGGCGCGGTACCACGTCGAGGTCGAGACGCACACCCCGAAGGTCGCTTATCGGGGGACGATTTCGAAGCCCGCCAAGGGCCACCACCGCCATAAGAAACAGACCGGCGGCGCGGGGCAGTTCGGGGAGGTATACCTGCGTGTTGAACCGTTGGAACGCGGCACCGGCTTTGAGTTTGTTAACGAAACGGTCGGCGGGAGCATCCCGCACGGGCTGATGACCGCGGTGGAAAAAGGTGTCAAGCAGGGCATGGAGGCCGGCTTCCTCGCCGACTACCCGCTGCAAGATATGCGGGTTAGCGTCTATGACGGCAAGCACCACCCGGTCGACTCGAAAGAGATCGCGTTCGTGACGGCGGCCCGCTTGGCACTGATGGATGCGGTAGAAAAGGCCGGCCCCGTGCTGCTTGAGCCGATGGTACACCTCGAGGTGACGGCGCCAAACCAGTACATGGGGGATCTCACCGGCGATCTGGCGGGTAAACGCGGCCGCGTCCAGGGCACGGACATGCTTCCCGGCGGCATGGCGCTGATCGATGCGCTGCTACCACTCGCAGAGATCAGCCGGTACGCGAACCAACTCAAGAGCATGACCGCGGGGCAGGGCACGTTCACGATGGAGTTGAGCCATTACGACCCGCTGCCAACGCATTTACAAGCAACTGTTTGTGCCGATCACAAACAGAATAGGCCCGATTAAGTCCGCTAAGCAATGACTTCTGATAGAGCGCAGCGCTTGCAGTACGTAATGCAAGCGTTGTTTCTTGTGAGTCATGCGATGTAGCCGAAGCTAGCACTGAAGAAGGGCTGAAATAAAAAACAAAAGAATACTCAAGCCGATCAATGCTCACCGCCGATACGACAAGCGCGGTGTTTTTTTATTGACATAGTGTTCACCGCGACGTTACATTGTTAGCTTAAGCTCCGACGCGAACCGAAAGGAACCCAACGCCATGGCAAAGAAGAAAGCTAAGAAGAAGGCTACTAAGAAGAAAGCCACGAAGAAGAAGGTGACTAAGAAGAAGGCCACTAAGAAGAAGGCTAAGAAGAAAGTAACCAAGAAGAAGAAGGCCACCAAGAAGAAGGCCAAGAAGAAAGTGACCAAGAAGAAGGCCACTAAGAAGAAAGCCAAGAAGAAGGCTACTAAGAAGAAAGCCAAGAAGAAGGTCACTAAGAAGAAGAAGTAATTCTCCTTTAAGACTCACGGCCGGGAACGTAACCCAGCCGCCCCCTCCAGCCGCCGCTCCGAAGTACCAGGCGGCCCGAATTGATGCATCAAATCAACCGCATTCGCGCTGCGGAGCTAAAAACAGAGAAGGACGCCCCTCGCGGGCGTCTTTCTTTTTTCCTGCTTACTTGTGGAATCAAACGGCGGGCTCAACCCAATTCGTTCAGCAGCACTTCGGCGGCGGCATCCTTGAACGTGACCGACGCGAAAGGCTCCGCGACACGGCCAAGGCCCGCGGACTGCCGCTCCCGTTCGGCGGGATCGCCCACCAGCCGGCCCAGTTCCGCCACGATCGGGGCCGGGTCGCCGAAATGCGGCACGAACTCAGGCACGACGCGTCGGCCGTCCTGCCACTCACTGATGATATTGGGCAGCGTGAACGTCCTTGAGTTGATCAGCCAACGCCCCACCGCGTGCCACTTCACCGGGCTCAGGTTGTAGAACGCGACCATCGGCTTGCCCAGCGAGGCGACCTGCAGCGTCGAAGTGCCCGACTTGATCAAGCCGGCATCGCACCACGAGAGCACCTCCGAGGTCCGTCCGGCTGCGACTTCAAGCCCTTCGGGCCAGGGCTGGCCACCGCTGACAGCACGCAGCGTCTCGATATCGGACTCGACCCGCGCCGCGATCAGGCCGACGACTTGCGGGTGCTGCTCGCGCACCGCGTTGTATGCCGAGAGCATGGTCGGCCAGTTGGCCCGCAGTTCGCTGCCGCGCGAGCCGGGCATGAGTGCGAGCCTTACCGCGCCGGGGGCTTCGTGCTGGTATAGGTCCTCCGCGATCGGTTCGGCAAGCATGCCTCGCGCATCCTCAAAGACCGGGTGGCCCACGAACGTGCCCTGCACGCCGCGCTCGTCCAGCCAGCCTGGCTCAAAGGGCAGCAGGCACAACACATGGTCACTGAGCTTACGAAGCCGACGGATCCGCCATTGCGCCCAACTCCATATCTGCGGGCAGACCAGGTGCACAACCTTGGCCTTAGGCCGGTGTCGACGGACGCGTTTACAGAGCGCCCAGTTCGCGGCGGGGCTGTCGACCGGTACAAATGCGGCGATATCGTTGGCCTTGAGGTACTCGCCGAACTCGCCGCAGCGTTTCAGGTGTGTCTGCACCTCGCCGACAAAGCCCGTGCCCATCGCGACCGCGTGCTCCGTCGTCACACGGATCAGCTCGGCCCCCTCGGCCTGCATCTTGGGCCCGCCGTAGCCCGTAAACCGCATCGTAGGATCGCGCCGCCTGAGCTCATGGATCAGCCGGGCCGCCAACACATCCCCGCTGGGCTCGAAGGCGGCGAAGAAGATCGTGCGGATTGGTGCGGGGGGTGTCGACACGTCAGCGGAGTGTACCGCTAGTTTTGTTCGATCACATCTGAAAGCCACCGCCTAACCACCCGGCGTGTCTCACTGTCTCGGTGCATCCACGCATCGGTATGCTCATGCAGGACCGGACCATCGGGGATGTCGAAGATCTCCGGAACCGGCACGGGTAGGAACGTGAAGCCCTCAAGGCCGGCATGGTCTTGCAGATACTCGTTGCCGATCCCGGACGCCAGCACCGGCCGGCCAGCCAACCGCAGCATGCGCGCTAGTGCCGATGCGCGATCGTCGCCCTCGTAGCCCCACTCGCGTTGACCATCGAAGTGGTCGTGGGCGATCATCCCCTTCCAGAATGAGGCGATCTCATCGTCCGCCAGACCGATGTAGCTGCACGCGATCGCGCCCCGGCTGAAGCCGATCAGCACGACGTTTCCCGCGTCTCCGCCGAACTGCTCAAGGATGCGCGGCAGGTTGGTCTTGCAGTAATCGATGGTCGCCTGCCGATCGCCCCACCACTTGGGCGCGTTGGAGAGCCCGCCAAGCTGCACACAGGGCATGGTGACCCATAGGTATCCCTCACCGCCGGTGAGCCCGTAGCCGAGGTTCGCATCTTTGACCTCGCCCGTCGTGAAGTGGCTGGGCGATCGGTTGCCGGTGTACTCGACGATGACGGGGTAGGTCTTGCCCGGCTGCCAATCGGTCGGAAGGTACAGCGCGTGGTAGACGCCCGTCCCGGCGTACTCGGGTGCGACCTGCCGAACGCGCAGGCCGGGCGCGGGATCGTCATCGGTCATAGGCGGGGTGACGAGGTCGGGGGTCGCGCAGCCGACGAGTAGAAACAGCAGCACGACTGGGTGCCACACAGCTGCCGGAGGCTGCTGTGTGCGAACCACAAGCCGTCTGATCGAGAGCAGTCTGCACACAGCTTGCTGCGCAAGTTGTGCGGTACCCATCACGCTCATCTTCACTTCGCTGCTTCCTTCAGCTCTTTGAACCGCTTGCGCATCTCCTCGAGCTTGTCCGCGAACTCCGGGTTCTTCGCCAGGTCGACCTCTTCGGTCGGATCGTTGACCAGGTCGAAGAGCTGCTCGTAGTCAAACTCAGGCCAGTACATATACTTGAAGTCTTTGCGGACCAGGGCCTCTGAGTAGGGGATGCGCTCTTTTCGCGTGATCGTCGGGTGCTCGTAGAAGAACTCACTCCGCCAGTAGTGCCAGGTCTGCACAGGGTTGTGAGGCAGGTACAGGTCGGTGATCGATCGCCCCTGCATCCGCTCGGGGGCCTTGATGCCCGCCGCATTGAGGATCGTCGGCGCGAGGTCCACGCTCAGCGTGAACGCGTCGTTGGTCGTGCCGCGGACCGTGTCTGCCATCCGGGGGTCCTTGATGATCAGCGGGACGCGGATCGACTCCTGGTGCGGGTACCACTTGTCCGCCAGGCCGTGCTCGGCGTGGAAGTAGCCGTTGTCGGTCGTGAAGATGACCAGCGTGTTGTCGAGGACGCCCTGCTCTTTGAGCTTGTCGAGGATCACGCCAGAGGTCGTATCGACCTCGGTCGCCATGCGGTAGTAGTTCTTCATCATCCGCTGGAATTTCTCCGGCGTGTCAAACCGCCAGTACCAGCGGACCCGGCCCTCGTTCGCATCCGTGAAGAAGTCCGGCAGGTTCTCCCAGCTCTCCTGCGTCGCGTTGACGGGCACGGGGATCTCGACATCCTTGTAAAGCTCCATCGACTCGGGCTGGGGCAGGAACTGGTCCTTGTGCGGGTCCTCGGCGTGGGTCGCGAAAAAGCAGACCGTCAACGCGAAGGGCTTGTCCTTCGGCCGTTCGTCCAGGAACTGCAACGCATCACGCTCGTTGCGCTTGGTCACGTGGATTTGCTGGTCAGGATTCCGGGGGTCCTTGTACCAGTGCCGGCCTGAATAGACGGTCGAAAAATCAAACTTGTCCGGCTTAAAGGGCCTGTTGTGCCACTTCCCAACATGGCCTAGCCAGTATCCGTTCTCACGCAGCAGCCCGGGGTAAGTCTCGTTCCAAGGCGTATTCCACATCTTAAAACCGTCAGCGCCATGGCGGGACATCCACTGCCCGGTGTAGAGGTTGGCCCGGCTGACGCCGCAGATCGAGGTGGTGACACAGTTCTGCGTGAACATCACGCCCTTCTCGGCGAGCGCATCGAGGCGCGGCGTCTGAACGATCTCGTTGCCCGCCGCGCCGAGCGTGTCGTACCGCCAGTCGTCGGCGTAGAGCACGAGGATGTTCATCGGCTTGTCCTGGTCGCTAGCCCGTGCTCCGAACGAGCAGGCCGCTGAGATAAGCAATAAGAAGATGACTGCTGTGTGTTTCATGGCTTGCTTCAACGGGTTGATAAGATTTACTAGATCCAGGGGCCCCAGACATCCTCCGCCTTCAGAGGCGGGTCTAGCGCGTTGGGATCACCCCATGTGCCCAGCGGCACTTGGTTCGTATAAACCTCGGTAAGCAGTTCCTTCGCGCGGGCCAGCATCTGCTGGACAAGATCGAGGTGCTGGTCGGCGAGGTTATTCTTTTCTTTAGGATCTTCGCTAAGGTCATAAAGTACCGGGCCGCGGCTGATATCCGGATCACCCTTATCACCAGCATTAAAGAACAGCTTCCATTTACCAATGCGGATAGCGGTAGCTTGCCCTTTGCCGTGCCAATACAAGAGTTCGTTGCGCCAGTTATCGGTTTCCCAGCCGTGCAGGACGTCGGACTGGTTGATGCCGTCGATCTTCTGCGCATGATCGGGAAGCCTGACCTCAACGCGGCACATCGCCGCAAGGGTCGGGTAGAGGTCAATCGTGCCGATCAACATGTCTAAACGCTCTGGCTTAAGCTTACTCGGCCAACGTATGAGGCACGGCACGCGCGTCCCGCCCTCTTTGGAATGCCACTTCATCCCGCTGTAGGGCGGGTCATCGTTGGGCCCCTGCTGACCGCTCTGGCGGCCGTTGTCACTCGTGAAGATCACGATGGTGTTGCCGGCCTTACCCGCCTTCTCCAGCGCATCAAGCACTTGGCCGACACGGTGGTCCAGTTCTTCGATGACGTCCGTCACCTTGGCCGACTTGTTCGTGCCCGACTTGCCCAGCCAGTCGGGGTGCGGGTCGGCCGGGAAGTGCGGCGCGGTCCACGGCACGTATAGGAAGAACGGCTTGTCGCTATCCTCCTCGATCACGCGGACGCATTCCTCCGTGAAGGTCTCGGTCAGCAGCGCGTTGTCCCACTTCTCCTGAACGAGCTTGCCATCGCGGAACATGTCCCGGTCCTGGTTGTTGGACATGCGGATGTAGTACGCAGAATTGAAGCCCTGATTCTCAGGCGACATCGGCCCATCGCCGAGGTGCCACTTGCCGCTGATCGCGGTGCGGTAGCCGCTGTCGCGGAAGGCCTCGGCGACCGTATAGACCCGCGGCGACATCCCGGTCTTCGGCTTAAAGCCGTAGCCCAGCACACCCCACCGCCAACCGAGCCTCGCCGGATAAGACCCGGACAAGAGCGCCATCCGCGAGGGCGAGCACACCGGGTTGCCCGCGTAGTAGCTGGTGAGCCTGAGCCCTTCGCTGGCGAGTTTGTCCAAATTCGGCGTCTGAATACGCGTGCTGCCGTAGCAAGACAGGTCTTCGTTGGCCAGGTCGTCGGCCATCATGAGGATGACATTGGGCCGCTGAGCCTCCGCAAAAACGAGCGGGCAGATCAAGAGCGTCAAAGCGGCAAGTATGCAGATCCGACAGCTTTCCATAAGTACAGGATACGACGGATCGGCCAGCGGAAAAAATACAGCCCCCGCGCTTGCAGGGGCTGGATCAGTGGCCCCGGAGGGACTCGAACCCTCACTCCGGTGAAGGAAGTGGATTTTGAATCCACCGCGTCTGCCAATTCCGCCACAGGGCCGTGGGCGTTTAGAGCATTTGAACGCGATAGGGTATCGCGGCACAACAAATCGGTCTAGCCGGGGGTCACATCGCCTTGTTCCAAGGCATCTTCGCCAAGAGCTTGGCCATGCCGCACCAGCCGCTGACGCCGGCGAAAACCAGGCCGCAGCCGATGAACACCGAAAGCAGATAGAACGGCATCGCGACGAAGTGGCCGAGCGTTAACCCGATCAGCACCAGCAAGCCCGCGGTGATCTGGACCTGCCGCATGACAGGAATGACCCCGCGCATCATCGGCTTGAATGTCGGCAGGCCCGCCTGCTTCCAGGCTTCGATCCCGCCGGCGAGGTGGTGCGTCGGGCCCCGCGGGTCGAACTGCCGGCACGCCTTGGCGGATCGCTTGCCACCGGCACAATGGAAGATGATCTTCTTGCCCTGGTAGTGCTGCCGAATCGTATCGGGATCGAGCGTACCCAGCGGCATGTGCACCGCGCCCTCGATCTGCTCGGCCTGGTGCTCGAACGGCTCCCGCACATCGATCAACACCGCGCCGCCCTGCTCGAGTTCCGTCTTCAGTTCAGCCGGGCTCAGATCGATCGGTGGCGGGGTCGTGGTTGCGGGTGTTGTCGTCATGTCTGGGCACCTGGTTCTTGGGTTACTCCTATTTTAAACTGCATGGCCCACCCGTCCGAACGTGATACCCTAACCCGATGGCACCGCCCCCCGCTTCACAAGCAGAACTGACCGCCGCCGCGCTGGACCACGCCCACGTCTGGCACCCGTTTACGCCCATGCGGCAGTGGCGCGAGGCGGACCCGATGGTCGTCGACTCGGCCGAGGGTTTTTACCTTATCGACGAGCAGGGCAACCGCTATCTTGACGGGGTCTCATCCCTCTGGTGCAACGTGCACGGCCACCGCGTGCCCGCCATCGATGACGCCATACGTAAGCAGCTCGACAAGGTCGCGCACAGCACGATGCTCGGGCTGACGCACGGGCCCGCGGCGCAGTTCGCCCACCAGCTTATCGGGCGGATCAACCGGCACGTGCCCGACACGATCGATCCGCAGGACAAGCTCAACAAGGTCTTCTACAGCGACGCCGGGGCGACGGCCGTCGAGGTCGCGTTCAAGATGGCGGTCGGCTACTGGCACCACAACGGCCGGCCGGAGAAGAACAGGTTCATCGGCCTGGCGGGGGCGTACCACGGCGACACGACCGGCACGATGTCCGTCGGCTACAGCGAGCTCTTCCACAAGCCGTTCGTGTCGATGGTATTCGACGTGACGAGCTTTCCGGCGCCGGATGCGCTGCGAAATGATATCGAGATGGATCAAAGACTTTTCAGCGAATTGCTGAGCGGGAATGATCAATCGTTATCTGACGGAAAATCAATAGATAACAATGAACTACAGTGGCCAAGCGAATGTAAGGCGTACGGAAGCAACCTGGGATATAGATGTATCTGTCACCTGGAAAAAATTCTCAAAGAACAGGCTCATGAGACCGCTGCAATCTGCCTTGAACCGGTGATGCAAGGAGCAGCGGGAATGGTGTGCCAACAACCCGGCTTTGTTGTTGCCGTTGCACGACTGGCAAAAAAATATGACGTGCTATTAATCCTCGATGAGGTCGCGACCGGATTCGGACGCACGGGTGAGCTGTTCGCGTTTGAATCGGAAGCCGAACTGTCACAAAGCTACCCGGATCAAGATCTCGATTTCTGCTTCACCGGCCCCGACATCCTCTGCCTCGCCAAGGGCATCACCGGCGGGTACCTCCCGCTTGCCGCGACCGTCTGCTCCGACAAGATCGAAGAGGCCTTCGCCGGCGAACTCTCCGAACGCAAGACCCTCTACCACGGCCACACCTACACCGGTAACCCACTGGCCTGCGCCGCGGCGATCGCGTCGCTCGAGCGCTTCGACCAGCCCCACGGCGACAGCCCCGACCTGATCACGCACACGAAGCGTTCCGCAGAGCGGATCGCCGACCGGCTCAACGCGCTGCGTGGCAACCCGGGCGTGCTCGACATCCGGCAGCGCGGGCTGATGGTCGGGATCGAGCTGGGCCAACGCGACGCCGAAGGCAACGTCGAGCCGTTCAATTTCGCGAACCCGATTGGCAAGCAGGTCTGCGATGCGCTGCGGCCGGAGGGCATCCTGATCCGCCCGCTGGGCAATGTCGTCGTGCTGATGCCGCCGCCCGCGATGCCGCTGGGCCTGATCGATGAGCTCGTCAGCAAGACCGTCGCCGCGATTCAGCGGCTGAGCTGAATCTATTGAACCGCATCGAACGAATGTTTTCCGCGGAAAGGGGCCACTATGAAACGCCTGAAAAAACTGATCCGGCCCGCCGCGGTGCTCCTCTTGGTTGGCTTCGGCCTGTTCCTGTGGGCGTGCACGCAGGGGCCACGGATCAACGAGGCGCCGCTGCCCGAGGGCTGGCCGGGCCTGACGCCTGTCGGTGAGATCGAGGTGAAGCAGTACCCCGTCTACCGTGCGGCCGTGATCGATGACCAGACCGATGGCTCGCAGGGCGGGATGTTCCGCCCGCTGTTCAACCACATCCAGCGCGAAGACATCGCGATGACCGTGCCGGTCGAGATGACGTACGACAGCAACGAGCAGGCGTCCATGGCGTTCCTCTACCGCACCCCGGATATGGGCACGCTTGGTCGTGACACGGATGACGCACGCGTGGTCGTCAAGGACATCGCCGAGCAGACCGCGGTCAGTATCGGTGTGCGTGGCCGCTACAACGACGACAACTACAACAAGGCGCTCGACAAACTCAACGCCTGGCTCGAAGCGAATCCGAAATGGAAGGCCGTGGGTGAGCCGCGGTTCCTTGGGTACAACAGCCCGTTCGTCCCCGGGTTCATGCGCTATGGCGAAGTACAGATCCCTATCGAGCCGGCCAACAAAAACGAGTGACCATCCCTCACACCGCGCATCGATTGCGCGGTATTCCCCCTTGCTATACACGCGAATCGGAAACACGACGCGTGATTGATGCGTGGCCGAGGCATCACCCGATGTCGCCCTTGGCACGACGCCGATGACACCCCACCTTCCGGACCCACGAAGAACATGGAGGTTCTACGCATGTCCAATTCACGCATCAATCTGTTCTGGCTGATCATCTTCACGCTGACGCTACCCATCGCGGTGGTGTTCTCGACACACTTGGCGCGTAAGAGTTTTGAGCGGGTCAAGATGGACGACCAGACGGTGGTCGTGAAGGGCTACGCCGAGCTTCCGATCACCTCAGACCGCGCAGAGTGGTCGACGCAGATCGTTGAGCGTCACGCCGAACTTGCTCAGGCGTATGCCGCGCTCGAACACAACCGGCAGACGCTGCTGCAGTACCTGGCGGGGCACGGCTTTGAGCAGGACGCGGTGACGCTCGGCCCGGTTGGGATCAGCGAGCTGCGCAAACGCGACGCGAAGGGCAACTACACCAACGAGATCGAGTTCTTCGTGGTCCGCCAGCGTTTCTCGATCGCCTCGGACGATGTGCAGGCCATCGCCAAGGCCGCTCGCGGCGCGGGCAACCTCATCAGCGGCGGGATCAACCTCGACTCCAACTCGCCCAGCTACCTCTACACCAAGCTGGACGAGAAGAAGCTGGAGATGCTCGAGCAGGCGACGGGCAACGCGCGGGAACGGGCCCAGCTGCTTGTCGGCAACTCCGGGGAGACGCTCGGCCCGCTACGATCGGCCAGCCAAGGCGTCTTCCAGATCACCCCAGCGTTTTCCAACGAGGTGTCCGGCGGTGGGTACAACGACACATCCTCACTCGACAAGGTCATCAAGGCCGTCGTGACCGTCGAGTACGCGATCCAACAGCAGCAATAGTTACAGGCAGAGATTCCGCCGCACGCTGGGAGGGCGGAGCCCCTGCTAAGCCGCAGGTCTTCCGGGGGTTTGCGGCTCGGCGGGGGCTTCGCCCTTCCGGTGCGTGTTTCATAGCTACAAGAGCGTCTGGTACCACGCCTGCAGCGCACGGTAGTCCGTGTTGTAGAGCGGCTTGAAAGCGGCGTCGTCGTCAATGCCTTGCGGCATCACCTGCCAGTCGGCCGAGCTCTCAAAAAGACCATCGGCCGTGGGGTTGTAGAGCGTGACCGGCTCAAGCACCGGCGCCAGCGAGACATCGGGCTGATCCAGCTGCCAGGCAGACAACGCCCAGTGCCCCGCCTGCCGGTGCGCGACGGGCTCGGCACGCACGCCTTGCTGATGCAGCAGGTCGGACAGCACATCGAGGTCGGCCTGCACCGCACGCTGATAATCCGGGCGGCCGGGCAGGTGCATCATCGACATGGCGGCCGGGGTGTCCCCGGCGTACAGCGCGTCGATCCAGTAGGACGCGACGGCCAGGGCGTCACCGGAAGAAAGCGAAGCATCGCTGTCCGTCTGCTGCGTGTTCTCCCGCTGGGGCGTCGCGGCGTTTGCGGGCAGACCGATCGCGGCGACGGCGGTCGCGGCGAACACAAGTGCGTGCAGCGCGGAACGCTGCCGGCTACGTTGATACGGTTCGGACTTCGGGAATTTCATCTTGCGATCCTTGTAAGGGTGAAAACTACCAACCCATCCAACAACCGCCGGGCCAAAGTGGGGTCGGCATTCGAAGCCCGTGAAGCGGTTTGCAAGACCCGCCGATCTGCCAACGGGCCGAACCAACTGACAGCCCGGCAGGCGGATTATCTGATTTGGGATGCAAAATGATTAATCGCGCAACCGCTGTGCGTCGTCGCCGATATGGGCCTCGCCGCGGCCCGCCGCGAGCTCGACCTGCTTCTGCCGCTGTTCGAACTGCTTGATCCGATCAGGATCGATCTTGTCGTAGCAGCGCGGGCAGCTGACACCCTTGCGGTAGTGTGGGCTGTGCATGTCCGCGTCGCTGATCGGCATCCGGCAGGCGTAGCACAGTGCGTAAGGCCCGGGCGTCAGGCCGTGCCCCACCGAGACGCGCTCGTCAAAGACGAAGCACTCGCCCCGCCACTTGCTCTGGTCTTCAGGGATGTCTTCGAGGTATTGGAGGATCCCGCCTTGCAGGTGGTAGACCTGATCAAAGCCGAGCTGCTTGACGTAGGCGGTCGCCTTCTCGCAGCGGATCCCACCAGTGCAGAACATCGCGACCTTCTTGGCCTTGCCGGGCTCGAGATGCGCTTCGGCGTAGCCGGGGAACTCACGGAAGCTGGCAGTCTGCGGATCGATCGCGCCTTCAAACGTGCCGAGCTCGACCTCGTAGCCGTTACGCGTGTCGATGAGTACGACATCCGGGTCCGAGATGAGCGCGTTCCAGTCCTCGGGCTTGACGTAAGTGCCCGCGGCATGCTCGGGGTCCAGTTCATCGACACCCATCGTAACGATCTCTTTTTTAAGCCTGACCTTCGTGCGGCGGAAAGGCATCTCGTCGCAGAAAGACTCTTTGTGCGTGAGTTCGGCAAGGCCCGGCTGGGATTTGAGATATGCCAGGACCGCATCGACCCCTTCGCGCGGGCCGGCGATCGTGCCGTTCACCCCTTCGCTGGCGAGCAGGAGCGTGCCGCGTACGCCGTGCGTTTTAAGCTGATTTAGCAGGGGGTCGCGCAGCAAGGCGTAGTCCGGCAAGCGGACAAAGCGGTACAGCGCAGCGACGACGAAACGGGGCATAGCAAGAATTATAGGAGACAGGTGATCCTCGGGCCCTAGAGCGGATTCACCTTGTAGATAGCGGATGCTTTGTAGGCCGGGCTTCAGCCCGGCGGGGTTTCATCGGTGTTTTGATGCCGGGCTGAAGCCCGGCCTACGGTAGAAACAAGGTGAATCCGCTCTAATGAAAAACGCGGCCATTCAGCCGCGTCTTTGCCCCGCCGGTTATTCCTCCAGCACCCCCAACAAACTCTCTCCTACCGGTTTTCCTCCCCTTCAAGCGTCTTGGGTCATTACCGCGGTCAGGCGATGCGATCACGCCGACGCCGGGTCAGCAGCAAACCGCCCAGCCCCAGCAGCGCGAGGGAGGTCGGCTCGGGGATCTGGTAGTAGGTCTGGTCCACAAACGACAGGGTTGTCGCGACGTCATCGCCCCCGGTTAGCAGCAGGATGTCTTTCTGTGCGTTCAGGACGGTGAACGAATCTTCAAAGAACACAGAGTCGTCCAGGTCCAACACAACACCGTTATCAAAGATCACCAGGTTTTGATCGGTAACCTCTGCCAGGAAGGTGTCGGTGACCGTCGCGATAGAATCGGGGGCACCCTGTGTGATCATGGCGACGTTGCCCTGCATCCGGGCGCCGATGATCGCGAAGTTCGGATCGGTCACCGTGATGTTGTACGTGATCAGGGCATCGGAGGCGTTGTCGCCCGGCAGGTCGATAAAGCCGCCTTGGAACCGCAGGCCGAAGTTGCCGAGGTTGTCGATAATCGGCACGACGTTGACGGCTGTGTCGGATGGCATGTCGCCGGTTGCAAGGTAGGTGAAGTCTGAGAACAGCTTGTCACCGACCAGGATCGTTCCATCGTTCGCGATCAGATCGCTGAGAAGGGTTGCCGGGCCGAGTTCGGTCGACCCTTGTGCCCACGCCGTGCTCGATAGACCGGCCATGATCAGGCCTGCTGCGGTCTTCTTGAAACTGTTCATACGGTCTCTCACTCTTCCGTTTTGGAGTAACTAACTCGTAGTAATCACAAGAAGTACCTCGAACAGTACAACCCATTGACACTATACCTATAGAGTAAGGGACATCTCGCTAGGGGGCAAGCCCGATCTAGCGAGTTTCTGGTTAATAAAACAGGCCTGTTAAGCTGGATAAAGCGGATTAGCTCTGCATGGCCTGATCTGACACCGGATTGCAAGTGAGGCAAATAGATCAGGCCTGACCGGCGTTCATTCGCCTCTTCTGATTGCCAGAACAGACGTATTGAGGCTGGCCGGGTTGTAGATTTTCATCTCTTCCACGGTGAAACCCGCCTCTGTGAACATGTGCTCGTATTGAGACTCGCGGTAGAGGTGGACGTCAGGGGCCTTGCCAACCAGCTGCATCAGCTTGATCAGCAACCGGACATGCAGGCCGATCTGCTCCCGACAAGGGAATTCTGCGATAAGTTGTCCACCGGGCCTGAGCAGCTCATAGAAGCGCCGGAGTGTGGCCGGCACATCTTCGACCAGGTGGAGCAGGCTGTAGGCCGTGATCGCATCGAAAGACCCCGGCTCGAGCACAGGGTCATCGGGCGAGGCCACCTTGAACACTGCGTTTTCGCTCGCCTGCTGGGCTAAGCGGGCCTCTGCGAAGGTGATGAGCCGGGAAGAGATATCGATGCCGGTGATCTGCCGGACGTGCGCAGCCAGGTCCAGCGTGATCTGTCCGCCCGCACAGCCCGCGTCGAGCACGACAGCCTGAGGCCCGACCCACTGGACCGACCTTTCGATGCGGGCCTTGTAATTGGGGCCCTTGACCGTTTTCCGATCGTACTTCGCAGCGGCCTTGTCCCAAAACGAAGCAGGCGTCACCATGAGACGGCCTCCCTTGATCCGATCAAATCACGAGTTTAATCTGAGTCTGTTGCACCATCCAGATACACGACCGCTGACTGTCCATCTGCCCGGGAATCAAGCCATGCCACCATTCTTTAAACCGCTTTGTACAGCCCTGCTGTTCTTCACCGCTTTGCCCGGGTCCGCTGAGGACTGGCCTGGGTTCCAAGGCCCTGAAAGAGACGGCGTGGTCCCCACCGCAACCATCCTGACCGACTGGTCCAACAACAAGCCCCCTGTCAAGTGGACCAACCCGACAGGGCCGGGCTTCGGGGGCGCCGCGATCAAAAACGGGCTGGTGTACATCCTCGATCGCAACGGCACCGCCGGCGACCGCCTGCGCGTGTTCGACCTTGAGGCCGGCGAAGAGCAGTGGTCGCTTGAATACGAATCGCCCGGCCGGATGGGCTATCACGGCGCACGCACCACGCCGATGGTCACCGATAAGCACGCCTTCACCATCGGGCCTTTTGGCCACATCACCGCCTTTGACCTCAAGAAGCGGTCGATCGCCTGGACCAAGCATATGGACGCCTACGGCGCGTTCCCCCCCAAGTGGGCGTGGACCCAGTCGCCATTGATCTATAAGGACTGGCTGATCTTCGCGCCGATGGCTGAAAACGCCGGCCTCGTCGCGGTCGAGCAGGACACCGGTAAGTTTGTGTGGCGGTCCAAGGATATCGGCAGAGAGGGCTACGGCTCGCCCCGCCTTGTCACGCTCGCGGGCAAAGAACAGGTCCTGCTCTACACCTCGACCCTCGTCTCAGGCACCGACCCGGAGACCGGCGAGGTCCTCTGGACTTACGGCAACATCCCCGTCAAGCGCGCGATCCCGACTCCCGCTGTCGTCGACGACGACCGGCTCTTCATCACCGCGGGCTACGACAGCGGGTCGTCCCTGATCCAGATCCACAAACAGGGCGGCGCATTCAAGGTCAAAGAACTCAAGCGCGACAAACTGCACGGCGGGCAGATCCACTCCGCGCTGCCCGTCGGCGAGCACCTCTACGTGAACCTCAATACGAATGAGAACCTCCGGCTGCGCGGCAAGGACGCGCACGGCTTGGGCTGCTTCGACGCCGATGGCAGGCTCGTCTGGAAGAACGACAACAAGCCCGACATCAACCGCGGAGCCGTGATCGCCATCGACGCGTACCTGCTCACCCTCGGTGGCGAGGACGGGGTGCTGCGCGTCATCGAGGCTGATCCGAGCGGCTACAAAGAACTCGGCTCGGTCAAGGTCTTCCCCGCAGACAAATCCAAGAACATGATCTGGGCGCCCATGGCCTATGCGGACGGCTACCTGCTGGTCCGCAGCCAGTCACAACTCAGGTGCCTGGATCTGCGTCCTGACCGTCTCTCTGAACAGCGGTAAGCCATGACCCGGTGGTTCGATGCAGACCCAGCCGCTCGATGACATCCCGATGCTTGATGAAGTGCTCGGGCTGCAGCGGGCGCTGAGTGTTTCCGTGGACATCCCCGAACTGATCTATACCTTTGTCGACCGTTTCTACCGGATGTACGGTTTCGGAACGGTTCTCGGGCTCGAACGCAGAGGGCTTGAAGACAACGCTTACCGGGTGCGTGACTTCATCGACGCGACCAAGGGCCTATCGCGTGACACGATCATGGACGATTCGACGTGGGATCAGCCTGACGAAGCGGTCGTGATCGATCGCGGCGGGATGATCGCGCCGATGATTCAAGGGGGCAAGCCGACGCTGACCCGCGGCGTAGACACCGCCTCCGACCCGGTGCTAAGCCGATACCTCCATCGACAATGCGACGTCATCGGTGTGCCGGTTTTTCATGACGGCAAGCTGGACGAGTGGTTCCTGGTCTTCCGGGAGCCCGGGCTGCCGCTGGAACCGGTGCACGTCCGCTTATTGGTTTCGATGTTTAACATGTTCAGCCGGGCGATTATTCAGCTCCGACTGCACGACGATGTCGCCTCTCTGAACGGCCAGTTGGATGCGAAGCTGCGTGAGGTTGCCGATGTGCAGCAGTCCATCCTGCCCCAGCAGCTGCCATCGGATCAAAAAATAGACATCGCGGTGGAATACCGGCCGTCCGACCTGGCGGGCGGGGACTACTACGATTTCCGCAGCTTTGAAGATGGGTCGGTGGGGATCGTGATCGCCGACGTATCCGGCCACGGCCCGGGCGCGGCGGTGGTGATGGCGATGCTGCGCACCGTGATGTCGATCAACCGGCTGTTGGACCCCAGCGCGATCGATATCGTCCAGCACGTCAACCGGCTGCTCTGGGACGGGCTGACCCCGGGCACGTTTGTGACCGCCTTCTTCGTTAAGTTCCACCCCGAGACCGGCAAGGCCGACTACGCCAACGCCGGGCACTGGCCCGCGCTCCTGCGCAAGACGGACGGCAGGATCGAACGGCTCAGCGAGGGCGGCGCCCCACCCATCGGCATGCTCGAGGACATCGCTTCACCCGGCGGGACAACCCAACTCGAGTCCGGGGATACGCTCCTGCTCTACACCGACGGCATTACCGAGACCTTCAACCCCGGGGGCAAGATCTTTGGGGAAGACCGCCTCATCCAGACACTAAAAGAGCACCGACCCCAGTCTGCCCGAGCGACACTGGACGCCATATGCCGAGCAGTTGATCGCTACGCAGACGGGGAACCGAACGGCGACGACCAGTGCATGGTCGCCCTGCGGTATCTCGGATGAGACGAATCTCAAGCCGCTGTTTAAGCTGAATCCAACGGTATCCCGCCCACGTATAAACATGTATGAAGTATTACACCCTCACCGCGTTGTCCATCGCGCTTACGCTGACCTTCTCGCTTGGCTTGGCGGATGCCGGTGCTGAGCAGGCCGAGTCGGCCGAGCCCATGATCCTTGAGGACTTCGCCGACGACGAGGTCGCCGACCGATGGGTCACGGTCAACGACGGCGTCATGGGCGGCAAGTCCACCGGCGGGCCGTCCTTCGAAGACGGTATCGTCACCTTTTCGGGCAAGACCAACACCGACGGCGGAGGCTTCTCATCGATCCGATCCAAGCCCGCGGCGTTCGACCTGGCAGGACAAGCCGGGCTGTACCTGCGTGTCAAAGGCGACGGACGGACCTACAAGGCCTCGGTCCGTACCGATGTTACCTTCCGGCGTTGGTCTGTCCCGTTCCGGGCCGACTTTGAAACCGTAAAGGGCGAATGGGCCGAGGTGTTCATCCCCTTTGAAAACTTCACCCCGAGCTTCCGCGGGCGAGAGCTCAACCCCGCCCCAGAACTTGACCCTTCGAAAGTCCAATCGCTTGGCTTGATGATCTACGACAAGAAAGATGGCCCGTTCGAAATCCAGGTCGACTGGATCAAAGCGGTGCCGACCAATCCTGAGCCATCAGTTGAGCAGCAGTAACCCAACGACCACGCCGCAGTGACCGTCATCTTCTTTGTGATCCAGATCTTGCTGTATCGTGCGGGTGATAAGCCCGGACTGACTACCCCTTAGAACGTGTACGAGGCGCACGCACCGCAGCCGGGGGCCTACGGGCCCCGGACACGAGAGCGGAAGAGGTTGCTTGTCTGAACAGCCCCCGTGTTCTCGCGTCCGGCGTCCGTAGGCCGCCGGCTGTTTCACACTTCTGGTACACGTCCTTAGGCCTGGCCTTGCTGATGGTGTAGGGCTTTTGTTCGAGGCAGCCCTAGCAGGCTGCTGCAAAACTCTAAGCCTCACGCCGAGATTTTGAAATCATGCATCGATTCAGCGTTTAGGCCTTACAAGATGGCTCGGAACCGTATAGCTGGAGCACCTATTTTCACCAAAAATAGTTTTGCCGCAGCCTGTTAGAGCAGCATGCATGATGATGCTTCATCGCACCGGATGTGAACCCGGTGCCCGATTCAATCACGACACGCCGGGCCCCGCATTCACATGCGGGGCTGGAGAAAGTCTCCGCCAAATGCTCTCAATAAAAGAGGGCAGCACCCATCGCTGGTGCTGCCCTCTTTTTGTACTGGATGGGGTTGCTTACTGGGTGTAAGGCACGCCGCCCTCGGTTACGGTGTCGATGCGGATGGCCTTTGGCGGTTCGAAGCCTTTAGCGCCCGCGTCTGCGACGTTCTCGTCCTGCTCGACGCCGTCGCCGCTGACGCCGATCGCGCCGACGAGCTTGCCGTCTTTGTAGAGGGGCACGCCGCCTGGGAATTCGATCAGGCCGGGGTTGCCGCCCTTGGCATTCGAGTTGCCGATGTTCCATAGCGGTCCGCCGGGCTGGGTCAGCGGGCCGAGGCTGCGGGTCGTCAGGGCGTTCTCGTCGCTGGAGAAGGCGACCGCGGTGTAGGCCTTGGACTTGGCGATCGCGACGGATCCGCCCCACGCATCGTCCATGGAGGTTCGGCCGACCACGTTGCCGGCACGGTCCACCACGACGATGTGCATCCGCGTCGGCTGCTGCTCACCCTCGCCGTTGACCCGCAGGAGCGACGGCTCCTCGGCGGCCTGCGCCTCCGCGTTCGCCAGGATAAACGCGATTTCATCCGCGGTCAGCGGCGTGCCGGCGTCGTAGCCCAGGTCTACACCCTGTGACTTGCAGCCGCTGGCAAAGGGGATCAGTACGGCCGTGAACAGCGCGGCAAGGAGTGTGGTCGGTTTCATCGTGTATGCCCTTTCGGTTGGTGATGTGTCGTTCGAGGCTGATTGCCCTGAGATCAGTGCGAAACTGTACCGACCCGACCACGCTTTGCAACCCCCTGCAAGCCGTGCACCGCGGCTGGGCCGTTATCCACAGGATGCCAGAGGAAGCTGCTGCGGGTCATCCTAACGATCGGTATCGACCCGCCTCGGCTCCTCCACGGTCGCCTTGAGGATCGCGAGGTCCTTCACCTCTTTGCCAAACGTCCAGACCGGGGCGTAGAAGCTGCCCCGGTCGTCCCACACACCGACGCCACCAAAGCACAGGCCGCGCGTTCCCAAAAGCCCGTTGATATCCAGCTCCTCCCGGCAGAGGCCGCTCTTGATGTGCAGCCGGTAGAGCTTGCTGTGTTCGTTGTTGTTGCTGACGTAGTACGCGTTGTCCCCGTCCGGGCTGAGGTGCAGGTTGTAGAGCTTCCAAAGGTTCGTGCCGCAGAGCTTTTTAATGAACCGCACCTTGCCCCATTTGAGGTCGAGGCGGTAAACCTCTTTGGATTCTGCCATGAGCCAGTACACATCGCGCCCATCGGGCGACAGGGCCATCGCACCAAACTCCCCGGGCGGCAGCTTGTCTGTGATCGTCTCGGTCCTGCCCGTTGACGGGTCGTAGCGCTTAAGGGCCTGGGACCGATTATCGCCATCCCCGTAGTACAGCGAGCCGTCCGCATCGGCGTACATGATGAAGTTGTTGTTGGACGAGTTTCCAATCTCTTTCTGTCCGCCTGTGCTCAGGTTTACGCGCAAGATCGACCCGCTGGGGTAGGCCACGACATAAAGATGGTCGGGCTGCTTGGGATGCAGCGCCATCCCGCGGATCCCTTGTCCCGGCACCAGCACGCCTGGGTCTTCTACGTCTCTACCCTTCAACAAGGAAGGCGTGATATCCTCGATCGAGTCGTCCTCCGGGTCGAGCCGGTAGAGGTGGGCCCCGCGCACCACCGGCGAAGGCTTGGCACTAAACGACGCGAAGTACACCTTCCCGTCCGCGTGCGTCTGCAAAAACGTGTGCACCTTGTGCTGGCTCTCGTCTTCCCGCCAGTTGCCGATACGAGCCGATACCGCCTTGATGTCTTCCAACGGCTTCAACTCCCCCGACACGGGGTCGTACGCATACAACAGCACGTTCCCGCCGGGCTGCCGATGGTTGCTCACCGCGATGTAGATCTTGCCGTTCGGCCCGCGCCCGAGCGCACACCAGACCGAATGGTGCTGAAAGCCTTCACGCAGCGGCTTGCCATCGGCGGTGGTGTCGTCCGTGAAGTAGATCAGTTCCGCGGTAGGCTGCCCGGCCGGGCGGGCGTATATGTCTGGGGCTAGAGCCGCCAACCCAAGCAGAACCGGGAGCAGACGCGTCAGGTATCGCCGCATGTTCATGTTTGCACCAAGTCTGTACAGCACGGCCGGGGGTCAAGCATACCACGCGGCGGCCCGCTGATACGACACCAACAAAACACCCCGCCTTTCAGCGGGGCGCTCCAACTTGTTGCTTCGGCTATCGGCACCAACCCCCTGCTTCCGCGTGCAGTTCATCGATGCTTTGCAGCAACACCGGCTCAAACACCGCGACAGGCCCGGGCGAGGGGGTCCGGGCACGCCGAAACAGCCCGACGATATCGCGATCGACAAGCTTCTTCGGGTAGACCTTGTAGTGCGTGTCGTCACCACGCCGACAAGGCTTGTACCAGGTCGTATCTTCAATAAAGACTGGGCAGAACGCGGGCTCAGAACCCACACGGTTCTGAGGCTGCTTCCGTTGCCAGCGGTTCCAACGATGAAAATCGTAGACGCAGAACCAGTACCAGCGGTGCAGGTCCTTCAGCTTGCGGTAAACATCGTACGTGCAGGGGTGGTAGCCCCACCGGCTTTGAAACGCCGGGGAGGGGTTTTCTTCAATCAACATATTCGTTTCCTTTTGAAAGTAGGGTTTATTTCTTATTAGGGCTGGTTGGTAGCAGTGAAAAAGCGCGTAGCGATCGCGCTCCCCGGCGGGCCCCGGTTGTTCGGCTTAGTGATCTAGCCGGGCTTGAGCAGCTTGTAACGACGGAGCAGCCGCCTCCGCCGGCCGCTTAACGGCTCGGTCGCGAGCGCGGTGACCTCGTGGTCACGGTCGGGCTCGACGAATGCGCAGCAGCGGACGCCGAGCGCTTCGAGCCGGTCTCTTGCTTGGTGGAGTGCTTCCTCGCCCCGGATACCACAGACCACGAGGTGCGGGTGGTGAGCGTCGGGCTCAAGGAAGTGCCGCGCCGCTTCGATGCTGGCGTGGCAGGACTGGACGGCCTGCTGGGCAGGCGGGAGGTCCGTTCGGACCAAGACATACAAGTGCGATATCTACGACATGGATCTTTCCCTTGGGTTAATTCAAGCAATGCATCGAACGGGACTCGAACCCGTATCAAGCGGTATTAGAGGCCGCGGCTCTGCCATTGAGCTATCGATGCCAGTCTGGCGAATTATAAAACGGGACGGGGTAAAAGCAAGGGCCAGCCCGACTGAGCCATGGCCTGCCGGCACCAAACCTACAGCGCGTGCTCCCGCAGCGTCTCGATCGGCACCACGCTGAGCGTCGCCTCATCGCAGGCCTCCAGCACGATCGGCGGGGCCGCACCATGCTCCATCGCCTCCTTCCAGCGCAGCACGCATAGGCACCAGCGGTCGCCGGGCTCCAGCCCCGGGAAGCCGTACTCCGGCGCCGGGCTGGACAGGTTGTTGCCCCGCTGCTTGGTGAATTCGAGGAACTCGGCCGTGACCTGCGCGCAGACAATATGCCGGCCGTGATCGCTCGCGTCCGTCCGGCAGTACCCGTCCCGGAAGTACCCGGTCAGCGGATCAAAGCAGCAGGGCCGCAAAGGCCCGCCCAGCACGTTCTTCTTCGCGACGCCGTTCTGTTCTGACATCTTGAACACTCCGATCAGCTACGGCCATACCTCGTCACAAGGAAGCATCCTAGGACGCTTTCAGACGAATGGGTATCCGATCCGGGTATTCCCAAACCCGGGTGATGCACGGCTTCATATGGCGTTAACCGCCTCGGCCACGATGCCGATAAACGCGTTATGACCGGGAGAGCCTCCAACACGATCGCCGCAATCAGCCTGATCCTCATCGGGGCCGCCATGCTCGGGGGTGGTCTGTCCTTGCTGCTTAAACTCATCAGCATCCCGGCCGGCCAACAAGAGGGGGTCTTCGAGTTCCTGGACGCCACCCGCTCGATCACCGAACCCGTCCTCGGCTTCATAGCCTTCGCGGGCCTGAGCGCGATCGGGATCGGCGTCCGCTTCCTCTTTATGGGCGGCGAAGATGACGGCACCACCGCGCACACGCCCGTGAAGCCAGACCTCGGCGAACACGAACGGCCGATCTTCTAAGCCAGCGGGTCTTGCTGTATGGCAACGCTGCCAAAACCTGCAAGGCCGCGTGTCTCGCTTTCTGCAGGGACCCCGGACAAGCCGGCTTTTGAGACGCGTGGGTCAGACGTGACTTGGCGGTCCTCTGCGCAGAACCGCATAAACCATGCCCCGACCCGAAACACCGGGCGAGCACACAGCGTATGATTATCAAGCTTGCTTAAACGATGCCTGCCACGCGGCACGCCGAACCCACACACCGGGAGACACACAATGGAGACCTACCGATCGATCATGGCCGTGTTCGCTGCGGGGCTTTTGCTCGCCCTGACCCCGTGCGCCACGCAGGCGGCGCAGGCCCCCGATTTCCCGCCAGGCGTCTTCACCGACGGCAAGCAGTACTCCCTCGAACAACTCCGCGGCGAGGTCGTCGTCCTGTTCTTCTACGAGCAGAACTGCCCGTCCTGCACCAGGAAGATCCCCGACCGGAACAAGGTTGTCCAGCAGTTCCGGGGCGAGCCCGTCACCTTTATCGCGATCGCGGCGGGCGACAGCTCCTCCGAAGCGAGCGCCTACGTCAAACGCACCAAGCTGGACATGCCCGTCTTCGCCGACAAGCTCTCCATGATGGAGAAGCTCTACAACACTAAGATCTCGCTCAACAACATCTACCAGTTCCGTGTGATCGGCCCCGACGGCAAGATCGTCGGCTACACGATGGACGCGCCCACCATCAACAAGGCCCTCGCCCAAGTCAAGCCCGCCAGCAGCGAGCAGGCCTACAACCCGCAGGACTACCACGACGCGCTCAAGCCCGTGGTCGAGCTACTTAATGCCGATAAATACAAAGACGCGCTGCGCGGCCTGAGCCGGCCACTCCGAGACCGGGACGAGGCGCTCAAGACTTCTGCCGAAGCGCTCCAATCGGCCGCCCTCGCCCAGGCCCAGGGCTGGGTCGAGCAGGCCGACCAACTCGTCGAGACCGACCCCTTCGAGGCCCGCAGGCTCTACACCAAGGCTTCCGAGCTCTTCCCCCGTGAACCGTTCGCCAAAGACGTCCGCAAGAAGCTGGCACAGCTCAAGTCCAATCAAGTGATCAAAGACGAGGCGTCCGCACGAAAGATGTATGTCAAGATGATCAAGGCGATCGACAAGATGAAGCCCGAACAGGCGCCCGAGTTGGTCGCGTACGCCAGGAAGATCGCCGAGAAATACCCCGACACCCCGACGGGCAAGCGCTGCGCGGCGATGGCCGACAAGCTCGGAAGCTGACACCACGCCGCCTGCGGCCTGAACACCCCGGGCTTACAACAACACCGATCGCCCCGGCATGACCGCGCTCCGCCCGCAGGACGCCCGCCGACTGTTTTTACCCCGTGGAGAATTATTCCGCGTTCGCCTTACCCGGCACCCCTTGCTGGCCGATAACAACAACCCAGCGCGTGAATACCGGGGAGAAGACGCAATGAACACGATCGTCAAAATCGGGTTTTGGCTATTGATCATCAAGACGATCGTGCTGGTGGGGCTGAACTTTGATTCGCTGTTTGGTGACACCGAGCGGGCCGAGCAAGACCGCGAAGCGATCCAAGGCGATTGGGCGATCACCTACGCCGAGTCCAACGGCGTCCCCGCACCGCCCGGCATGTTCGACGGCGGCTTCTTCGTTTTCGATGATGGCCAGATCGAACTGAACGGCAAACAGGGGACGTACCATATCAAGCCCTCACGCGGCCACGGGAAGATCGACATCACCTACGGGGAACGGCTCGACCGCGGCATCTATCAACTCGAAGGCAACCGGCTAACCGTCTGCTTCCACACCAACGGCGGCCGGCCCGGCGATTTCGAAACCACGCCACATTCCTACAGAACCATGTTTGAATTGGCTCGCTACTAGACCGACCGCGCCGCTTTGAACCGTGAGATGACCCATCCCTCCAGCCACCCGGCAGGCCAAACCGCCACGCCCGCAAGAGCCGCCAACACCACCGCCGCGATTGCGATGGTCGTCTTCGGCCTCGTGATCACCGCCATCGGCGTCGGCGTCGTGGCCTGGCTGGTCGGCCTGCCCCAAGACACCCAGCGAGACGCGCAAGGCATCATCCACATCATCGGGCTTGCCATCATCTCCGTCGTCTCCCTCGGCCTGTCCGCGCTGGGCGTTGGCCTGCTCTACCTGACCTATGGCGGGGCAGAAGAAAACAAACCACGCATCAAATACGAGCCACCAATCGACCCCGTCAACAACCCCGTCATCGGCGACCAACAACGCCCATTCAGCGAGCTACCCCCCGCATCACCCGCCGACGCCCACCGCCGCCAGTAAGTAAGCCTGCCGCATCACTTGTAGCACCGCTGCCTTGGCACCCTCTCCCCCACAGGGTGAGGGTTGGGTCAGACATAAGTGTAACTGATCCTTTTTTCTTGCCCCCTTTTTCTTGTCCAATCGCCGGACGCGCATCAGGAATTGGTCGGATGCGTATCATGAATATAAAAAAATGAATGGGAGATCAGTACAAAAGGTTACAAGGGGCTTGCCAGGTACCAGCACACTGCATAAGCCTAGGGCAGAAATAAGGCCGTAGCGATGAGTGATGACGACATGAATGGCGATGAAAAAAGAAGAGTCGAGGCACTAAAAAGCCTTGCTGAATGGGGCAAGTGGACCGTATCGATCCAGGCCCTCTCCGTCGTGGTGCTTGCCGTTGGAAAGGATCATCTCTTCAGCGGCGGTGTGATCCGTTCTTCCTTTTTGATAGCAGCAATCTGCTTCATCTTTCTATCTATTTCTGCGGCAATACTCCTCGTAGGCGGCATACCCACTGCCATTCAAAACAAGTATAAAGATGGAAAGGAAGACAAATACGAAAGGATCCATGACTACCCAGCACACAGCGGTATCCCGTTTCTCACGTTTCGTGTTTTAGCGTTTTTTGAACACTTCTTCTTCTGGCTTGCTCTACTGGCTTTGATGCTTTCACTTGTCGTTGGCAGTAAGTGAGTTTGATCAGAAAGAGCCGGATATAAACCAGTCTGAGGTTTCAATGAAGTTAACCAAATCTCACATCTATTTGGTATCTCATCCTTGCAATGAGACCCAGAAAGAACCATAGCAGCCAGCGCACAGGCATCAATCACGAGATGTTTGAGGCCCAGAGAAGGGATCGGGTGTCATTTTCACTTGAAACAGAATACGAGTCCCGACCCTTTTTCGTCCGTAGGCGCTTAACGGCGACGCCGCGCGACCAGCAGCCCGCCCGCTGCCAACAAGGCAAGCGACCCAGGCTCGGGCACAAGTGTCGCGGTCACGCTGATGAGTTCGCCGTCAAAGGACGCCGCGTCCAATTCCCTGTTGATGAAAGCGCCCCTCGGGCTCGTTGCACCTTCCAGCCGACGATACGAATAACCCAGGTTGCTACCGACGATTTCTTCGGCCAGCTCAACCGGGTCCAGCACATTGACATCGTCGAACAAAGGGGTCGCCGGGCCATCGTCCAGGGTGATCTGTTCGTCGAACGCGGTGTCGCCAACGCCGTAGTCCAGCTCTTGGATCTGAATGACGGCACTGAGGCTAAACAAATCGTCGTCCTCGATGTCGAACGTGCCGTCACTCGTCGGCCCGATCCCGAACTCAAAGCCCGGCCGCCCGGCCAGGTCCAGCGAGATCGCCGGGCCCGTCGGCAGGTTCAGCACGAGGTCCGTGTAGTTGTAACGGCCGCGGTTGGCGTTGATGTCCTGGTCCGGCTGAGGCACCTCGATCACAAACGACCCGCTCACCGTGTCCGACACGCTCAGCCCCGCCAGCGGGTCGCCAACCTCATTAACATCGCCCCGGCTCGAAATCTCATCGACCCGCACCACGAAGTCGATCCGCCAGGGCGACGCATCCGAAACCATCGGCAACGCCAACCCCAAACCAGCAACACAACCACAAGCGATACGGACCATCAACATCGGGCTCTTCTCCAACAACGAACAACAAATACCCTCGGTACTATGACATGTCTACATCGCCAGATGGGCCGAAAAGGGCACAATCCTAAAAATTAACGACTTGGTGTTAGCCGGGGTGCCCGGGGATGAGTAAAGCGAACCCGCAGGACAAACGCCAACGCATCAATCAAGAACGACCCGTTCCAGAGGGGTCACCCCGCCGTCACTCACACCTGACGCTGCCGGCTTAGCTCGTGCAGCACCTCGATCAGCGTGCCCCGCAGCACCGTCGGGTGGCAGGGGCAGAACTCAGTGATGCCCCGGAACGAAATCGTATAAATTCAATCCACCCCAACCCGTTCCGGGTCTTCGCTACGCTCAGACGCCGGCCACCCTTCCAGGAGTCATGGGTATCCCCGGTGTCGACACGCAGAAACTACAACCTGCCCGGCCACGCCCACGTCGGGTGGCAGGGGCAGAACGCAGTGATGCCCCGGAACGAATCGTCTAAACTCAATCCACCCCAACCCGTTCCGGGTCTTCGCTACGCTCAGACGCCGGCCACCCTTCCAGGAGTCATGGGTATCCCGGGTGTCGACACGCAGAAACTACAACCTGCCCGGCCACGCCCACGAGCTCACGTTCTCGTGCTACCGCGGCTATCCGTTCTTAGACGCCGACCGCACACGCAATTGGCTCGCCAAATCGGTCGACCATGCCTGCGCCAAACACGGCTTCCGCCTGTGGGCCTACGTCTTCATGCCCGAACACGTCCACCTGTTCGTTTGGCCGGAGGACCGGGACTACGACATCGCCCGCTTCCGTGGTGCCGTGAAAGAACCCGTAGGCCGCCAAGCGATCCGATACATGCAGGAACATTGCCCGGGCTGGCTTGAACGCATCACCAGACAAAGACGCGGGCGCGCCGAGCGGTTGTTCTGGCAGCCCGGCGGCGGGTACGACCGGAACATCGACAACACCCAGACGATTCGGCCGGTGATCGACTACATCCACCTCAACCCGGTCCGGCGTGGCCTTGCCGAGAAACCCGAAGACTGGGCATGGTCCAGCGCCAACTGGTACCGCACCGGACAACCAGGCCCGTGCACCATCCACCCACTCACCGACGAGATCTAAGAACAAGGATGCCTCATTAACAACGCCCGGGGTGGCAGGCGGATGAGCGAAGCGAAGCCCCGGAACGAATCACAAGCGACGCAACCCAAACAACGCGTTCCGGGGCATCACTGCGTTCTGCCCCTGCCACCCGACGACGAGATCGAAAAACAAAGATGCCGCATAAACAACGCCCGGGGTGGCAGGCGTCTGAGCGAAGCGAAGACCCGGAACGAATCACAAGCGACACAACCCAGACAACGCGTTCCGGGGCATCACTACGCTCTGCCCCTGCCACCCGTCACCCGTCGGTGTCTGAACTTGCGAAGACCCGGAACAAACCATAACGAATAAATCTTAGACAACACCTTCCGGGGCATCCCCAAGCCGCCTGCCCCGGCCACCCGCCGCCAAGCTAGTCAGAGAACTACCTTAGGACCGGCACATGCTCGGCGATGAACTCAACAAAGCCAGATTAGCCAAGGGCCTAAGCCAGCAAACACTTGCGACCAAGGCAGGCGTCACGCGCGAGTACATCAGCAAGCTTGAGAACAACCGTTCCTCCCCAACAGTCGACACCCTGCTTGCCATCTGTGGCGTGCTCGACATCCGCGCCAGCCAACTCATCGCAAAGATCAAGTAGGCGTTGGGTGCCACATCGCGTCTCACAGGGCGCTATGTGCAAGCTGGATTGGATACATCGATTGTGATTCGCGCACAGAGCCCTTGCGGCACGCAGTGCGGCACCCGGCGGCTGCCTATCAGTGCCACACGCCAAAGCGAAGACCTGGAACAAATCACAAGCAACGCAACCTAGAAAATGCGTTCCGGAGCATCACTACGTTCTGCCCCTGCCACCCACCGTTCTAAAAGCGCAAACGTTGCTTCTGGCCAATCAGCCATCTAATGATGTAGAACAAGCTGACTAACATACCCAACAGAAGGGCAAGCTCAATCCATTGCGGCAGTGTCCGGAAGAAATTGTTCAAGGCAATCACGAACAGACACGATATCCCCGTGATAAAACCGACGAATGAAATACTAAAAAACCACCACTCTTCTTGCTCCCACTCACGCTCCAACGAGTGGCGTGGTGATTGACGGAGCGTTGAGCTAAAGACCATCATGAATGAACACACCAGCGACGCGAGAAAACACACGGGAGCCATGGCAACCAGGATCTTTGAAAGCGTATCATCCACCAAGAAGTTACCGGAGAAGATCACGATCACCCCGATCGCGCTGGAATTGAGCGTGATCAGCAGCTTAAACAGCCCGCCAAGCAGCTCCGCCCGCTCGACCAACTCCTCATCCGTCATCGGCTCCTTGATCAGGTGCTCATCTCTCATCATGTGGTTCCCAGATCTCGATTCCTAAAACGACTCCCGCACCTTTTTCTTATCCTTTTCCTGTCCAAGATGCTCTCTAATATCTGCAATCATTTCTTGTACATCAGCTTTACCAGTAGGGTGCTCTCTTCGCCTTATCATGTCATACAAAATTGGATTTCTAATTTGAACAGCTGTATCTGACAGCGGTATATTTTTAGCAAATCTAAGAAATTTCAATCCTGGTGGAATTATCCCTAGCCTTGGCTCCCATCTTGACATTGCAATCATATCTTTGGGCTCTGGATCGTTATCCATATATAGTTTCTCAAATCTAACCCGGCTTCTAGATCCAGGCCTAAATCGCTTGGCTTTTGTAATAGCATTTCTAATGAGGGATGTCCTAGTAAATGCAGAACAGTAAGCCACTCTCTCCATGCAAACACCTTGTAACAAGTTGTAGTACTCAACTTCCTGAGATCCAATATCTAAAACATTATTTTTACTACGAAACTTATAAACCCATGGATCATATGCAATCAGTGTTATTTGAGATGAAACGGGCATAATCATCACCAAACCCCTTTCAACAAGACCTGTAACTGAGCGATTTTTTATACGTGACTCTAAAAAAGGATTCACCAAGTTAACAGGTGAATCAGTTCCAAAAAAAGCATGTTCAGAGCACCTAACTATTCCCAACTTCAAATCAGATATATACAGCAAAAACTCAAAAAGAGACTCTAAGGCGAAGTGAGAACTATTTTCTGTCATAAGATTTTGATGTTCAAGCAAATCCTGATGCTCTGGTATTTCTTCCAAGATTAACTTGACCGACTTTGTCATTGCACTATCTCTTTCATTTCTAGCTTTTTCTGTACGAGACAATGTTGATAGAAGCAACATCTGGAGTGAAATATAGTCATCACTTGAATATTTCGGAACCACAGCATTTTCTCTTAAATGAATTAAAGGAGGAGCAATCTTGCTTTCAATTGATGCAAGAAATTTTTCATATTTGATGTTTCCATAGAAATTTTGTCTTTGAGCTTGATTCTTGATGGCCACATCAGTTATACGCTTATTGGTGGGCATGTGATAAACATCAATAATTTTGCGCGATCCTGATGAGAACCCGCGCAGATAAAACTGAGGAATGTAATGATGTTTGCGATTATGACCCATAAAAAACTGGTGAGACAGCTTTCGCTGCCCTGCCGGGACGTTAAATCAAATTACTTCGCGGGGCGAATAGGTTAACCCGATGCTCCGCTGGGCTTAGTAGTCCATCCCGCCCATGCCGTGGTCGTCGCCCTTGCTGTCTTTCAGCCCGGTGATCACAGTGTCGGTGGTCAGCAGCAGGGCGAAATCGTCAAGCAAAGCTCAATCGGCCCTTCGGCTTCGGGATCTCTCGCCCCAGCGACTTCGCCGTCTCGATCCATTCTGCGGCGATCTGCTCGGCGTTTTGTAACGCTTCCGCCTGGGTCGAGCCATCGGCCATGCAACCCGGCAACTCCGGCACCTCGGCGATGAAGGACTGGTCGTCTTCGCTCCAGTAGATGATGACCTCGTATTTCATGCTTCGTCGTCCAATCCGAGTCGGTACTTCGTAATCACGTTTCGGCACTGCTTGACCTGGTACGGCTTGGCCTTGCCGCCCTTGAGCGGTTGCAGGTTCAGGATTTCTTCCACATCGTCGCGGGTTTGGATGTGGTGGTCACCCTTAATCCTCTCATCAAAACCAAGTGCAGACAAGCGCTTTCTCAACTCAGAAAACTTGATGTTGGCATCGCTGCGTGCAGAGAGCACTTTGTCGAGCAGTTTCTGCATGCTGGCCATGTGATGGATTGTAGCAATGAAAACCCCACATCTTGCGATGTGGGCTGTAGGGGATTGCCATTCGATTCGGCTGCGCCGACTGACAGGCAGGAATGCCTGTCCTGCCAAACTTCCTTAGCAGCCCACCCCGCCCATGTCGGGGGCGCCGCCGGCCTTGCCGTCTTTTAGAACGTGTACGAGAGGTGTATACCACAGCCGGGGACCTACGGGCCCCGGACGCGGAAGCGGTTGCTTGTCGCAACAGCCCCGTCTTCTCGGGTCCGGCGTCTGTAGGCCACCGGCTATTTCACAGTTCTCGTACACGTTCTTGGCCCGGTGATGACGGCGTTGGTGGTCGGCGGCAGGCCGGCGGTGCTTGCGGCGTGGCCGGCCGGCGGCGTTTTGACACACGCGGTGCAGGCTTTCTGTCTTTGGGGTCCGCTTGGTTGGGGCCTTGGCGTTGCTGGCGTTGGGCGGGCGGGGTCTGCGGTGGTTTGCGCGCGCGGGAGCAGCCGCCGGGGGGTTTGATGGAGGGGACGGGGTTCTCGCTCGCCCCTTGCGCTGCTGCTTGGCTCGCCGTCGGGGGGGAAGAGGGTAGGCCTATGGATGTGCGGGCGGTGGGCGCGCCGGGGCGCACCAATTGTGCGCGGGGGGTCCTGGGCCTGTTGTAAAAAGGCGGGAATCCAGTGATTCCGGTTAACGGGTCGTACAAACGTGGTAGCGTCGGCTTTGTGATCGTGCTGGGCCGGCATGCGCAAAGAAAAACCCCCGTCTTTCGACGGGGGTTGTTGCTTCTGGGTTGAGCGTGGTGGACTTACTTAGTAGTCCATGCCGCCCATGTCGGGGGCGCCGCCCTTCTTGTCGTCCTTGAGCTCGGTGATGACGGCGTCGGTGGTGAGGAGCAGGCCGCTGATGGAGGCGGCGTTCTGCAGGGCGACGCGTTCGACCTTGGTGGGGACGAGGATGCCGGCCTTGATGAGGTCGCCGTACTCGCCGGTCAGGGCGTCGAAGCCGAAGCTCGCTCCCTTGCCTTCTTCGACCTCCTTGCAGACGACGCTGCCGTCGTAGCCGGCGTTCTGCGCGATCTGCTTGATGGGTGCGGCGACGGCGCGTCGGACGATGTCGACGCCGAGGTTCTCGTCGCCGATGGTCTCGACCTTGTCCAGTGCTTTGCGGGCGCGGAGGACGGCGGAGCCGCCGCCGGGGAGGATGCCCTCTTCGACGGCCGCGCGGCAGGCGTGCATGGCGTCTTCGACGCGGGCCTTCTTTTCCTTCATCTCGGACTCGGTCGCGGCGCCGACGTTGATCTGCGCCACGCCGCCGGCCAGCTTGGCGAGGCGCTCCTGCAGCTTCTCCTTGTCGTAGTCGCTGCTGGTGGCTTCGATGCCGGCCTTGATGGAGGCGATGCGGCCCTTGATGTCGGCGGTCTTGCCGGCGCCCTCGATGATGGTCGTGTTGTCCTTGTCGACGACGACCTTCTTGGCCCGGCCGAGGTCGGACAGCTCGAGGGTCTCGAGGTTGATGCCCAGCTCTTCCATGATCGCCCGCCCGCCGGTGAGGGTGGCGATGTCTTCAAGCATGGCCTTGCGCCGGTCGCCGAAGCCGGG